>BQMY01000084.1 GCA_022181065.1 Melioribacteraceae bacterium | reverse complement strand
TATCCCATGAACAATAAACGGGTGTTTTAGCATGAAAACCACTAAGTTGACGCCATTGCCTTCGAAGGGGGAAATCACTCCGCCATCGGCGGATTTTGTGATGGGGGATGACCAAAAGTCAGAACAAATGCAATAAATCATCCTCCGTCTTCCGACTTACGTCGGAATCCACCTCCTTCGAAGGAGGACATTGTATCGAAATGACTTTTTAGACAGATTTGTACTCCATTTCGGTGGGCATTCTTTAATTAGAGATATTAAAAGATGAAAAAACTGATTTTTATTCTTCTGGTTGTAACCGGAGCAATTTTTGCTCAGCATGATACTTCAATTGTTTATTTGGGTGATATCGATTCTACAATTCTAACAGATGTAAAATATGCTACTTCCGATAACTTCACCGGAAAGGTACTCTACCCTACCGCGAAGGTTTACACACGTAAAATTGTTGGAGAAGCGCTTGCTTCTGTTAATGAATACCTTAAATCAAATTATGGCTATACATTGAAGGTCTTCGATGCTTTCAGACCTCTGTCGGTTCAGAAGCAGATGTGGGAAATTTTTCCTGATCCAAATTATGTGGCTGATCCCAAAACAGGTTCACGCCATAACCGTGGCGCCGCGGTTGACTTAACAATCGTTGATGAGAATGGAAATGAACTCGATATGGGAACTCCATACGATGATTTTACAGAGAAAGCCCACTTTGCATACCCGGATCTTACCGATGAGCAGCGTAAAAATCGCGACATACTTAATGAAGCAATGAGTAAATATGGTTTTACCGTGCTGAAATCAGAGTGGTGGCACTTCGATTACAAGGATTGGAAAAATTATTCTATCATCGACTTCAAGCTAACTGAGGATTGATTGCTTCAAGGATTGATCTAAAGCAGCTTTGAATATTTTGAGATTAACAGGCTTGGCAAATATGTACTCAACGCCAAGCTCTTTGTAGTTTTCAATAATTTCCGGTGTAAGATGACTACTGAGCACTAAAACCGGGGGCTTGTATTTTAAAGGTGAATCTTTTAATTGTTTCACCATCTCCATACCGGTTTTCTGCGGCATGATATGATCGGTGATGACAAGCGCCGGTGCTGAATTAACAATATATGTGTATGCCTGCTCCCCGTTCCCAGCTTCGATAATTTTATGGTTCGGCAACAAATTTGCTAAAAGTTTATGATACAAGATTCTGTCGGTATTTGAATCATCGACAAGTAGTATTTTCGCTGAGGATATCGGAATTGTAAATATAAAAGTTGAGCCTTTACCATATTCACTTTCAACTTTCACGTTGCCGCCATGCTTATCAATAATTTCCTGAACCAATGATAAACCAAGGCCGCTACCCTTTTCACCACCGGTTCCTTTAAGAGTAAACTTGGTATCAACCTTGAATAGTTTTTCCAAATCTTCCGGTTTAATTCCTGTGCCATTATCCTCTACTGAAAACTCAAATTCCTTATTTAGAGGGAGAGGTCTGGCAGCGATTGTTACACGTCCACCCGAGTTGGTAAATTTAACAGCGTTTGAAATCAGGTTCATAAACGCCTGGAGCAATAGATTTTCATCAGCATGTATGAAAACATCTCTTTCGAGGGTGCTGTATAATTCGATATCCTTTTTGAGAGCATTGCCGGAAAGCATCTGAATTGCCTTGTCAATAACTTCCTTGGCGTTAATTCTGGTAGGTTCAAACTTGATTCTGTCGGTCTGAAGCCTTGTCCAGTCAAGTAGTGAGTTCACCAGTGCCAGCATATTATTTGAAGATTCACGAATAAACTTAATATATTCGGTTCGTTTTTCTTCCGTAAGTCTTTGACCGCTCAGTAATAAATCAGTATAGCCAAGTATCGAACTGAAAGGTGTTCTTAAATCATGTGAAATAATAGATATAAATCTATCCTTCGTTTCATTAAGTTTTTTAAGGTCTTCCGCTGAACGTTTAAGTTCTTCTTCAGCTCGTTTATTTCCCGAAATATCAGCGATAATACCGTATAATTTTACTATTACTCCTTCATCGCTTCTAATAGCATTAATCTTATTCTCAATCCAGGCAATATTACCCGATTTCGACAATATTCTGTATTCAAACTTCTCAAACTCTTTGCTCGGACTTTTAAGGAATTTCCTGAATTTATCAATTATATCATCCAGATCATCAGGATGCATGATTTTGAACCATAGTCTTGAATCATTTATAAATTCATCAGGCGAATAACCGGTAATCTGAGCCACCGCAGGAGTATAAAACTGCACTCTCAATCTGCCTTGTGATACTTCAGCAGACCACATTGAAACATTTATCTTATCGGTAACAGTCCTGTACTTCTCCTCCGAAGCACGAAGCGCGCGTTCAGCCCGTTTCTGCTCAGTAATGTCTCTGATTATAGAAACAATATACAAAGTTTTACCGGCTTGATAAGCTTCACCTGTAAGCTCGAGGAAAAACTCCTTACCATCCTTTCTTTTACCGAGAAACTCAAGTCTTCCGTGAGAAGATTTTGTTTTTCTCAGGTTCTCGAAATACCTCTCTACAAGTAACCGGTTTTCATCGGCGACAAAGTCGAGAGGGTTCTTCCCTATCACTTCACTATTAAAGTCATATCCGAACAATTTGGCGAAAGTTTCATTCACCATAACATATTCTGATTTTGATTGAACCGCTATTCCATCCTGGGAGGCTTCGAGTAGTGCCTTTAAGGTAAGAATTTCTTTCTCGTCCTGCTTCAGTTTGGTTATATCGGTTAGTACGGCGATATAATATTTGGCGTCACCCTTAAAATCCTCAACAATCGAAAACTCCGCTGAAGTTAGTATAAATTCATCTTCGCCTTTTTTGATTGCCAGTTCTATACCCTGTGGAGGGTTTTTGCCCCAAGTATCTATCTGGAAATGTTCCAGATCACTCTCGTTAAAAATTAAATCCTTAAAATCGGTGTTTATAAGTTCAAGGTCGAGTAAATTGAGCGTCCTGGTAAAAAGCGGATTAACAAACGTAATTTTACCGTCGATTCCAAAAGTGCAGATGTACTCATGAGTATTAGTAACAATCTCTCTGAATTTTTGCTCAGATTCTTTCAGTTTTCTTTCACTCCTGGCGCGCTCGGTGATATTACTAAGTACAATCGCTATATGAGGTTCATTATCGTCAAAAAATATGCTCATCTTAACAGAAACATAAACCAGTTCCGTTTGATCCCTCAGAATAGTAAGATCACTTTCCCACTTGCCCGTGCGCTCAATTTCAGCCACAATCTTCTTGAATTGTTTCTTTGTAATTGAGGGTATAAAATCCCCGACAAACTGCTTGAACCCTGGTTCCATTTCAAAATCAAAAAGTGATTCAGCCGAATCATTCCAGATTTTTATTTTACCTTCGGTATCAGTAATAACGAGAGCATCCAGTATCTTTGACGCTATTATCTTATAGCGTTCAAGCTTGTGCTTTTCTTCTTCACGTTTACGCTCCCGGGCTCTTTCGGATGTAACATCCTTAACAAGAACCATAACAAACACAATCTCCCCGTTAGTATCAACAAAAGGAGTGAAATCGGCATTAAAGATAATATCACCGCCAAAACGAGGAAATACCAGGTCTTCCGATTTTCTCGTTTTTGTCTGATACAATTCGGAATATACTCGTTTCATCCTCAGGGATGAATTACCGGGGAAAATATCAAATATTCGTTTAGGAGTTAGTGGGAGAGGAAAATTAAATTCCTCACGTTTATTCCATTTTGGAATATATTTTATAGAACCGGTTGAGTCTGTGATAAAATATGCGTCATAGAGGTTTTGTAGCAGACCGTTGAGGTTTTCTGAGCGGAAGTACTCCTCTTTTACAAGTTTATCTTCAACGGAATATTGCTCAAGAATTAAAAGACCACCTGTATACTGACCTTCAGCATATAGCGGTCGGCCTTTTACTCTGGTGAACAACGTGTTTGGTTCACCGGCATCATGCGGTATTTTCTTCTCAAAGTTCTCGCCGTTTTTCAGTTTGACAAGCTCTTTAAGAATTGCGGCATTTTTAAAGAACTTCATCTGCATGATATTATTGTTGAGTATTTCTTCAGGAGTAAAATGGTTAACAATCGCAAACCTGAAAATATTGCTATTCACCCATTGAATATTATACTCGGAATCAATAATTACCATACCGAACGGAAGGTTCTGGAGAAGATATTCAACCGGAACCGCACCACTCCTGGTATTAACGTTCTTTAAATTTGCTGTTGACATGAATTGGTATACTATTGTTCAAATTTAAAATACGAAAAAAAAGCTTAATTAAAAATTAACACGCACGGTACTCAAGGGAGTTCACACTGGTTGTGAAATAGCGCACAAAAAAAAAGCCGTCCCGGTACGATTTAATTATCGTGAGGACGGCTAAAAAATTTAGTGATTTTTTTTAGAATTTATTGGGACCGGCATTCAAAATTTCATCTGAAACATCAGCAGCAAAATCCTTAAAGTTTTCATGGAACATATTGGCAAGCTTTTTCGCTGTTTCATCGTAGGCTGCTTTATTCTCCCAGGTTGTTTTAGGATTAAGAACTTCTGTTGGTACTCCGGGTACCTCGGATGGAATATGCAATCCGAAAAACTCATCAACGGTACTTTCAACATTATCAAGTTTACCTTCCAGCGCTGCGTTAAGCATCGCACGGGTATATTTGATTTTCATCCTGCTTCCAACACCATAAGGGCCACCGGTCCATCCGGTATTAACAAGCCAGCATTGTGAATCATGTTCTTTTATTTTTTTACCTAAAAGATTAGCATATACAGATGGATGCAGCGACATAAATGGCGCTCCGAAGCAAGTGCTGAAAGTCGCTTTCGGTTCTGTCACACCTTTTTCTGTACCGGCAACCTTTGCTGTATATCCCGAAAGGAAATGATACATAGCTTGCTCAGGCGTTAATTTTGCGATTGGAGGTAATACCCCGAATGCGTCCGCTGTAAGCATTACGATATTTTTAGGATGACCGGCCTTTCCTCCAACTCTTATGTTGGGGATTTGTGTAAGTGGATAAGCGGCGCGTGTATTTTCGGTAAGTGTACCATCATCCAGATCAAGCTGACGAGTATCGGCATTCATACTAACATTTTCCAGAATTGTACCGAACGTTTTGGTTGTTTTGTAGATATCAGGTTCTGCTTCCTCAGAAAGTTTAATTACTTTAGCATAGCAACCACCTTCATAATTGAAGACACCCATATCTGTCCAACCATGCTCATCATCTCCGATAAGCTGACGTGTAGGATCAGCGGAAAGTGTAGTTTTTCCCGTACCTGAAAGACCAAAGAGAACCGCTACATCTTCCTTCTCGCCAACGTTTGCGGAGCAATGCATAGACATTACACCTTTGAGTGGTAAAACATAGTTCATAATAGAGAAGATTGATTTTTTAATTTCACCGGCATAGCTTGTACCGCCGATAAGTACCAGTCTTCGTCCGAAGTTGATGATTACAAAAACGGGTGAATTGGTTCCATCGTGTTCAGGATCAGCCTGTAAATTGGGCATCTGAATAACTGTGTATTCCGGATGGAAATTAACCAGTTCTTCTTCTTTTGCTTCAACGAAAAGATTTTTGGCAAACATATTATGCCAGGCTGTTTCGTTAATTATTCTGATCGGGAGTCTATAATTTTCATCCCAGCCGGCATAACAATCCTGTACATATATATCTTTATTTTGTATATATGCCATCATCTTGGCGTAGATACTGTAAAAGTGCTGCCCATCGATGGGTCTGTTTACTTTACCCCACCAAATATTATCTTCACTTGAAGGTTCTTTCACTATAAATTTGTCGTTCGGACTTCTACCCGTATGTAACCCCGTTCTAACTACAAGGGGACCATTACATGATATTGTTCCTTCGCGTCTTCGTATCGCTCTTTCATATAAAGCAGGAGTGCTGAGATTGTAAAACAGGTCATTGATATTTTTTATACCAATTTCTTCCAGTTGGCGCAGAATCTCATCTTTTGGCCTCATTAAGACTCCAATTTTTATTAATGTTGTGTAAATCGGTTAACAAGATTTTATAACTTAATATAATTCGTATTACCTACAAAAAGAACAAACCCTCTACTGTTCTTATAATAGCAAAAAATATAAAAAAAAAGGGATATTTCTACGAAATATCCCTCTAACTTGAAATTAAATCATAATTTATTTTAGATCGTAAAGGATTTGTTTTAATTTCCCTAGCGAAAGCGACCAGTCAGTTTGTTTTTTCTTTTCTTTCTCTACCACATCAGCAGGCGCGTTATTGACAAATCTTTCGTTTGAAAGTTTTTTCTCGACACCTTTCAGGGCACCTTCCAGACGAGCGATTTCCTTCTCAACCCTTTGTTTTTCAACTTCGAGATCTATCAGACCCTCAAGGGGAATATATATATCACATCCTTTTACTACAGCTGAAGCAGAAGCACCCGGTTTTTGAGCGTTTTTGTCAAGAAAAACTTCCGAAGCGCGAATAAGATTTTTAATATAATTAACCTGCGATTCTTCTACTTCTTCAGTTTTGAGCACAAGGTTTATCGCTTTTGATGGCGGAATATTCATCTCTCCACGGATATTGCGTATCGCGGTTACAACACTCCGGACAAATTCAAATCTGGTTTCAACGTCCTTGTTAATTTTGGATTCATCCACTTCCGCAAGCTGAGCAACAGAGATTGACTCACCACCTCTTTCACCGGGAAGAAGATGCCAAATCTCTTCGGAAATAAAAGGCATAAACGGATGAATCATTTTTAGCATTTCATCAAACAGATTCAAAGCTCTGGTCAATACAGCCGACTGTACTTCTTCATTATCTGAATACAATCTCGATTTTGCCAATTCCACGTACCAGTCACAGAAATCATTCCACACGTAAGAGTATAATATTTTTGTCGCAAGATTGATTTCCAGTTTATCCATCGCCTGATTGAGCTTTTTCATGGTGTCGTTAAATCTCGATATGATCCACTCATCTGTAAAATCGATATGCTTATCAACTAGTTCATGGTTATATTTAATCTTTTCAGCATTCATCAGCAGAAATCGTCCGGCGTTCCAAATTTTATTCGCGAAATTTCTACCAATCTCACATTTTTCAACATCAAATAATACATCCTGCCCCAAAGGCGCGATGTAATTGATCGTAAAACGCAGCGCGTCGGCACCATACTCATCCATAACATCGATCGGGTCGGGAGAGTTACCGAGAGACTTACTCATTTTCCTGCCTTTACCATCACGGATGATACTTGTGAAGTAAACATCCTTGAATGGTATTTCACCCTTGAATTTCATTCCGGCGATAATCATCCTCGCAACCCAGAAGAAGATAATATCGGGGGCTGTAACAAGCAGATCTGTAGGATAATAATAGTTCTCGTCCTTTTCATTTGTGAATACACCGTGCGCCCACAACCAGGAAGACGCCCAGGTATCGAGCACATCGGTATCCTGCACCCAATTTTCGATATCTTTGGGTGGCTCAACATTACAATAAATCTCTTTTGTTTCCTTGTGGTACCAAACAGGAATCCTGTGACCCCACCATAACTGTCGTGAGATACACCAGTCCCGGATGTTGGTCATCCAGTGCTGATATGTTTTAATCCAATGTTCAGGGTGAAATTTAACCTGACCTTCATTTACGACATCAACGGCAGGTTTTACCAGTTCATCCATTTTCATAAACCACTGCTCACTCAGGTACGATTCAATCGGAACACCGCCGCGCTGGGAATAACCAACTTTGTTAGTATAATCTTCAATCTTGTCAAGGAGAGCCAATTCTTCAAAATCGGCAACAACACCTTTTCTGATTTCGTATCGGTCTTTTCCCTGGTATTTTTCAGGAACGTTTTCGTTTCCGGTGGCGTCAGGATGGAAAATATTTATCGCGGGAAGATCATGGCGTTTTCCGAGCTCGTAGTCATTTACATCATGAGCAGGAGTAATTTTCACAACTCCGGTACCAAATTCCATATCAACATAATCATCGGCAACTACAGGAATTTCCCTGTTCATTATCGGAAGAATTACGGTTTTACCCACCAAGTGTTTATATCTTTCATCGTTAGGATTAACAGCTACAGCAGTATCTCCAAGCATTGTTTCCGGACGGGTAGTCGCCACAACCAGATAACCATCACCATCTTTAAGAGGATACCTGAAATGCCACAACTTACCGTTTTTTGTCTGATATTCAACTTCTTCATCAGATATCGCTGATTTTGATGCCGGACACCAGTTCACCATGCGGTAACCACGATAAATGTAACCCTCGTTGTAAAGCGTTACAAAAGCCTCAACAACTTTACTATAATAATGGTCGTCCATTGTAAACCGCTGACGTTCCCAATCGCAACTCACACCAAGCTTTCTTAACTGTGAAATTATTATGCCGCCATACTTTTCGGTCCAGTCCCAGCAGTGGTTAAGAAACTCTTCCCTGCCGAGCTCATACTTGTCCACCCCTTCGGTTTTTAGTTTGGCTATCACTTTGGATTCAGTTGCAATAGAAGCATGATCCATTCCCGGAACCCAGCATGCGTTAAAACCTTTCATTCGTTTGTAGCGAACAAAAACATCCTGAATCGTATTATTAAGCACATGACCAAGATGAAGCATTCCGGTAACGTTTGGTGGTGGAATTACAATTGTATATGATGGTTTACTCTCGTCAACTTCAGAGTGGAATAAATTATTCTCTTCCCAGAATTTGTACCATTTATCCTCAACATCTTTAGGATTATAGGCTTTTGGAATATCATTCAATTTTGTGTCGGACATATAACCAGCTCATTAATTTCATTTTTGTATTAATCTTTAAAAATAGCTAAAATTTATTATTCTTCATAACTGAAATTTATTACGAATTGCCCTGTTTATTAAGAGTTGCGAAATAAAATTAAAAATAATTCAATTTTTTCTTGCGTACCGAAGAGCATAACATTATATTTAAGTCTGTCATTTTTAATGGCGTGTTCATAATAAATATGGGGTCGTAGTTCAGTTTGGTTAGAACGCCTGCCTGTCACGCAGGAGGTCGCGAGTTCGAGTCTCGTCGGCCCCGCAAAAATAAGAAGCTCTCAAGAAATTGAGGGCTTTTTTTGTTTAAACACACAGGTTCAGTTTGGTTAGATCGTTCCGACTACCAAGTCGGAAAGGTCGCGTGTTTCCCGATTTATCGGGATCCGCCCCGCAAAAATAAGAAGCTCTCAAGAAATTGAGGGCTTTTTTTGTTTAAACACACAGGTTCAGTTTGGTTAGATCGTTCCGACTACCAAGTCGGAAAGGTCGCGAGTTTCCAGTCTGCCGGGGCAGATCGGGATCGGCCCCGCAAAAATAAGAAGCTCTCAAGAAATTGAGGGCTTTTTTCGTTTAAACACACAATTTCAGTTTGGTTAGAACGTTCCGACTACCAAGTCGGAAAGGTCGCGAGTTTCCAGTCTGCCGGGGCAGATCGGGATCGGCCCCGCAAAAATAAGAAGCTCTCAAGAAATTGAGGGCTTTTTTCGTTTAAACACACAGGTTCAGTTTGGTTAGATCGTTCCGACTACCAAGTCGGAAAGGTCGCGAGTTTCCCGTCTGCCGGGGCAGATCGGGATCGGCCCCGCAAAGTAAGAAGCTCTCAAGAAATTGAACGCTTTTTTTGTTTAAATACACAATTTCAGTTTGGTTAATACAATCTGACTAGCAATGTATAATCCTGAAAACTATTGTCATAATTTATTGCCATCTTATCAATTTTTTCAATGGTATCAGGAGATGGTAGGTTTTGTCGGTGGGATGCAAACAAAAAAGCCCGAACTAACTGTTCAGGCTTTCTAGAATATCTACTGATGTAAGTCCTTCAGCTTCAGCGTTAAAGTTCGGAATTACCCTGTGCCTTAAAACCGGCAGCATCGCTTTTTTAACATCATCAATTCCGGGTGTAAATCTACCTTCCATAATCGATCTGGTCTTGGCTGCCAGAACTAAATATTGCGACGCTCGAGGACCCGCTCCCCAACTCACTTTATTTTTTACAAGTTCGGTTGAAAATTCTGACTGCGGTCTTGTTTTGTGGACTGTTTTTACAGCAAAATCAATTATATTATCGGCAACAGGTACACGTCTGACAAGCTGCTGGAATTTCTCAATATCCTCTGATGTGAGTATTTTGGACAAGTTCGCTTTGTATGCGCTCGTGGTCGATTTAATAATATCTATCTCTTCATCGAACTCTGGATACTCTACCCATAAGTTGAACATAAATCTGTCAAGCTGGGCTTCAGGGAGTGGATAAGTACCTTCCTGTTCAATCGGGTTTTGGGTTGCGAGTACGAAGAACGGTTCCGGCAGAGAATATGTAGTTCCCGCTGCTGTTACCCTGTGCTCCTGCATAGCTTCAAGAAGTGCTGCCTGTGTTTTAGGAGGTGTACGGTTGATTTCGTCAGCAAGAATTATATTTGAAAATACCGGACCTTTAATAAACCTGAAGGCTCTTTTTTTAGTCACAGGATCTTCATCTATAATTTCGGTTCCGGTTATATCACCGGGCATAAGATCGGGTGTGAACTGAATCCTGTTAAATTTGAGATCGAGTATATCGGCGAGAGTCTTAATAATTAGTGTTTTCGCCAGTCCGGGTACTCCAACCAGAAGACAATGCCCGCGGGAAAAAAGACTTATAAGAAGATCATCAATGATCTTATCCTGTCCAATAATTACTTTAGCAATCTCTTTTTTAATTTCTGTTGTCTTAGCCTTGAGTTCCTCGACGAGAGCTACATCTTTATTTTCTGTGGTGCTCAAATAATTTCCTTCTTAAATTCTAATTTCCCAATAAATCTTATCTTTAAGTTCAGTCATCCACTTGTTATATTTTTCTTCACGTTTCTGAAACTCGGCAAGTCTTTTTAACTCATCATAATCTGTCTCAAGAGTGGGGTTGTGTTCCGGAATTCTTTCAATAAGTTTCACAATGTGAAAACCGTATGTATCAGGACCAATATCGAGGCGTTTTGGAAAGCTGATTCCACCTTCTTTTAGCTTGTAAACCATATCCAAAAGCGGTTTTTCCAATTGAGATTCCTCAAAAACTCCAAGAAGACCACCTTTTCCTTTTGAATCTTTGTCATCGCTATATTTTTTCGCGAAATACGCGAATGTTGTATCACCTGAAAGTATGCTATCTCTCACATCAGACAAAAATTCAATCGCGCGCAAATCACTGTCACCATCCGATTTCGGTTTTACCAATATATGACGGGAATGTATACTTTCACCTCTCCGCTCAAGAAGTTCAATAATATGAAATCCAACCGGGGATTCCACTATACCTGAAAGTTCTCCTTCCTGAAGAGCATAAGCCGCAGATTCAAACTCGGTAAAAAAGACACCACGTTTTACAAAGCCGAGATCACCACCTCTAACCGCGCTTCCCGGATCATCAGAATTGGCCTTTGCAAGCTCTGCAAAATCAGCACCGGCTTTGATACTATCAAGCAGCAATTGAGCTTTTGCTCTTGCCTTCGCCATTATATCTTCATCCGCTTTTGGATTTATAAATATGTGGGCGATTTTAAATTTCTCAGGGATAACACCAAGGGAATCTTCATAATTCGTGAAAAATTCTTCTACTTCTCGGCGGGTTACGTCGATCATTCCAAATTTCTGCTGGCGGACGGTCTGTGCCATCAGGTTTTTCCGAGTAGATTCTCTCATCTCACGTTTAATACGCTCAATCGACATTCCGTAAGCTTCTTCAATCCTTTCAGCGGAACCGTACTGAGATACGAAATAATTCAGCTGCATTTCAATCTGATTATCCACCTCGTCATCTGATACGGTAATTGAATCGAGCTCAGCCTGAGCATAAAGAAGTTTCTCCTCTACCTTTGCGTCAAGTACCTGTTTTCGCAATTCAGGACTATTTGGATTCAGATTTCTCTGTGCGGCAAAGAAAGAAACCTCCTGATCAAGTTCCGATTTGAGTATAATTTCATCGTCGATGACAGCAACAACTTTATCCAGTACATTCTGTGCAGCAGTTATAGTGAACATCAAAGCCAACATCAACAAACCATAGGTAAAACGTTTCATTTACTATCCCTGATAATTTCAATATTATAGCGAGAGTACAAACTCTCCATAAATTCGGCAATCAATTTTTTCTTTTGTATCATGCCGTACTTTTCTTTTACATTTTCTCTCACATAATCAAATTCAGGTATTTCACCTTCATTGTATATGTGTACAACTTCAACAATTGTAAAAAGACCCGGTTCCAATTCCAACAGTATGGATGGCTCACCAATTGGTAAAGTTTTTACTATTTTGTTTAATTGCGACGGCATGAGCTGATATTCATGAAAAAACTTTTCATTCAGCATTTTATTCACCGCGGCATTTTCAGCAAAATAATTTTCAGCAATCCCCCAATCATAATCAACGATGTAATCTCTGAATTTTAACGCCTCCGCTTCACCATTAATTACAGCGAGATTTAACACATAAACTTTATTGCTAAATTGGAATTCACTGCTGTGCTCTTCAAAATATTTTTTAACATCATAAATACCCGGTTCAGAAAAATTTTGGTCAACATAATCTTTGATAACCAGGGTTCCGGCAAGATGTTTTTTAGTTTCCTCAATAATTGCGTTGAACTCTTCAGTTTTATCAAACCCGAGTACTACCGCTTCACGGTAAAGAATTTCAGTATCTATCCATTCACGAATAAATTCTTCACGATGTTTCAGAGCAGTTCCACGATCCGAAATAATATTATTCAACTCCGCCTCGGTTAAGACGGAGTTGTTAATTTTTACCACATAGCTTTCCTGCGACGTTTCTTCTTTACACGAAACCAGCGCAAGAATAGCAAAAGCAAAACTAATTATTTTCGACCGGCTCCTCAATAAAGGCCTTTTCCAGGTTTTCGTAATAAATTTCAGGTTCATAACGTTTTTTGAGACTCTGAATATATTCTTTCTCGAGTTTTTTACTCAATTCTTCCTGATAAGCGCTCGCCGCTTCCGGTTTGGCTTCTTCAAATGTTTTTACACGTGAAGGATATTTTTCATGCAGGTAAACAATGTACCATCCATTTTTGATTTCGAATGGTTTACTGTATTCACCGGGAGCCAATTCAAATGCTTTAGCGGCCAATTCATCATCAGCAATATTTTTTGTTCCGTAATAACCCTTTTTCTCTCTCATTCCGGGACGTTTAGTATGTTCATTCGCGAACTCATCAAAATCTGTTTCAGGTGTTAATTGAGCATATAACGCGTTTATAACACTATCAGATTTTACATAAACAGCACTGTAATCAGCTCGGTCTGGATAAACATAATTATCTTTTGTACGGGCGTGGAATGATTTTAACTCGGTTGAATCAATTTCAACTTTATTCCAGACTTCATCTTCCTGAAGTTTGAAAATATAAATTCCGTTCTTATAATCATCCATTAATCTTGCAAAATCTTCATTTGTTTTGTCAAGAATCATGGCCTTTTCTTCAAGAAGAACCTGTTGAGCGTAATCTTCGATCGCGTCATCTATCACTTTGCGGTCGATTACTTTGTTTTTGTATTTACTTTCTTCCATTACATACAAGAAAACCGAATCAGCACTTGCTTTTTTTCCTGAAAATGTAAAAAACAGATTATCTTTTACAGCATCTCTTACTTCAGCTTCGGCATATTGATTTACGATAACAGAATCGATACCATCTTCGAAAGCCTTTATTCCGGCTTCATCCGGTGTGAAGGCAAATTCAACTTTCAACGAATCGATATATTCTTTCATATCATCGTTGTAATATACCTTATCGTATATGTTACGCAATTTTTGTTTCTCTTCAGCGTATGGAGGAATTTCCTCTATATCCAATACCTGAATGATATGGTAACCATATCTGGTCTTTACTAAATCTGAAATTTCATCTACACCCAATTTGAAAGATGCTTCATCAAATTCCTTAACCATTCTTCTTCTTTCAAAAAATCCGAGGTCACCACCATTAGGAGCGCTACCTTTATCTTCAGAATATTTTCTTGCCATTTCTGCAAAATCGGAACCGGTTTTCAGAGAATCAAGAATTTTAGACGCGAAAGCTTTTGCTTTCAACGAATCAATTTTACCTTCATCATCCTTAAAGTCGATTAGAATATGGCGCGCGTGAACTTTATTTATTCTTGGACCACGATCGGTAACTTTTACTATATGATATCCATAGCGTGTTTCTACAGCCTCAGGGTAAACTTCACCTTTCTTTGTTGCAAATACAGCCGCTTCAAAAGCGGGAATTATTTGTCCGGCAGTAATATAGTAGATGTCGCCGTTATTATCTTTAGAAAACTGGTCTTCACTATATCTTCTTGCCAATGTAGCAAAATCGCCACCTTTTTTAAGGCTGTCGAGAATATTGTTCGCGATCTGCAAGGCGTCTTCTTTTGAACGTTTATCAGCGCGTATCATAATATGACTAACACGCATCTCTTCTTTTTTCTTATTATAAAACTCCTGCAATGAGGGTTCAACTATTTCTTTTTCCTTGATAAAAGAAACACCAACTTTTTTCTTGTAGTCATTAAGTTCATTTTTTAATGCCGGATCTTTCTCATAATTTCTTACTCTGGCATCCCTCAATTTCATTCTGTAATTCACGTATAAATCAAGAAAATTTTTGTACTCTGAAACAGAATCTTTTTTTGCCTCTTCAACTCCACCGGCATTTTTAGCGTACGCATCTTCGAACTCATTCAATGTAACTGGCATGTCCTGAAATTCTGCCACAAGAACTTCTGAACTTTTTGGAGAACAAGCACTTAATATTAACAATAAAAACAGGGCAGCAATTGAGAATAATCTCAATTTCATAGTATCAACCTCCGGAGTAAATTTATTTAATAGTTTTTTATCAATTATTTTGAAAATTTCACCGAAATAATCTTTTACTTCTACAAACCGATGAAATTTTTGTTTCTAAATTATTTTCAACTTTTGAAAGTCTATTTAACTCTCACACCAGTTTCTACATTTTCAGGTAATTCCACAACATTCAAACCGCCATCAATATTCTCAACAGCGAGAACCATACCCTGTGACTCGACACCCATTAGTTTCGCCGGCTGCAAATTGGCAACGATGATAACCTTTTTACCTATGATATCATCAGGAGTGTAAGATTTTGCTATACCGGCAACAACCTGACGCTTTTCCTTACCAATCCTCAAATTCAGCTTGAGCAATTTATTACTTTTTTTAACTTTTTCCGCATGAACCACCTCAGCGGTTTTAAGCTCAACCTTGAAAAAGTCATCAATGCTTATAAGATTATCATCTTCTTTCTTGCCATCAACTACACCAAGTTTATTAACCTGTGCTTCAATAGCTTCATCTTCAATTTTTGAGAAGAGTATTTCGGGTTTATTCAACTGGTGTCCGCCCGAAAGAATTTCTTTACCGGCATTTTGCCAACCGACCGGTTTCAAATTCAACATCGTAAAAATTTTGGATGAACTTTCGGGAATGACCGGGCTAAAGACTTCCGCAAGTGCCGCGATCGTTTGAAGACAAATATTTACTGTAGTACTGCAAGCCGCTTTATCAGTTTTAACACTTTTCCATGGTTCACTATCATTAAAATATTTATTACCCGCGCGGGCAAGATTCATCATCTCAAATATAGCGTCTTTCATTTTATACTTTTCAATCAGTTCCCCGATTTTAGCAGGGTACGAAGCGATTGTTTGAAGCATTTCCGAATCCATTTCGGTTAACTCACCCAGCTGCGGTACCTTACCTTCAAAATGCTTGTTGGCAAAAATGAAAGTTCTGTTAATAAAATTGCCCAGAATATCAGCAAGTTCACCATTATTACGTGACTGAAATTCCTTCCAGTAAAAGTCGGTATCTTTATTTTCAGGAAGATTCGCGCCTAGCGTATAACGCAGCGGATCAGCCGGGAATATATCCAAAAATTCCTTTACATCAATTCCCCAACCCCTGGACTTAGAGAATTTCTTCCCTTCAAAATTAAGGAATTCATTTGCGGGTACATTTTCCGGAAGTATATATTTATCTTCATTCCCCTCATTCCATGCCATCAACATCGCGGGGAAAATTATAGTGTGGAAAACAACATTGTCCTTGCCGATAAATGCCACATATCTGGTGTCACCACCCTGCCAGTATTTCTTCCACAATTCAGGAGTACCATGCTCTTTACCAAGTTCCTTGGCAGCAGAGATATAACCTAAAACTGCCTCGAACCACACATAAAGCACTTTATGATCTACACCTTCAAGCGGGACTTCAACTCCCCAGTCAAGGTCTCTCGTAACCGCTCTGTCTTTCAAACCATCTTTAAACCAGCCGTAACAATACTGGAGAACATTTTCCTTCCAGTTGTACTTCTTGTTCGAAGCGTCGACATACTTTTCCAGCTCTTCCTGAAATTTACCCAAAGGAAAATACCAGTGTGATGTTTCCCGCAATTCAGGTGTCTCACCACTAATTTTACTTTTAGGGTTTTTCAATTCGGACGGGTCATAAAGAGCACCGCAATTTTCGCATTCATCACTTCTTGCTTCTTCGTTACCACATTTCGGGCAAGTACCTTCCACATATCTATCGGGCAGAAACATATTTGCTTTGGGATCAAAAAACTGCATCGATTTTTTTTCGTTTAGCAATCCGCGATCATAGAAATTTTTGAAAAATTCCTTCGCTGTTTCATGATGTGTAGGGTGCGAAGTACGGGAATAAATATCGAAACTCATCCCGAATTTTTCAAATGCCTCTATATTAGCGTTATGGAATCTGTCAATAACTTCTTTAGGAGTAATTTTTTCCTTATCAGCGGTTATAGTAATCGGAACACCATGCTCATCCGAACCACACACATATATAACATCAGTTCCTTTCGAACGATGGTAGCGCACAAAAATGTCGGCGGGCAAATATGCGCCGCTTAAATGCCCCAGATGAATTGGTCCGTTTGCGTATGGTAATGCCGAGGTTACAAGTATTTTTTCAGAAGACACTTTATCAACCAGTATTTTTATCATAAATTTTAAATATAATGAAATTATTTTGGAAATTTCAGGCTAAAAATTGATTCTTTTAAGTACATTACAGTTAAGATTATCAAATATTTTTAAACAGGTGAACAATATGAAATACCTTTATTTAATTATAAGTGCATTGATTTTTATGTCGTGTGGCAGTGAACCGACAAACATAAAAGTGAACGACATAATCATCAGCGATACTCTGAAAAATGTTGGAGCTCATGCAGCAGGTGTTGCGGTCACATTAAGATATCCCGAAATAGAGTCGGGTAACACACAGCTTGACGAAATCCTGAGAAGCGCGGTAAAAGATTTTATCGAAGCCCCAATGTATGAGAACGACGTTTATTCCAAACCACAGGATATGATTGATACTGTATTCGAAGCCTATCGCAGTCTGGTGGAAGAATTCCCTGATTATAGAATGGGATGGAGTTTTAAGCGGGACGCAAAGGTAGTGTACAAAAGTAAAAACGTTATCACTTTTGATTTCACAGAAGAACAATTCACTGGTGGAGCCCATCCAATTATCAAAAAAGTATTTCTATCTTTCGATACAAAACGAGCTTCCGAAATTTCTCTTGATGATATTGTAGATACATCCTCAGTTTTTTTCATGGAGTTGGCGGAAGCCAAATTCAGGGAATTTCAGGGTATTGCCCCGGACGCAGACCTTCTGGCTGAAGATTTTTTCGTTTATGAAGCTGGTAGATTTTCACTCTCGGAATCATTCGGGATCATTGGTGAAGACCTCATTTTTTATTATAATCCCTACGATATTTCACCATATTATAAAGGTTCAGCCAAATTTATGATAAACAAAAAGGATTTAGGCAAGAACCTGAAGAAACCTGAGTTGTTAAACTAGTGAATATTTTTAACGATTTAAAGGAGACCATAAATTGAAGTACATACTGTTATTCATTCTTTTATTTGCATTGTCAAGTTTTGCCCAGCGCGCTGATGATGTTCCTCTTTATCAACTTACTCTCAAAGTTGAAAATATTTCAAACGATGACGGTGTAATTAGCGTGGCTTTGTGTGACTCAAAAAAAAATTATGACGAGGGTGATTTACCTTATAAAGGACTTCGGGGTGAGATAAAAAATGGTCTTTGTATTATTCTGTTCAGTGATATCCCTGCAGGTAACTACGCGATCAAGCTTTTTCATGATGAAAACAATAATCATAAGCTGGATATGAATTTCATGGGAATTCCCTCGGAAGATTACGGTTTCAGCAATGATGCTTCCGGTACTTTCGGCCCGGCATCATGGGAAGACGCAATGTTCGAAGTTACAGAAAATAAAGTTGTTACTATAAATTTGGATTAATCAACACCTTTAAAATACGAAAGTCCGGCGTTAACCGGACTTTCACTCATCAACAAGAACACCTCAATTTGAGGCGTATCTTAACACGTCATCCACTACGTGACTATAGTAGGAGTATGCTAAAGATCTTATTTTTATATTAGTTTCGTTTCTGCTGATATCTCTTATCTTTTCCAGATTATCTTTTCCACCAAGTATTAACATAACTCTCAAAGAATGAAATTTAACACTCTGCGAATTTGTGGTATCGTACAATTCATGAACCGCCTCAGTCGCTTCTGTTATGCCATTCTGAGCGATTACATATAATCCGCTTCTCTGAAGACCGGAATTGTCTGAATTTATTGCCGCTACAAGATTCCCCAGATGTTCTTTTTTTAATTCCGCTCTTTCTGACTGTGCTGAAACCAAACTTGTTAAAAGAACTAATGCTGCAAAAACTAATGTCAACTTTTTCATTTCTAACTCCCGTTTAATAGATTTTTTGTTTTTCTGTCTATTAAGACGGGATGGTTCCGTGACAAGTTGTCATGACGAAGTAAAGGTTTGTCACAAATTGTCACAACCAAAGATAAGCATAAAAAAAATTTGTTTTGCACGGAACCAATGAAGAAAATTTAGAAAATCATGATTTTTTCTTCAATACAATATAAATTACAAAGAGAAGAAATAAAACCCATAGATTTTCCCGCGAATTGGGAGTTTCCAAAAACTACTCATCATAATGATATTGATAGGAATAGAAAGAGAAGCTCAAATAAAGTCCAGGTTTAGAAATTCTTATCGAAATGAAAAAAAATGATAATTGTAAAATGCGGGCATCTCTAATAAAAACGTCGGTCTAATCTTAATATCACTCTTCTAAGTTCTGTTTCTTCAACAAGCACAACTGCTTCTTCGGGAGTAACCCATTTTCGATGTCTGAAATCTTCTTCCCAGGTATCAAGCTCCCTCTCAACTTTCATAGCAAATAATGAAACACTTATTTCCCCACCCCACTTGAAATATTTGTAGCTTCCTATCTCGGCTTTATCTACTTTCCCTAAAATACCGGCTTCTTCGAAGGCCTCTTTCGCAGCGGAATCTGAAGGGGATAAAGCCGGTTCAACAATTCCTTTGGGTATTTTCCACTTTTTACCTTTTCTTGATGTAATTAATAATACCTTTAGTTCGTTATTCTCAATTTTATATGGTATAACACCCGATTGCTGATAAAAATATTGTGGTTTCTTTTTACTCATTTTGCAGTTTATCTCAATAATAAAAGGTTCTAATTAAACAGTTAATTAACTATTTTGCAAGGCACTATTTAACAAATTTTCTTGTTAACGATTTTTTTACCTGAATCCAAATTATTTTAATATGTACGATCTAATCATAGTAGGCGCGGGACCGATAGGACTCGCATGCGCCATTGAAGCAAAAAGACAGAATCTAAACTATATAGTTCTCGAAAAAGGAACACTTGTAGATTCTATCTTTAATTATCCTCTGAATATGGTATTCTTTTCCACGAGTGAACGTCTGGAAATAGGCGATGTACCTTTTATTTCGCATGGTATGAAACCCACACGCACCGAAGCTTTGGAGTATTACAGACGGGTAAAAACTTCCCATAGTCTTGAAGTTAATCTTTATAAAGAAGTGACATCTGTAGAAAAACAAGATGGCGCATTTAATGTTTTTACTTCAAAAAATGAGTATAAAGCAAAAAACGTAGTAATCGCCACCGGATTTTTTATGTACCCTAACCTGATGGGGGTACCCGGAGAGGAACTCCCCAAAGTATTCCATTATTATAAGGAACCACATCCTTTTAACGAACAAAAAATTCTGGTTGTTGGCGGTGGTAATTCCGGGGTTGATGTCGCGCTGGAGACCTATCGTCGAGGTGCAGAGGTAACAATGGTTATACGTTCCGATAAAATTGATGATGGAGTAAAATACTGGGTACGCCCCGATATTGAGAACAGAATCAATGAAGGTTCCATCACAGCTTATTTTAATTCCGAAGTTTTGGAAATTACACCAGACACAGTAATAGTTCAAACTCCCGAAGGAATCGTAACAATTGAAAACGATTTTGTGCTCGCTATGACAGGCTACAAACCTGATTATAATTTACTTGAAAAGTCAGGAATTGCACTCACAGGGGGAGAGAAGAAAATACCGCACCACGACGAAAATACATTTGAGACAAACATTTCAGGGTTATATCTCGCCGGTGTGGTCTGTGGTGGAATGGATACTGGTAAATGGTTTATTGAAAACTCGCGATACCACGCAAAGAATATTGTGGGGAATATAAAATCCAAAACACGAAAATAGAATAAATAAAACCCCTCATTTTTTGATGAGGGATTTTCGAAACGTCTAATTCGTCAGGTCAACATCGCCATATTCTTTAAGGTATTTTTCAACCTCATTCACAGCTTCTTCGCTTCCGATATAAATCGGTACCCGCTGATGGAGACTTTCAGGTTCAATTTCCATTATGCGTCTGTGACCGCAAATTGCTCTTCCACCCGCAGCTTCTACAATAAATGCCATCGGATTACATTCATACATTAATCGCAGTTTTCCGGTAGGACTCCTTTTATCGGCAGGATAAATATAAATTCCGCCGTACAGAAGATTTCGGTGAACATCCGCAACCATTGAACCAATATATCTGGCGGTATATGGTTTTCCGCGCTGATCATCTGCATCCTGCAGATACTTGATGTATTTTTTAAGTCCGTTATTCCAATATTTGTAGTTACCTTCATTCAGGCTGTATATACTACAGGTTTTGGAAATTTTTATATCGTCATGGGAAAGAAGAAACTCACCAAACGCGGGGTCAAGGGTAAAACCATAAACACCTTCGCCTGTAGTATAAACAAATATGGTAGATGAACCATAAACAATATAACCGGCAGCCACTTGTTCAGTTCCCGGTTGAAGACAATCCTCAAGCGTACCGGGGGTTCCCTCCGGTGAAATTCTTTTATAAATTGAGAATATAGTTCCAATCGAAACATTTGCGTCAATATTTGATGAACCATCGAGCGGATCAAAAAGGATGACGTATTTACCAATGTCGTGATGAGAGGGAATGTGAATTATATCTTCTTCCTCTTCGGAAGCCATAACACAAAAGTGACCTCCGTGATCGAGGGCGCGTATCATAATTTCATGAGCAAACATGTCAAGTTTTTTAACCTGTTCGCCATGTGTGTTCGTTTCGCCGGTAAAGCCGAGTATATCAGCTAAGCCCGCTTTATTTACTTCAAGTGATATTGTTTTTGCTGCTAACGCGATTTGTGATAGAAGTGCGGAAAGTTCACCCGTTGCTTCGGGATGCTTTTTCTCACCTTCCAAAATATGCCGTGGAAGGGTCATAAAGCGTTGTTTGGGCATATGATCCTCTAATTAGTTAAGCCGTTTTGGTTATTTCCTGATCCTTATATTGCAACTGATACAAACGGTAATAGATACCTTTTTGCGCAAGTAGTTCCTGATGGGTACCTATTTCACGTACCTCACCTTTATGCATTACCAGAATTTTATCAGCATTCTGGATGGTTGATAATCGATGCGCAATAACAATAGAAGTTCTTCCAACCAAAAGCTTTTCAATCGCCTTCTGGATAAGAAGTTCTGTCTCAGTATCTACGCTGGAAGTTGCTTCATCCAATATAAGTATTTGAGGATTATATGCAAGCGCGCGGGCAAACGAAATAAGCTGTTTTTGCCCAACAGATAAAGTTGATCCTTTTTCTTTTACAACTTCATCAAATTTTGCGGGTAAACGGTCGATAAAACCAAACGCGCCAACAGTTTTTGCCGCTTCAATTACCTGTTCTTCAGATATCTCTTCTGAATCGAGACTAATGTTGGATTTAATCGTACCACTGAATAAAAACACATCCTGCAATACTATTGAAATGAACTGCCGCAGGTCGCGCTTATCCATATCGCGGATATCAACTCCATCTACCAGAATTGAGCCTTTCTGAATATCGTAAAATCGGGTAAGAATATTAATTATACTTGTCTTACCCGCACCGGTCGCCCCCACTATCGCGACGGTTTCACCCGGATTAATTTTAAAGGATATGTTTTTCAGTACATAATCGTTACTGTTATGGGCAAAACTTACATCCTTAAATTCTATTTCACCTTTAATATCTTCAGGTACAACTCCATTTTCATTGTTTTTAATGAATGTATCGTTATCAAGCAGTTTGAAAATCCTCTCTGAAGATGCCATAGCAGTCTGCATGATATTATACTTTTCTGAAAGATCCCTGATTGGTCTGAAGAACATCTCGGTGTACTGAATGAAAGCGAATAATACACCAATCGTCATACTGGATTGTACAACTTCACCACCACCATACCAAACGATAAGAGCAACCGCGACAGCACTTAAAATTTCAACTACAGGGAAAAATACGGCATAATAATAGATTGAATCAACATTCGCTTTTTTATGGTCAGCATTGATACTGCCGAATGATTTAAGTTCATCCTTTTCTTTAGAGAAGAGCTGCATGATACTCATCCCGCCTATTCGTTCCTGCATAAACGAATTTAACCTCGCGAGATGAAAACGAACATCGCGGTATGATTCCCTTACTTTCCTTCTGAAGAGAAAAGTAGCGTAAATCAGAATCGGTAGCACAGACAATGTAACCAGCGACAAGTCCCACGAGAGTGAGAACATAAATATCAATATCCAGAGAATTATAAAAATATCACTAAACACCATAACTATTCCTGAGGAGAAGAGTTCATTTAGTGATTCAACATCATTTGTTGTTCTCGTTACAATCCTGCCGAGAGGTGTTTTATCAAAATATTTGAGGGCTAGTCTTTGAACATGCTTGAAGAGTTTAACGCGCAGATCATAAATTATCTTCTGCCCCATCAACTGAGTAAAATATGTAAGAAAATATTGAATTATCGCTTGAAAGAATAATGATCCTAACAGCAGCAGAGTTATATACATAAGTCCGTCATAATTACTCCGGGCAATATAATCATCGATAGCGATTTTGGTTAAGTAGGGACGCACAGGTCCTAGTGCAGCAACAACTATATTAAGAAGGATCGCTATAATCACATAATGTTTGTAAGGTTTTACATAACCCAACAAGCGTTTCATTAATTTCGAATCGTATGCTTTACCTAATATTTCATCATCTTTAGAGGGAGCCATAAATCAGTTCAGTTCCTTTAATTCTTCTTCCAAAAGTTGTTTGTAGTGCAGTTCCGCGTATATTCCTTCCGAAGCGACAAGTTCATCATGCCTTCCCTGTTCGGCAATACTTCCATCTTTCAGGACGTAAATTTTATCAGCGTTTTTAACAGTAGATATTCTGTGCGAAACAATGATGCTCGTCCTGTTTTTCATATATCCCCTGAGATTTTCAAGAATTGCCTCTTCCGTGTTAGTGTCAACAGCTGAAAAAGAATCATCGAGAATGAGAATCGAAGGATCGATAGCTATTGCTCGAGCAAGACATGTACGCTGTTTCTGTCCTCCCGAAAGTGTAATACCTCTTTCACCAAGTATAGTATCATACCCTTTGTTAAACTGATCCACATCATTATTTAACAATGAAATACGGGCCGCCTCGAGCATTTTTTCCTCACTGGAATTTACCGTACCATAAAGAATATTATTCCTGATGGTATCAGAGAATAAAAATGTTTCCTGCGGTACCATTCCAACACTTCGTCGTAATACTTTAAGCGGAATTTCATGAATATTACGACCATCTATTAAAATTTCACCTTCGTTTATATCGAAAAACCTTGGGATAAGATTTAACAAAGTAGTTTTACCTGAGCCTGTGTGACCAATAAAAGCTGCGGTTTCACCAGGTTTTATCTCAATATTTATATTTTTTAGCGCGTAGGGCAAGTTTTCGGCATACTTGTAAGAAACATTATTGAATTTTATTCCACCCGATACCATGTTAATGGCGTGATGCGTTAACTTGCCATCTTCAATCTCCTGTTTTTCACGCCAGATTTTACCAAGCCTTTTCATACTTGCCGAAGCCTGCTGAATGATGTTCGCGACCCATCCAAACGCTATCATTGGCCAAATTAACATCCCGAGATAGATAATAAAGGCTGACATATCGCCAAGGGTTAAACTGCCATCAATGACCATGGTACCACCGGCCCAGACAACAACTATAATCGAAATGCCAGATATGAGGAATAATATAGGCATGAACAAAGCCTGGATTTTCACTTTGTCCATGTTCCGTTCGAGATATTCTTTATTCATGTTTATGAATTTATTTATCTCGTTATCTTCTCTTACGTACGACTTAATAACACGTATTCCTGCAAAATTCTCTTGAGCCAACGTGGTCAAATCTGAAAACTTCTCCTGAATTAAAGTGAATTTTTCATGAATTTTAGTGCTTAGTTTATAAACTATATATGAAAGAAACGGTAATGGTATAAGAGTATATACGGTAAGTTCCCAACTTAACACCATCATTATTGAAATAGTTATCACAAATTTTGTAAGTGTATCAATGGAATACATAACAGCCGGACCAACATACATTCTCACAGCACTTATATCATTAGTTGCATGAGCCATAAGATTTCCGGTAGTGTTGTTCTGGTAAAACCTCATTGGAAGTCTCTGCAGATGTGCCCAGAAATCGTATCGCAGATCATATTCAATTTCACGGGATACAACAATGATTGTCATTCTTATCAAAAAGCGGAATAAGCCCGCAAGAAGAGCTGCTCCGGTCATTAGAAGCGCGTAATCAAATAACTTTGAATAATCACCATTATTCTGGATAATCTCAATACTATCCTTTAATAACAGTGGAATATAGACCTGTGCCACATCAGAGATTAGAATAAATAATATACCAAGCCCGAGTTTTCCTTTGTAGCGTTTAAAATATTTGGTGAGTGAAGAGAGTTTATCCATAAATTTAACATGCCAAAAGTATAGTTTGTAATTCGAATACCTAATTTAAACAATTACCCGAAATAATAGTTCATAACAAAAACAACTTAGACGTTTTAATTAGCACAAAGTGTCCTTTTCTAAAAAAACAGAAGATAAAAATTATTTTGTTTTCAGGCTCATTTCGAATAAATCATTAAATAATATCGACTTAACACAATTAACAATTTGCTAATATTGATGGTGAAGTTTTTTTCATAAATTAGCATTTGGAAATAAAAAATCATTGATTTATTTTTCCCTTGACAAAACTATTTGGCATTTGAAAATAACTCTATTTCAGTAAAACTTCAGATCAAAATGTTCTTGATTAGTCCTATAAAAAGTTATTCACACCTTAAAAGCATTTTTAATAATACAACCATACAAAACAGGAGAAACAATGAGAAGTAAACTATTTACTTTTTTGTTTGTTTTTGTGCTCGCTCCATTTGCTGTCATGGCACAGACAGGTAACATTAAAGGTATTGTAACCGATGGTAGCGGTGAAGTACTTACCGGTGTTAATGTTATTGTTTTAAACACCACCTTTGGCGCTTCAACAGATGCTAACGGCGAATATGTTATCAAAAATATTCCCGCCGGTGATGCAACAGTTGCGGTTTCAATGATTGGTTACACAAAACGTACTGAAACAGTAACAATAGTTGCTGACAGAACTTTGGAATTAAATTTCTCTCTTCGTTCAGTTGATGTAAAACTTTCAGAAGTTGTCGTTGCCGGCAACATCGCTAAAGAACGTGAAACTCCGGTTGCCTTTACAAACGTTGGCGAAGATGAAATAAGCAAAAAATTCAACGTACAGGATGTTCCTCACTTGTTCGCTAATACACCCGGTGTTTATGTTACTTCCGATGGCGGTAGCGGTATGGGCGACTCAAAAGTATTTATCCGCGGTTTTGACGAACAGCGAATCGCTGTTATGATCAACAACGTTCCTGTAAACGACCCTGAATCCAAAAAAGTTTACTGGTCTAACTGGGGTTCATTACCCGCGGCAAGCCAGTCAATTCAGGTACAGCGAGGAGTTGGTTCATCACTTTATGGATCAGGTGCTCTCGGCGGATCTATCAACGTTGTTACTAAAGACGCTCCGGCGGCTAAATCTCTCGGTCTGACAGGTACTTTTGGTCAGTACGGAATTATGAAATATGGTGTTGATTATAATTCAGGTCTTATGAATGATAAATTTGCCTTCATTGGTCGTGTTAACTACATGCAGGGTAACGGATGGAGACAATCAACTTATTATGAAGGAATGCAGTATTACTTCTCAGCAATGTATTTCCCTAATGATAAAAACACATTTAAAGTTATTCTTCATGGTGCTCCTCAGTACCACGCTTATTCATATTACGGATTTCCCGCTGCGGATTTCGCAAAATATGGTCGCGACTGGAACGGTCATCCTCACGTAGCTGAGGGTATGATTGACGGTACTCCTTATGCAGACAGAGGAACTTCTCTTTTTGATGTAATATTCATGACTATCAACCCTGGTACAAGTTTCGCAGATCAGAAAGGCGGATTGGTAATCGGTAACGATCGCGCTTCTTTCGATAACAATGTTTATCACAAACCACAATTTGAAATTCATCATAATTACTCAATGAGTGATGAATCAAAAATTACTACAACTTTCTTCGTCTCAAAAGGTTACGGTTATGGTGAAAACCTTAACTCTTATTACAAAGTAGCAAGAGACGCAAATGGTCTTATGACTTACAACGCGATCAACACAGCAGGCAGCTCGGTTTATCAATATCGTAACTATTCTGATCATTTCCAGACAGGTATCTTGTCAAACTTTTCAACCCGTTTGATGGGTGTTCATGATCTTAGTTTTGGTGTTGAGCTTCGTTACTGGGATGCTCGTCACGCAGGTGAAGTTCTTAATACCTTCTCAAACAGTGATATCACTTATTATATTGGTAATAACGGTCAGAAATTTGGTAATGGTGAACTTTATTACGATTACACAACAACCAAACCTCAGTTCACTACATTTGCCCATGCTCTATGGAGATTCGGTGACTTGAATATTATGACTGACCTTCAGTTCTCAACAATGAATTACAATATTAAAGAAGATGTACCTTCAAGCAACAACTATCCTCTATCAATTGATGGTACAGATAAAGGTAACGGTACATGGGTAGGTCCAAACGGCGCTGTTTACTCTCTATGGGATTATGATAAATCTTACAACTTTATCTCACCAAAACTTGGCGCGAACTACAACGTAACTGAATGGTTAAACGTATTCGCAAACTGGTCGATGGCTGTCAACGAACCACGTGTAAAATATTTCTTCGGTTATGGTTCTCCGAACGATGCTCTTGACCTTGAAGAAACTTCAGATATCGAACTTGGTCTTGGTGTGAATAAAGATTTTGGTCAGTGGGCTGTTAATGGTAAATATAACTTCTATAATATCGCCTTTGACGGTAAAGCACTCCAATTGGCAGATCCTACAAAAGCTAATACTCCGGGATATGACTATAAAGGTCGTCGCTATATTCCTATTGGTGAATCAACATATCAGGGTCATGAAATCGCGCTTAGCTTTGCTCTTCCATATAATCTTCAGCTTGGAGTTAACGCCAGCTTCGCAAGCAACGAATGGGGAGAACCGGAAAACTCGGAAGGTGCGCAGTACCTTTATTCTAATGAAAACGTAGTTGCCGGTGTTGATTATAATGACGCGGACGGAAGCGGTACATGGGATTCCGGCGAAAATAAATTACACAGCAGTTTCACTGATAAATTCGGTAACAGAGTTGAAGTTGGTATGCCTCAGACAATCATGGGCGCTACTTTGAACTATGGAATTTCAGGATTTTACTTCTCCGCGGCGATGAGATACTATCAGGATATTTATGTTCTTGAAGATAACTCTGAAGTTGCTGTTGAAGTTGACGCTGCCGGTAACTCTGTTGAAGATAGTGCTACTCTTCCATCAGCTATGGTTATCGATTTTGTTACAGGTTATGAGCTTAAACTTTATAACATGCCTGTTAATCTTTCTCTGCATATTAACAACGTATTGAACGAAGAATACTGGCAGAAAGGTGACAACTATGGTTTCCTTCCAGGAGCTGAAAGAACTATGATATTCAACCTTGGTATTCAGGTATTCTAAAATTTTCTTCTACACTTTTCAAAACCGGCCGCAACCATTGAGCCGGTTTTTTTATTTTTAAATACCCCGACGTATAATTATCCACTTAAACACAACTAATTTCATGAAGGTGTTTAACTTCTTGCTAATAGGGCATGTTTTTCATAATTTTTAGGTTTATTTAGAATTAAAATTGACGGCGTTATGAAATATCCTTTTAATGAAGTAGAACCAAAATGGCGGAAATATTGGGAAGATAATGAAGTTTATAAAACCGATATGTCCGACGTTGAAAAAGCAATTTACACCCTTGTGATGTTCATTTATCCTTCCGGCTCGAAGCTGCATTGCGGGCACTGGTACAATTATGGTCCAACCGATTCCTGGGCGCGTTTCAAAAAGCTGCAAGGGAACAATGTGTTTGAACCAATTGGCTACGATGCGTTTGGGCTTCCTGCGGAAAACTACGCTATCAAGACAGGAATCCATCCCTACGACAGCACAATGCAAAACATTGAGGATATTCGTCGCCAGCTGAAAGAAATGGGTTGTATGTACGACTGGAATGCTGAACTGAAAACCTGCGTACCCGAATATTACAAATGGAACCAGTGGTTGTTCCTTCAGATGTATCAGCGTGGTTTGGCATATCGTAAAAAAGCTCCTGTAAACTGGGACCCGGTAGATCAGACAGTTCTCGCGAATGAGCAGGTATTGCCCGATGGTACCGCTGAACGTTCGGGTGCAAGAGTTGAAAAGAAAATGTTATCCCAGTGGTTCTTCAAAATTACCGATTATGCTGATGAACTACTCGGCGATCTTGACAATATCGACTGGCCCGAAAAAACAAAACTTATGCAAACCAACTGGATTGGTAAATCGGTAGGTACCCAAGTAGAATTTAAAGTTGAAGGTTTTGACGAAATTATAAAAGTTTTTACAACCAGACCGGATACCTTGTTTGGTGTTACCTACGTTGTTATCGCGCCGGAAAACGAATTTGTTGGTAAATTCACAACAGCAGAAAATAAAACTCAGGTAGCGAAATATGTTGAAGATGTACAGTCTCTATCTGAAATTGACCGTACATCAACTACCAAAGAAAAAACTGGTGTACCTACCGGAACTTATGCGATCAATCCGGTAAATGGTGAGAAGGTGCCAATCTGGGTTGGCGACTATGTACTGGCAAGCTATGGTACAGGTTGTGTTATGGCAGTTCCGGCACATGATGAAAGAGATTTTGAATTCGCTAAAAAATATCAGTTACCTGTCAGAAAAGTAATTCTGGAAGAAGGTACCGAACCGGAGGCGGAACTAACCGAAGCTTTCACAGCACCCGGAACAATGATAAATTCGGGACAGTTTGACGGACTTGATTCCGTTGAAGGAAAAGAAAAAATTTCAGATTACCTCGAAGAGAACAAACAAGGTGAAAGACAAACAAACTTCCGTTTGCGCGACTGGTTGATTTCCCGTCAGCGATACTGGGGAACACCAATTCCGATTGTACATTGTGATTCATGCGGTGAAGTTCCCATAGAGTTGGATCAGCTCCCCGTTGAACTACCTTATGATGTAGATTTTAGCCTGGGTTCAGGCTCTCCCCTTGCGCGTGAGGAAGATTTTATCAACACCAAATGTCCAAAGTGCGGTAAAGACGCGAAACGTGATCCTGATACCATGGATACATTTGTTGATTCATCCTGGTATTATCTTCGTTATCCCAACCCGAATTATAATGAGGGGATGTTTGACAAGGAACGCGCGAATAACTGGACTCCGGTCAATATGTACGTTGGTGGCGCAGAACACGCTACAATGCATTTGCTATACGCCAGATTCATCCATAAATTCTTGCGCGATATCGGGATGGTTAACAGTGATGAACCATTCGCAAAACTTATTCATCAGGGAACAATAACCAACAACGGCGCCAAGATGTCAAAGTCTAAAGGTAACGTGGTTAACCCGGATGATTTTATTGTGGACTATGGTTCAGATGTTTTCAGAATGTATCTCATGTTTATGGGACCATATGAACTTGGGGGTGACTGGAGTGACAAGGGTATAGTTGGTGTTGATCGTTTTGCAAACCGTACATATGTATTGTTCAAAGATTATGAAGGTATTGCCAAAACTGCCAAATCCCCTGATAAATTTGATCTGGCATCACTTTCCGAAACCGAAAAATCAGTCTATCGCAAAGTTAATCAATCGGTAGAAAAATACGCCGAAGAACTTGAGCATTTCAGATTCAACACCGCTGTTGCCGTGATGATGGAGCTTATTAACGAGTTAAGTAAAAATATCGCAGATTGCCGCGATGAACTAAAAGTTTACGCCCTTGAACGATTTGCGACCCTACTCGGACCCGTCGCGCCTCATCTTGCGGAAGAAGTCTGGCAGACAATCGGTAAAGAGAAATCTTTGTTTGAAGCTCCTGTTTATTACGATGTTGACAAAGACGCTCTTACAGTAGATAGCGTCACTATTGCCGTACAGGTTCAGGGAAAACTTCGCGCTAAAATAGATATGCCGGTTGATTCCGCTGAGGAAGCGGTAAAAGAAGTTGTCTGGGCGGATGATAAAGTTAAAGCCCACACAGATGGCAAAACCGTTGTGAAAGAAATATATGTGAAAAATAAAATTTACAACATTGTTGTAAGGTAAAATAATTATAGGAAATTTTATAAAATGCTCGACCTGAAATTTATTAGAGAAAACCCCGACGTGGTTAAAACCGGTGTCACCAATAAAAATGAAAAAGACACCGTCGATGAAATGTTGAAGCTCGACGAAGAGCGTCGCGCGAATTTGCAGAAAGTTGAAGAGTTAAAAGCCAAAAGAAATAAAGTTTCTCAAGATATCGCGAAACTCAAAAAAGAGGGTAAGGACGCGGAAGATATTATCCTCGAAATGAGGAATGTGTCTGATGAAATCAAAGAGCTTGACGATACCCTGCGTGAAATTGGTGAAAAACTTACCGAACTACTAATGTGGGTGCCTAATTTGCCTCACAGTTCTGTACCTGTTGGTAAATCAGCGGATGATAACGTTGAAGTACGCCAGTGGCTACCTGAAGGTTTTAACTTCGAAAACGATTTCAAACCGCTCGATCATTATGAACTTGGTAAAAAACTGAATATACTCGATTTTGAACGTGGCGCGAAAATTTCAGGCTCCGGTTTCCCTGTTTATGTTGGTAAAGGCGCTACTTTGGAGAGAGCATTGATTAATTATATGCTCGATGTACACCTGAACGACCACGATTACACCGAAATTATTCCTCCTATGCTTGTAAATCGTGAATCAATGAAAGGTACAGGTCAGTTGCCAAAAATGTCTGAAGATATGTACCACATGGAAAAGGATGATCTTTTCGCCATACCAACAGCGGAAGTCCCGATAACGAACATGCACCGTAATGAAATTTTGGCAGAAAATGATTTACCTGTTAATTATGTTGGATACACTGCATGCTACAGACGTGAAGCCGGTTCATATGGCAAAGATTCTAAAGGATTTTTAAGAGTACATCAGTTTAACAAAGTTGAGATGGTAAAACTTGTTAAAGCCGAGGAATCATACGACCATCTTGAAAAACTGGTTTCTGACGCTACAGATATTCTTCAGGCGTTAAAAATACCTTACAGAATACTATTATTATGTTCCGGTGATTTAAGTTTTGCCGCCGCAAAATGTTATGACATCGAAACCTGGTCTCCTGCCGAGAACAAATGGCTTGAAGCTTCATCTTGCAGTAACTTTGAAGATTTCCAGGCTCGCCGCGCTAATATCCGTTTTCGTAAAGAAGATAACAAGAAAGTTGATTTTGTTCATACCCTTAACGGTTCCGGACTCGCGACCAGCAGACTGATGGTTTCTATTCTTGAAAGATACCAGACACCGGAAGGTAAAATTATCGTACCTGAAGTATTACAGAAATACACCGGATTTAAAATAATCGATTAGTTTTTTCTGGTAGTAAAGACGGCATATGGTTCCCCGCGAGCGGCAGGCAGATATGCTCACCAACCTGATGCCGTCTCTACTTTGTACTCGGCACTTAGCACTCAACACTATTTCAAGTATATCATCTTTTTTGTCTCAACAAATGATCTTGCCGAAACTTCCGATTGATACTCTATTGTGTAGAAATATATTCCCGAAGGTAACCCTGACGCGTTCCACATAAACTCGTGTTTACCATTCTCTATGGCCCCTGAGTGAATGGTTTCCACAACTTCACCAAGAGGATTGGTAATAAATATTTTTACGCTGCCATTTTCAGGAACGGCATATTGTACCCGGGTAGAAGGATTGAACGGATTTGGATAATTCTGTTCAACAGTAAATCTTTCCGGTACATCGTTTTCAACAGAGATAGTAGCGGAGTACTCAAATTTACCATCAAAATCGATTTGTTTTAATCTGTAATATATAACCGGCTGACTCGCGTCATCTGTATAACGGTAAGTTTTTCTTTCAGAGGTAGTTCCGAAACCATCAATAAAAGCAATTCGTGTAAACCTGGAATTGTCGAAACTTCTTTCAACCTCAAAACCCATATTATTAATTTCAGTTGCGGTTTCCCACTCAAGAATAACTTCTCCCGCAATAGCGCTGGCTGTAAAAGATGTAAGCTCGACAGGAACGATTATATTGTTTAATTCAGCCTGAAACGCGGAACGACCATGTGTACCAACTCTCACCAATCTCTTGTTGCCATCAGTGTAATATGAAAAATCCATCGCGGGAACTACCGGCATTCCGTTACTCTCATAAGTCCATGTCTCCCCTTTGTCGATCGACATATAAACGCCAAAATCGTTGAGGATCAGATATACATTAGTGTTGCGGGGGTCTATCATAAAATCATTATGCGGAATATCGGGAAGATTTCCCGACACATCTGACCATGACTCTCCCAAATCCTCTGACCTAAATAATTTACCACCGCCAAAACCGGAACGAACAACAAAGCAGGTGTTTGCCTCTGTCGGATGGAAATATACTCTCGAAACATATTTCCTTGTTCCGGGAATATTACCGGTGATAATATCCCAGGTAAAGCCGCCGTCGGAAGAGACTCTTATTCTGGGATTTGCGGTGTAACTACCACTTCCCGCAAGAATCATGTTATCCGGATTAACCGGACTTTGAGCCATTGTGTTTATTGCGTCGGAGGTCATTTGTCCGGTAATCGCAGTCCAGCTGTTGCCACCATTTGTAGTTCGCCAGACATATCTTGAGGCGGTATATAATATTTGAGGGTCCGTTGGATGCATAATAATTGGTACAGTCCAGGCTGGAGTATCCGAATAGTTTGGGGAAATTGTTGTAATACTGGCACCGGCATTTGTAGTTTTATAGATAGACCCATACTGTGTACTTGCGTAAGCAATCTGTGGATTGCTATAATCCCACAACGATTCCATACCATCACCGGTTGAAACAAAATCCCAACTGCTTTCACCACTTGTTGAACGTAAAAAGTTTCCATTATCCTGTGCGCCACCTATCATTAGGTTTTCATCGAACGGACTTGAAGATAGCCTGTAAAACTGAATGGTACTGAATCCGTTATTGACACTGAACCAGGTTTCTCCCGCATCGGTAGATTTATACACGCCGCCATCACATCCAACGTAAATTACATCTGTGTTCGAAGGAGCGAAAACTATTTTGTGATAATCCACATGCATTGGGCTATCCCACGCACCTCCACCACCGGGCATACGCACAAAGTCAAAATTGGTTCCATCGGTAGTTTTGTGTAATTCAAGATTACCGGTGAAAACCAGATTCGCGTCACCTGGTGAAACAGCGATCATCAAATCGTACCAGCCCTGGTCTCTCGGACCGCTGCCATAATTTCCACCAAAGTTATGAGAGGCTGAAAGTTGAGTGAAACTCTGTCCGCCATTGGTAGACTTATAAGCGGATGACGTTCCGGAACCTGATGAATATACAATCATATACATTGTTTCGGGGGATGACTCAGCAATGTCGATATGCATTCTGTTCAATATAGAAGTAGATACACCACTTCCTGTGCGGGTCCAGTTTTCACCCCGATTTGTTGACTTATATATTCCGTTATTCGAGTTAGTTCCCCCAACTCCCGCAAAAAGTATATCGCTATTAGTGGGGTGGATTTCAAGATCGTAAGATGGATTGGCAATCCCGGGAATAGCAGTTGACCATGTTATACCACCATTGGTACTTTTCCAAACACCTTCGGTGCCCGGTGAACCATAGTGCCAGTAACCTGCCGCTAAAGTAGCAAAAATAAGGTTTGAGTCATCGGGATGTACCAGCAAATCAGTAACATGAGTTTTATCACCGGGTGATCCGATTTTAACCCAGGTGTCTCCGGCGTCAGTAGATTTATAAATTCCATCCCCTGTATAAGTTGTAGGGTTATAACCCAAAAGTGATTCACCGGTACCGGCGTAAATAACATCAGGGTTGGAAGGATCAATAGCAATCGCGCCAAATGAGTTATTGGTGAATTCTTCTCCTGCAAAATGCCAATTTTCGCCACCATCTGTTGTTTTCCATAACCCACCTGCTGATGCCCCGGCATAAACTATATCAGGGTTTGCGGGATGTACTGCCAAAGCTCTTGTCCTGCCGCTTATTCGTCCCCACTGAGGAGGCCAGCCCGCATTAATGCCTAACGGTCCAATAGGCTCCCATTCGAGTTGTGTGCCCCGTCCTTCCAAATTGATTGACTCTACTAATTTCGCCTTCTCTTCATTAAACTTTTTTATATCAATAAAATCATCCGGAGCTGAACGCTGACGGTAGAACCACTCCAGTCGCTTAAATGCATTTTTTTCCTTTATATAATCGGGATATCGTTCCCAAATAGATTCCTGTTGTGAAAAACTGAAACTGGTAGCAACAAATAGAAATATCAACAAGTATAAAAGGCGGTTCATCAACCCTCCTGATTTTATTAAAGTTGAAATCAAATTATTCTAAATAAAATTAAGTTTCAATCTATTTTGGTAATCTTTTACAAATAATAATGTATAAAAATCCACCGTTCTCAAACTCATCTTTTTTATTGTTTTTGTGGGAGAAAATAATTAGATATATATATCACATTAAATTTCTTTGATTATTTACGAGGGCAAAAGTGAAATATTCGAAAAATATCCGGTCTATTTTTTTTAAAATTTTACTTTCATTTATTCTAACAACTTTGACCACATCAAATCTCTTTGGACAGATATCATTTGAGGATTCAACGGTTTATGTTCTGGCTCATTGGTCAAAAGGGGATAAATATACATACTCCATCGAAAGTACAAGCTATACAATCAAAAACGACGACACGTCAGATACCAAGATAATGAATGGACTTATAGATATTGCTATTATAGACAGTACTGATAGTAATTATATAATGAAGTGGGATACATACGGTTCAGTGTTCGATGGTTACGATGACTGGTTTATTGAATTGTTTTCCCAAATTGATACAATTACCTATATAGTTGAAACTAATTCTTACGGACAGTTTTATGATTTGCATAACTGGGAAGAAATCAGAGATGTTTTGGGCGGTATAGTTGAAAATATGGTTATGGACACATCCAAAGAGGCAAAAATGGTCTCCCGGCTATTAGATTTCAAGAATTTATATTCTTCCAAGGGAGCCGTGATGAACCTTGTTGTGGAAGAGATTAACTATATGCAGTTTTTTCATGGTAACGTATTCGGATTTGATGAAGTTTACCATAGCCAGATAGAGGCACCAAATTATATGAGTAACATACCGGTGCTTATCAACAGGCTTGCATATATTGACACAATCTACGTCGATGATAATTCTGTAGCGCTTTATTGTGACATGGAGGCCGATACTGCTTCGATCTCTAATTCTGTAAAAACTTATTTAAATGAAAAACTACAATCAATCGACGCGCCGGACAGCCTGAAGAATACATTCAAGGAAATGGAAATCACACGTACTGAATTCCTCGGTAACATCATTCATGTAGGTTCAGGCTGGACAACATATTCCTATTACGACAGAGTTATAACTTCTGGTGATACTAAAATGATGCATGCTGTAACAATTGATATGCTTTAACTAAAGTATTGCAAAATTTATTAGAATACATTTTACATCCTAAAATATAATGTCTGGTAAATACGAGAGGGAGGAATAATTCGTTTCTCCCTTACATCAAAAAACATTCTATCCTCTTTTACCTAATAAAAAGAATTAATTTATTTTCTCATTCTCTTTTTTAAGAATCCGTTAGTTAATTTCCTCTAAAAACATTCAAGTATTCCGCAATCACCTCTTGGTATGTTTCTTGTTTAGATATTGTCAAGATATCCTAAGAAAGGGAGAAGTAATGGAATTTATTGATGAAAAACAAATATACTCTCTGATTGAAGATAATTCTCTAAAGGATAAAGATTTCCAAAAAGATATTATTAAAAAAGCTGCTGACTCAAAAGGACTTAACCTCAGAGAAAGCGCCGCTTTGTTAAATATAGATGATAAAGATGTTCTGGAAAGTCTGTATCATACAGCAAGGGAAGTTAAAGAGAAGATTTACGGTAAACGCCTGGTATTGTTCGCCCCTCTTTACGTTACTAATCAATGCGTAAATAATTGTCTTTACTGTGCATTCCGACATGATAATAAAGAACTGATAAGAAAAACTCTTACTGTTGAAGAAATCAGGCAGGAAGCCGAGTATCTTGTTCAGCAAGGTCACAAACGCGCTTTGCTCGTTGCCGGTGAACACCCGAAAGAATCAGCTCTTGATTTTATCGGGAAAGCTGTTGATGCCATTTACAGTGTTAATTTTAACGGTAATAACATCCGTAGAATAAACGTTAATACCGCGCCATTAAGTCTAGAAGGATTCAAGACACTCAAATCATTTGAGATTGGTACTTATCAGTGTTTCCAGGAAACTTATCACTACGATACATATCAGGCTATGCATCCATCAGGCCCGAAAAGAAATTACGCGTGGAGACTTTTCGCAATGGATAGAGCCATTCAGGCAGGAATAGATGATGTTGGCATCGGCGCTTTATTTGGACTGACTGACTACAAATTTGAAGCGCTTGGTATGTTGTCGCACGCGTTCAATCTTGATGAAAGATTTGGTATCGGTCCGCATACTATGTCGATCCCACGCCTGGAGCCGGCCCACAATGCTCCTCTTTCCGAGAAACCTCCTTACGCGCTTGATGACGATCAATTTCGCAAGTTGATTGCTGTTTTACGCCTCGCAGTTCCTTATACCGGCTTGATCTTGTCAACCAGGGAACGCGCTGAACTTCGAAGGGAATTATACGAGTTGGGAGTATCGCAAATTAGCGCGGGCAGCAGAACTTCTCCCGGCGCATACGATGAATCTAAAGCAGGCATGAATGAACATCAGATGGAACAGTTCCAGCTTGGTGATCACAGAACACTCGAAGAAGTTGTAGCCGATTGCTGCGATTTGGGTTACGTTCCCAGTTTCTGTACCGCATGTTATCGCTCGGATCGTACAGGGGACAGATTTATGGCTCTGGCTAAAAGTGGTAATATCGGGAAACTTTGTACGCCAAACGCGCTCGCTACTTTTAAAGAATATGTTAACGATTACGCTTCTGAGGATACCAAACAGAAAGCTGAAAAGCTCATAAAAAATGAACTGGAAAATGAAACTGAATCAATCAAAAATAAAACAAAAAGCATGATTGAGAAGGTTGATAAAGGTAAACGGGACGTGTTTTTCTAAAATGCCACATAGTTTACAAAATACCGAAAAACAACTCTCGCGTGAAGAGATAATCGAATTGCTCAATACTGAAGAGGGACTCACAGAGCCGCTTTTCAAAAAAGCTGATTCGCTCAGGAAGAAGTATATCGGTGACGATGTTCATCTTAGAGGAGTAATAATTTTCTCAAACTACTGCGAGCAGAATTGCCTTTATTGTTCGATGCGTGAAGAAAATTTCTCCGTTGATCGCTACAGAATGAGTGCTGAAGAAATAATACTTGCAGCGAAAAAACTCTCGAACGCTGGATATAAAACCATTGTCCTCTCTTCCGGCGAAGATTCTTACTATGATACTGATATCATTGCATATATAGTTTACACAATAAAACAGTTTGCCGATGTTGCCGTTACATTAAGTTTGGGCGCCAGAGGTTTTGACGAGTATAGAACCTGGAAGATCGCAGGGGCTGACAGGTATATACTCAAATTCGAAAGCTCAAACCCCGAACTGTATAACATATATAATGAAAAAACTGTTTTACAAGACCGGATCCAACACCTCAGATTCTTAAAGCGCATAGGTTACCGTGTTGGGTCCGGTAGTATTGTAGGTCTTCCAAAACAGAGTGTGGAGGATATTGCTGATGATATATTGCTTGTCCGAGAACTGGATGCCGATATCGCATCTTTTTCTCCTTTTGTACCCTCACCCTTTACTCCATACCAGAATATGCCGACGGCATCACTCGGTATGGCGCTCAAAACATTAGCCGTTGCCCGTCTTGCAATGCCACAAACTCATATCGTCTCCTCAACGGCATTGAACAAAATTTCAGAAAATGGTTGTATTGACGGACTTAATTGTGGCGCAAATGTTATATTATCCGATCTTACGTCAACAATTTCAACCAATGAAAAATATAGCCTGGATAAAAATATAATCTCTGACTATTCTCCCGATCCGCACAAACTTGAAAGTTTAATTGAAACTTCCGGAAGAAAAATCGCGACAACTAAAGGCGATCCGGTCTAAATTGAAACTTTTAACCCTCTTCCCGGTTTAATGCGTATATGAAATAGACCTATTTTTTTTAATCTTTTTTAACTATTTTCACTACTTGCTCTGGGTATTTTATCTTAATCAAATTTGGGTAAATAAATATGAAACAGTGGTTAATTGTTTTATTGTTCGGTTTTTCATTAATATTTACAGCTTGTGATTCAAAATCTGATAAAGAATACTATGATAACGGACTTCAGTTAATAAAAACAGAAAGTTACAGCGAAGCATTAGTTGAATTTGAAACATTACTAAAAGAGTTTCCTGAAAGTGAATTTGCCGAAAATTCAATCTTCGAAATTGGTAAATTGTACCACGGAAGAGTAATTAAAAACTTATCCGCCGAAGAATCTTTCCGTAAGGCAATTCTTTATTATTCAAGAGTTTACAAGGAATTCCCCAATTCGGTTAATGCCCCTAACTCGATGTTTATGGTTGGATTTATTCTCGCGAATGATTTAAAAGCTTATGATGAAGCAAAAACGATTTATCGCGAATTTCTGGAAAAATATCCTTCCAGTGAACTTGCGTCATCGGCTAAAGAAGAACTTGACCATATAGGTCTTGATCCTGAAGAAATTCTGAAGAAAAAGCTCAGCGTAAATGATTAGTGGAATTACAAGACACCTCATATAAAAATTATCTCGACCCCGCGGTAGTATCCAAACTTAATACCATTGAACTAAAGGCAAAAATGGTGGTTGAGGGCTTTATGGTTGGTTTGCATAAAAGTCCCTACCATGGTTTCAGTGTTGAGTTCAGCGAACACCGTCCTTATATGCAGGGGGATCCTATCAAAAATATTGACTGGAAAGTTTACGCCAAAAGTGAACGTTTTTTCGTAAAACAATACGAAGAAGAAACTAACCTTGTATCTCACGTACTTCTTGATAAAAGCAGATCGATGGCGTTCAAACACACAGGCAGCATATCAAAGCTCGAATATGGAGGAATCCTCGCTGCTTCTCTTATGTACCTTATGATTCAGCAACAGGATGCATCGGGACTTGTACTTTACTCAGATAAAATCGAATCATACTTGCCACCCAAATCTCACAGAACTTATCTCTCGCAGCTGTTAAGCGTTATTTCGGATATTGAACCATCCAATAAGACAAATACCGCAGTATGCCTTAACACAATCTCCGAAAAGATTAAAAGACGTGGATTGGTTGTGGTTATTTCAGATTTTTTTGATAAACCGGAAGAAGTTATTTCTGCACTCAAACGTTTCCACTACAAAAAAAATGAAATAATTGTATTTCAGTTGCTTGACCCTATTGAAAGAAGTTTCGCTTTCGGGTCTGATTCAGTATTTGTGGATATGGAAACAGGTGAGGAGATGACAACTCAACCGGGACAAATCCAAAAAGCTTATCAGGAATCGATGCAATTATTTCTCGAAAAGCTTAAAACAGAATGCCGTAATTCAGCCATTGAATACAACCTTATCACTACTGACACACCATTCGACAAAGCATTATTGAATTATTTCAAAAAACGCGCTAAACTGATCTGAATCCTTCTTGCTACTCACTTTATTTTATTTTATATTCATAAAACATTTTAGACGATAATTCGTTTTAGAGTTTTCTGAATTAGATGCGATAATATTTCACATTTATAAACGTTAAATCTATAAAAAGAATTATTATTCTGATTTTATTCTTGCGAATATTGATTTCTTGAATTATAATTACATATACAAAATGTTAGCCAATTGTATCTATCGGCTGCATTTTTATTAAGATTATTTTTTCTGATAATATCTCCGAATAAAAAGGAGTAAAAATGAAGGATAGCAACACACCGGGCAGGTTCTCTTTCTTTAACTTGTTTCCCCCCGGAAAACTCAAGCTGGCAGCCGCGATTATGTTAGGTGCTCTCGTTGGTTTGGCAATCAATATCTTCTATGTTTCCAATGCGGTATCATATTTATCGGATGATCCGGAAACTTGTATTAATTGTCATGTAATGACTCCTCAGTACTTAACGTGGGAACGAAGCAGCCACGCAAACAGGGCTACTTGTAATGATTGTCATGTTCCGCAGGATAACATTGTGAGTAAGTACATGTTCAAAGCGAGTGATGGTTTACGTCACGCAACTTATTTTACATTACGACTTGAAGATCAGGTTATCCAGATCAAAGATGCCGGTAAACGAGCGGTACAGGATAACTGTATCAGATGTCATGAAAACAATATTCACCCGATTGCGGTCAGAGCGATCAGTAATTCGAATATCATCGATGAGGGAGACAGATATTGCTGGGATTGTCACAGACATGTTCCACACGGAAGAGTAAACTCTCTTTCTTCTGTACCTTATGTATCAGCGCCAAAATTGAAAAAAAATTAAAAATAATTAACTGAGGATCAAATGAGTGATAATGGAAAAAATCCCTGGATTTACCGATCAGTTTTTATAATCGCGACAGTAGCTGTTTTTCTGCTCGGATTATTTCTTTCTTCCATTCTTGAAAGAAAAAGTGAAACTTATTCCTTACAAATGGTTAAACCAATCCCTGACGGGGAAGCAAGAAATGAAGTTTGGGGTGCTAACTTTCCTCGTGAATATGAAACTTATATGAAAACCCTTGATACAGATTTCGCCAGCAACCACGGTGGCGCGAAAATGATCGACTATCTGGAAAAATATCCCGAACTTGTTGTAATGTGGGCAGGTTACGGTTTCTCGAAAGATTATAATCAGGGTAGAGGTCATGCTTACGCTATTGAAGATATCCGCAACACACTTAGAACTGGCGGGAACGAAGTAAGTCCCATGCCCGCAACTTGCTGGACTTGTAAAAGTCCTGATGTACCTCGTGTTATGGAAGAAATTGGTGTAGCAGAATTTTACGAAGGTAAATGGATCGATAAAGGGCATGATGTTGTCAACCCAATCGGTTGTCAGGATTGCCATGATAACGAAACGATGGCTCTAAAAATAAGCAGACCCGCGCTCGTAGAGGCTTTTGAACGCCAGGGTAAGGATATGAGTCAGTTTTCTCGCAACGAAATGCGTTCTCTTGTATGCGCGCAGTGCCATGTTGAATATTATTTCAAAGGTGATGGCAAATACCTTACTTTCCCGTGGGATAAAGGTTTTAGCGCCGACGCAATGGAAGAATATTACGATGAAATGGAATTTAAAGATTGGACTCATAAACTTAGTAAAACTCCTATGCTTAAAGCACAGCACCCTGATTATGAATTGTTCATGACCGGTATCCACGCTAAACGCGGTGTTTCTTGTGCTGACTGCCATATGCCATACAAAACTGAAGGTGGTGTGAAATTTACAGATCACCATATTCAAAGCCCTCTCAATAACATCGAAAACTCATGCCAGGTTTGTCACCGTGAAAACGCCCGTACCCTTATTCAGGATGTTTACGACAGACAGGATAGACTCGAAGAATTGAGAAGATTAACGGAAAAAGCGTTAGCAGCTGCTCATCTCGAAGCAAAAATGGCATGGGATAACGGTGCTACCGAAGAAGAAATGAAACCTGTTCTGACTCTTATTCGCCACGCTCAATGGAGATGGGACTGGGTTGCTGCCGCAAATGGTCTTGGTTTCCACGCCCCGGTAGAGGCACTAAGAGTTATAGGTACTTCCCTTGATAAAGCTGGAAAAGCGAGAAAAGAAATTGCCCTGATTTTAGTGAAGCTTGGTGTTGATTATCCCGTTAAACTTCCGGATATTTCAACAAAAGAAAAGGCGCAGGCCGTCATTGGTCTGGATATGGATTTCCTTAATAAAGACAAACAAGATTTTCTAAAAACAACTGCCGTTGAATGGGATAAAAAAGCCAAAGAACGTCAGGGTACTCTCATGGAATATTCTAAATAGGGTGAAAAATGAAAAAACTAGCAATTATTCTTTCAATTCTTTTTATGAGCAGTATGTTAATTGCTCAGACAGATGTGAATTTTGACGCACAAGTTAGAGTACGCGCAGAACTTGATAACAAAGACTTTAACAATGATAACGACCCATCAGGTTTCACACTTTTGCGTACACGTATCGGAGCAAGTTTCGCTAATAAATCCGGTATTGAAGCCTATATTCAGCTGCAGGATAGCCGTTATTATGGTCAGGAAATGGGTACGATGAATGATCTTAAAAATGTTGATCTTCACCAGGCTTATTTCAAGATAAACGATTTGTTTGGTTTACCGCTTGATGTTAAAGGCGGACGTATGGAAGTTATATACGGCACACAGAGATTAGTCGGTGCTGTTGGATGGCACAATGTGGGTCGCAGTTTTGATGGTGGAATTGTAACATTAAAAATGAAAAACTCCACTATTGATTTCTTCTCTTTTCAGGAACGAGAGAATTTTAATCCAGGTGATACAGCCGATTACGCCTTTACCGGTTTACACGCAAAATGGATGGTATCAAAAAATATAACTCTTCAACCATTTTTCTACTTCCAGAATACCGTTCCTTCTGAAAATCTATCCAGAGGTACTCTTGGCGCTCTAATAAACGCAAATATAGAAGGTTTGGCTATTGAAGCTGAAGGCGCATACCAGTTTGGGAAAATCACACCGGTAGCAACTGAACTCGATATCGCAGCGCTAATGCTGACTGCTAATGTCGGTTATAAATTTAATTCCGATTACAATCCTTATCTTAAAGCCGGATTTGAAATGCTTTCCGGCGACAAAGATGCCGCTGATAGCGAATATGGAGCGTTTAATACCCTATATGCAACAAACCACAAGTTTTATGGTTTCATGGACTACTTCATTAATATTCCTGCCAGTACTTTCGGATTGGGTTTAACTGATATCCATGTAAAAGCGGGTATGGCTCCGCATAAAAAAGTTGGCTTAAACGCGGCATTCCACCTTTTCAGTTCTGTGGAAGATTATACTCTGTTGAATGGTGACACATCCACTTCATTCGGAACTGAAATTGATCTAACCGCAAAATACGCTTACAAAGATAATATTAGCTTTACTACCGGGTTTTCTTTCTTCTCCGCGGGAGATATATTCAAGGAGACACGTGGCGAGGATGTTTCATACTGGTCATATTTCATGACTACGGTAACTTTCTAATAAACAATTAATTTGTTTTCAAAAAACCCCTTTCGGTTTAACCGGAAGGGGTTTTGACATTATTTTACACTTTCAAAATTATTATTTACAAGCGCAAAAAACTCATCTTCAGATTGCATCAGATCCCGCAAGGTCAAATTTTCCAAAACCTTGTCAACTGCTTCCTGAATTATTCGCCATAACGAACGAACAGAACAATCCGAGGAATTTGTACAGATAGAAACAGTGCCGGTATGCGACTTGCAGAATGAATCATCGAACAATCTTCCGCCAAGCACAGCAAGAACTTCGCTAACAGGGATTTTTTCAGGCGATTTGGATAACGTGTACCCGCCTGCTTGTCCCCGTTCACTTTCAAGGAAACCACCCAGTCTGAGAACTCTCAACAATTTTGCGACATTATGTTGAGAAATCCTTTCGATTTCACTTATTTCGGGAATAGTGACACCCCGATTACCATATTCCCTGGCAATGCTTATGAGGCATCTCAATCCATATTCTTCCTGGGCACTGAATTTCATTTGTTACTCACTATCCTTTGTTTCATTCAAAGGGATTTTCGAACCGCAAGCTCGCGCATGTACTAATTTCGCATAAGCTTCCTCAGAAATTACAGGACCTTTTTTCGTACAATGCTGATTAAACTGATCAGCAAGTACTTCAGCGATCTGCTGTGGAGTTCTGCCTTCAATATGATGACGCGGAAGCATAAAAACTACTTCTTTGTTTTTAATTAGCGCCATCGAAGGTGAAGAAGGAGGAAATCCGCCTAAAAACTCATTTCTTAGATGATCAACAGCATCCCTGTCCTGCCCCGCAAACGAGGTAAGCAATCTGTCAGGAATAACTTCATTCATAACAGCATGAGTTACTCCGGGACGCGCGCTGCCAGCAGCACACCCGCAAACTGAATTTATCATTACAAGACTAATTTTATCGTCTTCCAAACTTAATCTATCTTCGACCAACTGTGGGGTTACCACTTCTTCAAAACCCACATATAATAATTCATCCCTCATTGGTTGTACCGCTTCGGGATCATAGATAGGAGGTCTCATTTTTGCGTTTAGCATAAAAATACCTTTTGATTAAAAGATTAAATAAATCCTAATTGAAACTTTGCTTCTTCAGACATCATGTCCTTATCCCACGGGGGCTCGAACACTAAATCAACAAATACTTCATTCACACCGTGAACCGCTTCAACTTTTTGTTTTACTTCACCAGGCAGAGAACCGGCAACCGGGCATGCGGGCGAAGTTAAAGTCATCTTGACATAGACATTATCATTCTCATCAATCTGAATCTCGTAAATTAATCCGAGCTCATATATATCTACCGGAATTTCAGGGTCATAAACCGATTTAAGATTTTTTATTATATCCTGTTCCAGTTTTCCTTTGTCACTCATAACAATTCCATTCAACTAAACATTTTCTTTACCCTGAGAAGTCCCTCAACGAGTCGGTCAACTTCTTCAAGTGTGTTATAAAAAGTAAATGAAGCACGTGCGGTGGCAGGTAATTTGTATCGCTGCATAATTGGCTGTGTGCAATGATGACCGGTACGAATTGCAATACCATACGTATCGAGCAATGTACCAATATCGTAGGGATGGATACCCTCAATTATGAAGGAAACAACACTTGCCTTTTCTTTTGCCGTACCAATTATTTTTAGACCGTCAATTTCAGAAAGTTTCGCGGTAGCGTATTTGAGTAGTTTATCCTCATAATTGGATAACACTTCCCTATCGAATTGACTGAGATAATCAATTGCGGTTCCGAGGGCGATGCCACCTTCAATATTCGGAGTACCAGCTTCGAATTTATGGGGTAGATCGTTAAAAGTAGTCTCCTCAAAAGTAACTTTCCTGATCATGTCTCCTCCTCCCTGATAAGGTGGAAGATCATCGAGTCGGAAAGTCTTTCCGTATAAGACCCCAATACCGGTTGGCGCGAAAACTTTATGTCCTGAGAATACAAAATAATCGCAGTCCAATTCCTGAACATCAACCTTTATGTGTGGTGTTGACTGTGAGCCATCAAGTAACACCGGAATATCGTGTTCATGTGAATAGTTTATAATCTCTTTGACCGGATTGATAGTACCGAGTGAGTTTGAAATATGAACAACAGAAACAAGTTTGGTTTTTTCATTCACCATACTCTTAAATGTGTCCATATCAAGATCGCCGTTATCGTCGATCGGAATAACCCTGATTTTAAGGTTTTTACGCTCACAAAGTAATTGCCAGGGCACTATATTAGCGTGGTGTTCCATTTCGGTGAGGATAATTTCATCTCCATCCCCGAAGTAATTAGCCCTGCACAACGAGCTGGCAACGAGGTTTATCGCCTCTGTAGCACCACGGACAAATACTATTTCCGAAGCGCTCATCGCATTGATAAACTCTTTAACCTTGAGTCGGGCGTTTTCGTAAGATTCTGTGGCAAGTTCACTTAAAAAATGCAAACCACGATGTATATTCGCGTTTTCATAAGTGTAGTAATGCACAATAGAATCAATTACCGCTTGAGGTTTTTGAGTCGTAGCGGCATTATCAAGATAAACCAGAGGTTTTTCCTTAACCATGCGAGATAGAATCGGAAAATCCGCCCGGACTTCATCGACGTTAAATATTTTGCTCACGCTATCTGTAGTTTTTTCCGTAAACACGGTACTATCATCCATAATTATATTTCAACTCTGTGAAGATGCTCGAATATCTGATGGTTTATTTGTTCCCTCAGGGGTTCAATATTTATTTTACCAACAACATCATCAACAAACGCTCTTATCAACATCGATTTTGCCAATTCTGCGGGTACACCACGTGATATGATATAAAAATATGCGGTATCATCAAGGTGACCTATAGTAGCACCGTGCGAACATTTAACATCATCTGCGTAAATCTCCAACTGAGGTTTTGTGTCAATACGCGCGTCATCACTTAGCAATATTGTCTTGTTACTCTGATACGCGTTAGTCTTCTGCGCATCTTTTCTTACATAAATTTTACCGTTGAAAACGCCACGCGAGCTATCATCAAGAATCCCTTTGTACAGCTCATTACTCTCACAATTTGGTGACATATGCTTTACCAGAGAATGATTATCAATATGCTGGTCGGTACTTCCAAAATAAAGTCCGTAGAGGTTACTCTCGCAATACTCACCATTTAATTCGGTATTTATATCATTGCGGACGAGCGAACCTCCAAATGTAATATTATAGTGAGAAAATATACTGGTTTCTTTAAGATCAACTTCAGCGCGTTCAATATGATAAGCATTATCAGCTTCATTCTGAAGTTTATATACTTTTATCTTCGCGTCTTTCTGCAGGAACCCCTCGGTAACAATATTAGTGAAGTATGATTTTCCTTCAATTCCGGAATGATTCGTAATTACAGAAAACTCCGCGTTTTCATCGGCCGCAAAAATATTTCTGGGTGTAATGAGTAAATTCTGGTCTTTACTACCGTTTATGTAAACAACCTGGATAGGTTTTTCAACAACAACACCTTTTGCCGCGTGAACAAAAATTCCATCAGTAGCATATGCGGAGTTCAGCAAATTAAAAGCGTTCTCCTTGTATAAATTCTTACCGATATATTTTTCTACAATTTCCGGTTGTTCTTTGAGTAACTTTCTGATGCTTCCGGCAGTTACCCCTTCAGGTAAATTTTCCATATCGGACAATTCTTCAGAGTATTCACCATTTATAAACACCATTTTATAACAATCAAAACCGGTATAAATTCTTTCGTTTACATCATCCGCGGTAATAACGGTTTTTTCCGAGATAAAAGCCGGAATGTAATTTGTTTCCAGTACCGGATTTACATTTGTGTATTTCCACTCTTCATTTTTCATCGTAGGGAATTCAGTATTTCCCAACTTTTCAAAAGCGAGCTTGCGGATTAAATGAAGATACGACTCCGACTCACCATTCAGTTTGCTCTCGAAATCCTTAAACCCGGATAAATACCAGTTCCTTACATCTATATTTTTTGAACTATTTGTCATCATCTCCTCCTTAAGCAGGGTTTTCCTCAAGCTGTTCTGATTTTATCCAGTCATATCCTTTTTCTTCAAGTTCAAGAGCAAGTTCTTTTCCACCAGATTTTATAATTCTGCCCTTGCTGAGAACATGCACATAATCCGGAACGATATAGTTGAGCAATCTTTGATAGTGGGTAACTAATATTACTGCATTTTTTTCTGATCTGAATTTGTTAACACCTTCAGAAACAACTTTAAGAGCGTCGATGTCAAGACCGGAATCGGTTTCATCAAGGAGGGCAAGTTTTGGATCAAGCATCAGCAGCTGCATGATTTCATTTCTTTTTTTCTCACCACCGGAAAAGCCAACATTGACGTAACGGTTGATCATTGAATCGCTCATTCCAAGAATTTCAGCTTTATTGCGGATCATCGCCATAAATTCTTTAGCTGTGATCTCTTCACCACCATGATATTTTCTAATTTCATTTATCGCGGTTTTCAAAAATGTAGCGTTTGTAATACCCGGAATTTCAATTGGATATTGAAACGCGAGAAATACACCCTCGCGAGCACGATCTTCAGGAGTCATATCCAAAAGATCTTTACCAACATACTCTACTGAACCACCGGTGATCTCAAATGCTTCATTTCCTGCTAAAATATTCGCTAAAGTACTCTTACCTGAGCCATTCGGCCCCATGATAGCGTGTACTTCACCTTCTTTTACTTCAAGGTTTATACCTCTCAATATTTCCTTGCCTTCAACACTGGCATGTAAATCTTTAATCTTTATCATTTATATTTTTCCTCTTCTAATTTCTTTTTTAACCAACACTACCTTCAAGACTAACAGCAAGAAGCTTCTGAGCTTCCACCGCAAATTCCATTGGTAATTCGTTGAAAACTTCCTTACAGAATCCGTTAACAATCATATTTACAGCGTCTTCGGTTTCAATGCCGCGCTGATTAAGGTAGAATATTTGATCTTCCCCTACCTTCGAAGTTGTAGCCTCATGCTCAACCTGACCTGTTTGATTCTGTACTTCTATGTATGGGAAAGTATGAGCGCCACAGCGATCTCCCATCAGCATACTATCGCACTGTGAAAAATTTCTGGCGTTGGTTGCGTTTTTACCAATCTTGACTAAACCACGGTATGAATTATCACTTCTTCCGGCTGAAATACCTTTTGAAATGATAGTACTGCGTGTATTTTTTCCAAGATGCACCATTTTGGTACCGGTATCCGCCTGCTGATAATTGTTGGTAACGGCTATGGAATAAAACTCACCAATTGAGTTATCACCTTTAAGAATGCAGCTCGGGTATTTCCAGGTAACAGCGGAACCGGTTTCTACTTGCGTCCAACTGATTTTGGAATTTACTCCTTCGCACATTCCTCTTTTTGTAACGAAATTAAATATCCCTCCCTGACCATCTTTATCGCCGGGATACCAGTTCTGTACAGTAGAATATTTAATTTCAGCGTTATCATGAGTAACAAGTTCAACTACAGCTGCATGAAGCTGATTTTCATCTCTCATCGGTGCTGTACAACCTTCAAGATAACTAACATAACTATCATCATCCGCAACGATGAGCGTACGTTCAAACTGTCCGGTTTCCTGCGCGTTAATCCTGAAATAGGTCGAAAGTTCCATAGGGCAGCGAACACCTTTCGGGATATATACAAATGAGCCATCAGAAAATACCGCAGAGTTGAGTGCTGAAAAATAGTTATCCTTTGGAGGTACAACAGAACCTATATACTTTTTCACGAGATCAGGATATTCTTTTATTGCCTCTGAAATAGAACAGAAGATGATACCTTTTTCTTTAAGAGTTTCTTTAAATGTGGTGGTGACTGATACAGAATCAAATACAGCATCAACCGCTACACCGGCGAGTAGTTTCTGTTCATCGAGAGGGATGCCCAATTTCTCGAAAGTTTCACGCAATTCGGGATCAACTTCATCCATGCTTTCAAGTGTTGGTTTAACCTTTGGTGCTGAATAATAAACAACATCATGATAATCAATTTTATTAAATTTTACTTTTGCCCAATCCGGTTCAGGAAGTTTTTTCCATTCTCTGAACGCTTTAAGCCGCCATTCCAACATCCATTCCGGTTCTTCCTTTTTCATTGATATAAATCGAACTATATCTTCGTTCAGACCTTTAGGGGCGGATTCAGCTTCGATGTTAGTAACGAATCCCCACTTATACTCCGATTGAGTTAAGTCTTCAACGACCTTCATATCACTCATTATCAATACTCCTTGTCTCATAATTACAGATATTAAACCTAATCAATCTGGAAAAAAATGTCAAGATTAGATTTGAATCAATTTTACTTGAAAAACTCATTTTTATACTCTAAAGTTCAATTTTACTTATTATTCCTCTGGCGAAGCACTTCAAACAACATTACACCAGTTGCTACAGACACATTAAGTGACTGAATATTGCCAATCATCGGTATTTCAACTAAATTATCGCACTTCTCGGCAACAAGTCGGTGAATTCCCTTCTCTTCATTACCCATTACAATAGCTACCTTACCGGAATAATCTACTTCAGTATATTTCTTACCCCCGCCAAGCTGAGTTCCGGTAACCCAGTATCCATTTGATTTGAGATAATCTATAGCATTATTAAGATTGGTAACTTTACAGATATCAAGATGATTTACAGCCCCGGCTGAAGTTTTTATAGTAGTCTCTGATATTGGCGCGCTATTATTTGTAGTGAGTACCACTCCATCACAGCCGGTACATTCAGCAGATCGCAATATTGCGCCAAGGTTTTGCGGATCCTGAATACTATCCAACAGGAGCAGCAGAGTATTTGCCTCGCCATGGTGTTTGTAAACCAGTTCATCCAGAGCAAGATAGTTCAAATCGCTTATAAAGGCTATAACACCCTGTGATCTTTCATTCCCTTTTAATTTCTTAAACCTTTCATTCCCCAATTCACTAACTTTAATTTTTCTTCTTTTCGCTTCAGTTACAATATCCTGAATTATCCCTCCCTTTAAACCAAACTGCAAATTGATTTGCTCAATCTGCTGATCCGATTTGATCGCCTCCAATACCGGTTTCCTGCCATAAATAGTTCTCATACAATCCTGATCTTTTTATTACAAATGTAAGAAATTTTAATGCAATTTAATCCAAGGTTATAAAACAACGTGATTATTCATTTAAAATAAAAAAGGCGAGTCAAAAGACCCGCCCTAATAGAAATATTTTCTATTTGCTTCGTAAAATTTTCTATTTGCTTCGTAAAGACGGCATATATGCCGTCTCTACAAAGTGAGAATTTTATTTCATCAACATCATTTTCTTGGTATCAACAAAGTTGCTACCATCAACACCCTGTGCTGTGATGCTGTAAATATACATACCTGATGCTAGTTCAGAAGCATTAAGTTCAACTTCATGCAGACCTACACTGTAGTCCTGAGAAACCAATTCTTTAACTTTCTGTCCCAACATGTTATATAGAGTTACAGTAATTTTACTATCAACCGGTACAGCAAATTTAATTTTTGTACTTGGGTTGAATGGGTTAGGATAGTTCTGACCAAGGCTGAATTCTGTTGGTACAAAATCAACTTCTACCGCATCACTATAGTGAGCTGTTCCGTCAAAGTCAACCTGACGTAATCTGTAGAAGTATGATCCAACTGTTGCATGATGGTCTGTGAAGTTATAAGCATGTTTTTCAGATGAAGTACCGTTACCATCGATATATCCGATTTTGGTAAAGGTCTGACCATCTTCACTTCTTTCAACTTCAAATCCTTTGTTGTTAGTTTCAGTTGCTGTTTCCCAAGCTAACTGAATTGTTTCGCCAACAACGTTTGCAGCAAAGCTTGAAAGCTCAACAGGGATAGGCGCGTTGTAATCAACGATAAGTTTAAGTTCAGTCAATGATGTATTTGTTACTACAACCTGACCACCACCTTCGTTAACTACTTCATTAACAAGAACACCACCGAATGGATCCTGAACTGTCATTGTAACTGTTCCAGGAATTTCAGGGATATCTACGTCAAGAGTCATGCTTGCGCCACCGTCACCAAGCTGATACTTAAGTGTATAAGTAATCTGACCTGTGAAGTTAGCATCTCCCATACGGTAGTCAGCAGGAGAACCTGTTGTACCGTCAGCAAGGATCATACGTGCGTCATAAACACCTGCAGGAGGTAGAGGAGGTAGTTCTGTTTCGCCAAGGTCACTGTCAATACCATCTGTAGCAGCAGGATCAATACCTAACATTAGGCCATAAGAACCGGCAGCGCCATCAGATGTAGCAACACTGATTGTATAAAGCGCGTCTTCAGCAGGTGCGTCTGTATCTTCACCTTTTTTAGCCATAGACATTACGATTTCACCGGCAGCAGAAGCTTTAACCCAGTAACCATGTCCTGGCATCAAACCTTCAGCTGAGAAATAACCAGCATCAAATCCGAAGAAGTCTGAAGTGATAATTCCAGCAGGGTTAGTTGTAACGTTAGTTACATCCATTTCATAGTGATAAGGACCAATAATGTTCCAGCCGGCGTTAACCGCAACGTTAGCAGTCATTGCCATACCGGTCATTTCGTGTGTACCAGCTTCAGGCATCTTCAACCAGTAACCAACTCCACCTTCAAGTTCAGTAACTGCTGTATAACCATTGTCAAACGCGAACGCGTCTGAAGTAGCATCCGGGAACATTGTAGCAACTGACATATCAGGAGTCATTACAGGAACTGACATAATATTCCATCCCGCAAGCATTTCAAATGACATAGTCATTGCTTCTGAGTAATGGATTTCTAGTGAAGTAATTGAACTGTTAGTAAGTTCATACATATCATTCATCTTCATGTCAACGCTTAGAAGCATACCGCCTGTAACACCGTCAACAAGCATAAATGAACCATCAGGAAGATCATTAGGATCCCATGCGAAAGTGAAAGGATAACCCTGATCACCAGGCTGGAAGTTCATTTTCCAAATGATTTCTTCGTTATCAGTATTTCTGATATCAACCAGAGAAGCTGTAGTTCCACCAGGAAGAATGAAACGAGCGTCGAATACACCTGCAGGTGGTACCGGAGGTAATTCAAGTTCGTTATACTGTGCATCCAAACCATCGGTAGCGTCATCAGCTGTACCAAAAGTAAGAGTGTTACCTGTCTCAAGAGCCATGCCACCAGCGTCATATACACTAACGTCAGCCATGAAACCACTTACAGGACCAGCTTCACCAGGAATTGCGAAACCGCATATTTCAGAACCACCCTGGAACAAGCCAATAAGGGTAGTAGCACCTGTATTGATGTCAGCGGTTCTTAACTCACCACCACCGGCATTATTATATGCTGCCAGATATAGAGTACCTGTATTAAGGTCAAATTCCATATCCTGCGCATAGTTAGCGTCGAAACCGATTGCACCGATTAGAGTAACAGCACCGGTATTTTTGTCCACCATGAATAATTCATCATCAAGAGAATATGTATAAAGTGTACCGTCACCACTACATGCAAGACCAATCATAAGAGAAGCACTACCTGTAGCACCAACAGTAGTTGCGACACCGGTAGCCATATCTATTTCATATAGCATTCCGCCGCCGATACCAAATAGAGTATTGGTTGTACCATCATAAGCGATACCGTTAATACCAACACCACTACCACCAACTGCGGTCATTGCGCCGGTGTTAGGATCGATTGTGTAAAGATTACCACCAGATGTTCCATCAAAATATTCCATTGCGTACCATGTACCATTACCCCATGCACCGGCACCGATAAACTGAGCTGATGTTGTTGGAGCTAATGATGTAATCGCGTCAGGTGACTGCAAGAAGAATGTTGCAGGACCTTCAGGGTTTGTGGAAGTAGGATCATATGCTACATAAGCATAAGCCTGTGTAAGGTCTGAAATTGTAACAGATTTCATCATACAGTTATTTTCAGGAACAGGGTCGCCAGAAGCTTCTGTACAAACTTCAGCTGTATAAGTACCAATCATCGCGTTCCATTCGTCGAAAGTAACTTCAACTTCTTCACCGGCAGGAAGATCAACAACCTGCATTGTTGAACTGTAACCACCGTCGATAGTTAAAGTAACAGGGAATGACATCATGCTACCGCTCCAGTTTTTAACCATTGCTTTTGGCATGATTGGACCAGGAGTAGCCTGACCAGGAAGCATTAACATTGTAACGCCTGCGTCACCTTCCATTGGTACGTTATAATCAATCAAAAGGTAAGGAACGTTAGTTTCTGCCTGTCCTTCAAGTTTTGTATAATAAGTGTTAGTACCGTCGCGAGAAACCACACCTACAGGGAATGCGCCACCGGCTGCAGCTGCCAAATCTTCATTAGCGCTGTTACCAAGTGTGTATGTCCACCATCCCGGACCAAATGCACTACTTTCGTTGTTATAAGAATAAGCAACGTCTGTGCCGGAATTAGCAGCAGCTTCGTTATAGATAGCCGCGGCGTCAGCTGTTAGAGGATCAACTCCCATAGGAGTAATTGACCAATATGGCCAGTTTGCGTCATAAACATAAACGCTCATGTCAACCCAGTTAACTGTGGCGCCAGGAGGAAGTTCAGAAACGTCAAAGATCATCCATCCACCTTCTTCATCACCACCAACTGCATGTGTCAAACTTACTTCAGTTTTTGTAACACCATCAGTAGAACCTGTCCAATAATCAACGTTCATTGGATAAGCCATAATCTGAGAAGGTGCAGGTGAGTTTGTTACCATAGTAGATTTACTGTCGTTACCAGGATTTTCGTCACCGGTTAACATAACAGTAGCAACTATTTCATAATCACCAAAACCTGAAAGATCAGCTGTAGCTGTGAAAGCATAAGTAACTTCTTCACCAGCCATAACAGTACCTGAATAAGTTTCATCTACAGGTGTTCCGCCATCAACTGAATAAGATACCATGAAACCACTTGCGTCCATTGTACCTTTGTTTTTTAATTTAACTTCAACTACTTCAGTAGCTGTAAGATCATAACCTGTCAATGGAGATACAAAACCTGTAACTGCCATGTCATGGTCATAAGAAACTAACTGAGCAAGTTCATAACCAAATAGTGTGTTAGGAACGATTGGTGTAAGAGTAGCTTCACCCTGATTCAAACCACCAATGATGTAAAGACCATCAGCTTCGTAGGTGAAAAGACCACCAGCAAGACCATTACCAAAATCAGCAGTAATATCTTGAGCAACACCTGTGTACATACCTGTAGCGATATCGAACTGTTCCAAATAAATTGGATCAGGAGCGCCATTAGTACCAGTGAAACACCAGATGTATGGACCACCGTCAGATACGTTATCATAAGCCATACCATACTGACTTGTGATACCTGTGAAAGTCTGACTAACAGTACCATCGCGACCTACAAGAGAAAGGTCATCAGCCCAGTTGTTAACCCAGAAACCATCAAGATCACTATCATAAGCAATAGCTCTTACAGAAGCTGTTGTTGAGATAGAAGAAACCAATGTTTTGTTATCGAAATCCATTTCATAAATAGTAGTACTAGCAGCACCACCATAGAAATATGTACCGTCATATGCCAAGTCGCGAAGACCTGAAACACCAGCGATAGCAAAAGATTCGATGTAGTTACCGTCCATATCAAGTTTATGGATCTGGTCACTACTCCAGATAGTTACATAAAAATGTGAACCATCTGTTTCGGCACCAGCGTTACCAACAGAAGCCGTTAGAGTTTCTATATCATATGCGAATAGAAGATCCCACTGATCTTCAGTTGCGGTAACTTCGTGTCTTGTTGCGTTTTTATCAAAATCATTATTTGTTTTAACCTGCTGCATTTGTTCAATGCTTGAAATTTTAGCAGGAGTCTTTCTGTATGTGCTCTGATCTTGAGCAGATACGAAAGAGAAAGATAGCATTAACATAAAAAGCATGCTATAAATGGTGAATTTCTTCATTAGAAATCTCCTTATTTAGTTCTAAAATAGAGTAATTCTTTTTAGTTAAGAGGCTTGGGGTACCTCTAGAAACCGTACTCAAGAAAATGTTTTCTATATACCTCCTTATATTTATTAAAATTCATAGTAATACTATACATATTTATTTACTTAAAAATGATATACGTTGGAACATTTGTTAGGTGAAGAATTGAAAAAACTTTGGAAAGTAAGTTATTTATTGTGAATGCCAAAATAAACCTTGCCTTTTAATTAAAGTAAACAAGAAAATAAAAGAAATAAATAAATTTGACAACAACTATTTCAAAAAAAAGCGATTAGATACGGTGAAAATGTAATTGTATTAACCTGAACTAATAACAATTTATAATAAAAAATGAAATCAACTAATGCAATAAATTAATTTATACAACATCTGCACTAATAAATTTTTCCGTGATTTTTTTAAAAAATGTGGAATATTTATTATTTAGATGTCTAAAACTTTTATATGAAAGAATCAGATTTTCAGATGTTATTTTCTCTGTTTACAGAATCAGGTGAAAACGCGGGAATACAGACTGAAATATATTCACAAGCTTCCTCAAACGGATTTGAGTAGCGGACGCGCGTTCCCCTTTTTACAAGTATCGATTCTCCCTGCTTAAGCTCTACAATTTCATCATCAAATTCAAATCGTTTTTTCCCTTTGATAATAAATGTTATCTCGTCAAACTCGGGTTTCTGTGCCGGTTCTTCCCATCCCGGTGGCGCGATCATATGCGCAAAACTGAAATCCCCACCATTTAACGATGCAAATCCGAAATACTCATTAATTATTTTGTTACCGGGTACGGGTATCTTAACCGGGTTTTTCTGAATTATATATTTTTCACTCATATCTTCTTTCTTCTTAATCTTAGTGAATTTGAAACCACCGAAACTGAACTGAAACTCATAGCAAGAGCGGCGAGCATTGGATTAAGCATCCCCACTGCCGCAAGAGGTATTCCAATAACGTTATAAATAAACGCCCAAAAAAGATTTTGTTTGATTGTGTTAATTGTGTACCGGGAAAGATCCAGTGTAGAGATAAGGTCAGCAAGATTATTTCTCAACAACGTAATTTTGGATGATTCAATCGCGACATCTGTTCCGCTGCCTAATGAAATACCTACATGCGCCGCCGCAAGCGCCGGAGCGTCATTTATTCCATCACCAACCATCGCCGTAATCTCGCCCGCGGTTTTATACTTTTCAACTATTTCCGATTTAATCGAAGGTAATACTTCTCCGTGAGCTTTATCGATCCCAACATTTTTCGCGAGGGCTTTTACTGTTCGAATGTTATCGCCGCTTAATATTGCGGTCTGTATTCCCTTGTTGTGCAAAGAACTGATTACATTTACCGCTTCTTCTTTCAGAGGATCTTCTATGCCCAAAATAATCGCGGGTTCTGAATCTACAAAAATCACAACGGGAGTTTTACCCGATTTTGCGATCCCGGTGTATTTTTGTTCGGCTGATTGAAAATCGATATTTAGTTCTTTAGCCAGTTTTTTACTTCCTGCCGCAATACGTTTATTATTAATAGTACCACTAACACCAAATCCCGGATGATTTTTGAAATCTTCAATTTCTGACGGAATACCTTCATGATGCGAGCTATATTTTATTATCGCATTGGCAAGAGGATGCTCTGATTTGTTTTCCAAAGCCGCGGCATATACGAGATAATCTTCCGCGCCCTCTATGATATTATGTTGTTCTGTAACTTCAGGAGTGCCTTTAGTAAGTGTTCCGGTTTTGTCAAATATCATAGTGGTGATTTTTTTTGCGGTTTCCAGGCTTTCACCATCTTTAATAATTATACCGTGTTTTGCGCCCAGACCCGTCCCAACCATTATAGCGGTTGGTGTGGCAAGACCTAAAGCACATGGACAGGCGACAATAAGCACTGATACAAAATTTACAAGTGCAATACTAACATCGTAGCCCGCTAATAACCATCCGGCAAAGGTAATAAACGAAATTATTATTACTATTGGTGTAAACCAGGATGCTATTTTATCAGCTAATCTCTGAATTGGTACTTTTGAACCTTGTGCCTCTCTTACCAGATTTATTATCTGACCAAGAAAAGAATTCTCTCCTGTTTCAGTAACAACATATTCAAAACTTCCCGAAATATTGATTGTCCCGCCGGTTACCGCCATACCTGTTTCTTTTTCAACCGGAAGACTTTCGCCTGTAACCATCGACTCATCAATATTGGAATTGCCTGAAATTATCTTTCCGTCAGCCGGGATTTTTGCGCCCGGTTTAATAATAACTACATCACCTGTTTTCAAAGTATCCGAGGAAACTTCCTTCACTTCCCCATCTATTTTTAACAGAGCCGTTTTAGGACGCAGAGCAAGAAGTTCTCTTATTGCGGATGATGTTTTTTTCCTGGCTCGCGCTTCAAGTAGTCTGCCAAGTAATATGAGTGTGATTATAACGGCGGCGGTTTCAAAATAGACATGGGGTTCAATATCTCCACCAAGGAGTAACTCCGGAAACAAAGTCGCAAATGTACTATATCCGAATGCCGCGCCTGTTCCGATAGCGACAAGCGAATTCATTTCTGTGTTAAACTGTTTCAGGTTCTTCCAGAAAATAGAATAAAAACGTTTCCCCGAGATAAATATTACCGGTGTGGTTAAAATAAGCAGAATATTGTTGGTGTATTGCCGATCAAGCTGCCAGATATCCCTGAAAAACTGAAAATCGTAAAACATACTGATAATAAATATTGGCAGGGTCAACACCAAAGCAAACAGGAATTCATTTTTTAAATCAACGTAACCTTTGTTGTTCTCTTCAGTATTTACGGTGCTATCGGCTTTTCCACCTGTAGAGGAAGTAGAAGGAATAATAAGTTTGTATCCCGATTTCTCAATAACTTCTGAGATATGCCGGATGTCGGGGTTATCTACAGGTGTTTCAAAACTCAATTCTTCAGTCGCGAAATTGACGTTAATATTTTCAAGTCCGTCAATTTTATTAACACTCTTTTCAACTCGCGCCACACAAGCGGCACAAGTCATTCCCTCAACAGGATATGTATATTTAGCCATAAAAAATCAGCTTTCTGAAATCATTTTGAATCCGGCGTCACTGATAGCACGCTCAATATCCGAAACCTTTACTTTAGATTCATCATACTCAATTTTCGCCATACCAATTTCAACTTCATAGTAGTCAACATCAAGCATTGACAACTCTTTTTCCACAGCTTTTACACAATGCTGGCAACTCATCCCGGAAATATTAAAATCAGATTCTTTCATTGTAGCTCCCTTAAATAAAGACAAGATATATTATAATACCAAATCTTAAATAAAATCTTTGGTTATGTCAATGCCGTCATCATTTTTTTTCTTATTGGAACGAGAATCATTTTTTATTTCTTCCGACTTGTCGTCATCCTGATTTTCAAAATCATCGTTCAAAATTTTTAATCTTTTATCTCTGGTAAGTGGACGTAATTTTTGTCGCCGGGGATTTCGTGATGAAGGTTCTTTTCGTGAAGAACTATCAGATTTTCTGTCAGAGGAAGATCGCGAACTTTTTTTGGAGGAGGATGAAGACCTGCCTGAAGATGATGAAGAACCGCGTCTTGACTCTCTGTCATCATCTCTGCTTCCGGATCGATCACGATCAGATGAACTTCGTCTCTCGTCAGAGCTGCTGCGTCTGCTTGATCTACTGCTTCTATCGGAGGAGCTTCTTCTTTCGGACGAACTGCTCTTTTCGGACGAACTTTTGTGTTCGGAGGATTTTCTTCGTGATGATGATCCTGAAGAAGACGACGAAGAGGATTTACCACTTGAAGAACTTCTTCTTTTATCAGATGAATGTTCTTTTGATTTCTTTTTCTCTCCCGAATCTTTTTTTGGATCTTTAAAATCCAGTTTCGGTGTATCATCTTTTTTCTTTTCGGATGCTGGTTTGGTTGGTGCGGTTTCCTTCAGTTTACCTGTATCAAGATCGACGATGGAGTTTTCCTCGTAAGGTTTTGGTTCACCCGCTTTTTTTTGTCTAACAGTATAAACTATCCATGAAACAAACAACGCTACAAACACAAAAACGAAAAATACCGTCAAACCGGTAAAAATCACGTCATTCTGAGTCATACAATCCCGTTTTCACAACTATGAACATAAAATCAATTAAGAAAGCCTGAGAGGAGTAATATATAAAATTATAATAACTGTTACAATCGGAGTTTAAAGAGGGAGGGTTAACTGTGATTTAAAGAGCTCCGGGGTCTCCCCCGGAGCATATATACTACTTGAGCAATACAAGTTTTTTAGTTTGAACAAAATCACCGGCAATAACACGATAAATGTAAACACCACTCGCGTAACGAGAAGCGTTCCAGTTGAAATTATAATAACCGGGTTCAAGTTCTTTATTTACGATAGTTTCAACTTCACGACCAACCACATCATAAATTTTCAAGGATACTTTGCTTGTCTGAGGCACAGCAACCCTGATAGTAGTTTTCGGATTGAACGGGTTCGGATAGTTCTGATATAACGCATAATCTTCAGGGATTTCAGCAGTGCTGACTTCCACATATTTTACGTTTTCATCAGATATAACCAATTCGTTACCATCCAGTACCAGATTACTTTCACCACTAACCGGATCGTAAACTGTAATATCCGCGCCACTTGCTTTAATGGTTACAGGATAAGTTGCGCCACTGATATTTATCTGCTGACCACTACCTGCCAGTGATTCGATATATTTGTTAGTCGCGAAACGAACATCAAATACACCTTTTGGCGGCATTGGAGGCATATCGGCCAATACTTTACCTTCAGTTTCTCCCTGCGCGTATAGTGTTGAAACGTGACCAAGATTATCAGATACGATGATCTTGCCCCAATCTTCAGGTAGAACTCTCATTGATTTTTTTGCTGCTCCGGTTGAGACAGACATTGTACCGGCGGCACTCATCTTAACCCAGTAACCTTTACCAAATTCGATGGTAGATACCGGATTGTATCCGTTCGCGAATCCGAAGAATTCTGACGCAACTATTCCGGCAGGATTGGTGACAAGATTTGTGACATCAATATTATCATGGAACATACCTATCATATTCCAACCTTCCATGACATCAATTTCATCCATTTCAGGTGAGCCGCAGAACATAACGTTATCAGACTGATCAAATTTGAGCCAGTAACCTTTACCACATTCCAGGTTTTCGCTAAGAACGTATGTTTCGTTGAACATATAAGCTGGTGAGGCAGCATTCGGGAAACATCCTTCAACACTCATGTCACTTGCTTCGGTTGGAGCAGAAATAATATTCCAGCCTTCGGCAACAGTAATGTCGCGGCAGATTGTTGTGTCATTACCGGCACTGAATATTTCGAAGAAATCAATGTACTGTTTCATTAATTCTTCTTTTGTAGAAGGATAATTACCATCAGTTAAACCACCAAATTCAAATGAAGCACCGATAGTTTTATAATCACCTGCATCATTCGCTATTGCGCAACTGTATGATGGAGAGTCGTTACTGAATATTGAATATGCGTCACCAAGAGGTGAAAGTCGGTCAACCCAGTTATTATCACCATTATAGTCGAAACTCAAACCATCAGCGAAAGTACCGCTTTCACCAGTAAGAACACCAAGGTCACCTGATCCGTCTGCGGTTCCATCGATGTTGAACATGCCGTGAACAGGTGTTTCATCGTCATAATACCAGGTATCTCCACCTTCCATATAAAGCAGACCACCATTATTCAGGAAGTCGGCTAATAATTGTCCCTGCGAGCTGGAAAGAACAGTATTGTTACTGTAAATCCCGAGACAAACAAAGATTGATGTGTAAATTGACAGATCATCCGGGAACGAAGTCATATATTCAGCAGGAAGGTTATTTGCCTCAAATGCTTCAAGCATTGCAGGACCGGAATTATGGTTTTCATCAAGATCGATAATAAGTACCGGGAACTGACCAACTACAGAATAAAATTCACCACTTGAATGAATATTGAAATCCGCGTCAATATCCAGCATGAAGTTAACAATCTGTCCCTGAGGAATATTTGCGCCAACAGTAACTGTAAATTCTTTTTCCACAGTTCCTTCCGGAGTAATTTCACCATAGGTTTGCGGTGAGTCTGAAATTGTAATATTATTATTATCAACACTCAGGTCACCCGTCACTCCGTATGCTGCTGAAGTCCCCTGATTTTTTATGGAAACTTTCATGGTTACTGTTTCACCCGGATCAAGCTTACCGTTATAATTACCGGTTGGATCGAATATTTCAAATCCGAGAAATTGCAGTACCGGCGCGTGTGCTTCAAGTGAGAATGAACTAAACCACTCATCAGCACCGGATCTAGCTACAACCTGGATAGGGATCTGATGTCCATCGGGTGTGTTGTCAGCGATCTGGAGAGAGAATGCGTCATTCATAAACACAGTGTCTTCTGCACCAATGGTTCCATAAAAATAAATAGTATCAATTAAGGATAAATACGGATCTTCAGACCTTAATTTTACCCAGACATCCACAGCTTCATCAAGACCAACATTTTTGACTGACATATCAAGCGCAATAATTTCATGATAGTCAAGTTGACCATTTCCATTACCTTGTGAATCATCTATCTCAACAGTATGTTTCACAACATATGGACCCTCAGCAGGAATTACCTGTACCTGCGATGTGTAGCGGTAATAATTCTGTTTTGTAACTGTAATTGTCAAATACTCACCCGCTGTAACAAACGGAAGTTCAAGATCAATCGTACCGCCGTTACTTTCGGCAGTCGCGAGTATTTCACCATCGTGTGTGATCGCGATAAAAGCGCCATCTTCCGCCTGAACACTAAATGCGGGCACGCCTGTTGTATGAACAGGATTGTGCACTACTGTCAAATCTTGTGGCATCTCGGAATAGACGCGAGAAAAAGCGTCCCCGTGCATATGGAATAGATTATAGGTAACTTCCTTATCACCGGTGTTATAAGGCCAGTTCGATTCCATAAGATAATATTTACCTGAAACATTCGCGAACGCCGGAAGTAAATTAACGTCGCCTTCAACTCCGTGACCAGGATCAAAATCAGGCCACATATAATCATACAGACCCCAGATATAGGTGTCATTTACAAAGGAGTAAGATACTTCTGTTGCCGCTATCAAACCGAGAGCCGCTTTATCCGCTCTGTGGAATTTTTCGGCAAAAGATTCACCACTCCAGTCAAATTTACCGGTTAAACAGTTTATTGACATAATAAAAGTAAGGTCATCATTATCCAATCCACCGATATCACTATTTCCGTAATCAGGTTCACCCCAACCTGTTTCGCCGCCATGATCACGGTGCTGAAGCATAAACGCGCCGGAGTTAATATCATTATTAATTCTTGTTGCGTTACCACCCCAGTCAGTAAGATGTGAAGGAGTAGCCGGGATATATCCCAAACCATTGGGTCCAAAATAGTTAACTACCATACTGGTATTCTGGTTTGTTGACCACTGTGAACCGGGTGTACCACTGTAAATGGCATATTCCCTTACAGGTTCTTTACCAAGCGCGTTTTCCCAGAAGCCATAGATAACTTCATCGGCAAGAATGAACCATCTTTCAGTCTGCCAACCACCTGCGGCAATCGGGTTATTGTAGTATGCAGGATTAGTAGGAGGAGTTCTTTCGTAATTCAAAAATTTGGTAACCATTGTTTCAAGATGAGCCTCATTCTGCGCGGTCATTCGAGCGAAGACCATATCAGGAAGCGCGTCGCCGTCAACATCAGCGTACACATTATCTGTAATAAACTGACCGCTATAAGGATGAGGTAATGTTGGAGAAGTAATAGTGTTACCCGAGTTACCATAGTCCGCCATTAATAAAACCGCGATTGGAGGAATACTCCAGTTATTGTAAGCATTATCAATATAATTTTCAATCGTCGAAGGTGAGTTGCCGCCAATTTCGGTTGTGGTAACAACACCTGTGATAATACCTTCAGCAGTACGGAATTGCTTGATTGAATCCGCCCATGCAAGATATATCGGGTCATCCGGACAAATTATAAGATATTCATAATCCTGTCCTTCAGTCGCGGTTCTCTGATTGAAAGAAACATCGGGAAGCAGATCATAATTGGCAAATGTGTTTCTTAATATCGGGTCAAAAAATCTGTTTCTTAATCTGTCTTCACCAACCGAGCCAGTTCCACCCGAATAAACAACTTCAATTTTAAGATCACGATGGATCTTCAATTCTTTTGTAACAGGATTATACTGGAATGGTGAGACAGAAATTGCAGCTGATTCAACACCACGGATATGATATACATCAGAAACTTCAACAACATTTTTCGGATAGAAACTATCTGAATTATAAATACTCATATCTTTCGCGTACTTCATCTCGCCCTCTTCAGGAATTGCCGGAATATCCGGCGCCGGGGCAATGTTTATATTTTCAAGAGTTTCTACTCTTGATGATAATATCCTTACCTCAACTCTTGCGCCATTGGGGATGGCAAGAATTCTGGAAATTGCCGGAAGATCAGGAGCACCTTCATTATTAGGTAAAAACACTTTCGGCAAATGCACAGAGTACATAGTTTCGCCTTCAATACTATTCTCCATAAGAGTCCAGCTTCCAACGGAGAAATTTAGTTCCGTTTTACTCATTCCAGAGTAGGAAACGGTTAAACCTTGTTCTGCCCACGCATCATTATAAACGGTCGTTTGCGAAAATAATGAAGAGACAAAGAACATCAGGAAACATAATGTGATACATTTCCTCGCTAATTGGGGAAATTGTTGCGAGTTATTCATTAAAAAGGTCCTTAAATTAGTTGTACTTCATTGAGAATATAAATAATAAGGTTCTAATATCTTTAATTAAGATAAACTTATTTTAGTCTAAAATACCACTTAATTTTAATTTATGAAATAAACTTTACTTCATATGTGATATAAAAATAACTTTTTGCATAAGAATTCTAAAAAAAGGTGTTTTTAATTTAATATTTAAATATATTTTACGATAATAAGAGACCACCAATAAAATACGTGTTATCGGATCATACTTGCTTGCTCGCCTAATACATATCACCTTGTTATTAATGATTTTTCAAGTCAGTTCGGCTGCCCAAAAACCGGATGTTTACTCAGTTCAAACTACCGATGAACTTCCACCTTATTCCCATTATAGCACAGGTATTATAGCGGGTACTTCACTTAAGCTCATTCAAGAAATTGGCGAACAGCAAAACTTCAATTCGAATATAAGCCATGCCGAGACCGCTGATATTTATCAGAACCTCATCCGCGGTAAAATTGATATTGGCGTATCAGTAGTCAGAGACTCTGCATTTACTTCCGAAATTCTCTATTCGGCGCCAATCTCCTACATAATGTATGATCTCTTTTCAAGTATTAAGAATTCGATTTACAGGGATGAAGAACTGGATGAGCAAACGGTGTATATTGTGAAAGATGATCCCGTACTGCATAATTTGAAGGAAATATATCCCGGCACTACTTTTTTATATGGAGGAACAATTACAGGAATACTAAACGGAATTGATCAGGGAAAGATTAAGTACGCAATTCTTCCCAGGCAAAGTTCCGTTATTATTGCTCAGGAAGAAAAATATAAAAGCATAATTCATAACAGACTTTTATCTATTTCACTACCTCTATGTTTCGCTGTAAATAAAGACAATATAGAACTGCTTTCCAAAATAAATGAAGGTATCTCACTACTCAAGATCTCTGGTAAATTTGTTGAAATAATGGGAGAATATGATGAGTCAGCCACCGGTCTGATCTGGTTTAATAGTCGTTATTTTGTGATGATAATGATCATTTTATTCAACATTTTGATCATCGGGCTAATATGGCTGATCAATTTCAAAAACAAAATTTCTAAAACTCGTGAAACTATGTTCAAGGTGTTGGATAATATTCCACATCAAATCGCATTGAAAGATCACACGGGTAAATTCGTTTTTGTAAATAAAGCCTTCGCGGAAAACTATAATCTGGAAACCGAATATCTTGTTGGAAAAACTCAGAAAGAGTTCCATCTTTCCGACATTGAAATTCAAAGATTTTGTGATATCGAAAATAAACTATTCAGCAAAGAAAATTCCCTAACTCAATTAGTCAATGAAGAATCGCTTACATTCCCTAATGGAACCAGAAAAACCTTTCAGTTTACGCGTTTATTGATTGAAGGTGATGAATCGGAAAATAATAGTCTGCTTTCTCTTGGTATTGACATCACTGACACGGTGAAAAACCTTAAGCTTCTTGAAAGGAGTGAAAACAAATTCAAGCTCCTGTTTGATAACGCCGGTTTGTCTATATTTTTGCATGATTTTGATGGAAATATTATAGACGCGAACGAACACGCTGTAAAGTCACTGGGATATTCATACAAAGAATTAATAAGTCTTAATGCCTGGGATATCGAAAAAGAATATACCCACTTCAGCGGTGTTCAACTTATCGAATCAATTGAGGAAAATAATACTTACCAGACTGAGGGTTATCATGTAAGAAAAGATGGTTCAGGATATAGAGTTCTGGTGAGATTGGCAATCATAACACTCGATAATGAAAAATTGGTACTCGCAATCTGCAGTAACATCGAGGAGCAGAAGAGAAAAGAAGATCGCATCCGTTTACAGACAACTGCATTGAACGCTGCTGCCAATGGCATTGCTATCGTAGATGTGGAAGGTCATTTTGTGTGGGTCAATAAATCATTCTCAACCCTTACAGGATACCCCGGAAATGAAATACTAGGTGCCCATACAAGAATTCTCAAATCAGGGATACAAGATGAGGCGTTTTATAAAAATATGTGGGATACCGTTTTAAGTGGTAACCAATGGAGTGGAATTTTTGTAAACAAGCGTAAAGATGGCTCACACTATTACGAAGAAGCATCAATTACTCCGGTATATGATGATAACGGCAAAATATCACATTTTGTATCTGTTAAAACTGATATTACAAAAAGACTTATGATCGAGCGGCAAATAAGGGAAAGTGAACAAAGATACAAATATCTGTTTGCCAAAGCGCCCGTGGGCATTTTTCAGTTCAGTAAAGAACTGATTCTTGAAGCATTCAATGATCACTTTATCGGGATTTTCCGCTCATCGAGAGAAAAACTGCAAGGGCTCGATCTGAATAAACTGGTTGATCAATCATTTATCCCAAATCTTCGCTCAACACTTAAAGGAATTGATAACAACTACAACGGTCCTTATCACACAACCACAAGTAATACAGATATATATATAAGCCTCCATACAAGAGCCTTTTATAATGACAAAAATGAAATTATTGGCGGAATTGGTATCGTTGAAGATATTACAAAGGTTAAGGAAATTGAAAACGAGTTAAAACAGAGTGAACGTAAATACCGTTCAATTTTCGAAAACCTTATGGACGTTTATTACATGACTGATATCGACGGAACCTTCCTGAATATCAGTCCTTCTGTTGAGAAATTATTCAAGATTAAAGATCATAAGTCACTTCTGAATGGTTCCAAAATCTCCGATTTTTACGCTGTCCCTGAAAATCGTAACGAGCTTTTAAAACAATTAACTTTATCAGGATATGTAAATAACTATTATCTGGAATTTAAACGTGCTGATGGTTCACTTGTTCAGGTTGAGCTCAATTCACATTACGTTTACGATAAAGAGAATAATCCTGTAGCAGTTGAGGGTATGATACGAGACATTACTGATCGTAAAAAGGTTGAGGATGAATTGCGTATCGGTGAGCAGAAACTGAGAAACATTATTGAAAATTCAAGTGACGGAATAATACTTGTCAACAACCTTGGTAAGATAGTTGAGTGGAACAGTGCAACGGAAGAGATTACCGGTTACGCAAAAGAGGATGTCTTTGATAAATATATCTGGGATGTACAATACGATTTTGCACCGGATGAAGTTGATAAATCAAACTACAAAGAATTACTTAAAACTTCCGTAGAGCAATCGATCGCTCAAGGTTCCATTATAAGAGGCGGCAGCATACAGGAAGCCAGGATCAAAAGAAAAGATCAGAAAGAGATTTTCACCCAGAGCTCTGTTGCTATCATCTCTACTCCTCAAGGAAGTATGGTTGTAAGTATTTTAAGGGATGTTTCTACCCTCAAAGAAGCTGAAAACCAATTGAAACTTGCTAAAGAACGTGCTGAAAAATCAAATAAGCTGAAATCGGAATTTTTAGCGCAGATGTCCCACGAAATAAGAACTCCGGTAAACGCAATTCTTAGTTTTGCCGGACTTATGGAAGAGGAGCTGCGAGATAAACTTGAACAAGATCTGCAGGATGGTTTCAGAGCCATGAGAACCGCCGGAAACCGAATCATACGTACAATTGATCTCATTCTAAACATGTCTGAAATTCAGACCGGTACTTACGATTACAATCTAACTGAAATAGATTTATATATCGATATACTTGTAAATCTAAGCGCTGAACATAAAACGATGATCAAAAACAAAGGTCTGATTCTTGATATCCATAAACCTGCTTTTCCTGCAAGAATACAGGGCGACGAGTACACGGTAAATCAGATATTCAACAACCTGATAGATAATGCGATCAAGTACACCCAGGAAGGAGGAATTGATATCAGTTTTGAGAAAAAAGAGGATAATATATCGGTCCATGTTAAAGATACCGGAATTGGTATTTCCGAAGATTATCTTCCTCATTTGTTTGAGGCTTTCACCCAGGAAGAGCAGGGATATACCAGGAAGTTTGAAGGCAATGGTCTTGGGCTCGCCCTCGTTAAAAAATATTGTACCCTCAACAACGCTGATATTAAAGTCAGAAGTAAAAAAGGTCAGGGAACCGAATTTGTAATAACTTTTAGAACTAATTAGTATCTCAATACCTCAAGAGATGATACCCCGCCATCAATCTTGATATTTACTTTTTTCTCGGACTCATCATAATTTTCGGTAACGTAGTGGTTATCGCCAATTTTATTAAACCCATCAAGGTCTTTGACCATCAGAATCATTTTACCCTCAATGCGGCATCCGCTTCCATCAGGAACTTTAATCTTTAACGCTGCAGCTCCGATACTGATTTTAAGATCCAATCTTTCCTGTCTGTCACCTATCACAAGCGACGTATTTGAGGCACCCGTTTTTAATTCGAGTTTCTTTACCGCAAAATCACTAAGATCCAAATATGATTCGGCGGCTCCCATTTTTAAGGTTATATCCCAAACCGGTTTCGAATTCAGTTTAATATCCAACCTGTTTGAACCGGGTTCATCAAAAAGTTCAACATCTTTATCTATCAGTCCCAACTCTAAACTTGCGATGCCGTCACTGATATCTTTATCCAGATAGTAATCAGAGAGAAATCCTCTCGAATCAACTTTTATCAGATCAGAAGTCGGGTCTGTAAGTCTCACTCTGGAAGCACCTGTTTTTACCTCAAGTTCGGCGAATTTAATATCGTCACTCCACGATTCAGCAATTTCATTTCTGTTATCAATATATCGTGAACTCCTGTTGTGATCACCGTAATATCTATATTCATAATCGTCAAAAGTAATTTCAGCGAATACCCCGAACGCAATCACGGCGACAAAAATACCGAGAAGAATACTGATTACCGGTTTAGCGACAGTATTTTTCAGTATAATAATTACTCCCATTAGAATAAGAGCTACCGGCCATATATCCCAGATAAATGACCAGTCATAAGGCAAATATTCAAATCTGTACGCGAAAAAAAGTGAACCGCCTGTGAGTAAAAATGTACCCCAAAAAAGTTGACCGCCATTAATTTCCTTGTTCATTTTTCTTCCTCAATGAGTTTAGTATCAAAAATATTCCGGCAAAAATCACAATAAACGGGAAAATATCAAAAAAGGTAAAATCGGGTACAACTTTCTCAACAAGAAAGAGTACGCCAAGAACTATCAATATACCACCAAGATATAGTTTACCATTGTTAGGTTTGGTTTCTGCAGCTTCAATATTATCCGTTGTTCCGGCAGCATCAGAGCTCATTCCCATATTGTACACATATTCATTGTATGGTTTTTCCGGGAGTATGATCCACAGTATTATATAAATCAGTAAACCAATACCGTTAAAAAAAGCGAGAATGATAAAAAGAATTCTTATAAGCATAAGATCAATCTTAAAGTATTCCGCTAAACCAGCCGCAACACCGCCGGCAACCTTATTAACTTTTGTTCTATACAAATTCTCTCGCATAACTATCCTCCATATTCGATTCAATTTTTTAGACGCGCGATTGGCTTCAATGTTTTAAGAGGTTGAAGTAAATTTAAATGGGGGAATATTTTTACAAACTTTTGCCCGGGAACTCTTTTATTTTTATGGTAATTTTCATATATTTCCGTGCTGTAAAAAATGGAGATTGATAATGGCTAAACAACAAACGTTTGCTGACAAAGCGAAAAAAGGTAAACCAGCTTTCGTAAGTGTTAAATTTGTAAAGACTGTGAAATCAGAAAAAGGCAGTTATAAGTTTAACGAAAAATTTGTAAAACTTGACGACGTGAGTAAAGTTACTACCTTAAAATAAAAAGCGGTAGGTTCTACCGCTTTACCTATCAAAAGAACTAAATTTTCTTATTACTTGATAATAATTTGTTTTTTTCTATTTTAACTATTGTAACACCTCATCCCTAAAAAGTCCTCAGAAGAAGGCGTTTACTATTTCTCCGGCTACACGGCTAGCCAGCGGCGAAGTACCTGATTTTTGCAATTTAGAGAAAGGGAAAGTAGCATGATAAAACCTAAAAAAATGCGATTTTATGGGTTGAAGAATCTTGAAGAGGTTTTGAACGCTCATCATGTTTCTCAGGAAGAAATTTTTGCCACAAAAGTGGTTGCCAATGTTCTTCCTTTCAGAACGAATAATTACGTTGTGGACGAATTGATAGATTGGAATAACATTCCTGATGACCCGATGTACCAGCTTACTTTTATGCAAAAAGGAATGTTAAAGGATGAACATTTCAATAAAATGGCAGATCTTGTCAGAAATGATGCTCCGCAAGAGCAGATAAAAAATCTTGCGAATGAGATCAGATTAGAATTAAATCCGCATCCGGCCGGACAGTTAACAGCAAATGTTCCCTTCCTCGAAGATGAAGATGAACCTGTTCGTGGAGTTCAGCATAAATACAAAGAAACTTGCCTGGTATTTCCTTCTGCAGGTCAAACGTGCCATGCATATTGTACATTCTGTTTCCGCTGGGCACAATTCGTTGGGATGAATGATATCAAATTCGCCACAGACGAATCGAAAAGATTCCAGAAATATCTTAGTCAGCATAAAGAAATAACCGATGTACTTTTTACAGGTGGTGATCCTATGATCATGACCTACGAAAAATTAAAGGCTTATATCGAACCGCTGCTTTCCCCCGAATTTGAACATATACGTAATATAAGAATTGGCACCAAATCTGTTTCATACTGGCCTTATAAATATGTCACCGATAAAGACGCAACAGACATATTACATTTATTTGAAAGAGTTGTTGCGGCAGGAAAACATCTTGCAATAATGGGTCATTATAACCATTGGGTTGAATTAACGACCAATGTTGCCAGGGAAGCTGTGAGAAATATCAGAAATACCGGTGCTGAGATACGTACTCAATCGCCTCTGATCAAACATATCAATGATGACCCGGATGTATGGGCAACAATGTGGAAAGAACAGGTTAAACTGGGTGCTATCCCCTATTATTTCTTTGTTGAACGCGATACAGGCGCGGTAGAATATTTTGCCATACCTCTTGCAGAGGCTTATGATATTTTTAGAAAAGCTTTCACGCAGATTTCCGGTCTTGGCAGAACTGTCAGAGGTCCTTCCATGTCCGCTATGCCCGGTAAAGTAGCAATAGAAGGTATAACAGAAATCCATGGTGAAAAGGCATTTGTGCTTAATTTCCTTCAGGCAAGAAATCCTGATTGGGTTAAAAGACCCTTTTTCGCAAAATATGATGAAAAAGCGACATGGCTGCACCATCTTAAACCTGCTTTCGGACAGAAAAGATTTTTCTTCCAGGATGAACTCGATGCTATGGTGGCGGCAAAAGAGGAGGAATTCAAAAAAGTCTCTTCATTTGGTGCTGCTTAATCAAGAGGATTTCTTAAATTTCGTGAGAATAGATTTTACCATTTTCAACAGTTTAAAAGCCGGTTTTTCCGGCTTTTTTTGTTTTAAAACCTGGTTGTTTATTTTCAAGTCCCCCTTTCGAAGGGGGAGATCACTCCGCCACAGGCGGATTTTGTGATGGGGGATGACCAAAAGTCACAAAAAATGCAATAAATCATCCTCCGTCTTCCGACATTCGTCGGAATCCACCTCCTTCAAACCTGTGCGCCTCAGGCGTTGGAGGACTTTTGAACGAAATGACTTTGTCAACAGTCTGAAGCCGGTTTTTCCGGCTTTTTTTGTTTTAAAACCTGCAATTAGCTCTTCCTTCTATTTTGTAACTAAAAAAGAATCTTTTATTTTCTTTTTGAATCTTATACGAAAAAAATGGAGAACACAATGGGAAAATCAACCGCCTATATAAAACAATTACAAGGATTAACTTTTTCAGGAAAAACAGATTCAAATCATTGGGTTATGATGGATGGTCCCGAAAACTTCGGCGGGAGTAACGCCGCGATTCGACCTAAAGAATTATTACTACTTTCACTGGGTGGCTGCACAGGTAGCGACGTTGCTTCCATTCTGCAGAAGAAAAGAGTTGAAGTTGATAATTTTGAGATGAATATCTCGGCTGAATCGACAGATGATCATCCGAAAGTTTATACAAAGATGCATGTAGAGTATGTATTTCACGGAAGGGGTATCAAGGAAAAAGATGTTGAAAGAGCTATAGAACTATCACAGACTAAATACTGCGGAGTTACTGCCATGTTCGAAAAAGTAATGGAAATTACTCATTCATTCAAAATAGTTAATAAAGATTAACAGTACATTATTTGAAATCAGGCGGAATTGTTTATTACGATTCCGCCTTTTTTAGTTTAAATAGTATTTATTGATTCTTGGAAATGCTATCTTGAACATAACTATCTGATGAGGTTCTTATGAGCTATAAATATGCTGTTATTGGTGCCGGAAGACAAGGTACTGCCTCGGCTTATGATTTCATAATGTTCGGTGAGGCAGAAAAAATATTACTGATTGATTCCCGACAGGATGCGATAGACAAGGCATTGGAAAAACTTGGGAATCTCACCGGAAAAGATATCTGCAAAGGCGTTACTCTTAATATAAATGATGCCGAGGCGCTCGAACATCTTCTAAAAGATGTTGACGCGATTGTAAGCGGTGTACCTTATTATTACAATCATTATCTAACTGAACTTGCTATCAAAGTCGGCGCGAATTTCGTTGATTTTGGCGGCAATACCGACGTGGTAAAAGAACAACTCAATCTTGATGAATCCGCTCTTGAGGCAAACATTTCAATCATTCCCGATTGCGGGATGGATCCCGGTCTCAATATCTCCCTCATCATGTATATAGCCGATATTTTCGATTCTCCGGTTAGTATTAAATCTTATGGTGCTGGTCTGACTCAATTCCCCAAACCACCATGGAATTTTGAACTTACTTTTCATATTAACGGACTCACAAATGAATACTTCGGGAATGCCCTTTTCCTGAGAGATGGTGAAGTGGAGGAAATACCCTGCTTATCAGAACTTGAAACTATCGATTTTCCTGATTCTCTCGGTCAACTTGAAGCAGCGGTAACTTCCGGAGGTCTATCAACACTTCCATACACACTAAAAGGTAAACTGAAAACACTCGAAAATAAAACGTTAAGATACCCCGGTCACTGGCAGCAATTTAAGGCTTTCTCCGATCTGGGATTGTTTGATACAAAAAAAATTGAAGTGGGCAATTGTGTTATCTCCCCCAGAGAATTTTACCATAAATTAATTGAAGACCAGATCACATCTGATACCACAAAAGATATTGGTATCATCCGGATATTCGCGGAAGGTATTAAAAATGGCAGAGATTCGAGATATGAACTTGAACTGATTGACTACTACGATCCGAAGACCGGTTTTACCGCAATGCAGAGACTTACCGGATGGCATGCCTCAATGATCGCGATACTCGCTAATAAAGGAAAAGTTAGAAAAGGTGCTGTATCCGTTGAAAACGCTGTGCCCGGAAGAGATATTAAAATGGAGATTGAAAAACGTGGTATTAAAATCACGGAAAAATTTCACTAGACCGCTAAAAATTTGAAGGGATTGAGAGTTAATTTCAATCCCTTTGTTATAACCTTAAACTTCTTTTTTGCTTCCTCTCAATAAAATCAAGTTTCATCTCTTGCGCACCTTCCACGAGTGGGAGTGTTATCAGGTTCAAGCCTTTCTTCAGTTTAATATTGTATGTGGTTGCATTGGCGCTTTGTGTTTTAATGCTTATATCCAGCCGTTCATCCCCTTCTGAATAAAGATTCAAAAGAAAATTATTATCCCGTTTTTGTAATAAAGGTGTCTCTGAGTTCCCTATTTTCCCCAAAAGATTTTTGAGTAGTTTGTTTTCAACTCTGATTAGATTTGAGGCGTCATAGTTTTCATTCCAGTTCAAATCGACTGTTCCTACGGTGTAGTATCCAACTTCCTTTACCTTACGGGCAGAGATGAGATAAGATGCTCTATCGGCAGGATCAACTAACTTAAGGAGTAATGGGACACCATCCTGAACTTCATATAGCACAAAGTATTTTAATTTTTGTTCATTCTCACTGTCATATTGCCAACTCAATTTGAGATTATTGTTCATCAATTTGTCAGCACCTGCGGAAAGATTGAAGGGTAGAGGTAATGGCTCAATAGCGATAGTATTATAAGTCGCAGGTAATGCGGGATCTGAAAACAGGTTTATATCGGAAATATTTCTGTACCTGAACATTGCGATTCCCTCAGCACCAAGTTTCCTGCTGATAGCGATCTGACTTGTAATTTCGCTTTTTACTTCCGGTTTGTAGGCGCCAATTCCCAGTATAATCTGGACATTCCCCTTCATTTTGAGCCAATCTTTTGCGATCACCTCAAATCTTGGGTTACTATTGATATCCCAATATATCTGCGGAATAACATAATCAATTATACCATTATTGATCCACGATTCAACATCCTGATATACATCATTGAAAGCCTCAAAACCATACACACCAGGCGGATTTTTATAAATTCCAATAGGAGTAGTACCTAGCTTCAAATACGGATTTTGCAATTTAACTTTTTGCGACAAAGATTTTATAAAGCGGGTTATATTATCTCTTCGCCATTCAGCTTTATCTCTCCTCTCTCCGTAGCGGCTAAAGGTTGTTCCATCATTAAATGATTTACCCGGATAACGTATAAAATCAAGTTGCAGACCATCAAAATTATATTTCGTTGTGAGATCGCTGAATAATTCAACCAGATAAGTGTGTGTATCAGGATTTCCCGGATCCATCCAGTATGCCAGAGTTTCCCCTTCGTAAAATGGCACTACCAAATCCTCTCTGGCGGTAACCGGATGTTTTTTATCGAGTAGAGGTTCCCTGTCATTTCCCGAGAAACATCGGAATGTATTTACCCATGCGTGTATTTCGAGACCAAATTCACGCGCCAGATCAATTGAGAGTTGAGCAGGATCATATGCAGGAATAGAACCGGTTCTTCCTGTTAATTCCGCGCTGTATGGCTCATATTCGGAATTAAAGAAAGTTGTACCATTCGCCCTTACCTGAAAATAAACAGTATTGTAGTTTTTCTCTTTAATGTCCTTGAAAATCCTCCTTAGAAGAATCTTCTGCGATTCAGCGTCACGAATCCCATGAGGGAAATCAAGACCAAAATTTGTTGCAACCCATACCGCTCTTGTTTCATGAGCCAATTGACCAAAAAGCGAAAAGGAAAACAATAATACAATCAGAAATATCCTATTTTTCATAGACAAAAGGCTCTATTCCCCTGAAAATCGCTTCAATAACATTATTTTTTTCAGCTTCTACATCTAAAACTACTTCACCGGGACTCACAGGAAGTACAAACTTGATCTTCCCGTTCCTGTTTTTTTTATCACGCGACATTACATTCAGCATGATATTCAAATCAGGCTGACGAAAATGAATTAATGATGCAAACTCTTTAATAAAATCAGTTGAACTGGTGTATTCCTCTTCCGAAATGAGATTGAGTAATCTCGATAACTCCAGTGCGCATGAAATACCCGCTATTACAGCCTGACCATGTTTAATTTCAAAATTGAGTGATGTTTCCAGACCATGCGCGAATGTGTGTCCCAGATTAAGGACTTTCCTCAATCCTGCCTCTTTTTCATCCCGGGCTACAACATCGGCTTTATATCTAACGGACTCAGCTATAAAATAATCAAGTACGGTATCATTTAACTGAAGAAGCGCCCTGTAATCATTCTTTAATTTTGAATAATACTCATCTCCGGTAAGAAAAGCATACTTCACAATTTCTCCGAGACCACAAACTAATTCATCTTCTTCAAGAGTGGAAAGAAACTTAAAATCTGCAAAAACAGCTTCGGGTTGATAAAAAGCGCCGACAATATTTTTGATACTCCCGAAATTTACGCCGGTTTTCCCGCCAACTGAGCTGTCAACAATGGAAAGCAAGGTTGTCGGAACTTGTATGTAGCTAATTCCACGCATGAAAGTGGCAGCCGCAAACCCGGTGATATCACCTGTAATTCCGCCACCAATTCCAACTAAAACAGCGTCTCTGCCGGCATTAACCGATATAAGTTTTTCATAAATCAGTTCAACGGTATCAATTGATTTTTTCTTTTCGGATATCTCAATAACCAGATGATTTTCCGCCGAAAGAACGTCAATGGTTTCGAGTAAATATTCTCGGTGAAGACGCATTACGTTTTCATCAATCACAAAAAGAACTTTTTTTGCTGAAAATGCTTCCGATATATATTTTTGAAGGCTTGCAAGTGAATTGTATCTCGAATAGACATCATATGCCGCTCCGGGAACCTCAACCCTGATTGTGCGCATGCAATAGTTTCCTCATTTCTGACGCAAGTTGGTCAACGGTGATACCAATTTTATTATTATCTGTGTCTAGAATGATATCAGCTTTTTCGTAATAATATTTTCTTTCATCCAGAATTTTGTTTATACGCTCGATAAACTCTTCTCGGGGTCTTTCATTCAGTACTAAGTCGCGGATTAGCGGGCGATCAATTTTATGTTTAAGTCTGTGATAAATCGTTTCAGCCGTAATACGAAGATAAACAATTTTTCCGGTTTGTTTCAAAATAGCAAGATTACGTTCACTGGTAAGAGTACCTCCACCCAGCGAGATAATAGTGTCTTTCTCTGTAGATAATTTTTCAAGTGTTTCTGTTTCATAATTTCGGAAATACTCTTCACCAAACTCTTCAAATATTTCAACAACACTTTTTTCGTGTTTGCCTTCAATTACTTTATCGAGATCGTAAAAATTCCACCCGAGTACATTCGCCAGAATTGGTCCAATGGTAGATTTACCACTTGTCATAAATCCCGTAAGATAGATGCGCTCAACCATTAGAATCCCAAAGCTGAAAGTGAAAAATGATAGGCGACACCCATTGTAAACATAACGCCGTCAATATTAACAGCAGCGTCATATTTATTACCCGAAACGAAATATTCTTTTCCCCTGTAAGTAATGGTATTATTCTTGTAATTATTCACTACCTCAAACTCCGGGTCCCTGAATTTCATCTCCCCTTTTACGGAGAGGAAATCAAAAATCATATAATCCATGCCAACCATCACATGAATGCCGTACGCATTTTCTCGTTTTATGTTCTCAACTTCCAGGGTACCTAGAGAGCGTGTATGATTGCCGATATAAAAACCAGCGCCACCTCCCATGTAAAACTTGAATCTATCACTCGAAAATGGGAGGAAATAGTACAAAGTCAACTCTACCGGAATTACATTAAAACCATCACTGGCATCCAGACTCACAATTCCGGATTCACCAATAGCTGTAACAGGTTTAATATAGCCTGAATGATCAACATATCCAATATTTAATCCGGTAATAATTGCTTCAGATACCCGATATTTCAACTCGAAAGCTATGCTGTTGATATCCTCTAACGACACGGATTGATTTCTAAGGAAAGGGTCTTCAGCATTAGGGAAATAAAAGAGTTTACTTGATGTAGTATAAGACCACGAGGCTGAAATCCCAAACTCATTTCCATTATACTGTGCAAAAGCAATTGAACTGATCGTTATAAAAAGCAATAAAACTTTTTTCATCCTGATACCGGTTTTTCCGATAATTTATAAAAATGTAGCGTCACAAAAAAGTTCAAAAAATAACACATTAAATCCACATAAAAAAAAAGCCGGTTCTGGCAAGAACCGGCTTTTGAAATAACAATAATTTTTATCTGTAAAACTTGAATCTGTAGTCTTTTACATCAGCTGCTTTAGCAAGATTATCCACCCAATTATTAAATACGCGTGATTTTTTCTGCTGTAAAAGTTGATCTCTCAACAAGTTTCTCTGCATCGCGAATTTACTTTCATCGAAGTCTGTACGTGATGTGACTTCAATAATGTATGCGCCTTTATTTCCAAGAATCGGTTCTGAAACTGTGTTCACCGGAATTTCCAGAGCAGCGGAAATAAATGCAAAGTCACGCCCAACACCCGGTACATTAATACCGGCGGTAAAGTTTTTAGCGTCTTTAACAATCGCTTTATCATACACACTTGTGGCAGCCTGGAGGTTTCCGGGTTTTAGCTCAGCATGGATTCTTTTGGCTATTTCCATTGTTTTTTGTTTTTTCAATTGTCTGGTATAACCGATTTTTGCCTGTGCTTTCACTTCATCAAAAGGTTTATAACCGGCTTTAATAACTTCTGAAACCATCACAACAACATAACCGGAATTGATGCTGAATACTTCACTTACATCACCGACAGGATGTTCAAAAGCGAACCTTTTTAAACCACTATTCTGTCCAATACCAGGGATTGACGTAGCGTCTTCCTTGAAGGCAGGAGTTTCGAGAGTGATATAGCTATAAGTTTCGGCTGTTTTTTCAAATCCGTCTTCGCCTGCGAGGTAAGCAAAATCACCCGCTTTGCCGTAAATTCTGTCAATAGTTGTCGCTGTTGGTTCAATCTTGCGTACTATTTTTTCAACTGCGTACTTTTTATCAGAACGACCTGTAACTTTAATAATATGAAATCCGAAAGTAGTTTGAACTGGTTTCTGGATAACACCAATTTTACCGCTAAAACTTGCCTGTTCAAATTCCGGTACCATCGCGCCTTTGCCAAACCAACCCAGGTCACCGCCCTTTACGGCACTACCTTTGTCGCCTGACACCTGGCGAGCCAGTTCTTCAAAATCAGCGCCTGCCATAAGCTGCTCGTAAACTTTATCAGCTTCAGCTTTTGCTGCCGCCTGGTCACCCTGATCACTTACAAGAATGTGTGAAGCTCTTACAACTTCTTCATCTGAATTTAGTACATCATTCAATTTATATATCGCAAAGCCTTGAGAGGTAAGCATTGGTCCTATTACCTCACCCTTCTCCGAACTTGTAATAACAGAACCTACTTCGGCAGGTATTCTTGTTAAGGAAACAGTATCAATTGAATAAGGTTCTTCGCTGTAAATTTCAACGTAAGTTTTGAACTGGCTTGTATCCGCTTTCAGTTTTTTAACTACACTTTCAAGGCTTTTCTTTACACTACTTGAATCCAGTGCTGAAGGAGCCTTTCTGAACATTACATACTTTAGTTTTCTCTGAGGTTCTACTTCGTAAAGATCCAGGTTTTCATCATAGAATTTTTTAAGTCCGGCATCAGTAATTTCAAGTTCATCATCGCGGATCTGCGCTTCGCTCACCAAAACATAGTTGGCGTCCATCATGATGTTTTTTTCCATGTAAGTACGTTTCAATTCTTCCTGAGAAACAACTACAGAAGCTGTTACATACGACTGGAGTTTTTCCTGGATTCTCTGCTGTCTTACCGCTTCTTCCGCCTGTATAAGTGCTTCTTTATTTCTTGTGTCATAAATAGCTTCATCATACATTGCGCGGTTAAAGTTACCGGTAGAATCAATAAAACTGTTTCTCAAAAATGCCGGAGGATTAGGACCAGCGATAACATCCATGATTTCTTCATCAGTTACTTCAAGTCCGAATTCATCAATTTTAGATTCAACCAAACGTTGACTAATATAAGCGTCCCAGACTCTGTCCCTGAATAAATTCATCTGTGATTCATCTATCTCCTGACCTGTCTGCTGCACCTGATTAGTTCTGGCTTGTTCTACCAGCCGGGCAAATTGCTGATATGTTACTTCTTCACCATTTATTTCACCAATAATAGCCGACTGTCTTCCGACAAGCTCTGTAAGCTTGGAATCGGAAAGTACCATAAACAGCACAAATAAACCGCCAACTGTTAAGATGAACCAGGGAGCCAGGCTCCTCATTCTCGCCATCATACCCATTACAAGAAACTCCTCCTAAATTAAAGTATGTAAAAAGATTCAGATTACAAATTTAGACACACCATCACTCAAAAGCAAATCATAAAAATTCCCAAAAATTGTTATAATACAATAACTTGTACTTTTTTGTAAATTAATGTAGCTATTATTGATAATATCATTTTAAGTTTAGATTATATTCCGGAGGTTTATAAATGGTTCCATTTGAATATTACAATCCCACTAAAATTTTGTTCGGCGAAGGTAAAATCGCAAAACTTGGTAAAGAGATTGCCAAATCGGGGGTCAAGAAAGTTCTGCTTCACTACGGGAAGGGCTCAATCTTTAAAAATGGTGTTTATGACCAGGTTGTAGAGACCTTAAAAAAACACAACATCGCTTATGTTGAATTGGGCGGAGTTAAACCAAATCCCGTAATTTCTAAAGTTCAAGAAGCGATCAAGCTTATAAGTGAAGAAAATATTGACGGGATAATTGCTGTTGGCGGAGGAAGTGTGATTGACTCGGCAAAAGCTATCGCCGCCGGTTCAAAATATGACGGAAACGTATGGGATTTCTTTGAAGGAAAAGCAGCTCCCGAATCTGCTATTCCACTCTTTGTGGTACTCACATTATCAGCCACGGGCTCAGAGGGTAATCCATTCGGTGTTGTGACAAAAGAAGAAGAAAATAAAAAATGGGCATTCTCCGGTGGTGTTCACACTTTCCCCAGAGTCTCTGTTATAGACCCGACCGTGCAGTTTTCTCTCCCTGCTAATCAGACTGTAAATGGAGCGATTGACGCAATGTCTCATATTTTTGAGCTTTACCTTGACGGCACACCCGAAAACGATGCCATCGAAGCATATGCGGAGGGTTTACTAAAATCTCTAATGAAACATGTTAAGGTTCTTCTTGAGCAGCCATATAATCTTGAATCACGTTCACAACTGGCACTTTGCGCAATGCTTGCTCTTAACGGTACTACCCGCATTGGTCGCCTTGGAGGTGATTGGGCAACACACACAATCGAACATTCCGTCAGCGCGTTCTATGATATTCCTCACGGTGAGGGACTCTCGATCCTCTTCCCTGCCTGGATGATGTATAATCTTGATATTGCCTCTCCAAAATTGGCAAAACTTGGTGGCGCGCTTTTCGGAATCGATGAAGGATCAGATAAAAAGAGCGCAATTCAATTTATTCACAAGCTACGCGAGTTTTATTCCGAAATTGGTGCACCGGTCACATTGAGTGAAAGAGCAGTTTCACGGGATATGCTCCCCACACTTGCAGAAAACGCCGCCATCATTGCACCAATTGGCAGATTAAAAAAACTTTATAAAGAAGATATTCTCAATATTTATAAATTGGCATATGAATAATATAACTATACTGGAAGCAAAACCCTCCATGGCGGAAGATTTGCTTCTCCTTAATAATATACTCGATAATGAAACCGAATTCAGGGCATATAAACCGGGGGAACGTAAAACCCTCCCCGAAGAATACGCGCTCTACCTAGAGGAGATCCGGAAATCAAAAAACTCTAATATTTTTGTCGCTTTTGATGGAGTGACTCCAATCGGACTTCTGGAAGCAAATGGCAGAGCATTTCAGAGAAAATTTCATGTAACTCACATCGTGATCGGTATCTTGAAGAATTACACAGGTCAGGGTATCGGGAAGCACCTGTTTACACGCATGGAAGAATGGGCGCGGGATGTTGGCTTGGTCAGACTCGAATTGACAGTATTTACATACAATACCCCCGCCATCAAACTTTACAAAAAGCTCGGGTTTTTAACCGAAGGTACCATTAAATCTTCATTCAAACTGAACGATAAATTTGTAGATGAATATTTGATGGCAAAAATTTTAAAATAATTCTCTGCCTCGTGTAACATTTCCCAAAATGAGGGCGTCCAAGGATCGAAAACCAAAATCCGGGAATGCATGATTTCAGAAAATTCAGTTATTCGTAAGGTTCAGCGGGGAAATATTAAAGCTTACAAGAAGTTATACGATTTACACTTCCTGAAACTTTACAGATTTCTCTCCCAATTTTCAAAAGACCATGATCTGGTTGAAGATTGGGTACAAAACGCGTTCATCAAAGCTTACGAAAATATTCATCATTTCGGCTTCAGATCAAAATTCTCAACATGGCTTTTCAGTATAGCCATGAATGAAATGAGAAGTTTCTATCGTACCGATAACCGAAGAAGCGAATACCACGTTGAAAAAGATGCTTCTGAATTGGGCGATGAAGTTATTCCCGATTTTATCTGGCAACACGATATGAATATCTATCTGTCAGAACTCGATGATGAAAAGCGCGCGATATTCATCCTGTTCGAAGTAGAAGGATATTCTCACAAAGAGATCGCTGATATTATTGGTCTTCCCGAAAACCTCTGCCGATCCAAACTTCACAGAACAAAAAAAATCCTGAAGCAAAAATGGTTGGAAAATGAAAAAGCATAACCTTAAACCGGAATCATTCTACACCTCTGACAGCTACCCGAGTGATGGAGCAAAAGACAAAATGTGGAGAAATATCAATAATGAAATCCAATCGGGAAAAAACTTCGGATTTCAATTTGATTTCAGAAATTTCGCTATTGGTTTTGGTGCCGCGATAGTGGTTTTTTTCTTTTTTACAGGTGTCTATTTTTCAGCCGAGAAAATATTGAGTAACGATAAACCTCAAAATTTGATTTTATCGGAAACATACTCCCGTGCTGTGGATAATTTTGAAAGAGCATTACCCGTTGTTCTCGAAGAAAAAAAGAGTGAGACAGAAGTTGACGAACTGATAAATGTCAGGAGAGAAGAACTTGATACACTCACATCCGCTATTCAAATGCTGAAGACAGAAATCAAATCAAGCAGCAGCTCCGATATCAAGTATCAGCGATTAATTGATCTCTACAGAATGAAAATGAAAATTATAGACTCGATCCTTGAATTGGAGGCAAAAAGAAAATGAAAAAGATTTTAGTATTCCTCGTTATTTCGTTCACTCTATTTGCGAGTGGCAGAGAAAAACGTATATCAGAAGTATTTCCCGTTGAACCGGGCGCTGATATTATCTTTGAAACAATTTCAGGAATGGATATTGAAATTGTTGGTTCGCCTAACTCTGAAGTTGTATTCGACCTTACACTTGATTTCGACTCTTCCGATAAAGATTATGAAAAAAGATTTATGGAGGATTTTGAAATCATCGAGCTAAAGAAATCCGGAGTTCATAAGTTTAAATTCAGTAAAACCGATGAAGATGGAGGGTGGAATTTTTTCGACCTCTTCAAGCTGAAATTCTCATATTATGAAAATATTTCTTTGCGGGGAACCATTACAATTCCTGAAAATGCAAAATTTACGAGTGATTTCAGGTATGGCGATATTATCTTGACAGGTTTAAAAAATGAGATAATTCTCAAAGGTAAGGGGAATGAACTTAAGATTTTTAACTGCCTCAATCTCAAGAAAATTGAAAACGCATACGGAGGTGTTGATCTTTCTGATTGTGGTGGTGATCTGCGATTAAACACCCGAAGTGATGATGTGAAAGTAAATTTCTTTGAAGGCAACCTGACCATTGATGCAGACTATTCTGATATTAAAGTCAGTTCTGTAGCTGGAGACCTGAGTATTAAAAGCAGAAGCGCTGAAATAAGGGTCGAAAATATTTCGGGAACAGCAAAAATTCATTCCGACTATAGTGACATAAATCTAAGCAGTATTGCAGTACTTACTGAAGTTAAATCGCGCAGTGGAACTCTCTTAATCGATAAAGGAGAACTTCATAAAGTAATCACTTCATACATGGAAATTGACCTCAGAAATATTGCCAATCCGGAAGAAGTGGACCTATACATTGAGAACAAATCAGGAACTATCCGCCTTGACCGAGTAACTTCCCATATAAAAATAGTTGATCAGTATTCTGATCTTACTTTTCTGAAAGTTAAGGGTAATCTGGATATATCAAGCAGAAGCGGCAGCATAATCGGCGATGAAGTTGAAGGTAACATTATCTCGAACACACAATACTCTTCACTTGAGTTCCGAAAACTTTCAGCCGATAAAATACTGATAAAAAACCGATCCAACCCTGTTGAGCTGGAACTAAACAATTTGCCTTCAGTAATTGATATTGATAACGAATACGGTGGCGCATACATTAAACTCAAGGTTAAATTTGGCGGTAAAATTAAACTTTATTCAACATACGGAGAGATTGAGACAAACCTTCCGTATAAGGTGGTAGAACAATCAAGTTCGCAGAATCTTATGGAAATTGTCGAGGGTGGAAAGTCGGATGTAATAATAAAGACCCGCTCCGGTGATATTGAGTTTTATGAATTAAACTAATAAAAAAAGCCCCGTAATTATTTGCGGGGCTTTTTTCTGATATGCTATCAAAATTTGATCAATAGAAAATTTTCACACCTGCGCGCATCATCATACCGCTCATATCATATTTTCTTTCGAACACTCTTTTTCTTCCAAGATCATCTTCAACTTCAAACTCCCAGCTGGGTTCTGAAGCGTGGTATCCAACCTCAAGAATTAATTCTGAACGTCTTCCCAATTCATAAATAACACCTCCGGAAAGTCTCCAGCTAAAATCAAAGGCTCCTTTAAGTTCATCTTCGTCAGGATTCTGATAATCTCTGTAGAATACGAGAAGAATTTCAGCTCCTACCCCAACAGAAGCAAAAGCAGCCAGTCTTCTGCCTGCGTCAAAATACCCGGTAAGATTAAACATTATTGGAATATCATGAAGATTGGTTTTGGCTCTCAACTCATTTACTTCACCGCTGATGCCGGGATTAAATTCATTAAACTGGTTTGCGAGCGATTTATCTGTATAATTTTTATTGAACCAGTCGACACTCCAACCGATATCAATATACTCATCTACATATTTACCACCCTGGTAACCGAGTATCAAACCACCGTCACTGGCTTGTGGTGAGAAAAACCCGATTTTAAATGCTGACCAGTTGTGCTGCCCGCTTACAACGACTGTACAAAGAATTAAAAACATTAAAACTTTTTTCATAGTCTAATCCGATTATTGTTAAAACTTTTAATTAGTTGGGTTCCAAAAGCAAAGACATCCAATTTATCTGCAACTAAAATAAAATAATTTTATCGTTTTTGTTAATTGATTTATTTTTGACCGAACAAATAGGGCTAATCGAGACAAATTTCTGTATTAGACGCATGAAATCGAAATAAATTCTAAATATAAAATAAAAAAAGAGGACCCCTTTATGGAAGTCCTCTTTGTAAAACTCAGCATATGTTTGTTTCTTATTTAAGGATCATCATTTTCTTAACCGCGTTGTGATCGCCTGCGGTGATTGAATAGAAATATACTCCAGAGGTTAACTGAGAAGCATTAAACTGAACTGTATGATATCCTGCTTCCATGTTTTTCTCAACAAGTGTAGCAACCTGTTCACCAATCGCGTTAAATACTCTTAGAGTAACTCTTGATGCTTCAGGAATACCAAATTTGATTGTTGTAGCGGGGTTGAACGGATTAGGATAGTTCTGAGAAAGTTCAAACTCGGCAGGAATTACGAGTGATTCAATGTTAAATAAACCGTTACCATCAGCAAGAACTACATTTTCGCCACTTCTCAAGGTCGCGAATATAGAACCATCAGAAATTCTGATATCCGCACCATCAACCATGACGGTAACAGGATATTGAACGCCTTTCATTTGAACAGTTGCGCCTGCCATTGCTTCGACATATGTGTTTGTACTAAAACGAACATCAAACGCACCTGCGGGTGGTAACGGAGGCATTTCGTAACCGCTTACACTACTTTGTGAAAGATAAAGAGTTGAGCTCTTACCGGTAACATCGGTGATTACAAGTTTTGTAAAATCTCTATTTATTTCACTAACAGGCTGTGGTGATTTTTTACCAACTGAATTTACAACAATCACACCTGCTTCAGATGCTTTCACCCAATAACCATGACCAGGATGACCTGTATCAGCTATAGTATATGTTCCGTCAAATCCGAAGAATTCGGATGTGATGATTCCGGCAGGATCAGTGACAATATCCGCGGAGGCAACCATCTCATGATAAGGACCAACCATGTTCCAGCCTTCAGCAAGAGGGATATTACCTTCGGCAACCATACCAAAATGATCTATCTGTTCTTCCGCAGGGAATTTCAACCAGTAACCTGCTCCATTCATCATAGAGGATGCGGTTACATAACCATTATCAAACGCAAACGCCTGAGATGACGCACTCGGGAATAATGAGGTTGTACTCATATCGTCTGCCATTACAGGAACTGAAACCATATTCCAGTCACCCATAACCATAAATGAAACGCCTGTTCCGTATGGTGTGAAATCAGAGTACATATTTGGACTTATCTGATAACCATCATTCGCTGGCGAGCTAAAAGTGTACTGTGTCGCGACACCGGCAACATTGACAGGCCATTCAGGTTCCATATTTTCGTCTATATCAGTATCGCTGTCAACTCTTAGTGTTGTCTCGGTTCCATCAGTAATTGTCATATTCGCGCTGCTTCCGGCATCAGGCCATGGGTCAGAACCGGCAGCTTTATCAACGCCAACAAATTTAATATACATACCTTCGTACATTTCAGCATTTGCAAGATAATCGGCAATAGTCATTTCCATTGGTTCAACCATGTTGCCTGTGCTCAAAAGTTCGATACCAGCCAACATATCCGCGTCCAGATTCATCTGTGTCGCGCCTGCAAACTGACCTATTACACCGGTAACTTTTATCTCGTCACCAATGTTATAAACCGGTCCACCATTATCTTCACTACCTTTGGTTATGTTAATACCACCGGTATTATCCTGAACGTAATATGAAAAACGATTTGATGTTGCAGTAAAGTTAATGGAATTAACAAGACCTTTTACGGTTACTGTATCGTCAAGTAGATCGGGAACGTAATCATTATTTGCGTCTATCCTTGCTTCCGCGATCGGGATATAATCAGGAGGAGTGTCATAAGGATTTGAAATGAAACGAGCACTTACACCTTCAACGATAGTTCTGATAAATGTTCCATCAGTACCGTTGATTTCGTGCACACCACTTCCGTTGGTTACGAGGAAGTTTTTATTACCAAGCTCATAAGCTCCTCTCAGACCGGTAATAGCGTCAAAATAATCAAGCTGGTTACCATCTGCGTCATAAACATAAACACCTGATGGAGATGAAAAACCGGCAACTGTGAAACGATCATCGGAAATAACATTTATCTGTTCCGGGAAATTTATAAAAGGAACAAATACATCGACGAAGTTACCATCAAGATCGTACCTTACTACCGCGTCTGTTGTGATTGCCGGAACGTATAGATAGCCTCCATGAGGAAGAACATCAAAAGGGCTGTCCATGGTGGTCACATCGGGAGCTATAAGGTTACCAAGATAGTTTCCGTCAGAATCAAATTCTGCTATCGCGTCTGAATTTGCGCCACCTGCGGTGGTAACCAATAGATTTCCTGAAACAGGATGAACACCCATACCACGCACGTTATCAAGAATGTCCGGATTTGCTCCGCCGGCAGGAGCGAAAAACCTCTGGTAGGTTCCGGCAGTATCAAACTCGACAACTCCGTCATCCAACTGATCAGAGACCAGAATCATACCGCTTGCGCTGGCGATTGCTTCAATTGGTGTTGAAAGATAATCCGGTGCGGGCGGAATGAAGTTCGGATCTACCAGATCACCTGTGTTTTTATCGAATGCCATTACAGCGTCATTTGATGATTCAGGAACAAGAATAATATCATCGAGGTTTAGATCACGCTGGCGAATTTGGGGATAACCAACGTGCGCGTTAACAATTCGTCCTTTTCCATAGTTTAACCTGGCTTCGGATAAATCATATCTGCGCGCGATTTCACTATAAAACTTGAGAGAGGCTCCTTCTTCAGGACGAAGAAGATTTGTAACAAATGCATAAACAGGTTCACCGTTCTCGACACCCATTACATCAGCAAAAAATTCACCCTGCAGATAAATTGATACCGGTAGCCCTGCATTGATCGCTGCCCGTTTTGCTTCAGCGATAAGTGAGATATTTCCTTCAGCTCTAACGGACAAATTGTCGTATTTCAAGCTGGGGCTATTTTGTGCTGAAACCATTGTTGATAGAATCAGCATTGTGGAAAGAAGCAATACAAATAATTTTAGTTGCTTCATGAATCCTCCTTACGATTATGTTATAATGTAATTATAGTTTGGGGACTATTTCTTTTTCTTTCTGCTTATATTGGTGGTATTTGGAAGATAAAAAAATATCGTTTCAATCAAAAGTATTTATATTCATAAAATTGAAATATTACATTTAATTAACATCTTTAACGAATTGCTAAAGTATTTTTATTCATTTATTTTGGCTACTAAAGTTTTGGATATTTATGTCGAATAAGCTCTTGTATATTTTCACACCACTATTTTTTATCGGGTTAATAATGCTCTTTCTCTACTGTGAAAAACCGGACTATAATAGATTAAATTTTGTTCAAATATATCTTACTGATTCTATTTATGAGAAATGGAATGATCATCTGGCTGAAATCCCGAAGGATGAGTGGCAGATTGTTGAATACTCGGAACTGATCAATAAGCTCAATTACTTCGAACGAAGATTTGTGGAGCGCGTATTTGAAGTTAATCCGGCAGACCTCGGGTTTATGGGACCATTCTATTCTCTCGAGAAACCTGAAAATCTGATTAAAATTGAACCTGTTAGCCTCAATACCCCAACAGGCAAGCACGAGCTGCCCGCGAAATATTGTCCCGAGCATAGTTATTACGATTTTGAGGTGATGGTGGATTCAATGTTTTCTGATCTTGGCAGAAGGCTCTATATCAACTCGGGCTATCGATCCCCGGGCAGACAGGCATACGGCTTTATAGACGATCTTGTTATGGAAAGGAATGATTACTCACTTTATAAAACAGCAAAGTGGGTTGCCATGCCGGGATATAGCGAACACAACAGTGGAATAAATAACGCTATCGACTTGATTAACGAAGATGGTATATCGGGCGAGGAGCATGGGCAGCGTGCTGAAGATTTCGAGGTATTGCCGGAATATAAATGGCTAATAGAAAACGCGTCAAAGTTTAATTTTTACCTCACTTATCCAAGGGGTAATAATCTTGGAGTGCAGTTTGAGCCTTGGCATTGGCACTGGGAAAAGAAAAATTAAAAAAATGCTTTAAGCAATCTGGATTTGAGAGTTACATCATAGGCAGATTCTTCTATTGAGTTTGGTAGGAAGTAAACATCCGTCGTATCCGGGTTAAGGCTAATTTTTTCCCCTGAGTCTCTAATTTCGCGTATAATCCCATCCTCTACAAACAGACTTAACTTCCCGGACTGATCGGTTATATGGAATTTGTGTGTTCTGCCATAAATCCAGGAGTACGAGTTAAATTTCTCGGTTAATCTACTAATTTCATTAATATCAGTATCAGAAAGCTGTAACTCTTCCAACTCATAAAATTGCCCAAACTCCTCAATAATACCTTTGATTACCTCTTCAACAGAAATCTCATAATTCAAATAATCACTTAATGAAGTAACCTTACTTCTCGTTGAATTAGTGCTGATCGAAACTAAATCGAGATCTTTAGCGTTCAGAGTTTTTTGTAATTTATC
>BQMY01000083.1 GCA_022181065.1 Melioribacteraceae bacterium | reverse complement strand
GGACCGGTTGAAGTTGTTGCCGATGTGAATGCGGGTACTGATAATGCGGATGACATTTATGAGTATATCGACGATGATCCAAACTACAAAATTGGTGAATCGCGCTTTTATGCCGTTACCTCAATAGATGCCAATGGAAATGAAAGTGGAAAAACCAATATTGAAAAATTTGGTAAAAATGTTGGTGCTGTTGAGCAGCTGGGTGATATCTATGTAGTCCCCAACCCGTTTATATCAAAATCCGGATTTGCCGGTGGTGGAGAAGTTGATGACCAACTTGGATTTTACGGGCTACCAAAGGAATGTACTATCAGGATTTTCAGTTATGCCGGACAGTTAATTGAGACGATTGAACATAATGTACCGGTCTATACCACAGCCTGGTTCCAGACTACCAAAAATGGTCAGGAGATAGCTTCAGGTATCTATTTCTACGTAGTAACAACTCCCGAGGGAGAAGTAAGTAAAGGTAAATTCGTAGTAATTAAATAAAGAAGTGAATAGGTAAAATAATGCGAATTAAAAAATTTATAATAATACTGCTTTTAACTTCAAGCGTCGTTTTCGGGTTTGAAAAGGTTGGCACTACTTCATTTCAGTTCCTTAAAGTTATGACAACCGCAAGAGCATACGCGCTGGCGGGAGCCTACACAACAGTAGCAAATACTTCCGACGCGGTGTTCTGGAATCCCGCGGGCTTGACCCAAATAAAACATTTTGGCGTTTCTGCCGGTTATACCGAATGGATCATGGATATCGGGCACTACTCTTTTTCAGGTGCTTATACCGTGGAAGGAGTTGGTACTTTCGCTGCCTTCGCCATGTTTAACGACATTGGCGAGATACAGGAAACACAGGTTTCCGCGCTCGGTTTTGTTAACGGAAAATATAATCCGGGACTTACCGGTAGAACATTTTCCCCTTCATCAATGGTAGCGGGTATTTCCTTTGCCCGTGATCTCAATGACAGGTTCACTTTCGGTATAAACGTTAAATACGCGCGGGAAGACCTTGTGTATGAATCGGCCGGTGTGATAGCTTTCGATGGCGGTTTGATATATAATACCGGTTTCAAATCAATCATACTTGGCGCGACAATAAGAAATTTTGGTCCTGAAGTTGAGTTTATAGACCGTAGTTATCCTTTGCCGCAAACCCTTACCCTTGGTTTGTCAACGATGTTATTCAGCAGATATGACCCATTGCTGATGAACCTCGGTGCCCATTCATTGCTTGTGACTTACGCTATGGAGCAGCCTCGCGACTACGACCAGCAGCATATTATTGGTATGGAGTATGGCTTTGATGAAATGCTTTATCTCCGTGGTGGTTACAGGTTTAATGGTGACCAGGAGGGATTGAGTTTTGGCGGTGGTGTTTTGTTCCACGGCTACAAAATTGATTACGCTTTCAGTGATTTTGGTGAACATTTAAGTTCGGTTCACAGGATATCTTTAGGTATAAACGTTAATTAAAAGATTTTACCAATGGAGTTTCCATCATGTTCAGAAACAGAATATTAGCATTTATAATAATAATTTCATCCGTAATGTTCGCCCAAAATCGCGGTAACAATCTTGCTTTTCAGGGAATTGAAACTTCCAATGAAATGAGTGTAAAAGCAGCGGCAATGGGTGGAGCGTTTACATCGCAATCCGGAAGTCTGGACGCCTTATTTTTCAACCCTGCGGGGCTGAAAGGAATAAAATCGCTTCAGTTTTCGGTAACCACAAATTTTTCGCAGAATAAATGGTTCGAGAATCAGGTTTATCGCCCTAACAGATATTTTGTGACTCTGCCATTTTATCTCGAGGGATTATATATACCCGATCCGGCTCAGAACGGTGTTCTCGATCACCTTCGTATGTGGACTCCCGAATCGATAATTGATTCTTCATATACTCTCGGCTCTCTCGAAACAGGTGTTGATCCGCAAAGCGAAGAAGCAGCTGACTGGATTGAAGAAAAAAATAATAGCGGACTCACACATATCGCGGTTGCAATGCCATTTAATCTTTTCGATTACAATTTTGTAGCAGCGGCTTCGTATGGTAGAGAAGTAAACATTAACGATTATGATCGTAATGATACTTATACCGATCCGCATCTTGGATATCACGGCTATGGTGAAATTGGAAGAGTAAATGGTGTAGATACTTTAGTGGTGAATTGGGACAAGTATCTTAGAGAGCGTACAGGGCAAATTGACAATATAACCGCCGCGCTGAGCTTTCAGCTGAATGAAAACATCTCATTTGGTGCAGGTGGTAAATTCTCCTTCGGGGAAAGTGATGACAGGTTCGCCCTCGACAGGGTAGGATACTTCGATCTGCTCAAACAGAATTATTTCAGGTTCTCTTATGATACAACTTATCAACATATTTCGGGCACTTCGAACTATTCTTCAAACGCGTTCAATTTAGGAGTACATCTTCAGCTCGAGAAAGTATCAGCAGGTATTAATGTAGAATTACCATATACCATTTCAAGAGAGTATGATTATACGGAAACTGTGTTCGATTCAAATGGAATATCCACCCGGAAAATTTCGGGTGAGGATAAAATCGATATGCCGATGACCGTGAACTTCGGATTGGCGTTCAGACCAGTTGATAATCTTTCATTGGCGATAGATTATCGTTATGCACCATTTAGCGAAACAGAATATGATTTCCAATCTGCTGATACAACTTTTTACGGTTTTGCCGACCAGCAGATATTCAGTTTTGGTATCGATTACCAACCTTACGATTTTTTGTCTCTCCAGGCTGGATATTGCCAGACTCCCCAGATATTTATTCCTGATGGAGCTGCGGATAAGGAAGCGGGACCAAAAGCAACAACATTAAGCGGCGGACTGGGTATACACACTGATTACGGTACTCTTCAGTTTGCTTATATCTACCGCACACTTCAGTATTACGACTCTTATTTCTCGAATACAAATTATAATACAATAAATTATTCAAACCTAATGGTGGGATATAGTCTAACCTTATAAAAACAGTGGAGTAACTATGTTTAAGAGAATACTTTTAATCTCCATATCTATTTTTCTTTTCTTCACCGGGAGTGTAGCAGCCTCCGGAATTGAGGTTGAAGCGCAGTACGATTTCCAGCTTGCGGTTCAATACGCAACAAATAATAATATCGATACCTTGTATCTGATAACTAGTGGTGGTGTTTACACAACTATCGACAGTAACTTTTTCTTCATCAACAAACCATTGGCAATAGTAGCTAAAGAGGGATTGGCTGAACGACCCATCCTTACACACAGTGATATTAATGAAGGTGTGCTTGAGATAGTAAGGGTTAACGAAGATTTCCATATTGAAGGTGTTATTCTTGATGGCGGGCACGAACAGACTCATGGTCTGAAATACGCTATCAGAGCCGGCGAGTGGGAAGGTTACCCTGTCAATACCGGTTATAACATCACAGTTAAAAACTGTATCTTCCGTGATTTTTATCAGGATAAAGAAGTTGATGGCGCGGGTCATGGTGTATATTTCCTTAAAGGTGTTGATGCGGGAAGTGTTAAAGTAGAAGATTGTACATTCGAAAACTTCGGGGATGAAGTAATTCGTATGACCGAGACTGAAAAATATGATACTGAACGTTGTCTTGATACACTTATTGTAAGAAATTGTTCATTCACAAATGGTGATGCTGAATGTATCCGTTTTTACGCTGATACAGATACAGCTACCACCGACGCATATGTTTTGATCGAAAATATCACAGTAAATCGTTCAGCTACAAGAATGATGTATATCAAAAATAACAGATATACAACTGTTAAAAACGTAATTGTAACCAACAGTCAGTTCCCTGCTCCGGATCGTGCTGAAAGAGCCGATTATGTAATGCAGATTCAGCAAGTTGGTTCCTATATAAGTCATGTTGATACACTTAACATGGTTTGGGGACTTAATGCAAGCGATACAAGAGTTTCATCTACGAAAGGCGGGGACGTGGATGAAGAAACCATATTCGCATTCGATCCAGATTTTGAAGATGAGGCAAATTTTGATCTTCGTTTAAAATCTACTTCTCACGCGTATTTCTCAGGTGAAAACAATGCGCACCTTGGTGACTTGAACAATGCTGTTGTGGCAACTCCTTCTGTAAGTCCGTTAAATGTTACAGTTGTCGGAAACGGCTCAGTTACATTTTCTCCCGAGAGAACAGGTCTTACTTTTGTTACAGGTACAGCAGTTACGTTAACAGCGGTTGCAGATTCGGGTAACTCATTTGTGAGCTGGTCAGGCGATATAACGGTTACAACCCCGACAGCAAATATTACAGTTGACGGAATTAAAAATGTTGTCGCTACATTTGATGTTGGTACCGCGGTTGAGGACGAGATTGTAGTAAACGAATTTAAACTATCTCAGAATTATCCCAATCCATTTAACCCTTCAACATTAATCAATTTCTCGCTTGCCGAAGAAGGTTTCACAACTCTTAAAGTATATGATATACTTGGTAAAGAAGTAGCTGTTTTGGTGAATAATAATATGACAGCCGGATCGCACTCCGTGGTAGTTGACGGAAGTAATTTCTCATCAGGAATCTATTTCTATCAGATTCAATCTGGTGATTTCACAGCAACCAAAAAAATGATGCTCGTTAAATAACAACAAAAAAGTTAATTGGAGCTAACAAACATGACTTTAGTAGAAAATTTGAAAAGAACGATTACGGTATTACTGCTTCTTTCTGTAGTAACGTTTGCGCAGTCCGTAATTCAGGTTCCTGCCGGTACAGATGTACTCAAACCGGCAATCGATGGAGCAGCTGCCGGTGATATTATTGAACTTATCACTGATGGGGGTGAGTATCTCTCGGCTGACCAGATTGAAATTGACAAAGATATCACTATCCGTGCGGCGGTTGGTCTTACAGCAAAACCAATATTAAAATATGTAGGTGAATCAACAGGCGCATATATGTTCAAGCTTGTCGCCTCACCATTTGTGAAATTTGAAGGCATTGAGTTTGATGGTGATGGTACCGGACAGGGTGGTGCCGCACTTGCAAAATACGCACTCAGATTAGATAACGGTGATCCTAACGCTACGATGAAAGTTCACGTTATGGATTGTGTGATGCACGATTTTAATGAAAAAATAATCAAACCTTACGGCGATTGCGGTATGGATGAACTTATTGTTCATAATTCAACATTTTATAATGGCGCTAAGGAAGGTATTACACTTTATTCTGGATCTTCAAGTGATCCTGCGGTTGCTCTTGATTACGCCGAATTTTTGAATTGTACATTTTACAATTTTGTACGCGAAGGTATCAAGGCTGACACAAACCCGAATACAGTAATGCGTGTTAACCACTGTACATTCTACAATTGTGGTGAAACAAGCAAAGGTATGTTGTATGTGGATGACCTTCTTGACGTGGAAGTTAAAAACTCAATTTTTGTTAATAATGGTTTTGGCGATTATTTTACTCGTTATGAAGGCGATCAGAATATTTTCAAAAATGTAGTCTTCTACGATGTTGCTTCGCATTCAATTTCCGGTGCGACAGTAACGGATACTTTATTCGCTGATCCAATGTTTGCTGACGCGGCAAATGGTGACTTTACTCTTGATATGATGTCTCCTGCGATCGGTTATGCCGATGACGGATACGCTGTTGGTGATTCACGCTGGGATCCTACAGCTTCAATGCCTCAGGTACATTATGTGCTTGCCGGAACAGATGTTCTTAAACCTGTGATTGATGCCGCGGCAGAAGGTGATACTGTTGAATTGACTTCAAGTGGTGGCGAATACCTTTCAGCTGATCAGATTGTAATCGACAAGGATATTTATCTCCGCGCGAAAGCTGGTCTTGCTGAAAAACCGATTTTGAAATATATCGGTGAATCAACAGGCGCATACATGTTCAAGCTTGAAGAGTCCCCCAAAGTAGTTTTTGAAGGTTTGGAACTTGATGGTGACGGTACAGGTCAGGGTGGTGCTGCGCTTGCAAAATACGCTCTCAGACTGGATAACGGTAACCCCGACGGTACAATGGATGTACGTGTTTATGATTGTGTGATGCACGATTTTAACGAAAAAATCATCAAACCTTACGGCGATTGCGGAATGGATTCGCTGATTGTTCATAATTCTACATTTTATAACGGTACTAAAGAAGGTATCACTCTTTATTCAGGTTCTTCCAGTGATCCTGCAGTAGCGCTTGATTATGCCGAGTTTTACAATTGTACTTTTTACAATTTTGTTCGTGAAGGTATTAAAGCTGACACAAACCCTGATATCGTCATGAGGGTCAATCAGTGTACATTCTATAATTGTGGTGAATCAAGTAAAAGTTTTCTTTTTGTTGACGATCTACTTGATGTAGAAGTTAAAAACTCGGTATTCATGACTAACAGTTATGGCGACTACTGGGCAAGATTTGAGAGTGACCAGAATATATTTAAGAATTCAGTATTTTATGATGTTGCTACTCACGAGGTATCAAGTGGTACTGTAAGTGACACTTTGTTTGCCGATCCGTTATTCGCGGATGCTGCTAATGGTGACTTTACTCTTGCTGCCGGTTCTCCTGCGAGAACTGCCGGTGAAGGTGGAAATCCTGCAGGTGACTTACGCTGGGCAATCGATCCTAACGCGGTTCTATTGACTATCCTAACAGATGGACAGGGTGTCGTGAATCTTGATCCTCCGGGTGGTATTTATTCTCCTGGCACAAGCGTTACATTAACCGCAGTTCCTGACGCGGGATGGGCATTTGTCGGATGGGATGGTATTACAGTATTCCCTCCTGATAATCCGGTTGCAAATATTACGATAAATGAAAACATGACTGTAACTGCGCAGTTTGTAAGTAATCAGCCACAGGTTACATTAACCGTTGATTCATTGGGTCTTGGTTCGGTTGCTGTTGATCCTGCTCCGGGTCCTCTTGGAACATATGATCAGGGCACAGAAATTACACTGACCGCGACAGCTCAGCCGGACTGGCATTTTGTTGAATGGCTCGGCGATGTTACGGGAACTGATAACCCTGTTACGTTCACTCTCGATTCCAATATGGTGGTAACGGGTAGTTTTGCGAGTGATTTCACACAATATACTCTTACTTTAGATAAAACCGGTTTGGGCGAGGTTTACGTTGATCCACAGCCAATACTAGGCACATACGACAGCAATGCAGTTGAACATCTTAACGCTGTTGCGGCGCAGGGCTGGCAGTTCGACGGATTCACAGGTGACCTTACATCAACATCCGCTATTGATTCTGTTTTGATGGATGGTGATAAATCAATAATGGCTACGTTTAGTGAGATTCAGTTTGGAGCCGGTGCTCTTGAAATTGAAGATACTTACGATTTATATGACGCGGTAATGCTTGCGAATAATAACAGTATAGTTGACACTTTGGTACTTGTTACTTCCGGTGGTTTATACACAACCCAAAATACTGCTGACGTTGCCGTAACAAAACCGTTGGTCATTATGGCTAAACCGGGACTTGATGAAAAACCGATTATCACTAACAGTGACTCAGAAGCATCAAACCTTGATATTTTCAGAGTATTTGAAGATTTCAAAGTTGAAGGTGTTGTATTTGACGGTGGTCATGAAATGAGTCATGGTATGAAATACGCTGTTCGCCTTAGCAACTACACAGACGGTGATACTGTACGTCATGGCGCGAACCAGATATTTATCAATTGCGATTTTCTAAATATGTATGAAGCTAAAGACCCGTCTAAAGATGGTCATATCTTCAAAATTGATAAGGATGTAAGAGCCGGTAAAGTTATGTTTGAAGGTTGTACAGTTAACGGTACCGGTTATGAAGCTATCCGTATTAGCGACACAGAAAAATGGCCTACCGACCGCGCGCTTGATACTCTAATTGTTCGTAACTGTACTTTTACAAATTGTGACGCGGAAGCAATCAGATATTATTCTGATCCGGTTGATGATACTCCGGATGCGCCTTTGTTCATTCAGCATGTTACTTTTGATCATACCGCTACACGCGTAATGTATCTTAAAAACAGCGGCGGCGCGGTAGTTGAGAATATCATTATCTCCAACTCAATTTCATCCGGTCACGGACGCGATGACGATTTAATGGATGCTCAAGGTACTTCAATGTTTATGAGTTATGTTAATCATGTTGATACATTTAATGTTAAAGCTGTACCGATTAAATCTACAGATGGTCAGGTTGATGAAGAAACAGTTTATGGAATTGACCCGATGTATGAAGATGCAGGTAATCAGAACTGGACTCTTCTCGAAACTTCTCATCTTTACGGTTTGGCAAGTGACGGGGAAGCTATCGGTGACTTGCGCTGGGCAACAAATACAAGTGTAAATGTTGAGCTGGCACTTACTGTTACAGGTCTTGGTCAGGTAATGCTTGATCCTGCTCCGATTGGCAAAACTTACGCTCCGGGTACAGTTGTAACTGTTACGGCAGTTCCTGATTCAGGGTATATGTTTGTAAAATGGGAAGGTGACATAACCGGAGAAACCAATCCAACAACAATCACCATGGATGACAATAAATCTGTTACCGCGGTATTTGATGTTGAGGTTGGTGTGGATGAAAATCTTGTACCGGAAGTATTCAGTATGGATCAAAACTATCCAAACCCGTTCAACCCGGCTACCACAATCAGATTTGGTCTTCCCGAGGCTGCTTCTGTAACACTTCAGGTATTTGATGTACTTGGAAGGGAAGTTGCAACGCTTCATAGTGGAACCGAATTAGAAGCAGGTTATCACAACGTGATATGGAACGGAATGAACAAAACCGGTCATAAAGTATCGAGCGGTATTTATATTTATAGAATCAGCGCCAAAGGATCTACACAAGAGGACTTTATAAGTACTCTTAAAATGATCATGTTGAAATAGTGTTGATGAGGCATCGGCGTGGCATGGGCGCCGATGCCCTTTATTTTGAGGAATTATGAAAACTACGCTATACCAAATATTATTGATTATTTTAGTTTCACTTTCTGTTGTTAATGGAACAAACTACATGGTTTCATCAGCAGGTGAAATATCTACGGTTATGCAGAGCGCACAGCCGGGTGATACATTATTTATGACTAAAGGGATTTGGAAAGATCAGCTTATCAAATTTATCGGTAGCGGTACCGAAGAAGCACCTATTGTCTTAAAAGCAGAGGAAGAAGGTTTTGTTTTTATCACGGGTGAATCTTATCTGAGAATTGCCGGGGAGTATCTTGTTGTTGACGGACTTTTTTTCACGAATGGTGAATCACCGAGCGGTGCGGTAATTGAGTTCAGAAACGGCTCCTCAAATCAGGCAAAACATTGCAGATTGACCAATACAGCAATCATTGATTATAATCCGGCTTCGATCAACGATGACTACAAGTGGGTTTCTATTTACGGACAGTATAACAGAGTTGACCATTGTTACCTGGAAGGGAAAAACCACAGCGGTACAACACTTGTAGTCTGGATGGACTCGCAGCCCGATTATCATCTTATAGACAGTAATTATTTTGGTCCGAGACCCGATCTTGGTTTTAACGGCGGTGAGACAATACGTATTGGAACAAGTGACTGGTCAATGCTTGAATCGGGATGTATTGTTGAATATAATTTGTTCGAGAAATGTGATGGTGAAACAGAAATTATCTCCAATAAGTCTTGCTTTAATATTTATAGATACAATACGTTTCTTGAATCAAAGGGTACATTAACTCTGCGTCATGGAAACAGTTGCGATGTGTATGGTAATTATTTCTTGGGAAATGGTATCTCTTCAACAGGCGGCATAAGGATAATTGGTGAAGACCATAAAGTTTACAACAATTATCTTCAGGATCTGGATGGTGACGGCTACAGAGCCGCAATTTGTTTTGTGAGGGGAGTGGAGAATTCTCCTCTTAACAGATATTTCCAGGTTAAACGGGCTGAAGTAGTTAATAATACTATCATAAATTGCGATGAGCCTTTCGCCATCGGGTATGGAAGCAGTTCCGACCAGACTTTACCCCCGGTGGATATTAAAATTTCCAACAATGTTGTAAAGGCTGGCGTTGAAATGATTGACGTTTACATGGAGCCGGTCAACCCGTTTTACAGCAATAATATATTTTACGACGGACCTGTAGGAATTGACCCGATTCCGGAAGGAATTAATGTTGTAGATCCACAACTGGAACCTGATGCAAAAGGTATTTACCGTCCGGTTAGCGGTAGTCCGTTAATAGACGCAGGTGATGAATCTTATGATTATATCACAATTGATTTTGAAGGTCAGCCAAGGTCTAATGTCGATATTGGCGCGGACGAGGTGTCAACAGCGCCGGCGTATGATCTTCCTGTTGATTCCACTACAGCAGGTGTAAAGTGGGCATATATTCCCGAGGTACCGAAACTGATTGTAGCGGTTGCGGCTGGTGTTGACTCGCTGAAAAACGCAATTGATGGTGCGGAACCGGGATCGCTTATAAAACTTATCACTGAAGGTGGTGATTATAGTAACTCCGGTGAAATTATGATTGACAAGGCGGTTTACATTGAAGTTGATGATAATATTACAAACAAACCGATCATAAACAATTCTTCTGCATCTATTGGTAACTCTGTCTTTACTCTTACTCAGGGTGGTAGTCTTGAAATTACCGGGGTTGAGATTGATGGAACAGATAGCCGCTATATTCTTAAAACTGATGAAGCAGGTTTTACTTCTCTTTACAATCTTACTATTGAAAATTGCGAAATATATGGTGTTGGTGAAAGTGGGGAAGGAAATGTATTCAAGGCGTTTCCGGGTTCTAAAGCTAATAGAATAACGGTTAATAATTCGATGGTTTACGATTGTCCCGGTGTTGCGTTTAAACTTGATGACGAAACAGCAGGTAGCGGAGAATACAACGCAAATTATGTAATTATTTCAAACTCCACATTTTATAACGTAGGTAAGGAAGTTGTTTCTGCTTATGCCGGAGACAATGTTCCATTTACACCTTCTCCGAAAGTTATAGTTGATCATTCAACATTTTATAATTGCGGCAATACCGGAACACCCACAATTCATCCAAATGAAGCAGATAGTTCGATTGTAAAAAATTCCCTCTTTGTAAATTGTTCACCAGGCACAGAAGCACTGATACTTTACGGCTTGGGTAGTACAGTTGAATATTCCTCCTTCTATAACTCTGGGTGGTTTTCACTTTCGAGAAGCGCTTCTGAAGGATATAAAGTTTTTGATTATGATCCAATGTTTGCAGACGTGGCTAATTACGATTTTACTCTCGCATCGGATTCACCGGTATTGCTGAGAGGCAAAAACAAAACAGCTTATGGTGATACAAGATGGGCGACCGAAACACCCACAAAATTCCCGCTTGATGTGTTGATTTCCGGTCCGGGCAGTGTAGAGTTTAACCCATCAGCAGATTATAACTTATACGATCAGGTAGCTTCCGTTGAAGTAACTGCTACAGCTGAACAAGGATATGAATTCAAGGAGTTCAGTGGAGATGTTAATTCGCAGAACAATCCGTTGTCGATAATGATGTTTGGCGCGCTCGAGATTACCGCCAGATTTGATGTTATAAATGGTATATCAGACAACAATGAATTACCGGTTGCTTATAATCTTCACCAGAATTATCCCAATCCGTTTAACCCCTCTACCAGAGTGAAGTTTGAAATTCCGGAACGAGGTATGGTGAGTTTGAATATGTACAATATTCTCGGACAGAAGATCAAAACGGTGATTGAGGGTGAGTATTCGGCTGGTACTTATGATATAAATATTGATGCTTCCGGAATGACATCAGGGTTATATCTTCTCGAGTTAAAAGTGAACGACTACAGGTCGGTTATTAAAATGAATTTATTGCGTTAGGTATAATAAAATGTACAGAAAATTATTGCTAATACTCTTTTTTGTCGCCGCTACCATTGTATCGGCGCAATGGCAATCAACAAAAGCTTATTATGGTGAGGATAGCACTCTGGTATATGTCAGGGATGCTGAAGGCAATGTGATTCCGGATTTCAGTTACGCCGGATATAGAAATGGAAACGAGGAAATTCCGGAAATACCTGTTGTTAAAACTTTAAGTCCTGTTGCCGGAGATAATACCACTGCCATTAATAACGCATTGTTCGAGATAGCTCTGACTCCTTTGAACGCAGACGGATTCAGGGGAGCCTTGTTCCTTGAAGCCGGCGAATATGAAGTTACAGGAACAATCAAGTTACAGTTTGACGGTGTGATAATTCGGGGTGCCGGTGATGGTGATGATCCCGCGACAAATACAATTATAAAGGCGACGGGTGATACACCTCATCAGCGTACAGTTTTACTTGCCGGTGGTGGTGGTTCTACCAAATGGTCGGATGAATTTTTCGGTTCACGTCAGGATATAATTAGCGATACAATTTTAGTGGGAGAAAAGAGTTTTGAGGTGGCTGATGCTTCATTCTATAATGTTGGTGATAATGTGATTATTTATCATCCTTGTACCGAACAATGGCTTGAAGCAATTAATTATGGTGGCACACACTCGGAGGACGCTGGTGCCGAACCTGAAGATGTACCGTGGGAAGTCGGGAGTCAGCCACTAGTATTTAACAGAAACATTACAAAAATTGAAGGTAATGTAATAACAGTTGACGTGCCGTTCTATAATCACCTTATACGGGATTTATCACAATCTTATATGTATAAATATCAACGTCAAGGATTGAGAACTAACATCGGTATTGAAAATCTGAGAATTGATATAGAATACAACGGTAGTGAAGTGGATGAAAACCACGCGTGGAACGCTGTAGATATGTATCTGATAGAAGATGCCTGGGTAAGGGATTGTACGTTTTTACATTTCGGGCTTTCCGGTGTGAGAACAAACACCGCAACAAGAATTACAGTAGAGAATGTAAACGCGCTTGACCCAATCGCCAGAGTGATCGGTGGTCAACGTTATAATTTTAATTTTTACACTGCATCACAGCAGATTCTATTTCTTAATTGCCATGCAACGAACGGAAGACATCACTTTGTTTCTAACGGAATGAGTTGGACTTCAGGAATTGTTATGACAGGATGTACCTCATCAGGTGCTTATACTTCCTCTGAAGGGCACCGCCGCTGGAGTATGGGAATGTTGTTCGACAATTATGTTGAACTTGATGGTCCACGTATCGGGTATAACCCACGCTTAATCGGGCTTTACAACCGTGGTTATTACGGTACAAGTCATGGATGGGCAGCAGCGCACTCGGTATGCTGGAACGCTGATGTGAACGACGGTGAACTTATTGTTCAGAAACCACCTACGGGGCAGAATTACGCGATTGGTTGTTTTGGTGAGAATGTTTCGGGTTCGGGTCAATCGACTTTCGACGAACCTGAAGGATTCGTTCAGGGTTGGAATATTCCCGGAATAAACCCGCAATCACTCTATTTTGCCCAATTGGAAGACCGCAAATCACAGATGGTTTCTGTAGAGAATGGTGAAATGTTCATACCGGAAGAATTTGTATTGCACCAGAATTATCCAAACCCGTTCAATCCATCCACAGTGATTAAATATGAACTTCCTGAACAGTCGAAAGTGGTGATCAGGGTTTTTAATGTGCTTGGAGAGGTTGTGAGAGTAATTGATGACGCGCAAAAATTAAAAGGTGTTCATTTTGCGGGTTGGGATGGACGCAACGGCTTCGGTGAGGCGGTTAATTCGGGAATATATATCTATTCTGTAGAAACATCATTTGGCACGAAATCTAATAAAATGATGCTGGTGAAATAGTGAAGTTTAAGAAAATATTCATATTGTTTTTTATTTCAGGTTTTATGTTTACGGGTTGTACTGATAAAACTGAGACGCGGTTTAACGATGAAGAAAATCGTGTTATAAAACTTGCCAATGCGTATTTGGGTGAAAAACCTGTTACGGTTACCGATACAACCTGTGAACGAAGCGCCGGAGGGTTACACGATTATTACAGCGAAGGAGATTACTGGTGGAGAGACCCTGAAAATCCGGATGGACCTTACATCAGAAGAGATGGTCTCACCAATCCCGATAATTTTACCGCACACAGAAAAGCGATGAGAAGGTTATCCCAAATTGTTCCCGCGCTGGTGACAGCTTATAAAATTACTGGTGATCAGAAATATGCTGAAGATGCATTAAAACATCTGGAAGCGTGGTTCGTTAATCCGGTAACAAAAATGAACCCTAATTTGTTGTATTCACAGGCAATCAAGGGGAGAGTAACCGGTAGGGGAATAGGTATTATTGATACAATACATCTGGTAGAAGTAGCTCAGGCGATTGTTGTTCTCAAAAAAGCAGGATTGCTCAATTCCTTCGTCGGTACAGAACTGTCACTCTGGTTCGAAGAGTATAACAACTGGATTTTCTTGCATGAGTATGGAATCTCGGAACGGGATAACGGCAACAACCACAGCACATGCTGGGCTATGCAGGTCGCGGCTTTCGCAAATGTTTACGGAGATGGCGACAAACTGGAATTTGTGAGAAAATTTTATAAAACCGTCCTGCTTCCGGAGCAGATGGCGGTGGATGGTAGTTTTCCGAAAGAGCTTGCCAGAACAAAACCTTATGGTTATTCGCTATTTAATATGGATGCTATGGCTATGGTTTGCGAAATAGCGTCAACCAAAAAGGATGATCTTTGGGAATATACATCTCCTGATGGTAAAAACATCCAAAAGGCAATGGAATATATGTATCCGTACATAGTTGATAAATCAAAGTGGCCCATGGAACCGGATGTAATGTATTGGGAAAACTGGCCGGTACGTTTTAACTCATTATTCTTTACTTATAAACACGCCGGTGAAAAGAAATATCTGGAATTGTGGCGGAAACTCGACCCAAATCCAACGATAGATGAAATAATTAGAAATTATCCTGTTCGTCAACCTTTACTTTGGATAGATTTATGATTTTAAGGAAACAAATATTATCATTTTTAACATTTGTCATTTTAACTGCGAGTCTCACAGCTCAGAGTGAGTACCAGTTTGTTAAAGAAAGAATTGAAGCGATTGCCGACGCACTTGAGGAGAAAATTGAAATTATTGATGGTCGTTTACCCGAGTTTACCATCAATGGAGAATGGAAATATCGTGAAAAAGTAAACTGGTTTTCAGGGTTTACCGCAGGTGAAGCATGGCTTATGAATGAGCTTACAGGTAGAGAAGCGCTAAAGGAAGAAGCACTAAATATTGCAGATTTTCTGCTGGAATATTCGGAAATCGATTATACTCACGATATGGGATTTATATTTTTTCCATCCGTAGTTGAAGCCTACAAAAACACAGGTGATGCAAAGTATAAAAACGCCGCGCTAAAGGCAGCGAAAATGCTCGCTAAAAGATTTAACGAAAATGGGAATTTTATCAGAGCGTGGGGTAAACTTGGTTCGGAAAATAGAGCCGGAGTTGTAATTATCGATACAATGATGAACCTTGAACTACTCTTCTGGGCAGCACAGGAATTTGGTCTTCCGGAATTGTATGATATAGCGTACAAGCACGCTATTACCTGTTTGAATGAACATGTACGTGCCAATTTCTCCTCTTACCACGTTGTTGAATTTGATCCGGCTTCGGGTGAGTTGCTGAAAAAATATACTCATCAGGGATTTAAGGATGAATCGACCTGGGCCAGGGGACAGGCATGGGGAATTTATGGTTTCGCTCAGGCTTATCAATATACTGAAGATGAAAGATTCCTGAATACTTCTCGCAAGATGGCTGACTATTTTATTAAACATCTTCCAGAAGATTTTGTGCCATTTTGGGATTTGGACCTTTCGGGTGAGGATGTTTTACGTGACGCTTCCGCCGGAGCGATTGCAGCTTCAGGGATGTACATGCTTTCAGAGTTGATAACTGATAAAACCGGATTTGAAAAATACAGAACAACCGCTGATAACATTTCTTTGAGTTTGATTAAAGATTATTCTTTCCTTTCCTCAAAAAGGGAAAAGGAAGAAGGACTTTTACTGCACACAATCTATAATTACCACAAGGATTGGGGAGTTGATGAGTCATTCCCTTGTGGTGATTACTATTTTGTTGAAGCTTTTTACAAATATTTTAACAAAAACTTCTCGCTTGAAAAATCACAGGGAAGTATCAGAAGTAAAATAAATCTCAATGAAAACTGGTTTTATCTTGAAGATAATGTACAATTCGATGGTATCGCCAAAACCGCTGCAAAGTGGGAAAGGATAGACCTTCCACATTCGTGGAACAAATTCGACGCCGTTGATCAGGAACCTGGATATCGACGCGACGCAAGCTGGTATGAAAAATCTTTATATATACCTGAACTAAAACCCGACAAAAAATATATTCTCGAATTTGAAGGCGCAAACTTGAAAACTTTCCTTTATGTGAACAGTGAATATGTTGGTGAACACATTGGTGGTTATGTAGGGTTTGATTTTGATATTACAAAATTTCTCAAAAAGGGTGAAAACAACATCCTCGTAAGAGTTGATAACTCTGTTGACAGATCAGTAATCCCTTCTCAGAAATCTGATTTCTTTATTTATGGTGGTATTAACAGAGATGTTTGGCTGAATGTGGTTCCGTTGACAAATCTTGATAATTTGCACATAACAACCACGGATGTTAGCAAATCAACCGCTAAAGTCACTGCTTCCTTTACTATTGATAAAGGTTATGAAAATAGTGAAGCTATTGTAAAAGTCATCTCTCCTGATGGTGAAGTTATTGAAGAGATAACAACAAGTGCAGCCTCACAGAATGAAATTTCATTACCTGAGCTTAATGATCCGGTACTGTGGTCAACTGAAGCGCCAAATTTATATACGCTCGTTGTTTCGCTTGAAAGTGGTGGTGAAGTTATTGATGAGATTCGTGACCGATTTGGCTTGCGCTGGTTTGAGTTTAAAGAGCATGGAGCCTTCTATCTGAATGGTGAAAGATTGAAATTACGCGGAACTCACCGACATGAAGACCACGCGGGAATGGCAAACGCAATCCCGAATGAACTGCACCGTAAGGATATGAAAGATATTAAGGAAATGGGAGCAAACTTTGTACGTCTGGCCCACTATCCGCAAGACCCTGAAGTTTACAAGGCTTGTGATGAACTGGGAATTCTTGTCTGGGATGAACTCCCCTGGTGTCGAGGTGGAGTAGGTGATGAAGAATGGCAGGAAACTGCAAAACGGTTATTTACCGAACAGATAACTCAGAATTACAATCATCCTTCTATTGTGCTTTGGTCTGTGGGAAATGAAGTTTACTGGCTTCCCGATTATGAAGGGGGCGGCGATACACAAAAGTTAGTTGCTTTCACAAAGGAATTGCACGAACTGGCTCATAAACTTGACCCGAACCGGTTAACATCTATTCGCAAGTTTTATGACGCTGATGATATAGTCTATGTCTTTTCACCCTCAATTTGGGCAGGATGGTACTCGGGCGTTTACAAATCGTACGAGAAAGCAGTAAAAGACGGCATCAAAAAGTATAACAGATTTTTCCATGCAGAATATGGCGGCTCTTCTCATCTCGGGAGACATACCGAAAGTCCGATCACCGGAGATGGCATTCTCAATCCGGACGAATGGAGTGAAGCGGTAAACCAGGTGAAGGTTAAAAGTGTTGCAAAGATAGGTGACTGGAGCGAAAATTATATGGTTGACCTCTTCGACTGGCACCTTGTGATATCTGAAAGCGTGGACGAGTTTACAGGAAACGCACAGTGGGCATACAAGGATTTCGGAACGCCGCTTCGTCCTGAAAACTCGATGCCTTATATGAATCAAAAAGGACTTGTTGATCGCGCCGGAAATCCTAAAGACGCGTATTATGTGTTCAAGGCAGCGTGGAATAAAACAGACCCGTTTGTATATATAGAGTCGCATACCTGGACAAACAGATATGGTAAACCGGATGAAAAACGTGAGGTTGCCATATACAGCAATTGTGAGGAGGTTGAGTTATTCCTGAATGGAAAAACACTCGGCAAAAAAGAAAAAGATATTACGAAATTCCCTGCGTCAGGATTGAATTGGAATGTAGATTTTATTGATGGCGTAAATGAGCTTATAGCATTAGGAACTTTCAATGGATCTGTGGTTAAAGATAGCGTAAAACTAAGCTATACAACGACTCAACCGGGCAAAGCGAGTGAAATTATTTTATCAAAAGAAAGAATGTCCTGCGGAAAATATCTGGTCACTGCTACCGTTGTGGATAAGGATGGAAATGTATGTCCCGATTTTAATGATCGCGTTTATTTCATGTTAAGTGGTTCAGGTAAACTTTATGAAAATTACGGAACGTACACCAAAAGTTCTGTAATTGAGTTTTCAAGCGGAAAAGCCTCGATCGAGTTTCGCGCAGTTCCATTTGAAAAAGCAATAATCGAAGCAAGAACTCAAGACTTTAAGGGAAGTTACCTGGTGATAGAATGATAAAAAATATGAATAAAATATTTTTAGCAGCAGCGATTTTAAGCTCCTTATTAGGTGCGCAAGCTGATATGCTTTATTCAAGCCCTGAGTTGCTTGAAGCGGCAAAGCAGAATAAGACTAACCGATTTGTAAAACTTGTTATTGAAGTTGCAGATGAAAATTTTGGTTCGGAAATTAAAACTATTACGTCTGTAACATCTCCGATGGGTGAAGAACATTTGCACGATTATTTCAGTGAAGGTCCCTACTGGTGGCCAAATCCGGAAGACCCTGACGGACCATATATCAGGCATGATGGAAAACGGAATCCGGAGAGGTTTGGTGATCATAAAGAGCTACATATGAGTTTTTACCGGGCTGTTACGTCGCTATCAATCGCGGCATATCTCACAGGTGAAAAAAAATACGCAGATCGTGCGTTGGAATTTATCGAACAGTGGTGGATCGATGAGAACACCAAAATGGCGCCTCATCTTAAATACGCACAGATCATCAGAAATAAGCCTGTAAGACGTGGTGTTGGTATAATCGAAACTCACAGGTACGTTGGATTGATCGAATCTCTTTTACTGCTTGAATCGACGGGATTTGTTCCTTCAGAAAAGCAAAAAGATATGAAGAGATGGTGGACCGACTATTATTCCTGGCTAACCGAAAGTGAATGGGGAATTGACGAGGAGGAACGAGGGAATAATCATTCAAGCTGGTGGGCAGCTCAAGCTGCGGCTATAGCGTATTATCTTGGAAAAACAGATGATCTGGAAAAGTATTACGAATATGGAAAAAGCTATCTGATCGACAGACAAATAAGCGAAAACTGCGAGCAGCCTCTTGAGGATGGAAGGACACTTTCACTCAATTACAATGTTTTTAACCTCGACGCGCTTTCGTTTCTTTCAGCTGTACTGAAAAAAACAGGTAAAGATTTATTTATGTACAAGGGTAACGGATGTACAATTGAGGGAGCAGCAGAGAGGATTATACCGTTTATTGAAAATCCGGATGAGTGGAAACTGGATCAAATAAAACCACACAAGCAAATACCGAGACCCTTTATGTTTTTAGCGGGGATGAACTACAATAACAATATGTTGTTGGAAGCATATCGGAAATTACTTACAAAAGATACACGAGATTTGAGCATTCTTTATACAGATCCGTTTGATTTATTGCTGGATGCTCAAATGTTCGAAATGGAAACGAATAAATAGATTAAATAGAGGAAAAATTATGCCGGGAAAAGTTGTTACTTTTGGTGAAATTATGTTGAGATTATCAACTCCGGGCTTCACGAGATTTGTTCAGGCGCAATCTTTTGACGCGGTTTATGGCGGGGGAGAAGCAAACGTTGCGGTTTCGCTTTCTAATTACGGATTGGAAAGCTGGTTCGTTAGCAAACTGCCCCAACATGAAATCGGGCAGGCGGCGGTTAACAGCCTCAGGCGTTTTGGGGTTAATACCGAAAATATTGTACGAGGTGGAGCCAGAGTAGGAGTATATTTTCTCGAAACAGGCGCAAGTCAGAGAGCTTCGAAAGTTGTTTACGACAGGAACGACTCGGCTGTAAGTCAGGCTAATCCTGATGAATATAACTGGGAAGAGATATTTGAAGGAAAAGACTGGTTCCATTGGACGGGGATCACTCCAGCGTTAGGTGAAAAGGCTCAGGTAGCTCTTAAAAAAGCTTGTGAGGTCGCGAAATCAAAGGGTATTACAATCAGTTGTGATTTGAACTTCCGAAAAAAAATGTGGACAGAAGAGGAAGCTCAGGTAGTCATGCGTCCGCTTATGGAATATGTGGATGTTTGCATCGCAAATGAAGAAGACGCTGAAAAATCACTCGGTATTGAACCGGAAGATACAGATGTTGAAAGCGCCGAATTGAACGAAAAAGGATATTTTGAGCTGGCGAAAAAATTAAAAGATACTTTCAAATTTAAAGTAGTAGCTATAACTTTGCGTGAGAGTTTCTCGGCATCTGAGAACGGCTGGAGCGCAATGATGCTTGATGAAAAAGATTGCGCAGTTCCGTACCGCACCACAAGATACAAAATTAAATTGGTTGACAGAGTTGGCGGAGGTGATTCGTTCGCAGGCGGACTGATTTATGGTCTGTTGAGTAAAGAATCGACTAAAGACGCAATTGAGTTCGCGGTAGCGGCTTCCTGTCTCAAACAAACAATCCCGGGTGATTTTAACCTTGTATCGGTTGATGAAGTTACTAAGCTGATTAAAAGCGGCGGCTCGGGAAGAGTTGAAAGATAATTATTGGAGATATAATGTTTAAACAAGTTGGTGAGCGTATTTCAATAAAAGAATTAATTGTTGAGCAAATTGAACAGGTAATTCTTACAAAAAAGATTGCCCCCGGCGAAAAACTGCCGAGTGAAAACGAATTGTGCCAACAGTTTGGCGCAAGCCGCACCTCTGTGCGAGAAGCCATGCAATCACTTGCCGCTAAAGGTTTGGTTTATGTTGAGAAAGGGCGAGGTATTTTTGTTAATGAAATAACATCGGAGAGTGTTTCCGCGCCACTTTCGAAATATCTCCAGATGAGGCTCGACAAGTATTATATGATAGACCTTGTTAAAGCCCGTTTGATAATTGAGCCCTCTATTGCGTATGAAGCCGCTTTGCACCACACGGCTGAAAATATTGAGCAGCTAAAGGAAGATATTCATGCGCTCGAAATTTATGAGGGTGATTATAAAGAATTGGCAACACTTGATATGAATTTTCACCACCACCTTGCCCAGGCAACGCAAAATAAAGTTGTACCATTGCTGCTCAAGCCTGTGCAGGAATTAATGCCGGAAGTAAAATCAACCGTTTATGCCAAGGTTGATGACGCGAAGGAAAGCGCGGTTATCTGGCACGAAAAAATTCTTGATGCTGTGATAAAAGGGGACGCCCAATTAGCTCACGCAAGGATGACAGAACATTTGAAAATAGCAGAAGAACACGCCATCACCACTTTACAAAAACTTGGCGAATTAAAAAAAGGAGATTAATATGCAAGATTTCAATGGAAAAGTTGCCCTCATTACCGGAGGCGCAAGAGATATAGGAAGACAGGTTTCACTAAAACTCGCAAAAGCCGGAGCAGCGGTTTGTATAAATTATTTCGACAATAAAGATGATGCCGAAACTACTTTAAGTATGATAAACGAAATTGGCGGTAAAGCAATTATTGTTCAGGGTGATATGACAAAACAACCCGATGTCGACAATCTTGTTGGTAAGTGCCGTGAAGCTTTTGGCGGTGAAATCAATGTTCTTGTAAATGTCGCAGGAGGATTGGTCGCGCGGAAAACAATGGAAGAAATGGATTGGGAGTTCTGGAATTTCCTAATGACTTTGAACCTGGGAACCGTATTTATGGTAACCAAAGCTGTATTACCATACATGCCCGAGGGTGGCGCGATTGTTAACTTTTCATCACAGGCAGCGCGTGATGGTGGTGGTCCGGGCGCGAGCGCGTACGCTACCTCAAAAGGTGGAGTTCTTACATTTACGCGCGGTTTGGCGAAAGAACTTGGTCCGAAAGGTATTCGTGTAAATTGTGTGTCTCCCGGTATGATCAATACAACATTCCATGATACATTCACAAAACCTGAAGTTCGTGAAAAAGTTGCAGGTGGAACACCATTAAGAAGAGAAGGTGAGGCTCCTGAAGTCGCAGATCTTGTAACTTACCTTGCCTCAGACGAAGCTTCATTCATTACAGGTGCAAGTGTGGAAATTAACGGTGGAACATATTTTATCTAAAAAAGGACTAATGATGATCAAAAAAACAGGTTTAATACTTTTAATATTGGTATCAATCGTTGTTGCGCAACGTAGTCATCCTAATCTTGTTCTTACCGGGGATGCCGCCAATGAGATAAAAGAGAATATCGGTGAATATCCGATGATGGATAAATCGGTTAATCTGGCAAAGGAGTTTGTGGAAAACGCCATGAACTCCCCGATGGATGTGCCGATGCCTAAAGATGCCGGTGGTGGATATACTCATGAACGCCACAAGCAGAATTACAATGAAATGTATCAGGCGGGTTTACTCTACCAGATCACAGGTGAAGAACAATACGCCGAATTTATAAAAACGATGTTGTACAAGTACGCTGAAATGTATCCCGGTTTGGGTGAACATCCTGAGGGGAAACAGCAGACTCCGGGTAGAATGTTCTGGCAAAGTTTGAATGAAACCGTATGGATGCTTCATACAATTCAGGCGTATGATTGTATTTATGACTGGCTTTCTGCTGAAGACAGAGAATTATTCGAGAAGAATATATTCCGTCCGATGACGAAGTTTTTCCTTGAAGAGTGTACTCACGAGTTTGATCTAATCCATAACCATGGTACCTGGATTGTCGCTGCTGTTGGTATGGCGGGACTCATAATGGAAGATTATGATCTGGTTCAAAAATCTTTGTATGGTTCAAAACTTGATAAAAAAACAGGTTTTATGGCTCAGCTTGATCTTCTTTTTTCGCCTGACGGATATTACACCGAAGGCGGGTACTACGTAAGATATGCCTTGTGGCCGTTTTTCATTTATGCCGAAGTTTTGCACAATAACCTGCCTGATCTCGGTATTTACAAATACCGCGATTCTATCCTGAAAAAAGCACTCTATTCCGCATTGCAGGTTACTTACACCAATGGCGAATTTATTCCGATCAATGACGCCCTTAAGGAAAAAACATGGCTTTCGCCGGAATTGATATTTGCCGTAAACTTTGTTTATGACCATTACGAAAACGACGATCATTTACTAAGTATCGCCAAACTTCATAATGAAGTTTCGCTGACAGGCTCCGGTCTCGCGGTTGTAAAAGGATTAGCAAAAAACCCGAATCCTCCGCAATTCGACTGGCAGAGCGTGCAATTTACCGATGGTCCGGATGGTAAGCAGGGGGGTGTTGGAATTTTACGTCACGGCACACCTGATGATCAGGAAACAATGTTTTTCAAATATGGCACACACGGGCTTTCTCATGGTCATTACGACAAATTAACATTTTTGTTTTACGACCAGGGACGCGAGATTATCCAGGATTACGGTGCGGCAAGATTCCTGAATGTGGTTCAGAAATGGGGTGGAAGATATCTGCCGGAAAATAAAACTTACGCATTGTTGACGGTTGCGCATAACACTCTCGTTGTGGATGAAAAAAGTCAGTATAACGGAAAGAGGAAAGAGTCTGAGAAACATCATTCCGATCGCTATTTATTCAACTCTGAAAATCCCGATTTGCAATACGTTAGCGCAAAGGAAAACAACGCCTATAAAGGTGTGAAAATGCATCGTACAATTGTTATGGTTAATGATGAAATTCTGCTAAAACCAGCTTTAATCGATGTTTATCGTGTTGAATCGGAAAAAGAACATACTTATGATATGCCTTTCTATTACAAAGGGCATTTTATTTACTCTAATTATGAATATACCCCATTTACTGATCAGCTGAACAAAATGGGTAAAGCGAACGGCTATCAGCATCTATGGAAAACCGCAGAAGCTGAACCAAAGGAAACCGGGATTTTTACCTGGTGGAACGGTAACCGTTTCTATTCAATTGTTTCGAACACAGATGAAAAATCGAAGGTGTTTTTTACAATGATTGGAGCAGAGGACCCTGATTTCAACTTGCGTAACGATCCCGGTATGATGCGTCGCAGGGTTGATGATAATTTCACTTTTGTAAATATTGTAGAACCCCACGGTATATTTGATCCAACCAAAGAATTCACGAAAGATTCATACTCAACATTTGAGGAATTAAACGTGTTGAAATCGGATGAAGATTATTCTGTAGTTGAGATCAAGGGTAAAAAAGATATCGACTGGGTGTTGTGTATTGCCAACAGTGATCCGGGGAACGATACAAGCCACTCAGTTAGTATTGGCGAAAATGTTTTCACATGGACCGGTCCGCTGTTTCTATTAAAAAAATAAGGATTTACAGATGAAATACGAAAACGAAAAATTTACGCTTTCCGGCAAAATGGAGTGGGTGCCGGTTACAAAAGGACTCAAACGCAAGATCATGGGATATAATGATGAGATAATGATGGTTCAGGTTCACTTTGAAAAAGGTGGAATTGGTGTTAATCATCAACATTTTCACTCCCAGACAACTTATGTGGTAAGTGGAAAATTTGAAGTTAATATAGATGGTGAAAAACAGGTGCTGGAAGCCGGTGATGGATTTTATGTTCGTCCGAATCTTGATCATGGCGCTGTTTGCCTGGAAGAAGGAATACTTATCGATGTTTTTTCACCGGTTCGTGAAGATTTTCTCGCAGGCGAAGCCGGATACAAAGACTAAATTGGAGCTATAGTTTATCATGAAAATAAAAGGTTTACGCTGGTACATAATTGGTCTGGTAGCCATTGCGACAATTATCAATTATATTGATCGTGGCGCACTTTCCATTATGTGGCCTGAAATCTCTAAAGATTTGGGCATGACCAAGGAAGATTATTCGGCAATTGCGATAATGTTTACGATTGCTTATGCTGTTAGTCAGACACTTTCGGGAAAGCTTTACGACTGGATCGGCACACGCGCGGGTTTTGTATTCTCGATCCTGCTTTGGTCGGTATCTGTAGGTCTTCACGCAATTGCGCGCGGGATGATGAGTTTCAGTATATTTCGCTTTTTACTCGGATTGGGTGAAGCGGGTAACTGGCCAGGTGCTACCAAGTCAAACGCCGAGTGGTTCCCGATAAAGGAAAGAGCCCTCGCACAGGGGATATTTAATTCAGGTGCATCTGCCGGATCTATTATTTCACCCCCACTGATTGCGTTTCTGTATTTGTGGATTGGATGGCAATTAACATTTGTTGTTCTTGGCGCACTCGGGTTATTATGGATAATTCCCTGGTTGGTTATTAACAAAAAGTTACCGGTTGACCATCCCTGGATAACCGAGGAAGAAAAAGATTATATCCTTGAAGATCAGAAAGAAGAAAAATCGGATGCTCCGGGAATGAGCTGGATGCAGATATTAAAGCAGAAAGAATCGTGGGCTGTGCTTGCGTCACGCTTTTTCCTCGACCCGATATGGTGGTTATTTGTGTTCTGGCTACCGATATATCTTGCAGAAAAGTTCGGTTTTAGTATTAAGGATATTGGTACTTTCGCATGGATGCCTTATGTTGGCGCAGCTTCCGGAGCAATTTTCGGCGGATGGCTGTCGGGCAAATGGATGAAGTCTGGCTGGAATGTTGACAAAGCACGAAAAGGCGCGATTTTAATTGGTGGTGCCATTATGCTTCCTTCACTTATTCTCACTTCCGTTGCCAGTACGCCGATGTACGCAATTCTACTCATCACTTTTATTCTCTTCGGATTCCAGACGGCAATCGGTAATATCCAAACTTTACCGAGTGACTTTTTCAGTGGTAAATCGGTTGGTTCATTAGCCGGACTTGGTGGTACAACCGCGGCGATTGGTGTTGGTATCACTACCTGGGCAGTTCCAATGCTTGTAGTTGACAGCTACATGCCTTTCTTCCTCTTGGGCGCATTACTCGTACCACTAGGAATCGCGAGTGTTTACATCTTTGGCGGAAAAATTAAAAAAGTTCATCTAAAATAGTATTTAAGGGGCCTGGTGCCCCTTTGTTGTAAATAACTTTTTTATGTTGAATTAAGACGAGGTTTTTATCTGTTGAAGCAATTAGACTTTTAAGGACTGGATTCCCGCTCGAGGGCGGGAATGACAAAACCAAAGATTGATAGCTGTCTGTATCAGATAAAATCCTTATAAGTATAATGTTTTTATAACCGGTGATGAAAATAGTTTTTAATTGTCATTCCCGTGAAAACGGGAATCTTGATCTTAATTTTCAAATAACTGTAATCACCGCGTATTCTCATATACTTGATTTTTACCGGTTTTAAGAAATGCCTGTTTCCATTACTCCGTCTGAGTCAGAGGAAATCCGGACACAAATTTACTAACAAAATGAGATATTAGCAGGACCGAATATTAATATGAAAAGACTGGTTTCTATACTCTTTGTAGCGACAGCTATGTCCTTTTTTGCAGGTGATCTGAAAATAAATTCGCTCTATTCGGATAATATGGTTTTGCAGAGGGGTGAATCATTGACTATCTCGGGAGAGGCTGAACCTGATTCTGCTGTGGAAGTTATGTTTAATGGAAGGGTTTTCACCAATCAAGCTGATAAATCGGGTAATTGGAGTATAGATATTGGTGAACACAAAGAAGGTGGACCGTATGAGCTGGTTGTGTCCTCAAAAAACAAGAGTATAACACTAAAAAACATTTTGATCGGTGATGTTTGGCTCTGCAGCGGGCAATCTAATATGAATATGCCTCTCGCGGGTTGGGGAAGAGTCCTCAATTACGAGGAGGAAATATCCAATGCTGATTATCCCGAAATTCGATTATTAAAAATTCCTCTCACCCTTGCTCCTGAACCTCGGAAAAACATTAAAACCAAAGGTTGGGAAGTATGTTCTCCCGAATCAATAGAGGATTTTTCTGCTGTCGGATATTTTTTCGGACGCAAAATCCATCGGGAAACAGATGTGCCTATAGGTCTGGTGCATGTATCAAAGGGAGGTACACCTGTTGAAACATGGATGTGCGAAGAAGCGTTGAGCGACCGGAACGACCTTAAAAACAAAATTGAGTGGGTCAAGGCAAGCGATTCAGATTTATATAAAAAGCTAAACTCTGATTATAAAAAAGATTTTTTTGAATGGCTCAAAGAACTTAACGAAAATGACGCCGGTTATACGGGTGATACTAAATGGTTTGAGTTGGAATTGGATGTTTCCGGTTGGAATACAATGCCATTACCCGGTGCCTGGGAGGATTCAATCGGGGAATTTGATGGTGTTGTATGGTTCGCCAAAGAGGTTAATATACCCGAAAGCTGGCTTGTTAATGATATCACAATAGATATTGGCCCAGTGCAGGATATGGATATCACTTATGTAAATGGTGAGAAAGCAGGGCATCAGATGAGCAGGAATTCACTTTCGAGATATGTTGTGAAACCAGGGGTATTCAAAGCCGGTAAAAACAGAATAGTCACGCGAGTCCTTGACCTGTATGGATCAGGAGGACTGTGGGGCAAGTATGACAAGTTTGAACTGAAGAGTGCAGATGGGCAGATTATCTCTCTTGAAGGGGACTGGTTTTATAAAAAGGCTGTTGATTTGACAGAATATGATGAAGAACCACCAAAAAGACCAAATCCTGATAGATATCCAACAATATTATTTAACGGAATGATTACTCCTTTGAGTGATATGCGTTCAGCAGGTGTGATCTGGTATCAGGGAGAAAGCAATACGAGAAACGCGTTTCAATATCGTGAAATGTTCCCTCGTATGATTAAACACTGGCGAACACATTTTGATAATGAAGATTTACACTTTTATTTTGTTCAGCTGGCAAATTATGCTCTCAGCAGTTATAACGTTGACGGTGAGATTTGGGGTACACTGAGAGAATCACAGGCAAAAGCTCTTGTTCTTGAGAATACAGGAATGGCAACCGCGATCGATATTGGTGATCCCTTTGATGTCCATCCTAAAAACAAGCAGGAAGTGGGAAGAAGACTGGCCCTGAAGGCATTAAAAAATTACTACAAAATAGATTTACCGTTTAACGGACCTGTATATAAAGATGTTGAATTTAAGGATGATAAAGCGATAGTTTCATTTGATTTTGTCTATGATGGTTTAAGAGTGAGCGATAGTAAAGATATTCGCGAATTTAAAATCGCGGGTGAGGACGAGAATTTTTATCCGGCTCACGCTGAGATATCCGGAGACAAAATTGTGTTATGGAGTAATGAAGTGGAAAACCCGATAGCTGTGCGTTATGCATGGAAGAACTATCCACTTGTGAATTTATATAACTCTCCCGGTCTTCCTGTTTACCCTTTCAGAACCGATAATTTTAAAATTGAAGGACAATAATTGTGAGTAAATTAGTATTGATATGTTTGCTGGTCATTTCCTTTTTACTCACTGCACAGACCATTTTTGTGCAGAATGATGAGCAACTTAAATCTGCTGTAAATTCAGCTTCCCCCGGTGATACAATTGTTGTACGAAGCGGACAATTTGATACAGACGGATCCGTCACAATTCGTAATAACGGTACCATTGATGCACCAATAGTTATTAAAGCTGAGAACCTGAACGGAACTGAGCTGATTAATGAATCGTACTTTGATTTCAGGAAATGTTCCTATATCGAACTTAACGGCTTTATATTTTCCAGCCAGGATGTTACCGCGGTCAAGCTTCAGGCATCGCATCATATTCGTATAACGAATAATATTTTCAGAATTCAGGAAACAGAATCTGTCAAGTGGGTGCTGATTGGCGGAATCTGGGATGATCCAAACGCATTAAGCCACGATAATAAAATAGACCACAATATTTTTGAAAACAAAACTTATCCAGGCAATTTTATAACGATAGATGGTAGTCCTGATCCGGTGTATCAATCATCTCAAAGGGATACGATAGAGTATAATTATTTCAGGAATAATGATCCGCGTGCTGAAAATGAAAAAGAATCGATACGTATTGGTTGGAGTGAACTGTCACCTTCAAGCGGATATACTGTTGTCCAGTACAATTTATTCGAGGATTGTAATGGTGATCCCGAAATAATATCGGTTAAGACGTGTGATAATATTATCCGCTACAATACTTTCAGACGGAGTAAAGGAACATTATGCCTGCGGCACGGCGACAGGACGGTAGTCAACGGAAATTTCTTTTTTGGAGAGGAGGTCGCAGGTACCGGTGGTATCAGGGTTTACGGTGATGATCATATTATATATAATAATTTCTTTACCGGGCTTGCCGGCTCTGTGTGGGACGCGCCAATTACCTTAACAAACGGTGATTATGACGGCGGTTCAAATTACTCCAAACATTTCCGTATTAATAGAGCAATCATCGTATTTAATACGTTGGTAAACAATACTAACGGGATAGAGATTGGATATACAAACAACGGGAAATATTCCAAACCGCCCCGAGATGTAGTTTTTGCCAATAACATTGTTTGTGGCTCAGAAAATGATCTTGTGAAAATAATTACCTCCCCGGTTAATATGGAATGGAACAGCAACATATTTTTTGCGGAAGGAACTGCGGGTATCGGAGTGAATTATCAGTCGGGCGAGATCATAGAAATTGATCCGGAGCTTGAAGGTAGCGGGAATCTTTGGAGATTAGGGGAAGGGAGTCCGGCAATCGATTCGGCGACAGGTGACTATGAATATGTATCTGGAGATATTGATTGTCAGATGCGAAACAATCTTAATGATATTGGCGCGGATGAGTATAGCAGTGACGCAGTAACTAACAAACCATTAACATCGGATGATGTGGGACCGGTGGATGAAACAACTGTTTCTGTTAAAAGTAAAAATCATTTACCTTATAGATTTACTGTCAAAAATAATTATCCCAACCCTTTTAATGGTGTTACAAACATTTCTTTTTCGATATCTGCTCAAATGCCAGTGAAAGTTGTTATACACGATTTTATTGGAAGGGAAATAGAGGTGATTTCAGAAAAGGTTTACGAAAAAGGTGAGCACTCGGTGAGATGGACTCCCCGAAACGTATCGAGTGGAGTTTATTTCTATACTGTGCATGCCGGTGGAAAACTTATTACAAACAAAATTATATATCTGAAATAGATGAGACGATTAAATTATATAGTTGTGGTTTTGGTCATGATCTTCGGGTCTATACCTGTTTCCGCAAAAGATTACAGATTCACCGATGATCGAAATAAAATGGTGCTTGAAAAACTCGCTAGCGGAGCGCCGGAACTAAAAGAAGCACTAAAATCCTATAATTCGGGTGATCACAAATCAGCGTTCGAGAAGGTGGCGAATTATTTTTCGGCTAAAATGAGTGAGCGATTCTTCTTCGATCATTCAAAACTCGATACTGAAATAAAAGATTATCGTGAGTTTTTCCCCGACAAACAAAAGCAGCACGCACGTCGGGCAAAAAGTATGATGGAGTTATACCCTCCCGATAGCGACTGGAATTTACCGATGGAAAGCAATTCGGGAAAGATGATTTCGGCTTATGAGCTTCGACATCTTGCCCGTCAGCATAAGCTGGTAGATGTAGCGTTCGAATATTTACTTGATAATGATAGAAAAAAGTATGATTACATGCTTGAAATGCCTGTTTCGCTTGAGAAAGCATATATAGCAGACACATTTGAGCGCGATGGAAACAGTGTATTCGAGTCATTCAGAGCCGGGTACAGAGTATTTAACTGGTTGTGGGTCTATAATTTACTCCTTTCCGACAGTAATTTTACACCTGAAGACAACTTTCTTTTTGTCCGAACCTTCTATTATCATGCTGTTGATTTGGCCAACAGAGTGGAGAAATTCCGGTATGGTAATCATCATACCAAAGGAGTAATGGCGTTATCCCTTATCGCTATTCTTTTCCCTGAGTTCGAGGAAAGTGCTGACTGGCTTGAAATGTCAAAAAAACTTCTAACCGAACATATTACGAAAGAAGTTAATGAAGATGGTTTTCAGCTTGAAAGATCTATCCATTACCATATTGGCGACATAGATAATTATTTTTATGTGTACTACCTTGCCGGGTTAAATAAAATCGATCTTCCCGATACTTTTAACAGCCAGTTCTATCGGATGTTCGGGGCACTCACTGTACTCGCTCACCCTGACAAAACATTACCTGTTCTGCAAGATGATACTGATAACCCCTGGTCTTACTACAAAAGGATGGGAAGTATCATGGCTTTGGGAACTGTACTTTTCGAAGAACCAACATTTAAATTCTTTGCGTCAGATAAAATATTATCAGATAAGTTCTGGTTTGTTCGTCCTGAAGATCGAAAAAAATTACAGGATATTGTACCGAAACAACCCGGATTTTTAAGCAATGCACTTCCATCAACCGGTTACTATTCAATGCGCAACGGCTGGGATGATAACTCGATGGTCGTAACAGTTAGTGCGGGTTTGTCAGAAAATAAACCTGATCATCAGCATGGTGATATGCTGGGAATTCAATTATTCGCTTTCAATAATGTTATGTTGCCAAACTATCAGGTGAGATATTATCTCGAGGAGCTGCCTTATTTTAAAAATTCTTTTTCGAAAAATGTTTGTGTGGTTGATTCAATTCCTCATGGTAGAGAATGGAAGGGAAATAAAGGTGGATCGGGATTTGGTAAATTTCTGGAACTTCCCGAACCGAAAGTAAATGGATACCTCAATCTTGATGGTCTTGATTTTTTCGAGGGAACTGTAAGTTATGAAAATGCTTCTTTTGAGAGGAAGATATATTTCATCCATGACGGATTTGTCATTGTGAAGGATATATTAAATTCCGGCCAAGAGCGAAATTATCAGCAAATCTGGCAAGGTTATTACAGTGAAGTTACCGAAAATCATTTTCGATCTACTACCGCAGATGGAGGCGGACTCGAAATTATTCAGCTCGAGCAGTTTGATTCGTACACAAACTCACCAATAGTTTGGGGTAAAAGCTCGATACTTTTTGAACAAAACGGTATAAGCAGTGCTCAGTTTGTCACTCTGCTTTATCCTTTCAGCCAGTTTGATACTAGAATTGATGAGAGAAAGAATCTTGAAAAATCGGAAATATCAGGATGGGAATTTTTCAGAAGTGAATTTCGGGACGAAACATTTGTGGTAGAGTGCGAATATGGTTTCGGGAACAAGGAATTTCTTCTGTTATTTGATGTGGCGAAATTGGGTAATGCGGCAATAAATGTGCCCGATTTTAATATCCTACTCGATAGAGATTCTGGTGAGATAACTTTATTGGGGAGTGGTGAGTTTGAGTTAACACAGTCGGAGAAGAGGGTTGTTTTGAGTGGGTTAAAAAAATACAATTATGAGGAATTTCGTGATGAGTAAGCGAGAACAAATATTACAGGAAGTACTTGATAAAAAAGCTGTTGCTGTTGTGCGACTTAACAGTAGCAAAAACTATAAAGGAATGGCGGAGGCGCTTATCGAAGGAGGGATTTCACTTCTGGAGATTACTCTCACTACGCCAGATGCGCTTGAGATTATTGCAAATTTGAAGAAAGAATTTGGAGATAAAATTACTGTCGGAGTTGGTTCAGTACTTGGCAGCGACGACGCTAAAAAATCGATCGAGGCGGGGGCTGAATTCGTGGTGAGTCCTGTTTTTCTCGCAGAGATAATTAAAGAATCGCACAACCATGATGTTCCTGCAATGGTTGGAGCATTTACTCCAACAGAAATACTTGCTGCGCACAGAGCGGGTGCTGATATAGTGAAAGTCTTTCCGGCTGATACTCTCGGGCAGGCATTTTTCAAGGGTGTACTTGCACCTATGCCGTTTCTTAAACTTATGCCAACAGGTGGTGTAAACCTGAATAACGGCGGAGAATGGATAAGAGCGGGTGCTTGTGCTGTGGGCGTTGGTTCCGCTTTAATTGACAAGACCGCGATTGAAAATGGTGAATTCGGTTTGATAAAGGATAACGCGAGAAGAGTAATAAACTCTTTAAATAAATAATAGTAGGGGGCATAAAATTGAAGAATTTTTTAGTCATAATAATATTATCACTGTTTTTAACGCTGTTCGCAGGTTGCGATTGTCAGGAAAACAACACGGGATGGATGCCAAAAATATTGAGCGCGGAAGTTCAGAAGGAACATTTCCTGCCCGATTATTCATTTGCGGGATACAAATGGGGTGAGGAGGAAATCCCCGATGTGACGGGTACTGTCCTGGATGTAACCGAATTTGGAGCCATCCCTAATGATAAAAAGGATGATACTCAAGCTATCCTCGCCGCGGTTAAAAAGGCGCATGAAATCGAAGATAATGTAGTGGTTTATTTGCCTCCGGGTAGATATATCCTGAAAAAAATTGTTAATATGAACAGAAGCAACATTGTGTTGCGGGGTGAGAGGAGCGGAGATAAAAACCGTACTACATTGTATATGCCTCTTGCGCTGAATGAACTTCCAATACCGGAAGACTTCGCAGAATTGGATGAATACCTGAAAATAAATGATAAACGCCAAAGAGAAAAAGCGAGGGGGGTTGATGAACCGTTTTCACTCTATGCTTGGTCAGGCGGATATATCTGGACAAATTATCCCGGCGCAAGAGGTAAAGCATACCTATCGAAATATAACACAGAAGAAAATATTCTGGCGAAGATAAAATCAGGGAAAAGAGGGGAACACGAAATTCATGTAGAGGATGGATCAAAACTTCAGCCCGGAAGCATTGTGAAGATTAACTGGTACAATGTTGAAGGTGAAGAATCATCACTTGTTAAATATTTGTATGATAACCAGGATGTGAAAACAGGAAGTCGCCATTGGGAAACACCTGATATTCCCCTCACAAAACAGGAAGTAACTGTTGTTGCGGTTGAAGGAAATAGAATAACGATAAAAGAGCCGCTTTTGCATGATTTACGTCCGGAGTGGCAGCCTGATATAACAGAATGGCAGTATATTTCCAATGTTGGAATTGAAAATATCAATTTTGAGTTTTTATATCAGGAGTACAAATATCACCATGTTGAATATGGATTTAACGCAATTTATCTTACAAATACCACTCATTCGTGGGTGCGTAATGTAAATTTTCGGAATGGTGACAGCGGCGTACTGACCGATTTGTGTTCAAACGTAACTTTTGAGAATATTGGCACTTACGGCAGAAAGTATCACTATGCCGTTCATTTCGGGGATTGTTACAACATGCTAGCGCGAGATTTATACGTACAGGCTCCGGTGGTGCATTCCTTAACGTTCAATACTGGTTCACGTTCATGTATTTATACTGACTGTGTTGTAACGACTATGCCGACACTCGATCAGCACAGCGGATTAAATTATCAAAACCTGTTTGATAACATTTTAGTATATGTGGATGATCCAAAGCATAAACCGATCACGATGGGGGGCGCGAAATACTGGAGTCCTTCTCATGCAGCGTTTTCTACTTTCTGGAATGTTCATTTCGAATTTTTGTTCGATAATCCGGAACAAGATACGATAAGGATCAAGGGAGTTACTGACAGTCCATCCGAGAGATTGGTCGGGATCACCGGAAACTATCCGATAACAATCGAATATCCCATTAATACATATTTTGAGGGAATGAATAAACCGGGAATTGAGGTTCCTTCACTATATAAGTACCAGTTGGAAAGAAGAATGAAATAAATGACTTTGACGTTGTTTCAAAGTTTGTCATGGATGAGAATATAACAGGTAATTGGTAGAATATTATATTAAAAAAATTGTTGTAACTATAAACAAAATACTACGACCACAAATTTAGCTGGAAGACCAAATAATTCACGTGTGATTAAATGATGAGCGCAAAAAAATATTACTTTTTAATACCGATAATATTTTCCTTAATAATTGTTAATTCCGGAGATTTATCAGCACAAAAAAATACGGGTCGTATTCTTATATGCACTGTTATGGATAGTTCGCAAAAACCTCATGATGTAACTGCATTTGCGGCAGAAAAAATGGGCGAAATGTTAATTGAGGAAGGGTTTCGGGTAAAAGTAGCTAATGAAACTGATGATTTTAATGAAGCAAAACTGAAGACTTATTCAGCGATTATATTTTTGAACAATCGAGGGAATATTTTTGATGATCAGCAACAATTGGTTTTGCAGAGTTTTGTAAATAATGGCGGCGGAATTGCAATTCTGCATGCAGCAATTTTAGCCGAAGAAGACTGGAACTGGTTCACAGGATTGGTTGGCGCTCGCTTTGTGAACCATCCTGAAATACAATCTGCAAAACTCAATAACGTTTTACCCCGGCATGAAGCGAATAGATATCTTCCTGAAGAATGGGTGCATACTGATGAATGGTATAATTATAAGGCGATTCCCGAGAATGTGACGGTTTTACTCGAGGTAGATGAGACAAGCTATAAAGGAGGAATCCACGGAAAATCTCATCCAATTGCTTGGTGCCATAAATATGATGGAGGGAAAGTATTTTATACAGCGATTGGTCATACAAACGAATGCTGGACAAATGAAATATTCACGCGACATATACTTGGCGGTATCGAGTATATAATTGACACCACAAATTTACAAGAAAATACTGAACATCAATAAATTGGAATGAGTAGATAGAGAGAACATTAAAAAATTATTTAATGAATATTAATTTGTCATCCTATCCTTTATTTATGTCCGCTTCTAAAACATATTTCGCGTACTATATGAAAAGTTCTTCCCGCAATAATCTCCTGAATCATTGATTGGATTACAATAAGTAAGTAAAAAATACTGTTTTTGATAGTTTTTGTTAATTACTTTTTGATTTAATCCTTAATTATTAAAAATTCCCAATAATTCACTTGACAGAAAAATATTATTAAAGTAACTTTGTTCTGTAATCGAACAAAGTGATGAAATTCATTATCGCAAGAATGATTCGGGAAGCAAACAAGCTGTAAATACGTACTAACCATGCGTTGGAATATTTCAATTTTACCTGAATCATAATTTTTCGGTTAACAACCATTATTAGTACAGATCACATCTTCAAATGGTGACATAACAATATACCAGAACCGAGTTTGGCGAGCTAATCTGCCAAAACTCAACCAATTAAATTTTTAGGGAGGTTGGCATGGCCTTGTTTCAACTTAAATCTACCTGGTTTAAAATAGTATTGTTGGGGTTATTCGCGTTTAATCTCAATGCTCAAGTTGACCGGGTTTCTGTGTTTAACGATGAAAAAGGATACAAACTTCAAGTAAATGGTGAGGATTTCATTGTACTTGGAATGAATTGGGATATCTTCCCAATCGGTGAAAACTACGCATACAGTATCTGGAATCAGCCCGATGACATCATTAAGGAAGCTCTTGACAGAGAAATGTCTTTACTGAAGAATATGGGGGCTAATGTTATCAGAGCTTATGTTGGTATTCAACCCAAGTGGATTGAATACATTTACAAAAATTACGGAATATATACAGTCCTTAACCATTCTTTCGGTAGATACGGTCTTACGATCGACGGCGCTTATGTGACGAATACAGATTACGCGGATCCTGCTACCAGAGAGATCCTTCTTAAAGAAGTGAACGACATGGTTACGGAATTTAAAGATGTGCCGGGTTTATTGATGTGGATGCTTGGTAACGAAAACAACTACGGTTTGTTTTGGGGCGGTGCTGAAACAGAGGATATCCCTGAAGGAGAGACGCTGGAATCAGTTAGAGCAAGACACATGTACAAGCTCTTTAATGAGGGAATTAACGAGATTAAAAAATATGACGATAATCATCCCGTATCAATTTGTAACGGTGATCTTCTTTTCCTTGATATCATTGCAGAAGAAGTACCTGACATGGATGTTTTCGGGATAAACGCCTATCGTGGTATAACATTTACTGACCTGTTTGAAAGAACTTCCAAGGTGTTAGATGTTCCCGTTATGTTTGCCGAGTTCGGTTCGGATGCTTTCAATGCTGTTGAAATGCGGGAAGATCAGGCTATGCAGGCAAAATATCTGATCGGTAACTGGGAAGATATATATATACATGCTTATGGAAATGGCGGATATGGAAATTCTATTGGTGGAATGACATTTCAGTTCAGCGACGGCTGGTGGAAATATCTACAGGACAGTAATTTGGACGTTCATGATAATAATGCTTCATGGGCGAACGGTGGTTATGTTGACGATTTCATCGAAGGTGAAAACAATATGAACGAGGAGTGGTTCGGAGTCTGTGCTAAAGGTCCTACCGATAGCAGAGGTTTGTATCACTTATATCCGAGAGCGGGATATTATGCTTTAAAGGATATACACGCGCTTGACGTGCTATCTTCTAAAATCGGTGAAAAAGAAATTAGAGCTTTTTTCAGTAAACTGTCACCAACTCCCTATGTGCTGAAAGCTCGCGGAGATAAAGCCGCTTTGGGTTCAAATGAAACTAATCCGGTAAGGCTGAGCGGATTGAGGATGCAATTTGAGACGTTCAGTACCGGTGGCGATAAAATTTCGACTCCTGATGAAAGAGTAACCGGAAGAACAGATTATCCGCAATTTCTTGGTTTTGACCATCTGCAATCTTTTTACGCGGAGATGGAGGCAAATCCTGCAACTAATATCAGAGGTAAAGTTGCATTAAACGTGTTGGGTCATGTGCCCACTAATCCTATAGATGAAATCTTTTATGAGAACAGGGGAAGACCCAAAACACTTGAATCAACCGATGGTACTGTAACTGTTGATGGTATTGAAAGAGTTAAAGTTTACAGAGCTAGTGTCGCATGGGATCACAAATGGTTCAAGTTGGACGGTTTCTATCGTACAGGTCACTATCACTGGGGTTATGAAGGGGATTTCTTTGGGCTATATCCTGAAGCTAACTATGGTCCTAACATAGATATTTATAACGGTAACGCGCCACTTGGTTTTGAGGTTGCTGGTAAAAAACAATTAGACGGATTAAAGGTAGCTTTCGGACCTGAATTATGGTGGGGAGCGAATCCCGCGGTTCTTGTTAAATATTCACGTGACGTTGGTCCGGTTGAAATTACAGGTATTTACCATGAAGACCTCGACGAGCAGGGTGAGGCGGTAAGTTCATTTGCGGTTCCTGTCCCACCTACCAGAAGAGCAACCGTGCACATGGCAACTGAATATGGCGCGTTTGGCTTTGAAGTTGGTGGTATTTGGTCAGGTAGTACAAAAGAAGGTGAAGTTTTTCAGATTGCCGATGGAACAGATGGTAATTACAGAATATTACAAGATAAAATTAAAGCATCCGACGCTTTTGGCGGTAAGGCAAAAATAACTTTCCAGAGTGGCAGATGGAACTGGTATGCCGAAGGTGCCGCGCAAGGTTTGGTCGCTGATGGTGGTGTAAATCAGTCATTAACCTTTACGGGTTGGAGATTAAAAAACAGCGGACTGGGTAACCAGTACAGTTTACTTACCGGTATGGCTGTAATTATGGGTGATTTCCAGATCGCTCCAAACTTTATGTGGCAAAAACCTATCGAAGGTCCTATTCCGAACACTGTGCCTGCTCCCGGAAGACCAAGGAATATACTATCCGATCCGTTTGCTGTTTTGGGTAACAGGGAAACAACCGCAGGTGAGTTGTTGATCACCTATGATCCAACTCCCGCGACATGGATGTATGCATGGGATAGTGATGTAAGAGAAGATGCTAAATTAGCTGTTAGTGCCGGTGTTGTTTTAAGGCATCAACCTACGACCCGTGACGCGAGGATTGGTATTCTTGCTGATGGACGAACAATATTTGCGTTCCCCGGAGCACCTCCCGCGAGAGATCTATGGGAATTCCACAGCAGAATAGTTTCCAAACTGGCTCCCGGTTATGGTTTAATTGCCAACGTGTATGCTGGCGAAGGTGAATCAAACGGTAGTGACGCGCGACTAATCCATCGTTATGGTGCTGATATCCGCCTTGCTGTGAAAGATTTCAAAATTTTAACTCAGGTGAAAATTAACGATTGGGGTCCATACGATTATCATCGCGATTTTAACCTTACATATCCACTCCAATTGGTTGCAGATGTTTCAGTCCAGTTCGGAATGCCCGACTGGTTTGATCTTCCTCAAACAAGACTTGGTGTAAGAGGCGCCTGGCGTTCACTAAATGAATATTCTCCACGATACTGTCCGGTTCACTCTTTAAGTGTAACGGGTGAGGCTGAATGTGATCCAACGGCTCCCGGCTATTCAGACGGTAATGAATGGGAGATACGTACATATTTACATTTCAACTTTGGTATGTAGAAAATTTAATCAGTGGAGTTACTAATGATAAAGAGAAATTTAGTTATTAAAACGTTCGGCCTGACACTCTTGTTTTTATTTGTGTTAGCAGGCTGTGAAAGAGACCCCGATATTTTGGAACCCGCAGAATATCCGAGTGTACCTGAAGTATTTATTGACGGGTTTAGTTCAGGATTGAATTACGCGGCATTTGGCGGTTCACGTGTGGACGCTTTTGATGTTGATACCGAAGTTAAATACAGCGGCTCTTCATCTATGAAAATTGAAGTGCCCGATTTTGAAGACCCTTACGGTGCTTATGCCGGTGGTGTTTACTACACCAGTGTGGGTCGTAATCTCTCGGGTTTTGACGCTTTGACTTTCCGGGCAAAAGCCACTAAACCTGCAGAGATAGATGTCCTTGGAATTGGTAATGATCTTGGTGAAGCAAAGTATCAGGCTACTCGCTCCGGAATGAAGATAAACGCTAACTGGAAAAAATATTACATCCCTATTCCTGACCCCTCAAAATGGGTTGCGGAAAGAGGAATGTTTTTCTACTCTGAAGGTCCTGAAGATGGGAGTGGATATACAATTTGGTTTGACGAAGTGAAATATGAAAAAACAGGATTGTTAGCTCACCCCAGACCTTCGATTCTTGAGCAACAGGATCAGAATATTGACGCGGCTATTGGTGATTTGCTCCCAATAGGAGGAACTTTCGTAACTTATAATTTCCCTGATGGAACTGATAAGAGAATTGACGCGGCACCTGCGTATTTCACTTATACTTCATCCGATGAATCAGTCGCGACAGTTGATGAGTATGGTCAAATTTCAGCAATTTCAATGGGTACTGCTGTAATTACAGCGCAGCTTGCTGGTGTTGATGCTGATGGTTCGATTACTCTTAATGTCGGGGAAGCAAGACCTGCGCCTGCACAACCTGCGCCGGCTCCAACAGTACCTGCTGCGGATGTGATTTCAATGTTCAGTAATGCTTATACTAATGTTCCCGTTGATACCTGGGCAACTTACTGGGAGTTTTCTACTACCGAGTATGAAGAGATTCAGATTGCCGGAGATGATGTAAAATTATATACAAAACTCAATTTTAATGGTATTGAATTTGCCTCTCAGACCATCGATGCTTCTTCAATGACCAGATTCCACATGGATATATGGACACCTGACGCAACTGATCTTCCCGCTGAATTTAAAGTTCTTCTGGTTGATTTTGGTGCTGATGGCGCTTATGATGGTGGAGATGATGCATCGCACGAACTGACCTTTACCGCGAGTACAACTCCAGCATTAGCCACAGAAGAGTGGGTGAGTCTTGATGTACCCCTATCCGCGTTCACAGGTTTGACCACAAAAGGTCACTTGGGACAATTGGTTATTTCGGGAGACCCGAATACAGTTTATGTTGACAACGTTTACTTCTATGACGACGGCAGCGGCGGCGGCGGCGGTGGTAGTGGTGAACCGACTGAACCGGCGCCAACTCCAACTGCTAACTCGGCAGATGTAATCTCAATTTATAGTGATGCATATACCAATGTTGGGGCAAACTATTTCCCAAGCTGGGGTCAGGCTACAGCAGCCTCCGAAATATCAATTTCAGGAAACAACACCTTGAAATACGCCGGTTTCGATTACCAGGGTATTGAGTTGGCAAGTAGTATAGATGTTTCCGGTATGGGGTCACTTCATCTTGATATCTGGACAGAAAATTCGACAGAATTTAATTTCTATCTGATAAGTCCCGGACCTGTAGAACAGGCATATTCAGTTTCGGTGCCTACAACCGGATGGCAAACTGTGGATATTCCAATTACATCTTTTGCATCGGTTGATTTAACAGATGTTATCCAGCTTAAGTCGGATGGAAATGGTGATATATATCTTGACAATATTTACTTCAACACCGGCGGTGGTGGAGGTGGAGGTAGTGAACCAACTTCAGCGGCACCAACACCAACTTATCCTGCAGGTGATGTGATTTCATTATACAGTAATGCATACACTAATAACACAGTTGATACCTGGTCAGCTGATTGGGATGATGCCGATGTGGCTGATGTTCAGGTTGCGGGTGATGATACAAAATTGTACAGCAATCTTGTATTTGCCGGTATCGAATTTACTTCACAAACGGTTGATGCCTCCGGTTTGACCCATTTCCGTATGGATATATGGACACCTGATCCAACGGCATTGCCAAATGTATTCAAGATAAAGCTGGTTGATTTTGGTGCTGACGGTGCTTTTGATGGTGGTGATGATGTTGAGCACGAACTCACATTCAACGCATCATCAACTCCTGCATTGGCAACGGGGCAGTGGATCACTTTTGATATTCCACTTGGTGACTTTACAGGTTTAACAACCAAAGGTCATTTAGCCCAGTTGATTCTTGTTGGAGAAACTATTCCTACGGTTTATGTTGACAATATCCTTTTTCATAAATAAGCAAACCAGGCGGATTTACTAAAGTACAGATATGAATAATATAAATAGTAACATAGAAACAGAAATTGATAAGCAGAATGGTTTCACTCTAAAAGACAAGATATTAAGATTAATCTGGCGCGAATCTCAGATTTCACGAGCTGAGATCGCGCGTCAATTGAACTTGTCTCGTTCCACCGTTACTGAAATTATCAAGGAACTGCTACCTACCGGGTTGTTAGCCGAAGTAGGGAGCGGTGAATCAAGCGGAGGCAGAAAGCCGATTGTTTTGGAGTTCCAGGATGAAGCCAAAGTTATTCTGGGAATTGATATTGGTGCCTCTCATGTTTCTGTTGCCATGACAGATTTGCGTGGAAATCTATTATTCTGGAATGAGAAGGATTTCCCGGCAAGAGAAGATGCGAGTGGTACTTATAAAATTATAGATCAGTTATGTAATGAATGTCTTGCATCTCAAAAATACGGTTATGACAAACTTTTAAGCATCGGAGTTGCGGTACCGAGTCCTGTTGATCCTTTTCATCCGGAGTATTTGTCGGAAACCATTATTCCGGCATGGCATGGTAAGAGTGGTCTTGAGCGATTGCGCGAAAAATATCAGGTTCCTGTTTATCTCGATAATGACGCAAACCTTGGCGCGCTTGCCGAAAACTGGTGGACCACAACAAAAGACGTGAATGATCTTATTTATATCAAGCTTTCAAGTGGTATCGGCGCAGGTTTTGTATTCGGCGGTAAACTATACAGAGGAGCAAAAGGTATTGCCGGGGAAATGAGCCACATGCCGATAGACCCAAACGGTAAACTCTGCGGATGCGGGTTAAGAGGATGCCTCGCAACGGTATTGTCAATCTGGGCTTTAAAAGCGAGAATAGCGTCATTATCGGAATTATATCCTGAAAGTCCTTTACATATTGGGGATTCGGGTATCCTGGAGATAGAAAACGCTGCACTTGCGGACGATCCGCTTGCTTTACAGATTGTAAATGAGGCGACAGAATATCTTACTACGGCAATTGTAAGTCTGGTAAATATGATGAATCCTGAAATGATAATAATTGGTGGCAGCTTTGCCCGTTTGGGTGACATATTGTTGGACCCTATACGCAAGACTATCAATGACACAGCTTTGGTGAGTACAATTCCCAAGACTCGGTTAAAAGTTAGTGAATTGGGCTCAAAAGGAATAGCGATTGGTGCGGCTACTTTGGCAATTGAACAGGCGTTTATTGAGCCCGAATTATTAACAAGGAGTTCTGCTCCTGCAGTATTGAAGTAAACAAATCAGAAATTTTATTATAAAACAATTCAGAAGTATCTGGAGATTTTATGAAAACGAAAATAAGAACCACACTTTTAGCCGTAACAGGTTTTTTGTTCCTGTTCACAATGATATCCTGTGACAGTTCTACCGATCCTGAAATACCCGAATATCAGCTCGTTTGGTCGGATGAATTTAATGGTCAGGCAGGCGAATCACCAGATTCAACAAAATGGACTTATGACATTGGCACCGGTGACAACGGATGGGGAAACCAGGAATTACAATATTATACTGATCGTCCGGAAAATGTTTCACTCGATGGAGATGGTAATCTGGTAATTACCGCCATCAGAGAGGCTTTTGGCGGGCAGGCATTCTCTTCCGCGAGAATAAAGACTCAGGGATTGTTTGAGCAGACATACGGCAGGTTTGAAGCCAGAATAAAACTGCCTTACGGTCCCGGTTTATGGCCTGCTTTCTGGCTTTTGGGTACTGATGTTTCAACCATTGGATGGCCGCAGTGTGGCGAAATAGATATCATGGAATATAGAGGACAGCAACCCTATCTGGTACATTCAACAGTTCATGGACCCGGATATTCAGGTGGTGGCGGTGTATCGAAAACATACGGGTTTGAAAATGACAGATTTGATGTGGATTTCCATTTGTTTGCAGTTGAGTGGGGTGAAGATTATATCAGATTTTATGTTGATGACGAAATGTTTCAGGAATTGGAACCGGGTGATCTTTCCGGTGAATGGGTGTTTGATAACTCATTCTTCATGATACTTAATGTTGCAGTGGGTGGTAATTATGTAGGATTTCCTACAAGCGAAACACCATTTCCGCAGAAGATGTACATAGATTATGTGAGAGTTTATAAAGCATTGTAATTATGAATTTCACTAAATCAATCTGGATGAATGATCACTTAATTTCATATGGAAATTCGGAGTTTTTATGAGCGCAAAAAATAGTCAACAAACACCCCAAAAGGATAAATTATCAAACGGTCAGATGTTTGCTTATGGTTTGGGTGGTATAGTAAATAATCTTTTGGGGGGTGCTATCGGGTTTATGTCGATAGTTTTGAACGTTGGTTTAGGTATAAATCCCGCATTAGTTGGTACTCTGCAGGCAATTCCTCGTCTGACTGACGCGATCACCGACCCTGTCATGGGGTACATATCTGATAAAACCAGATCCCGCTATGGAAGAAGAAGACCATATATTTTTATCGGCGCTATTGCTGTGGGACTGATGTTTGCCTTGATGTGGCAGCTTCCACCTGGAAATAGCGAGATGTTTTATTTCTGGTTTTTCCTGATCGGCTCGATCATTTTCTATCTGTTCTACACAATGTTCGCTACACCGTGGGTGGCACTCGGATATGAACTTACCACAGATTATCACGAGCGAACCCGGCTGATGGGTGTGATGAATTTTATGGGGCAGTTTGCGTGGATATCGCTGCCGTGGTTTTACGCTATTATGGAAAATGACAGGCTGTTTTCCGATTCTGTTGAAGGTGCGCGAACTCTTGCGATTGTCATTGGTGTGTTTGTCGCGATTGTGGGTGCTGTTCCGGCAATCTTCCTCAAGGAAAAGTTTGTTGCTGTTGACGCGGATTCCGGCGAGAAGAAGATAAGCATGCTGGAAGGTATTAAGAAGAATGTAGCCGAATTTCTGAAGGGATTAGTAACTACTGTAAAAAGACCCGAATTTCTTAAACTTTGCGCTGGTACATTCTTTCTGTTTAACGGTATCATGCTTGTTGGTGCTTTCAGCTCATACATTACCATATTTTATGTTTCCGGTGGAGACAATGATATGGGCGCCAAATATATGGGATTGTTTGGTACCATAAATACTATTTCAACGTTAATGGCTATTGCGGCTGTTACCTGGATATCCTCTAAAATAGGGAAACGTAAAACTTTCATACTCGCAACTTCAATCACTATGATCGGCAGTTTGCTAAAATGGTTCAGCTATGATCCTATGGCGCCGTGGAAGGTATTGCTTCCCGCACCAATGATAGCTGTTGGTATGGGCGCATTGTTTACCCTTATGGGTTCGATGATCGCTGACGTTTGTGACCTTGACGAGTTGGAAACCGGTGAGAGACGTGAAGGTATGTTCGGATCTATTTACTGGTGGATGGTTAAACTTGGTATGGCTCTCGCATTTGGTTTATCGGGATATTTACTGAATGCAACAGGTTTTGAAGTGGAATTGGGAGGAGCCCAATCCTCGTCAACTTTCTTCTGGATGCGCATTGTGGATGTGTTCATTCCGGCAGCTGCGGCATTGATTGCTATAATTTCGGTAGCTTCATTCAAAATCACTGAAGAAAGAGCGCTTGAAATAAGAAGTGAACTTGAAAAACGAAAAGCTAAAACCGCGCCGGTCAGCGCAGCACTTTCGAGTGAGTAAGTATATGTGGAAAAGCCTTAAAACTAATTTTGAAGGATTTAAAATGAAATTGTCAAATTTCATCATAGTGCTTTTAGTGGGAATTTCTTTTGCCATGTTTGGTGGCTGTCAGGAGATTTCTGAGGAACTTGCCGATATTGATCCGGAAGGTGTTGATACTCTCCGAATTACAATGATCGCGAAAAGCTCTGATAACCCTGTTTTTACCACAGCAAAAAAAGGAGCTTTGCAGGCAGCCGAAGAACTCTCTGAAAAATATAGTATGCTGCATGTTGAAGTTGACTGGGAAACCCCTGCAACGGAAGACGCTAATAGACAGGTTGAAATTATCAGAAAAGCTGTAAGAGAAAACGCTGACGCAATAATAGTTTCATGTTCGGACAGGGATTCTCTTACTTCCGCGATTAACGCGGCTGTTGATGCCGGAGTTGAAGTTATGACTTTTGATAGCGATGCTCCCGAGTCGAAAAGATTTACCTTTTACGGTCCGGATGACGAGAAGATGGGTGAAATGTTAGCCGACAAATTGGCGGAATTAACAGAAGGAAAAGGTAAGATCGCGATTTTAGGTGGAAATCAGGACGCACCAAATCTGAAAAAAAGAATTAATGGTATTCAGAATGCATTAGCTGATTATCCGGATATGGATAACGTTGGAACTTATTATCATCCTGAAAATGAAGTTGATGCTATTGCTCTCATGGATAGTGTTCACAAAATGTATCCGGATCTTATAGGGTGGGCTATGGTTGGCAGTTGGCCTCTTTTTGGGGATAAATTGATGGATATTATTGAACCGGGAAAAATAAAAATAGTCGCGATTGATGCTCTGCCAGTACAGCTTAAGTATGTTGAGCAGAATTATGTACAGCTGCTTTTGGGTCAGCCAACATTCCGTTGGGGAAAAATATCGGTTGAGACTATCGTAGAGAAACTTCACGAAAAAGAAGAAGTTAAGGAAATCATAAGACTCAAGCCGATACCGGTCAGTATTGAAAATCTTGGTGGCTGGTCGCGTCAGCTAAGGGCTTGGGGCTATACGGATATACCCGAGAAATATTTGGTAATGTAATTAGAAAGAAACATGGTTGTCTGTTTTCTTCTGAATTAAATGTAGAGGAGTTATGAAAACCCCTGAAATTAAATATGAGCATATTCTGTACACAACAGAGTTTTCACAGAATTGGAAAGATGTTTTTTACCATGCGTTCAATATTGCTAATCAGTACAAAGCCAGGTTGACGTTCCTGCATGTTCTCAATACTGAACTGATTGACCTGCTAACGTTTGATGTGGGATTAGAAAGACTTCCGAGCGTTGAAAAGAAGTTTTCCGAAGCAAAAGATTTCACCACAAATGTTCAAAAAGATATTGTGAATAAAATTATTGAAGAATTTGGTGATGAAGTTCTCGACCAGAACAACATTCTTGTTGAACGCGGCAATCCGGTAAAAACTATTCTCAAGGTGGCTGAGGAGAATAAATGCGATTTGATTGTAATGGGCTTCAAGGGTAGATCTGGAAATGAAGATTCAACCATTGGGGATACAGTTAACCGGGTTTTGCACAAATCAAAACTTCCTGTTTTGGTAGTGCATAATATTAACGATTAAAGTTAGATGAGGAAATATGTCAAGTTTACATTCACATAATAGTTATTTATCAAATTTCGATTTTGGTACCAGAGAAAAATCTGAACTCGAAAAAGCATTTTTAGAAATACTGGATAACGGAATTCATGGAATTTCTTTCAGCGCCTATCTCGAAGGACAGCAACCCGGATCAATATTAAGCGAAGAACAGATAGATGATAGAATGAAAGTATTGAAACCGCATGTTGGTTGGGTGAGATCTTTTTCCTGTGTGGACGGTAATGAGCTGATACCCAAGGTTGCCCGTAAATACGGGATAAAAACCCTCGTTGGTGCCTGGATAGGTGATGATTTGGAAAAGAACGAAGAAGAGATAAAAAGCGTGATCGAAGTAGCCAAAAAAGGATATGCGGATATAATCGCTATAGGTAACGAGGTTCTTCTTCGCGGTGATATTAGCGAGGACGATCTGATAAAATATATTCACAGAGTTAAAAAGGAAGTTACAGATATTCCCGTTGGTTACGTTGACGCGTATTATGAATTTGTGAATCATCCTCGTCTGGTAAAAGTATGTGATGTGATCATGGCTAACTGTTACCCATTCTGGGAAGGCTATCCTGTTGAGCATTCACTTGCTTACATGAAGAACATGTATTATCTGGCAAAAGAGGCAGCTAATGGCAAGAAAGTTATTATTAGTGAAACAGGTTGGCCAAATGTCGGCACACCGGATAGAGCCGCAGTTCCTTCATACGAAAACGCCCTGCGTTATTTTATCAATACTTACTCCTGGGCAAATGCTCAAAAAGTTGATGTCTTTTATTTTTCAAGTTTTGATGAAACATGGAAAATTGAAAAAGAAGGTGATGTAGGAGCATATTGGGGACTCTGGGATAAGGATAGGTATCTCAAATTTGGTCACTCAAAATAAGCGAATAAATAGAAAGAGAGTTTTATGATGAAATTATTTATGGTTCTGCCGATGATTTTAGTAACTGCGTTATTTATTACTTCGTGTAAAGTTGAAAAAAAGCAGCTGACAACAAGTTTACGTCTCGTTACATCCGAAGAAGGTGACAAACTCGCGAAACGAGATAATGTGGAATTTACTAGTGGACAAGTGTCTAAAGGTAATATCCTGAAAATAAATACAAATGAGCTAAAACAGGAAATGGATGGTATCGGATCATCATTTACTGAATCTTCCGCTTTTGTTCTTGCTCACCTTGATGTAGAACTGCGTAAAGAAGTAATGGAGAATATTTTCGGTGAAAAAGGCGCAAATTTCTCACTTACAAGAACTCATATCGGCTCATGCGATTTCAGTGTTGAAGGGAAATACTCCTATCTGGACAAAGTTGGTGATACAGAAATGGAATCTTTTACCCTTGAGCCCGATAAAAGAGGATTTGATACTGATAAATATCAAGGTGTAAAAGCTCCTGATTATGATTTGCTACCTATGATCAAAGAAGCAATGGCAATAAAGAAGAATCAGAAAGATGATGAATTAAGAATTGTCGCTTCCGCCTGGACCGCCCCATACTGGATGAAAGATATAGAAGAATGGTTTATCAAGGGTACACCTGAAAATAATCATCAGGGAACCGGTGGTATGTTGAAGCCGGAGTATGAGGAGTTATACGCTGATTATCTTGTAAAATATCTCGAAGAATATAAGAAAGAAGGTGTTGATGTATGGAGTTTAACGCCTGTAAACGAGCCTCATGGTAATAATGGTCAGTGGGAAAGCATGCATTTTACTCCTGAGAGCCAAAATGAATTTGTTAAAAAATATCTGGGTCCAAAACTTCATAACAGCAGATTCAAAGATGTAAAGCTTCTTGTTTATGATCAGAACAGAGATGGTCTTGAGCATTGGACTGATGTAATCCTCGGTGATGAAGAAACAGCTAAATATGTTTATGGTACTGCTGTGCACTGGTATGAGAGCACATTCAAGGTATATGAAGATGTATTTGAAAGAGTGAACGCAAAATTCCCTGATAAAGCTATCATCCACACCGAAGGTTGTATTGATGATCTTGGTAAAGACGCGCCGGGTGGAATTACAGACCCTGAACGTTTTAAGGAAAAAGACTGGTTTGATAATGATTCTTTCTGGTGGAATGATAACGCTACTGATTGGGGTTATTCAGCCACATGGCAGGGTCTTAAAGTAGAAGATCATCCTATCTACACACCGGTTCATCGTTATGCCCGAAATATTATCGTTAGCATCGATCACTGGTTAAAAGGGTGGATTGACTGGAATGTAGTGCTCGACAAAAATGGTGGTCCGAACCATGTTGGTAATTTCTGTGGTGCGCCGATCATGATCGATACAGAAACACAGAACGTTTATTACACACCAATTTATCATGTGCTGGCACAGTTTAGTAAAACTATACGACCCGGTGACAGAGCAGTTAAAACCGAAAAGATCATAGATGGATTGGGAAGTGATGATCTCCATGCTTGCGCCACTCTTAGCAAGGACGGAGTTTTATCGATACAATTGCTTAACACTACTAAAGAAGAAATTGAACTAAATCTTCAGGTTGATGAGCAATATGCTCCGGTTAAAATGAAAGCAAATTCTGTTGAAACAATACAAATTCAGCTTTAATAATAACGTTGGCAAAATGAATACGAAAAAATTCACCACAAATGTTTTATGTCTTCTGATGCTATTTGGTAGCGGAATAAGTAACCTTGCTCAGGAAAATGCGGCATCAGAGTTTGAGAACAAGTTTTTCAGACTTGATTTTGAGAATAACGATATAAAAATGGAAAACTTTAAGGAGTTCTTTTTTACCACGTTTCCTCATGATGACCCCACTGAGGGGGATGTTGTGTATGATAGAGTTCAGTGGAAAAATAGTGATATGATTTCGTTGAAAGAAGATGGCTTGAGAGGCTATATAAAATATAGAGATGACAACTCAAGTTATGATTCTTTCAGGTTCACCTCAAAACCTTATTATAATCTGAACTCCGGAGTAAAAAAGATACTGTTTGTGTTCAAAGGGAAATTCCCGTCAGAAAAAGGAGTATGGCCTGCGTGGTGGTTAAATGGTAGTCGGCAATCCGAATGGTTGTACGAAGGTGAGGAAAAGATTGATGATGAATTGGTCGATAAGTATTCCGGAAAGGGAAGATATTATGAGACCCCGAGTCCGGTGAACTGTACTGATTGGCCTGCCGCCGGTGAAGTTGATATTATCGAGACAATAAATGGTGATAATATAATTCACAATACTATTCATACTTGTCCGCAAATGTGTGATTCGGAATGGAACAACAATGGTGAAATAATAAATTGTGCCAACGGGAATGAAACAGACCCTAATGCCGGATGTAGTGGTGAACCATATGAAGTTGAGTCTCCTGAAGGCACATTTGCATGTCTCTGGGATGCAAATTCAATCAGTTTTTACTACTGGAAAACGGACGAAGAAGTTAGAAATTCAGGTGGACCACTAAGCACACAGCCTGATCCTGAAAGTTGGAATAAATCGAATCTGAAAAACAGAGTGGAATTTCTTAACACAAATGCCGGATGTGATGAAACGGTACATCAGGACTGGCAGTGCAGTAGTTGTGAGGGATATAACGAATGCAAGTTCGTTAATCTGAAGATGGTCTTTAACATCACTCTCTGTGGCAAGTGGGCAGGCAGAAAATTTGATGAAACGGAGAACACTCTGAATAATTGTAAAAATTATATCACAAGTGAAGGTGTGGAATACATCGATGACAAGTATTTCAAAATTGAGTTCGTTTCCGCTTCAGAAATTAAATAAGGCATAAAATATCAGGGTTTCAGATGACCATAAAAAGCAGAATCATACAGGCGTTAATAATACTATCTATTTTTCTGTTTACAGGATGTAACGCCAATAAAAACAATGAAGATGAAAAAAAGTCAAATATCGAGTCGGAATCAATGAAGAATATTACTGAAAACATGCAGAAAGACATTTATCCCGAAATAGAAAAGCCGTTCAAAAAGAGAAGTTTCAGTTCATATATGGACGAAAAGTGGATTGGCAACGCGATTTCCTACGGATGCTACCGTGAAGGTCAGGCACCCGGGGTAAAAGGACCTTCTGAAGCAGAAATACTGGAAGATTTGAACATTCTCAAACAATACTGGAATCTGATTCGGGTATATGGTTCTGACAGTGATACTGAGCGGATATTAAAGGTGATATCTGAAGAGAAGCTTCCTGTAAAGGTTATGGTTGGAGTATGGCTGGAAAATGAAACAAAAAATCCCGGCAGAAAAGCAGCAAATATTGAACAGACTGCAAAAGCAATCGAACTGGGGAACAAATATAAAGATATAATTGCAGCGATCAACGTGGGAAATGAGACTCAGGTTTTCTGGTCCTTCCACAACATGGAGATGGAAAATCTTGTTAAATACATCCGTTACGTTAGAAATAATACTGAAGTACCTGTTACAGTTGCTGATGACTATAATTTCTGGAATAAACCGGAGAGTAAAATAGTTGCCGCCGAGCTGGATTTTATTGTTTGCCATATCTATCCGTTGTGGAATGGCAAGACACTCGATGAGTCGATAGTATGGCTGGAAGATATTTATACTAACCAGATCAAAACGATGCATGAAGATTATGAAATAGTGCTTGGTGAGATCGGTTGGGCAACCACATACAACCCCGAGAAAAAGGGAGATGGTGAGCAAGGCTCTCTTGTAAAGGGTGAAGTAAGTGTTGAAGCTCAGGAAAAATTTCTATTAAAACTTGATGAGTGGATACATAAAAATAAAGTTACAACATTCTTGTTTGAGGCTTTCGATGAACCCTGGAAGGGAGGAGGAGAAAATTCAGGTCCAAATGAAATCGAGAAGCACTGGGGAGTGTTCTATGAGGATAGAACACCGAAAGCATCGTTTACTAATTTTTTGAAATTGCGCAACTAAGAATAATATCAGGTTTCGCATAAGTACAAATTTTTTAAATCAACGATTGGAGTAACAATGAGAAAGTTAGTTAAATACTTAACAGCAATGGTAATTCTATTTGCTGTTAGCAATAATTTTTATGCTCAGGCATTGCATGATATAGATTTTGAGCCAAATGGAGTCGGTGCAGACTGGAACTGGATTGTATCGGAAAATGATGATAATCCTCCTCTCGAATTTGTCGCGAATCCCGCGCCCGGAGGAATAAATACTTCAGCAACTGTCGCCAAATTTACCGCAAGACAAACAGGAAATCCTTGGGCACTCTTCCTCACCAGTGATGATGGCGAATTCACGGTAGATGCAACTAATGCGATCATAAAAATGATGGTATATAAACCTGCTACAAGTCCTATACATTTCAAGATTGAAGGCGCAACAGGAACTCCACTGGAATTAACCAGTGAGAACACACTTGTTAATCAGTGGGAAGAAATCACTTTTGATTTCACTCAGGTTATTGGTAATACATACAATCAGTTGGTAATTATTCCCGATTTTTATGAAAGACCGGGAGAGCATGTAATTTATATTGATAATATTGAAGTACCGGATGGGGTAGTAGTAACATTACCGGAACCAACTACCCCTGCACCAACTCCGGCATTTGCTTCAGAAAATGTCGTATCTGTATATAGTGATGCTTATGATGATATTGAAGGCACAAACCTGAATCCGGGATGGGGACAATCAACAACTTTTTCCTTTGTAGATATTCAGGGTGATTCCGCGATGGTTTATGGTAATTTAAATTGGCAGGGAATTGAGTTCGGAAGTAATCAAAATCTTACAGCAGCCGGAATGGGTTATCTGCATATCGACTACTGGACTCCAAATTCCGAAGCTTTATCTGTCTTTTTAATAAGTCCCGGTGGAAATGAACAGTCAGTTGCTTTGGTTCCGCCAGTAGTAAATGAATCATGGGTTAGTGCTGATATTGCCTTGAGTTCTTTTGGTAGTGTTGATCTTGCTGATGTATTTCAGATGAAGTTTGAAGGAAATGGAACAATCTACGTTGATAACATTTTCTTCTATACCGGCGAACCGGGACTTACCGAGCCTGCAGAAGCCGCTCCAACTCCAACAATTCCCGCTTCCAGTGTGATGTCTTTATTCAGCAACGCTTATAATGATGTTAATGTTGATACATGGTCAACAGATTGGGACGAAGCTGATGTTGCTGATGTCCAGATTGAAGGTGACGATACCAAAATGTATACTAATATTAACTATGCAGGTATTGAGTTTACTACTGAAACAATCGATGCTACCAGTATGACAAATTTCCACATGAATGTTTGGGTACAAGCACCAACAGCGACACCATCAGACTTTAAAGTTAAATTGGTCGATTTTGGAGCTGATAACGGTTATCAGGGTGGTGATGACTCTGAGCATGAATTGGCATTTGATCTCAATTCATTCCCCGGCGCTGCAAATGGTGAGTGGTTAACCTTTGATTTGCCGTTGTCAGATTTTACGGGATTAGCATCACGCGCGAATCTTGCGCAGCTTATCATTGTAGCTACACCAAATACAGTATATGTTGATAATGTGCTTTTTCATTCAGGCGTGACCAGTTTGGAGGAAGTGGCGAATGTTGTTCCTGATGAGTTTTCTCTCGAGCAAAATTATCCTAATCCATTCAACCCGTCAACGAAAATTAGATTCAACCTTCCTGAAGCAAACAACGTCAAGTTGTCTGTGTATAATACACTTGGACAGGAAGTTGCAACTTTGGTGAACAGTTATATGAATGCAGGATCGTATGAATTCAATTTTGACGCTTCAGATCTTACATCCGGAATATATTTCTATTCAGTAACAGCAGGAAATTATTCTTCAATCAAAAAGATGATCCTGATTAAATAGAATTAGTAAGTGTAAAACCGGCACTTTGATGAGTGCCGGTTTTTGCTATTTTAAACGATCAATAAAAAGATAATAATTACATTTTTGAGATATAATGAAAAATACAAATATTGTTCTTGGAGAACAGAATTCAAGGTTTTATGAGAAATCCGTTAAAGGTGAATTTGTAACCGAAAATGGCGAAACATATTACAAGATTTCTAATTACGATAACATGGATCCATTTCTTGTAAGTATTGTTAGTCCTACCGATCACTGGATGTATATTTCTAGCAATGGTGGTTTGACGGCAGGGAGAAAAAATCCTGACAATGCATTGTTTCCCTATACTAATGATGACGCTTTACATGACGCGCATTCGCATACGGGTGGTCAAACATTGATTAAAGCGCGTTCCGGAGACAAGTTTATTTTGTGGGAACCATTTTTTTACGCTATGAACGGACTCTACGATTTAGAGAGAAATCTCTATAAAGATATTACCGGTACAAAAATAATATTTGAAGAGATAAATCATGATCTCAAGTTGAATTTCCGATATGGATGGACAACCAGCGAGAAATACGGCTTTATTAAGTTTTCGGAGATTAGAAGTTTTAGTGACGATAAAATTGAGCTGGAAATTTTAGACGGTATAAGAAACATTCTCCCTTCCGGTATTTATAGACAACTTCAAAATGAATTCAGTACACTTGTTGACGGTTACAAAAAAAATGAATTGATGAAAGAAAGTGGGATTGGAGTTTTTTCACTCAGCTCAATTCCATCAGATCGCGCTCAGCCTAGTGAGTCCCTTATCGCGACAACAGTGTTCAGTTCAGGAATTGTCAGAGATAAAATACTCCTTAGTGTAAAGCAAATTGATAGATTCAGAAAAAACCTGGCAATAAATGAGGAAGCTGATTCCAAAGGGATAAAGGGTGCGTACATAATAAATTCAAATTTAGAATTAAAACCGAAATCTTCATCTGACTGGTTTATTCTTGCTGAAATAAATCAGAATGCCGGCGATCTGGTGAAATTGAATGAAATTAGCTCTGATTCGAACCTCAAATCTGATATTTATCAGGAAATTAAGGCTACATCGGAAGGTATAAGAAAAATTATTTCTTCTTCAGATGGAATCCAGCTCACTTCCAATAGACTTCTTTCAGCGCGACATTTCTCCAACGTATTATTTAATGTAATGCGGGGCGGCATTTTCCCTGATGGCTACAACATTATGAAAGATGATTTTATTAGTTTCATTAAAAATGCCAATCCTTATGTGCTGAAAACTCACAATGCTTTCTTTAGTAACTTGCCGGGAAAATTATTGCACTCAGACCTGCTTGCGAAGGTAGAGAAATTGGATGACCCTCATTTTACACGTCTTACTTTAGAATATCTGCCCCTCACGTTCAGCAGAAGACATGGTGACCCGAGCAGACCGTGGAATAACTTCTCGATTGATGTTAGAGATGAAAACGACGAAGTTGTGCTCAATTATCAGGGGAATTGGCGCGATGTTTTCCAAAACTGGGAAGCCCTCGCTTTCTCGTACCCGGGATTTACAGAGTCAATGATCACAAAATTTCTTAATAACACTACCGCGGATGGTTACAATCCTTACAGAATATTTCGTGACGGTTTCGACTGGGAAGATTTGGAGCCTCACAATCCGTGGGCAAATATTGGTTACTGGGGTGATCATCAGGTAATTTATTTGCTGAAACTTCTTGAATTATCCAGGGAATTTAATCCCGGCGCTCTTGAATATTTTGTAAATAAAAAGCTGTTCTCATTTGCTAATGTACCGTATCGAATCAAAAGTTATGATGAGATTCTGAAAAATCCCCGAGATACTATTGTTTTTGATGAAGACCTTAACCACAGATTAAGAGATGAAGCTGAGAAATACGGATGGGACACAAAATACCTTAAATGGGAAGACCAGAAACTTGTTCAGGTAAATCTGATTGAAAAATTATTGCTCACCGGACTCGTAAAAATGTCGAATTTCGTTCCCGGTGGAGGAATCTGGATGAATACCCAGCGCCCTGAATGGAATGACGCTAATAACGCGTTAGTGGGTTATGGGGTTTCAATGGTTACGCTCTATTATTTAAGAAGATACCTGAACTTTATTAAAAAATTTGTTTCAGAGCATGAACAAGCAGAGTACAAAATATCCGCGGAATTGCACAGTTTATTTATTGGAATATCTAAAGTGTTAAAGGAATTTGGAGGTGTTGATGTTTCAACTATAACAAATGCAGAACGCAAAATTATAGTTGATGAATTTGGGAAGATTGCTTCAGAATACAGAAATAAAATTTATAAAAACGGTTTTTCCGGTAGAGAGCAGGATATTAAGAAAGATCAGATTATTGAATTAATAGATGCCTCACTAACTTCTATAGATAACACTATAAAAGTTAATAAGCGAAGGGATGGTTTATACAACGCTTACAACGTACTTTCTATTTCAGAAAAGGAGATGAAGGTTCTTCATCTTTACGAAATGCTTGAAGGACAAGTTGCTGTTCTGAGTTCCGGTTATCTTTCTACCAAAGAAACACTTCATCTGCTGAAAACCTTAAAATCCAGTTCGCTCTACCGTGAAGACCAGAATAGTTATATCCTCTATCCGTTCAAGAGACTACCATTGTTTCGGGAGAAAAACATAATTCAACCTGATAAACTTGAAGGTTCAAAACTGGTCGAAAAAATGCTTCAAAATTCTGATCAAAGCGTCATTTATAAAGATAGCGTTGGAAATTATCATTTTCAGAGTGATCTCATTAATTCTGACGCATTACAGAATAAGTTAGAAATGCTTGACAAAGCAGTCTATTCAGAACTTGTAAAAAGTGATAAAACTCTGCTGCTGGAAATTTATGAAGATACATTTGATCATGAAGAGTTTACCGGCAGGGCAAATACATTCTACAAATATGAAGGTTTGGGATCAATTTATTGGCATATGGTCTCAAAATTGCTGCTTGCTGTTTATGAGAACTACAGAAAAGCAGAGAAAGAAAGTGCGGACAAGAGTGACCTTGACGCTCTTGAAAAAAATTTTTACGATATCAAAAAAGGTATTGGCGCGGAAAAAGCACCCAATAAATATGGCGCGTTTCCAACTGATCCATATTCTCATACTCCTTCATTTACTGGCGTTCAGCAGCCTGGAATGACCGGTCAGGTAAAAGAGGATATTCTTTCAAGAATAGGTGAACTGGGTGTAATTGTAGAGAATTCAAAGATAACTTTTAATCCTTCATTACTTAATACCGATGAGTTTTTAACGGATCGTGAAAAATTTGTTTATTATGATCTTTCCGGAGTTAAAAGTGAACTGGATTGTGATACAAATTCACTTGCTTTCACTCTCTGTCAGTTACCGGTAATATACAAACTGGGAAAAGATAATAAGGTGGTCGTGACAAGTAGGGATGGCGAAATCAAAGAATTTGATGAGTTATCCATAAGTAAAAAAATGAGTCAATCAATTTTTAAGAGAGAGAACATAATCCGTAAAGTTGAAGTTTATTTCGATGAATCAGGCAAAAGATAATATGTATTACCTGTCTTTGCAATGATGTGTTATAATAAGCCTGAACAGTAATGCTCAGGCTTTTTTATCTCTATTATTATTAGTAAATTCAATCAAAAATATCAGAAGAGAATTAGTGGTTAACATGAAAAAAATGGTTTTATTTCTGTTATTCTGTTTCTCATTACTTTTTTCGCAAAGCGGGATAGACCCGGATACCAGGTACCATCTTGTGAGAATGGATGATTTCGGGATGAGTCATAGCGTAAACATGGCTGTAAAAGAGGTAATAGAATCGGGGTTACCATCTTCGGTATCAATAATGTTTGTATGCCCCTGGTATCAGGAGGCGGTTGATATACTTAAGGAACACCCCGAAGTAAGCGTGGGAATCCATTTAACACTTAATGCAGAATGGAAAAATTACAGGTGGGGACCGATTAGCGGTAAGGATGCTGTTCCAGGTCTTGTCGATGAATATGGATATTTTTTCCCTTCGCGCTCAAAACTTTTTGCCAACAACCCGAAAATTGATGAAATAGAAAAAGAACTAAGAGCTCAGTTAGACAGGGCAATGAACTCGGGGATAAAGATTGACTATATGGATTTTCATATGGGTGCCGCAGTCCAGACTGAAGAGACAAGAACACTTGCAGAAAATCTTGCTGAAGAATACGGACTTGCGATTTCGATGTATTTTGGCGAGAAATATTCAAATGATACTTACGGTGCAAATCTGGGCAAGAAAGATGAAGCACTTGTATCTGTAATTGAAAAACTTGAACCGGGAATAAATCTGCAGGTTACTCACGTTGGATATGATACTCCTGAACTTGCAGCGATGATCGACATGAATTCGTTTGGATTGAAGGAGATGAGTAAACACCGTGAAGGAGAGTTGAAGAGTCTGCTTTCGGAAGAATTCCGGGCGGCGCTGGTAAAAAATAATGTGAAGTCGATTACGTACAGAGATTTAATAGAGATGGTCGGACTTGAAGGTATGGTAAGACCAAAATTTGATAATTAATTTGAAATGTATTACAATATTATCGCATATTTGACGCGAAACAAAGATGAAACTAAATCTGTTCGGCTGTGAAAGATTTTTAGGTTTTTTGTTTGCAAAAAAATTCATAACCTTGAGCGTTGAAATTATAAAATAACTATTTAACCAAATAAAAGGAGACTAGATGAAAATTAGAAATCTACTAGTTGCAGCAACACTTTTTTTAAGTTTTAACCTTTTTGCCCAGGTGGATCACCTTCTGCTAACAGAGGCATGTTTAACACCTACAGATGGTGAGTTTATTGAAATAGCAAACTTTACCGGTTCAGCGGTTGATCTTACAAATTATTATTTATCTGATGATATGGACTATGCGCTTTTCCCGGGTTTATTCGGTGCTGGTCCCACTCCTGATATAGGCACATCTGATTTTATCGTTAAATTTCCTGACGGAGCCATGATTGCAAATGGTCAGGTGATAACAATCGCTTTTGATGGTGCGGGTTTTTTTGCCAATTACGGTATTGCCGCTGATTACGAGATCAAGGGTACAGATGACACACCTGATATGCTTTCTGAATTTACAGTATCCAGCAGTGGTCTAACCAATAGTGGTGAGCAGACTACATTGTTCTACTGGGATGGCGTAAGTGATCTGGTACAGGATGTGGATATGGTTTTTCTTGGTACACCAAGCACAACCAATATGATTGCTAATAAAACAGACGTTAGTGTTGATGGTCCTGACGCGGATACAGACGCGTCTACGTATTTAGCTGATGCGTTCACCATGCCGATGCCTGATTCTGATCCCGGGTTTGGGTTCACCGCAAAACGCATTGTTTTTGAAACCGGTGAAACTTTAACAGGTGGTAACGGAATTACAGGTCATGATGAGACAACCGAAGATATTTTAACTTCATGGGATACAACATACACAGAACCTAATCCTGGTATTGTGGATGGTGGCGTACCGGTTGAACTAAGCTCATTTGCAGTTTCAGTTTCTGAAAATAGCGTTATCCTTGACTGGAGTACAGCTACAGAAACTAACAATAAAGGATTTGAAGTTGAAAGAGCATCTGAAGATGGTCAGTTTGTAAATATCGCATTTGTTGAAGGTAATGGTACAACTTCAGAAATTCAGAAATATTCATTTACTGACTATCCGGAAGCTACAGGTAATTATCAGTACAGATTAAAACAAGTCGATTTTGATGGTGCTGTTGAATATTCTGATGTAGTTGAAGTATCATTTGGTACTCCGGAATCATTTGAATTGGGTCAGAACTATCCAAATCCATTCAACCCGTCCACTACAATCAACTTCGCTCTTCCTGTTGCATCTGATGTAAAAGTAGTTGTTTACAACATGCTTGGTCAGGAAGTCGCTGAACTTGTCAACACCGCTATGGATGCAGGTTATCATACTATAAATTTCGATGCCTCTCAGTTAACCTCCGGTATCTATGTTTATTCAATTTCCGCAGGTGAATTCGCACAAAGCAGAAAAATGATGCTTATCAAATAAACATTTAATCATTTTTATGATTTTGAAAGCCCGGGTGATTTTGTTCGGGCTTTTTTTATGTGCATTCTTTGGTTTTATTCTATCGGCAGTTATTCATATATTTCATAAATGAATAAATAATCCAGAGCAGGAATTAAACTGTAATGAAGCAAAGTAATTCATGTCTCAAATACAAAGATCATCTTATACGAAAACTCACTCTTGATGCTCTCAAGCTATCTAAAAAGAAAAGGATTGTTACTTCAATCTCTGAAGTTGATATTACCGAGGTTCGTAAAACTTTAAAGACTCTTAGAAGAGAAAAAAAGATTAATCTTTCGCTATATAGTTATGCGCTTTTTTGTATCGGAAGAGCATACAATGATTTTCCCAGAATGGCGGCTGTTAAAGGTTTAGGAAACAGATATTATTCTCCCGGAAAATTATCAGCAATGCTTCCAACAATTTATGAGCATAATGGTGAGGGATTGTTACTTCCACAATATATCAGGGAATTCAATTTTAAATCCCCATTTGAAATCCAAAATGAGATTGAGCAATTCAAACCTGGAAAACAAATGGATAGTAACGAACTGAAGTTTTTTTTGAAATTCCCTCAGTTTTTGAGAATGGCTTATTACAATACTTTAAGATATTTTCCGGTTATTCATGACAAGATTATGGGCTCTACCCTGGTCGTAAATAATATGTTGTTTACCGCCGACGCCTGGAACAATGGCATTCCGTTTCATACATCCGCCGTATTTTTAGGCTCAACTTCTCAAAAAGTTGTAAAGATAAGGGGAGAGTTTGTAGAAAGAACTTTTCTGAAACTTACTGTTTCTGCTGATCACATTGTAGTTGATGGAGCCGATGTAGCCGGTTTTATGAATCAGGTAAAGAAAAATATTTCAGTGTTATATAAAGGATTGGATAAACATATTAACGATATAAATCTGAATAATGGCTAATCTATGGCAAAAAAAATTAATCTACCCTATTTCGATCATGTTCTGAAAAAATTTTCCGAAAAGGACAGTGAATTATCAGAGGCATTTAGTAAAAATATCCATTGGGGATATTGGGAGAATCCGCATAAAAATAAAGTTACCGCGAAAGAGTACGCTGATGCTCAGGAAGCTCTTGTAGAACAGCTTGTAAAACTGGCAGAGCCCTCTAATGAATCTGTAATTGCTGATATCGCTTGTGGTTTTGGTGGAACAATTGATTTTCTTAATAAAAATTCAGCTAATAAAACAATTGTCGGTTTGAATATTGATATCCGACAGCTTGTTCATGCAAAAAATCATATAAATCCAGACAACCGGAATAATATATTTTATGTTACCGGTGATGCTGTTAAACTACCTTTTGCGTCTGCCTCAGTTGATATTCTTTTTACAGTTGAGGCTATTTTTCATTTTAGTGATCGGGAAGCATACTTTAAAGAGGTGAACAGGGTATTGAAACCTGAAGGGCAGTTTATAATTTCTGATTTTATTTCCGCGGAGAATTTTAAGTTAGGTAAATATCTGATTTGGAAAAATCAGAGGGCGAGTTATTTTGGTGATTTTGATCTTCGTTACACTATATCAAAATACAAGAAAATATCGGCTAAGACCGGATTTGAAGTATCTCATATTATGGATGTAACAAAAAATACACTTCCAACATTTACATACCTCAATGCTGCGGGAAAGGAGATGACCGGTAATAATCTTTTTTCACGATTTCAGATTAAATTTCTCGAATACATAAGCATGAAGAATTTGCTCAAGTATTACTTTCTTAAATTTAAGAAGACCACATCTTAGTCCAGGGAACCACACATTCGATTGCATTAAATTACCACAATCAATTTTTCTTCAGAACGAGTCACTAAAACAGGATTTCTTATCTATTTGTAAGGAACTCTTTTTCTTTTGTACCCTGTAATACACTTTTAAGATCTGCAACTTTCTTTTTATATTCATCAGCCAGATATGCAGCATCAGTCATTTCATTTAGCTGACCTTTAACTTATCAGCTCTTTGTAATATTTATTCATATTCGGAACAAGCCGGAAGCTTTTCTCCAGGTTTTTTATTAACTGGTTTTAGAGCTCTTTTAACCATTCGTACGATGGATTCTTGAATGTCTGCACAGACAAATTAACCATGACGAAAAGAGAAAATATTAAAAGGTGACATTCTTGTCTGATCATTTTTATTTCCATTTATAGGTTAACAAGAGCCCCTGCCTTTTTTAAGAAGGCAGGGTAAATGTTAATTATATTTAAGAAACATCCGGTATTACTTCTTCTGTTTTTTCAACCAGTTTTCGAGATCTTTTACAGATTTGATTTCAGGCTTTTTTTTATCCTTTTTTTTGCTGCCGGAAGCAGACGCAGCCTTAGTTGTTTTACCTGAGTTACAATCTGAACCAGCAACTTTGTTTATTATATCATTCTGAAGTCCGGTTCTTACATTCTCAAGTTCGTCTTTAAATTTCTTAACAAGGTTTAACTGATCCTTAATATTGTCGCCCTTAGCTTTTAGACTGTTCACAACACCAAAATACTGATCAAGATTTGGCACAGAAGGTATTTTTTCACCAAGCTGATTTGTGACCGGTTTTAAGGCTTTTCTGGCCCATTTGTCTATATCTATTTTTAGCTTCTTAAGCCATTTTTTAGCTTTCTTAAATGCACCGCCTGCTGTCAGTACATCTCGCAGACTAATATTTATAACAGTCTTTTTCAGGTATTTTTTCTTAAATCGTTTATCAAGAACGTCATTAATTTTATTGGCAGCTTTTTCAGTTTTACCAAATACGTTCATAAATTTATTGGTGCTGTTTACGGCTTTATCAATTGTATTGCCTATAGGCTTAAAGGTATCGCTAAATTTACGGGCATCAGCTACCAGCTTGTTAGAGGTTTGTAGTGCAGGAGCAATTTTGTTAACTGTTTTACTTACTTCTGTTGCATTTTTTTCGAAATTTGCCTTTGCAGCAGAATTATTTGTACTTGCTATACAATTACATTTGTCAACTGTCTGCATCTTAAGTAACAAGAGCTGCTCAGCTATCTGACCAAGATATTCATTTGTTAATGATGAAACATCTTCCAACGAATTGGTTTTATCAGATACCGGACGAATTACAGGCTGTTCAAAACTCTGTACTTTGGTCAGAGCTTTATTAATTGTTGCACCCGTTGACTTTAGAGTTAATGTTACTGGTGTTGCCGCGGGTCCTATTAAAGGAAGATGCTTAACGGCCAGGAGCGCCTTGCGTGTATTAGCTACTTTGTTTTCCATCTCGCTTAGTCTGTCGGATACAGATGTAAACTTGTTTAATACACCATTTACCTTTTTTGCGCTTGATGTAAGTCCTGATATGTTTCCGGCTGACTTAAACAGCTCTGCATATGCATTATCTATATCTCTTAATAGTTTATCTGCATTAGGGCCTGTTGTTTTTTTTGCTTTAATATGATCAAGATTAATGGCAGGCTTAAGAGTAAATTTTGAGCCCGTTTCAGGATCAATTAAGCTCCATTCTGTCCAGTTACCACTATGTGCTTCCCACATATGAATATTGGATTTATTTTCTGAGCTTCTGCCATCAAGACAAACAACATAGCCATCATGCGAATAAACTTTTATACCACCTGTCAGGTTAGTAAAAACATAAAACTTTTGCTTTGCAGAACCATCTTTTTTAGCTATTTCGAAACTTGTACCATTTGCTGAATTGCTTTTGGCAACCTGACAAACATAGTTTGGATAGCCCATTTTTGAATAAATATAATAAGAACCGTCGCTCTGCTTTTCGAACTTAAACAGAACGTCCGGGGCTTTAAACCCTTTTAGATTCCATGACCAAAGGTCAGCTTTTCCATTAACTCTTTCAGGATCACCCGGTACATCCCAGCTTCCTTTGTAACTATTAGGTACCTGCTTTTCCATGGCAGTCTGAACACCAAACCATTTATCTGGTATAAGCTGGAATAAACCTGATTTTGCCTTACCCTCGTTTATGCTAACTTCAGTCTGTTTAGCTTTAACAGTTGGTACAAATTTTCGTCTTTTATTGCCTCCACGTTCAATAAGCACCCATTCCATCCATGGCCCTTCATGATCTTCCCATAAGTGGACGTTTGTACCATTACCGGATTTTCTTGCATCAGCACAAATTACATAATTGTTTTTTCCATAAAACTTAAAACGGCCATCACCCAAATGTTTAACACGCCACTTTTTATGGTTACCAAACTTTTTATTTATCACTCTTACATCGGTACCGTTTCCCGGCTTATTATTCTCCTGAGCAACTACATGAGTATTTCTGCCGGCACGACAATAAATTATATACGTACCATCAGACTGTTTTTCGAATTTGAATTGTCTGTCACGACCGTCATCCGGATTGCTCCATAATTCCAGTCCGTTGGCATCTTTTAGTTTTTTTGGATGACCAGGAATATCAAAGTATCCTCGATCACCTTTGCCGTCTTCCAGAGCTGATTTTACAAAAAACCATCTTGATGGAATTTCAATTTCCTGAGCCAATATGCAAATTTGTGCAAACAAAATAAAAAGAATAAAGGAATATTTTATCATCTTATAACCTTGAATAATTTGTTTATAATGAAGTTATCTAAATATTTAATTTCTTATTCCGGGAATTTATATGATCATAAATTGTGCCACAAGTAATTATGCGCTTATATTATTAAGATATGATTGTCATTTAAATTAATTAACCAATTTCGTCTAATCCTGAAAAAAGAATTGCGACTGATTATGTCTGTTATTTTGCACAATGTGCTTAATATAGCAGACGCTGTATTTTTGCATATCTTAAGACCGGCAGATGAGTGGTACTAAAACAATCTGGATACAGGGATACTGAATAAGTATAAAAACCGGTTATTCTGCCCGGGTCTTAAGTTTGCAATAATATTTAGTGATTAAATATCATATTTGTCCGTTTAGCCTAACCAGATTCTGCGCGCATTTATCAAGTACTTTACTTGCGTCAACTATTTCAGCGCTTTTTTGCTTGATTTCCTTAAACGCGCTCTCAATTTCTTTCTTACCGGGAAAAGCATCGAAATCTATTTTTACTTTGTCAAGTACCGGACTAAGTAATTTCATCGCGAATTTTTTAGCTGCTTTTTTCACAGCACCATTCATTTTTTTCTTACCATCAATTATATCTCTTACACTGATACTTATTTTCTTCCTCAAGATTTTCTTCTCGAATTTTTTCTCCAGCGCATTGTTCACTTTAGCAATGAAATTATCTACTTTCTTCAGTTTACTTTCTACTTTTTTAATACCACCTTTGATTTTGTTTACAGGCTTTTGAATTTTTTTAATGTGACTACTAATTTTTGAGAGTTTATTTGTTTCACCATTTAATCTGCTGGTTTCTTCGGCGATAGCGGATTCCTGCCGGTTTAATTTGTTGATGACAGAGGCATCAGCGCCGCTGTTATCAGCCTGAATATATTTGCTCATCAGCATCAATATGGCGTGGTTAGCATTATTCGTTGCTGCGAAAGCACCGTATGTATTTTTTTCTGTTGGCTTAACAGTTGTTTTATTCATGTTCGCGCTTAAAGAATGTGCCTTTTTTATCTGATTATTAACTGTATTTAATGTACTGGATACCAGTTTGGATACTCTTTTTACAAATGGTACGATATTTAAAGGCTCCAATGCAGTCATGTAATCATCAATCCTCCTCTCGGTATCATTAAGTTTGGCATCAAGATTATCGAGAGAGTATAGAGAAGGGAGCATTTCCTTTCGGATTTTGTTTCTGAAACTCGCAAGCTTATTTTCAGTCTCCAGCAACTTACTATAAGTACCATTTAATTGTTTCGCCTGGTTTAAATTTTTTGGCAAATATCCAATATTATTAAATATCCATGCCCAGCCGGTTTCAGGGTTCGATAAAAACAGATAGGGGACTCCGTCAACATTATAAGCAGCGACGCCCTGAATACCTTTCTGCCAATGACTGGTTTTCCACCAATGTTTTCCAATTTTACCATCATCTGTGAGTTCTGATATCCAGGCTTTGCCTGCTTCGGGTCTGGAAAGAAGAACATGGTTCTTGCCCGCGAATTGGTAGGTGGTTGAAGCGGTAATATTTTTATTCCATCCTTTAGTTCTCCAGGTTTCCTCTCCTAAAGAGCCATCCTCATTGAGTTTATTGATCCATGCTTCACCATTTCCACTGATATACAAAACATAGGTATTTGGTCCTGCATTCCAGGAAGAAATAGAATGAACGTTTTTCCATTGTATCTTGGCATTAAGAAATTTGCCAATTTTGCCATCATCAGTCAATTCTATGTGCCAGATATTTCCGGGTTTAGGCTGAGACAGGATCAGGATATTTTTATCGCCAACCTGAGCTATTTCAGCTTCACTTATTCCCTTGTACCAATCAGTTCCTTTCCATGTCCAATTCCCTTTTTTGCCATTTTTATCAACCTTGTTAATCCACGCATGTCCATTTTTTGGATTGGAAAGGAAAAAGTATGTATTGCCACCGGCGCTATAGGCCGCCGCACAATTTATACCTTTTTCCCATTTGTCGGTATAATACACATTTTTGCCTTCAGTTCCATTCGGAAGTAATTCCTTGATCCACGCTTTACCATTATCAGGTGAAATCATTAATTCATAATGATTACCGTTAACTTCATACGTGACTGTTTCAGATATTCCTTTGGGCCAATTATTAGCTGACCATGTTACACTTGGACTCTGTGAAAACAATTCAGCTGCTATTAAAAGAAATAAAGATGCTGTAATCCAGTTTAAAAGTTTTCGCATATCTTCTCCCTTGACTTTTTACTAAAGTAAATTACGGGTTAATAAAAAATAAAATTATTTAAAACCAGTTTCAATTAAGATAACCAGATTTAATAATCAGTTAATTATTTAAATGAAATTTGGTTAATTCATCTAAACGATTTTTATTTTTTTTTATTTAGAAATTAGTGACTAAAGTATTATTTGATTAATAATTGAATAGTCATAAATTATGCCACTAATTTATTTTGTGGAATATTTAGACTATCCCATCTTCGTTACATAATAATGTGACGATACAAGTTGAAATCGTACACTTTTGCGGAAAATTGTATAGTAAAAATTACAATCATTTCACAGGTGAAATGGGAAAGACAGCGGAGTCAAACCGAAGCAAAATTTACATTTGCTTACCATTCAATGCGATTCCATTTCATTCCAGGAATTATTGAGTTATATTTTCTTATTTTATTAACTCCGATTATTAGAACATGAAAACTTCTTCAAAACAGGCATTGTCATGAGGAAAAACGCTTCTTCGAAAAAATTGATTTTTACAGTCTTTACGGTTTTAATTCCGATAGTATTTTTTGTTATTCTTGAATTGCTTTTAGTTACGTTTGATATTTTCCCGCAGCAGCCGTTATTCATGGAAGATGGTAAAGTAGTTCGGGTTAACTCGAATGTTGGTGAGCGTTACTTCAATAAAAATATTATGCCTGTACCAAATATTTATCCGCAAGAATTTGAAGCTGAAAAGAGTGAAAATACTTTCAGGATTTTTTGTCTCGGCGGTTCAACAACCGCGGGCTTCCCCTATGAAATGACAGTGCCGTTCCCGAAACAACTTGAATTGATTCTTGAAGAAGATTACCCCGACAGGAAATTTGAAGTAATTAACCTCGGTTTGTCAGCCGTAAACAGTTTTACGGTGCTTGACTGGATACCGGACGTTCTGGAACACGAACCTGATTTAATTATAATATATATGGGGCACAATGAGTTTTATGGGGCGTATGGAACCGGCTCAACCATTTCGGTAGGGAATAGTGGTGGATTTATCAGATTTGTACTCGAACTTCGTAAATTCCGCGTCACACAGATGATAATAGCATTATTGAATCAATTTTCAGGTAAAGCAGATGACGCTGACAAAACCACTGTGATGGAGAAAGTTGTTGCTGATCAGTTTATCGCCGCGGATTCAGACCTGCGAGCTGTAACTCTCGAAAATTTTTCTGAAAATCTCGAAATTATTATTAATAAGTTAAACGAAAATAATGTGCCACTTATTGTTAGTAATTTGGTAAGTAATCTTAAAGATCAGCCACCACTCGACTCTTACAATATGGATAAGGCTGATTCTACGAACAGTTCCAAAATTTTCCGATTGGCAGTTGATATGCTGACAAAAGGAGATTCACTCAGAGCATACTCTTTGTTCCGGCTCGCGCGCGATAATGATCTGGTACCTTTTCGCGCGATTTTCAGAACTTCAGAAATAGTTGACAGTCTGTCCGGAAAGTATGCTATCCGCTACGTTGATATGATAAAAGCGTTTCGTCATTTCTCACCCAAAGGCATTCCCGGAAATTCTCTCTTCTGCGATCATCTTCATCCCAACCCGAATGGGTATCGTATCATGGCGAATGAGTTCAGAAACGCGATTACAAAAATGAATATACTCCCGCGAATCGAAAACAAAGTTTATTCGTTGACTCCGGAATTGGTTACAGGACTCGACTGGGAAATTGGTGGTTTAAAAATTTACAAATTAAAACATAGCTGGCCTTTCGGCAATAATAAGGTTGATTATTCTCTATATCCTCCTATCGTAAATAGAGAAACCGCGCAAATCGCAAAATCATTTCTGTTCGAACACCATGTTTGGGGTAAAGCTCACGAGGAGATGGCTATTTATTACAAGAGTTCAGGTGATATTAAAAAAGCCATTCTCGAATATCAGACGATTCTTGAAATATACCCTGATAAGAAACGTATTTATGACGATATAATTGAAACCGCAAAAGCTATCAACGCATGGGGAGTTGTAAAAGCTGTTTCAAAAAAAGCTGTCAGAAATATCAATTCTCGCGGGATTTATTATTATCATCTTGCATTGGCTGAACGGATGACAGGCAACCTGGATGGTGCGATAAAAGCGATTGAGAAGGCGATTTCGGCACCGGAGATTTCACATAACCAGAAAGCTAATTTCTATCTTACGTATGCCAAATTACTTATTGATAACAGAAAGATCGTAGAGGCTAAGGGAATACTTGATAATTTGATTCAAACTTATCCTGAATTTACACCGGCTGCTGAATTATTAACCAAATTACAATGACAGACTAATAAGAAAACAAATTATGTTATCATTTTTAATAACATATATATTGATCTTATAATAAAATGTGTATTCGTAAAAATTAGATGAGCTTTTCATGATGAAAATACTCTTGTTTTTATTTTTAACAGCCTCAATCATCGCGCAGGAAGTACCTTTCAGCAGGGGAGTTAACCTGAGCGGATGGCTACAGACTTCAAGTCCGTATCAGATTCATTTCAGTAAATACACCAAAGAGGATTTTGAAAATATCAAATCGCTTGGTTGTGATGTAATCAGGTTACCTATCCGGTTAAACGACATGACAACCGGTGCACCGGATTATGAACTCGATCCGCTATTTGTCTATTTTCTTGATAAAATAGTTGAGTGGGCAGAAGAAGTGGATATTCATTTGATTCTGGACAACCATACCTTTGATGTGGATATTCCCACTTCTCCCGATATTGGCGATGTACTCGTTCCGGTCTGGCGAAATGTAGCCGATCGCTATAAGAATTCTTACTCAAAAATTTATTATGAAATATTGAATGAACCTCATGGGATTGATGACGCTATTTGGGGCGAAATTCAGGGTGAGGTTATTGACGCTATCAGAGAGGTCGATACCACCCACTATATTGTTGTAGGTCCAGCCGGATGGAACAGCTTTCATAATTTGCAATATATGCCTGAATATGAAGATGATAAATTGATTTATACTTTCCATTTTTACGACCCGTTTTTGTTCACACATCAAGGGGCAAGCTGGACCGACCCTTCACTTGAGCCCATCGGTGGAGTACCTTTCCCATACAACGCGAACAATATGCCCGAATGCCCACCTTCACTTTTGGGAACATGGGTAGAGGGTGAATTACAAAACTACCAAAATTCAGGGACTACCCTGAACGTTGTTCAGCTCATACTTAAAGCCGTGCAGTTTGGAAACCAGCGGAATGTTCCACTGTTTTGTGGTGAGTTCGGGGTGTATATTCCTGAAAGTAATAACGTTGATCGTGTTTACTGGTATGAGAAGGTCAAGGATTATTTTGAGAATTACAATATTGCCTGGACCACATGGGACTATCAGGGAGGATTTGGTTTATTTGAAAAAGGTACGAACGAGTTATTTAACTACGACTTAAATGTACCATTATTGGAAGCTCTCGATCTAAACGTTCCGCCCCAGTTTGAGTATGTACAAACCCCCGACAGTACAAACATCCTGCTGTATGAGGATTATTTTGGTAGCGCAATTTCTTTCAATGGTTACGGTCCGGAGGGGCTCAATTTATATAATAGCGATTCTCCCAAGTTTGGGGAGTTTGCTATATCATGGACCGGTGGGGCACAGTATTCGTCTTTGAGAATGGATTTTACTCGAGATAAAGATTTATCCTATCTACTCGATAACAATTTCTTTTTTGATATGTGGGTAAAAGGTGATTCACCCGGCGCGAAAATGGATATTCGTTTTCTTGACACAGATACAGAATATCCTGCTGATCATCCCTGGAGGATGGGTTTTACTCTCGATGAAAGTTATGTTTCATGGGATAATGAGTGGCAAAAAGTGACTGTTCCCCTCTGGGAATTTGAAGAAAAGGGTGCCTGGGAGAACGGCTGGTTTGAACCAGCGGGTCTTTTTGACTGGAGTGCTATCGATCTGATCGAGATAGTTGCCGAGCATCATGCTTTCGATGGCATGACATTTATGTTTGATAATATCAGGATTGTGGATGAAACTACATTATCGATCTCTGATAATGAAGAAAAACCGGAAACATTCAGTCTTGAACAGAATTACCCAAATCCATTTAACCCTGTAACTACAATATCATTTTCTATTGAAAATGGAGAGAATTATAACCTTGTCCTTTATAATACACTGGGTGAAAAGGTGGTGGTACTTCGGGAAAATATTATTGGGGGAGGTACCATTAAACATACACTTAATGCTGCCAAATACAATCTCTCAAGTGGCGTTTATTTTTATGCTCTGGAGGGAGAAGGCATGAGAATAGTAAGAAAAATGAGTTATTTAAAATAGTTCTGAGTGGCAAGTACTGAGTGTCCGGTACAAGGTGTAAATTATTCAATTTTTTGCAGGGGAGGGTCGGTAACCCTCCCAATCTGGTAAATCCAAAAACTTTTATTCTATATCAAGAATAATATCGAGAGCGTGTTGCTCTCCGCTTAACGTAAGTACCTGCCTGCCATCCGGCTCAATTCTTAATTCACCCTGTCCGCATTCCATACAATCCCAGTTGCCATTGATGTATTTACCATCTTTATGATTCAGGGTAAGAACAAATTCTTTTGTTACTTTCTGTCCATTTGTATGGTCAATACCCTCTGCGGTTACATTTAATTTTACAACGTTACCTTCAACCGATGCCACAGTCGCTGTACCTTTGCTACCTTCAACGAAAGCAAGCTGCATATCGTAAATGAAAGTTTTGTCCTTGTTTCTCTGGAAAAACTCCGGTGCAGATTTTGAATAAGGTTGAATTGAAACCGGTATAAACGGTTTTTTCGTTGACGGGTCTATCAAATACCACTCCATCCATGCACCCTCATGATCTTCCCACAAGTGTACGTTTGTGCCGTTGACTGATTTCCTTCCATCGAGGCATACAACCATTCCTGAAGTTGTGTATATCTTGAATTTACCCTCACCAAGATGTTTAAAACGGAATTTCTGCCATTCCTTACTGTTCTTACTCCATGTTGCGATATTCGCGCCATTTTTATTCATATTTGGAGCACCACCGGCAACATCAATTCTTATACCTTTTTGCCAACCCGGTTTGATTTCGTAATATCCTTCGATATCTGAAGCAACCATGTAATACTTGCGGTCTTTATCTTTATCAAGATCCCAAACCTGAATATTCATACTTTTTTCGATTTTTTTCGGGTGACCCGGAATATCCCAGTAACCACCATTATCAACTCCGTAGTTCATTGCCGACTGAATGAGGTATCCTCTTCTGTCGAATAATTTTGTTGCGTCCTGTGAAAATAATGTTGTAGAAAGCATCAGTATTAATAGTGATGCCATAAGTTGGTTATACATAAATACCTGCCCGATTTTTAATTATAGATAAATAAGATAACAATTAGTTATTGTCTTTTAATTAAGAATTAAAATCATTCTTAATTCAATATCAAAATAATAATCGTGTACCAGATTTCAAACCAAAATCAAAGAATGGTTGTAAACAGAGTCCGGAAATTATCCGGACTCATTAAAATTGTTTAATCGATAACCTCAATCAGGCGGGTAGCAGTATATATTTCACCAAAAGGATCGGTGGCTGTAACGATTATTTTGTGGATACCTTTTTCCAGTTTTTTGCCGATGTTTGCTTTGTAAAGGTGACCTGTTTTAACCGGTTTTATCCAGCCTGCCCATACGGATGGGTCTTTTTCGTAAAGTTCCACAGCTTGAGGATCTTTCTCCAATGTAGCTTCCAACGTTATCGGGGAGTTATCGAGGGAGCATTTTACATTCCAGTTATTGTCAGCGTTAAATACATTAACATAAATATTAAGTGAAGAAGTTGAATCAGCTTTTATATTACCTTTCGGGAGGGAAATCTTCATCTGATAATCTTCAGGAAATCGGGCGGCTTTGAACTTATAGGTATAGTTGATTTTATCGAAGTTAAATACAAGGTGACCATTTGGTACACCGTCTCTCTGATCAGCCACCGGAAGTCCACGATCATCTATCGGTCCTCTCCACCATGAGCCGCAAATAGCTCCGCATATAATATTATGCAGAGGTTTGTCACCGCTCCACCCATTTTCTTTCGTTAGCCATAAATTTTCATTAGTGTGGTAATGTCCTGAAAGCACGAGTAAATTTTCTTTACCTGATATAACATCAAGAAAATCTTCAGTCATATTGACTGAGAATTTTTCAGCTCTGTAATTATAGATTGGTCCATGCATGGTAAGAATGACCCGTTTATCGTTCGGGACGTATGAAAGGTCTTTCATTAACCATTCCAATTGTTGATCATTGAAAGAAGCGTCATAATTGCCGGCTTTACCTTCACCATAATAGATAATATTATCAAGCACTACAATATGCAAATCACCAACATTAAAAGAATAGTTCGCCGGACCAAATGTCTCCTTGAATGTATCCAGAGCATTTTCATCAGATTTAGCATCGTAATCCATGTCGTGGTTGCCGGGTACATTATAAATTGGAATTCCTATTGTTTTCATTATTTCGTTATATCTGGTATAAAGTGACAGATTATCAGAGACTATATCTCCCAGTGCAATAACAAAATCAGCGTCACTTCCCACTACTTCGGAAATAACATCATCTCGCATATAATCAAGATGTTTGTCACTTCCCGGCTGTGGGTCACCAAAGGCAAGGAACTTGATCTTTTCCTGCTTTTCTATTTTATATAGAGGGAAGTTCACATTTTCTGGTATCGCACCGGTTGGCTTTATACCGCCATACTTTAATTCAGGTGATCCTTCCGGTTTGTAGATATAGTAAAAACGGGGGATATTGAGTTCGTCAACATATGTATTGTAATCTGCGGGTTTTACAACAAATATAATATCTCCGTCCTTTACATCGATCGAGTAGAAGCCGTTCGTATCTGAAGTTGTGAAGTCCCTTCCATTTGAGAGTAAAACATCTGGTATTTTTTCCTCTCCGGAATCTAATACCCTGTTAGAATTAGTATCATGAAAAATATAACCTTTAACTACTTGTGCGTTCAGTGAGAAGGATAATATGGTTAGCAAAACAAAAAACTTGAGAAAAAGCATTAGCACTCCTATATATTTTCGTCTGACCGAAAATAATAAACTAAGTTGTTAATTGTTATTAAATATTCTTTAAGCCGGAGGATGAAAGTTAATAATATGGAACTTTCCAAATTTACCGCGTCTAAAAAAATAAAATTGAGAAAACATGAATGCTATTGAAGTAAAATCTTTGAGGAAAGTCTATTCTTCAGGAATTAGGCAGAAAGAAGTTGTCGCGCTGCAATCTCTTGATCTTACCGTAGATCCCGGAGTTATATACGGGCTACTGGGTCCAAACGGAGCCGGTAAAACAACCTTGATTAAAATCCTGCTCGGTATAACACACAAAACGCTTGGTGAAGCGAATATTTTGGGTGAGGATATATCTAACTATCAGATTAGAAAAAAAGTGGGCTATCTAGCGGAAAATCACAAATATCCACCTTTTATGAAAGGAGAGGAGATACTTCACTTTTTTGCTCAGTTAGGTGGTTATGACAAACCGGATCTGGATCAACGAATAAATGATCTTTTAAAACTGGTTGATATGGAAAAGTGGCGGAAAACAAAACTGAAAAATTATTCTAAAGGTATGCTGCAGAGAATTGGACTTGCACAGGCGCTCGTAAATGATCCTGAACTGGTTTTCCTTGATGAACCGACTGATGGAGTTGATCCGCTCGGAAGAAAGGAGATCCGTGATATTATTAAGAGAATGAAAGATGATGGGAAAACCGTTTTTCTTAACAGCCATCTCCTTTCAGAAGTTGAGCTAATTTGTGACAGAGTTGCGGTCTTGAATAAAGGTGAGTTAATTACCGAGGGGACTGTTGGCGAACTAACATCAGACAATGATGAATACAAGATTACTCTTGATTCTCCGCTGGAAGAAGAGTTTAAGCAAAAAGCAACAGGATCATTTGCCGGATTGAAATGCAATCGGACCAAAATTATATTTTCGACAAAGGATAGTTCGGAATTAAATTCGTTGATCGATCTTATACGCAGGGAAGAGAAACAGATAATGGAAATTACGAAGCAGAAAAGAACGCTTGAAGATTCTTTCCTTGAAATTATTACAGGTAAGGAGGGGAAAAATGGGGATGTATAACATCTATCATGTAACGAAATTTACTATAAAGGAAGCATTTGCCCGCAGGATTATACTTGTTTTTGCCGGAGTTTCAACTTTTTCACTTGTAATACTGGCATTGCTCCTCTTTTCAACAGACGCAATGGATTTGGTTGGCGCGTTTGATATGAAAACTCGTGTTGATGGTCAGCTCGTTGATGTTAAAACCGAACTGGCGACCGGCATCAAAGCTCTGTTTACTATTCCTCTTTATGGTATAGGACTTTTCCTTTCCATTTTCGCTGTTTCCGGATTTATTCCTTCGCTTCTTGAAAAGGGAAATATCGATCTTTTCCTGAGCAAACCGATTGCGAGAGCAGAATTAATTTTGGGCAAGTTTTTTGGTGGAACGGCAGTAGTATTCCTGAATATTTTCTATATAGTGGTTGGTATTTGGGTGCTGTTAGGGCTGGGTCTTAATGTCTGGTCGGCAGATTTTCTGCTGGTTTCCTTTACCATAACATTTACTTTTATGGTTCTTTATACCTTGATAATTCTGGTGGGAATATTGACCAGAAGTTCAATTTTGGCAATGATGCTCAGCTATCTCTTTTTCTTTGTATTAAGTCCAATCCTCGAAAGCAGAGGAAGTTTTTCGCAATTTCTTGGCGAAACATGGAATATGGTGATAGAAATATTGTATTATATTATCCCGCAAACTACAGAACTCGGCAGGATATCGTTGGAGTTGGCAACAGGTACAACACCTGAATCTTTGCTGCCGCTACTATATAATTCAATTATACTAATTCTCACTATTTCGAGTTCGATTATTATTTTTAATAAAAAAGACTTCTAAAACTTTAGATTCCCCTTCAAATCGAGAAAAATATTATGGTATAAGTTTTGCTAAGTTATAACCTTGGCTGGCTTATACCATTTTATTTAACATAAAGTTAACGCTTACTATTTAATTTTATAGATATAATTCGAAGATATTGTAAAAAAGATATTAAATCAGGAACCAAAATGAGTGACGAAAAATTAAGATTAGAAGACCTTCTTGACGGGGTTGCTAAAAATGAAGATTCTGATAGAATAGAAACAGTAGCTATTATAGGCGCCGGTGTTATGGGGCAGGGAATTGCTCATACAGTTGCCGCCGCGGGATTGGATGTAATTATTATTGAAAAAGGTGAAAAACATCTTGAGGCTGCGAAAAATACTATTGCTGCAGGAATGGATAGAGAAATTGCAAGATGGGCAATGACTGGTAGTGAAAAGAAATCGATACTCAGCAGAATTAAGTGGTCACTCGAGATTGAATCTGTGAAGGATGCTGACCTTATCATTGAAGCTGTTGAGGAAAATATCGAAACCAAAAAAAGTATTTTCAAAACATTGGATAAATTGGCGCAGCCTGATACAATATTTATATCCAATACGTCAACCCTCAGTCTTACAAAAATTTCAGAAGTGACCGAAAGAAGTGATAAGATTATTGGAATGCATTTTCATAATCCGGTACCAAAAGTCGCTCTTGTTGAACTGGTAAGAGCACTTGATACTTCGGATGACACAGTTGAAAAAATGAAGCAGTTTGCATCAAAAATTAAAAAAACCGCGGTAGAAGTTTATGAATATCCGGGGTTTGTTACTACACGCGCAATTGTGCCTTTGTTGAATGAAGCTATGTATATACTTCTCGAAGGTGTTGCCACCGCTCAGGATATTGACACAGCAATGAAATTGGGATATAATTTCCAGCAGGGTCCATTGGAAATGGCAGATTCAATGGGTCTCGATGAAGTGTTGGCATGGATGGAAGGTCTATGGCAGACTTTGGGAGAGCCTCGTTATCGTCCTTGTCCGATTTTAAGAAAATTGGTTAGAGAAAGAAAATTGGGAAGAAAGACCGGTGAGGGCTTCTTCAAGTATGATTCTGATGGAAAAATGATTAAATAAAGTTTGGGGAAAAAATGAAAATATTAGTTCTTAATTGTGGTAGTTCTTCCATAAAATATCAGTTTATTGATTCAGCGAAAAAAATTGTTGAGGCTAAAGGTCTTGTTGAAAGAATTGGTATGGGTAGCGCGGTTCTTACGCATGCACCCAATGGAAAAGACAAAATAAGGATTGTAGGTGAAATACTCGATCATACTATCGCCATAGAATATGTGCTTGCTGTACTTTTAAGCCCTAACCATGGTGTTATTAAAGATAAAAGTGAAATTGACGCTGTTGGACACAGAGTTGTTCATGGTGGAGAAACATTCTCCGGTTCTGTACTTATCACCGATCAGGTTATGCAGGCGCTTAAAGATAATATTGAGCTTGCTCCGCTGCACAATCCTCCGAACATAAAGGGTATTGAAGCTTGTAAGGCTCACTTACCAAATACACCTCAGTGTGGCGTTTTTGATACTTCTTTCCACACATCAATGCCTGACTATGCATATTTGTATGGTCTTCCGATGGAGCTTTACAAACGTTATAAAATAAGAAGATACGGCTTCCATGGCACTTCTCACAGATTTGTTTCAAAAAGGTGTGCCGAAATTTTAGACCGACCTTATGAAGAATTAAAAATTGTTACTGCTCATTTGGGGAACGGGGCAAGCATGGCTGCTGTTAAAGAAGGTAAATCAATTGATACTACAATGGGATTTACTCCACTGGAAGGTCTTTTGATGGGAACCAGGTGCGGTGATATCGATCCTTCTCTTATAACCTATATCATGGGTCAGGAAGGTTTGAATATGGCAGAAATTAACACCTTGTTGAACAAGCATAGCGGTCTTCTTGGTTTAAGCGGAGTTAGCAGCGATATGCGTGAAATTGAAGAAGGTGTTATAACCGGTGATCAAAAATCAACTACAGCTTTTAATGTTTTTGCTTATAAAATAAAAAAATATGTTGGTGCTTACGCGGCAGCGATGGGTGGAATTGACGCACTTGTTTTTACAGGCGGTATTGGCGAAAATTCTGACCTGGTAAGAGAATGGGTTTGTAAAGAAATGGAATATCTCGGGATTAATCTTGACGCTGAGAAAAATAAAAATCCTGAAGGTGATTGCATTCTCACAACAGAAGATTCGGGCACAAAAGTTATGCGTATCAGAACCGATGAAGAATTAGTAATTGCACTTGACACTGAAGAAATCGTGAATAATAACGATAATTAGTATATAAGTTTCTTCATATTACCTCTATGAAGGATATAATAAGGCTATAACCCGGGCGTGGTAACCCGGGTTTTTTATTCGCGGATAAAAATATTCTCTTTCTTTAACTCCAAAACAATTTTACCATTCGATACTTCCTGCAATTTTTCCTGCAGGGCTGCTACATTCTCGGGAAGTATCAGGAAATCAAGGGCGGGTTTCTCCAAAAACAGATTATTTTCAATTTTGCACCTGAACATTGAAAGAAAATGATGAATTGAGTTTACAAAATCGTAATCGTAAGCAACACGGTACAAACTGTAATTTACTTTTGTTAAAATCTCTGAATCTCTGAGCACCTCATGAGCCGCGTAGTAATATGCCTTACCCAGCGGACCAACGCCCAGTTTCGTCCCCCCGTAGTACCTTATAACTGTGACACATACATTTGTGAGATCAAAATGTTGAATAGCGTTAAATATTCGTATTCCGGCAGTGCCGTTGGGTTCACCATCATCGCTGTACTTAAATTCACCATCCAGTTGCTTGTAGGCAGAACAGACATGAGTTGCGTTGTAATGCTCTTTTTTATCCGAGTTTATTAACTCTCGAGATCCCTCACCGGACTCGGAATGATATACTCTGCCGATAAAAGTCGAGCCTTTCTCCTTAAAAGTGAATTCGTTCGGTTCTTCGATTGTTTTGATAGATTTAATGTATTCCATAAAAGAGAGAAATATTATAAAACAAAGTTTGATTTTAAGCAGCTACTTAAGTAAACTAATTGTTTGAACTTTTCCAAAAAATGCAGATGAAAAACCATAATAAAATAATAATTAAAGGCGCGAGAGAACACAATCTGAAGGATATAGACCTTGAGATTCCTCGTAATAAATTTGTTGTAATTACCGGACTTTCGGGTTCAGGGAAATCCTCTCTCGCGTTTGATACTATATACGCGGAAGGGCAGAGACGCTATATAGAGTCCCTCTCCGCGTATGCGCGTCAGTTTCTTGATATGCTCGAAAAACCTGATGTTGATTTAATCGAAGGATTAAGTCCCGCAATCTCGATAGAACAAAAAGCCACCGCCGGAAATCCTCGCTCAACTGTTGGTACAGTTACAGAGATTTATGACTATATGCGTTTGCTTTATGCGCGTGTTGGCAAACCTACATGCTATAGCTGCGGCAGACCTGTTGAGAAACAATCCGCTGATCAGATGGTAGATTTTATACTCAAAAACTTCGACAATAAGAAGATTTTACTCTTTGCGCCTGTTGTAAGAGGACGTAAAGGTCATTACAGGGAGCTTTTTGAGGAGATTGCCGATGATGGATTCTTGCGAGTGCGAGTAGATGGTGAAGTGATTGAACTCACCCCGGGCTATAAGATTGACCGTTATAAACTGCACAACATTGAAATTTTGGTTGATCGAATAAAAGTGAGCGAATCGGCAAGGTTCCGGATAAGCGAGTCGGTGGAAATTGCCCTCAATTACGGAAATGGTAACCTGATAGTTAATATTGGTAAGGAAGATCAACTATTCAGCAGACATCTGGCTTGTCTTCATTGCGGAATAAGTTATCAGGAACTGGCTCCAAATTCATTTTCATTCAACTCACCGTATGGCTCTTGTCCCGATTGTGACGGACTTGGTGAAAAACGTGAGCTAGATGTTAGTTTGATAATCCCTGATAAATCTAAATCCATTCGGGATGAGGGTATTTCAGCACTTGGCAAACCCCGAAATATCTGGTTTTTCAATCAGTTAGAAGGAGTTGGTGAGAAGTATGGATTTGATTTTGATACTCCACTTGACAAACTGACCGAGGAACAATTTGAAATCCTGCTGCATGGCAGTGATGAGAAAATTCCGTTTAAATACACGTTCGGGGGAGGCAAAGCAGTAACCTACATGCACAAGTTTAATGGGGTGATAAACTATATTAAACACTATTACAACAATACATCCTCAAACAAGATCCGTGACTGGGCGGAAGCTTATATGAATACCCAGGTCTGTTCCACTTGCAATGGCGGAAGACTGAAAAAGGAATCGCTTTCGGTCAAGTTTCAGGAACGGAATATTAGTGAAGTGAGTGCCTTATCGATCCGGAGGGCAAAAGAATTTTTTAATGAATTGAAGCAAACAGAAAGAGAAGAAATAATTTCCCGACAAATCTTAAAAGAGATACGTTCTCGTCTCGATTTTTTACTGAATGTTGGTCTGGATTATCTCACACTTAACCGCTCCGCGAGAACCCTTTCCGGTGGAGAATCCCAGCGCATCCGTCTTGCAACTCAGATTGGCTCACAGTTAGCAGGTGTTTTGTATGTGCTGGATGAACCAAGTATCGGTCTTCACCAAAGCGACAATGTGAAACTGATTGAATCTCTCAAACGACTGCGCGATATAGGCAATACTGTTATCGTGGTGGAACATGATCGCGAAACGATTGAAAAATCTGATCATATCATTGACCTTGGTCCGAGAGCCGGCGAACATGGCGGGGAATTGATGATATCTGAATCTACTACTGATCTGCTTGCAAATGTTAATGGTACAGATTCACTTACTATTCAATATTTGCGGGATCAGAAACAGATAGAGATTCCTGAAAAGCGTCGTGAAGGAAATGGTAAAAAAATTATCCTTACCGGGGCGGAGGGAAACAACCTGAAGTCGGTAAATCTTGAGATCGATTTGGGTACATTGACGGCAGTTACCGGCGTTAGCGGAAGCGGAAAATCTACCCTGATTAATGAAACTCTGGTTAACATTTTGATGAGGAAAATTTATAACTCAAAAGTAGTGCCCCTTAAATATGACTCGATCACGGGATTGGAGGAAATTGACAAGATCATTGAAATAGATCAATCACCAATTGGCAGAACTCCTCGTTCAAATCCGGCTACATACACGGGCTTATTCACATTTATCAGAGATTTGTTCGCCCAACTGCCTGAATCCAAAGTTAGAGGTTATCAGCCCGGCAGATTCAGTTTTAATGTAAAGGGTGGTCGATGCGAAGAATGTCAGGGGGATGGACTTAAAAAAATTGAGATGAATTTCCTCCCCGATGTTTATGTGCTATGCGAAGTTTGTAATGGTAAACGTTATAATCACGAAACACTTGAAATATTATATAATACCAAATCGATTTCAGATATTCTTGAAATGACCGTTGAAGAAGCATTGTCGTTTTTTGAAGATCATCCGAGAATTAAACGAAAAATCAAAGCGATTAATGATGTAGGTCTTGGTTATATTAAGCTTGGACAGCAAGCAACCACACTTTCGGGTGGGGAAGCCCAGAGAGTAAAACTTGCTACCGAGTTGAGCAAAGTCAGTACCGGAAAAACTTTGTATATTCTTGATGAACCAACAACCGGGTTACATTTTGAAGATGTGAGAATTTTACTAAAAGTATTGAACAAGCTTGTTGACAAAGGTAATACAGTGGTAATTGTTGAACATAACCTGGATGTAATAAAAGTAGCGGACAGGATTATTGATCTTGGTCCCGGTGGTGGTGAATTTGGAGGAGAAATTGTCTGCTTTGGTACACCTCAAGAGGTGGCAAATAATAATAAAAGTTTAACAGGTAAGTTTTTGAAAAAAGAGTTAAAATTAACTTGAGGAGTCTATGGGGAAAAATATAGATGAGTTCAGAGAACACCGGCAAAAAATGAATGACCGGATATTGGGCAGCGATTTCAGGGATTATAAAAAATTCTTCGCGCTTGATAACAAGGCATATATTGATGGCGCATTACCAAAAAAATCGAAGGAATTAATGGGACTAGTTGCTTCAATGGTATTAAGGTGTAATGATTGTATATTATATCATATTGATAAGGCAATTGAAGCAGGAGCTACAGAGCAGGAACTTCATGAAACATTTAATATCGCGCTGATCGTTGGGGGATCGATAGTGATCCCGCATTTAAGGTTTGCTGTTGAACAAATGGATGAAATTTTTGAGAGAAAAAACGGATAATTATGAAGCTGGTTTTTGCGACAGGAAATAAAGGGAAACTAAGCGAAGTACGAAAAATATTTGAAAATACTTCGTATGAAATATTATCAAAAGAAAACTTTGATTCATTTCCTGATGTTATAGAAGACAGAGAGACATTTGAAGAAAACGCAATTAAAAAGGCAAAAGAGATTTTTGAATTTTCAGGAATCCCGGCAATTGCGGATGATTCAGGTTTGATAGTTGATCAGCTAAATGGTGCACCAGGTGTTTATTCTGCCCGTTATGCTGGTGAAAATTGCACCTATGATGATAACAACAATAAATTGCTGCAAGAACTGTCAGCTTTTCCGGAACCACACAATGCCGCTTTTGTCTGTTATGCCGCTTATTACGATGGTGATTTAATTCTTGTAGTAAGAGGTGAGCTTAAAGGAATGATCATCTCAGAGAAAACAGGAGACCAGGGTTTTGGTTATGATCCGGTTTTTATACCTGATGGAAGTAAAAATACTTTAGCACAATATTCCGCAGAGGAAAAAAATAAAATCAGTCATAGAGGCAAAGCGTTTGAATCGCTCAAAAAAATATTAAGTAAAATGGAGTTATAATTATGAAGAAATTACTGATGTTACTCGGTATATTTCTCTTTATATATGGTTGCGAGGATGATCAAAATCCCGCTTCAAGTGAAGAAGACACAGGTGCCGCGGCTTATTACCCGGGTGAAGCGGGTTCTCAATTTGTATTTGCGGTCGATACATTTGATGTTGCAACTAATTCCTACTTCCCGTATGGTACTCGTACGGCAAATATAGTTGGTGGGTCAAATGTTGGAGGCACTGAATATTATGTGCAGAGAAATGTTCTGCAACCTGCTCCGGCAGGTGATGATCCCGAAACATATTTTCGCAGGAGTGAAACAGGAGTATATTTTTATGTCGATACACTCGGACTCGCGGATGCAATTTTAGAGATAGACGATACATTGGCAACTTTGATTGATATAGTGGCTGATCCCGAGATAAATGTCTTTTCCACCCCATTGGAGGATGGCAAATTTTGGGATGGCTACAAATTAAACCTTGATATTCCATCTATCGGGTTTACTCTATCAATTGTGGATTTGAGCGCAAGTTATGATGGAGTAGAATCGATCACTACACCTGCGACGAATGGAATTCCAACAGAGGCTGTAAAGATAAAATATGATGTAACATTAAGAATTCCGGATGATCCCGCTAACTTGTTTGAACCTGAAGCAAGAACTTATACCGGTTACGGCTGGTACATCCAAAATATTGGACTTACGATGGTTGAGGGGAGTGGTCTATTGGTCAATGCGTTGTCAGGTGGCGAATTTAATCTCGATGATACTCTTTCGGTTTACAGGGAAACCCTTACTTCATATGATATCGTAAAATAAGTTTAACAGCTCGCTGACTAAGGAAGCTTGAGATCGTTGAAAACCCAAGTGATTTTTACGTCCCCCTTTTGAAGGGGGAAATCACTCCGCCAACGGCGGATTTTGTGATGGGGGATGACCAAAAGTCAAAAAAAATGCAATAAATCATCCTCCGTCTTCCGACATCCGTCGGAATCCACCTCCTTCGAAGGAGGACTTTGTAACGAAATGACTTTGTCAACAGACTGCAGCTACCTTCAAAGGGAGCTGCTATTTATTTCTCGCCTATAATGACGTTAACAATACCAAATGTAAGTGAGTAGGTTTTTACAGATTTAAATCCCGACTCATACAATATCTTTTCAACATCAACTTCTTTATCGAACTTATCAACCGACTCGGGCAAATAAGTATAAGCTTCCCGGTCTTTCGAGAAGAATCTTCCAATCAGCGGCAATACATTATTAAAATAAAACATGTACATAAATCTCAGGAATCCCTTTTCGGGTAGCCTGAATTCGAGAATTGTCGCTTTGCCGCCTTTCTTTAATATTCGGTGAAACGATCTTAAGCCGGCAGGGATATCGTAAAAATTCCTTACTCCAAAGCCAACCGTGATATTTGTAAAAACTTCATCCCTGAAGGGTATCTCTTCAGCCACAGACTGCACTATTTTGCCGCGAATGGCTTCATCCTTCTTGTCAAAATATCGGAGCATATTAAATGACAAGTCGGCACCAAATACATTGGAGACACCTCTTTTACGCGCCGCAATTGAGAAGTCACCCGTTCCGCATGCAACATCCAGTAGTATCGTATCTTGATTGACACCGGAGAGTTTAAGAGCTTTTTTTCGCCAATAGAAATCAATTCCCGCGCTTAGGAGATGATTGAGGAAGTCGTACTTGTGTGATATTGAATCAAAAATTCTTTTTACCTGTTTCTTTTTATCCATATCAGATTGTGAGTCCTTATTTTCTTGAAATTCCCTCTGTTGTTTGGTAAATTTCAAACATAACAGGGAGAAACATTATGGAAAAATATTATAACGAAATACGCGAATCTGTTTGTTCTATTTGCGCCGATTCAAATGAAGATGGCGATTGTGAACTTACCAATAAAGAGACCTGCGCAATAAAAATATACCTTCCCCAAATAATAGATGTAGTTCAGAAGGTAGATAGCGAATATTTTGAGGATTATTATAAAAAACTCAAAGATACCGTATGTAAAGAATGTAATGGCAGAGATGAAAATGGTCATTGCTCTTTACGCGATGACGCGAATTGTTCACTCGACCGTTATTTTAATATTATTGTTGAATCGGTTAAAAAAGTCGATAACGCAAAATAACAATTTTACGGGGTGTTGAACTCGGCACCCCTGAATTCCTTCCAGTATTTGTAGATATATTTACCTGTCGCAAACGTAAATACCATAAAAATTATTCCGGCAATTACATCCACAACATAGTGATATCTCAGATATACAGTTGAAAAAATAAGTAAAGTACCAACCGGCACAATAAATTTTGCAGATTTCACTTTGTACTTCACCGCTAGAATCATAGCAATCAAAGTCATTTGAGTATGTCCACTGGGAAATACATCTCTTTGAACGACCTGAATTGGGTTAATAGTTCCTGATGGAACACCTTCTGCTGTATTAATAATTTCTCTCAAAAAATTGGTCAGAAATAACCCGGGAAGCTCAATATTTGTCATTTCGAACTGATGAAGCGTAAATCGTGGTCCAATTGCCGGAAATAAAAAATATCCAATAAATGAAAGCATAAAACCGTACACAATCATAAACGCGGTAAAGTTAAACGCTTCAATCCTGTTGTTTCTCAAAAGATCATAACCCAATATAACCGGCAAAAAGAAGAATGTTGAATATACAATCTGCAATAACTCGGTTAGGAGCGGGAAAGAGTATTGGTGAAGCCATTGTGTTGGATTTACGCCAAAAATAGCATAATCCCAATTTATCAGCAATTGATCGATGATGGTTCCTCTGATCGGGTCAACCATAAAGTATATTTGTTTGAATGTAAGCAGCACAAACAATATCAAATACCAGTTATGCAGGTTTGTCCAGACAGGATGACGAAGATTTCTGTCAAAAAAAGCGATCACAAATATTAATAATATCGCCAGAATGTTATAAAAAGCGAATTCATACCATCCGGCGATTTTGTCATGGAAAACCAGATGCGTTAAAGTAAGCAACAGATATGATGTTATTACAACCAGATCAACCGGAGTAAAATATTTCAGCAATCGTATGATTTTGCTCATCTACTTACCATCTGTAATCAGGAGAAATAGAAGATACTGATAAAAGAGAGATAAATCAGCAAGCCAAGTATATCATTTGTCGTTGTAACAAATGGACCTGTTGCGATAGCCGGGTCTGTTCCAAGTTTACGAAGAAAGAGTGGAATGCTTGCTCCGACCATTGTAGCGAATACAATAATCACCAGTAAAGCAATTGAAAGAATTATTGAGAAGTTAACGCTAACGGTATCATTAAACACAAGCACCGTCCCCAGCAGAAGTAGCGCACCGCATGCGAGTCCGTTTAGCAATGATACAAGAAATTCCTTGAATAACTTGCGAAGGTTATCCGCAAGCCAAACATCCCTTGTGCCAATTGCTCGTACCATCACAATAGCCGCCTGAGTTCCGGAACTGCCACCCATAGCCATTACTACCGGTATGAAAAATGTCGCGATATAAAATTGTCTGATAAACTCTTCATAGGAGGAGAGTAACATAGCGGCAAGGAACTCCATCACAAGTGCGATTATAAGCCAGGGGAGACGAATACGTGTAATTCTGAAGACAGAGTCGGATGATTCCTGTTCTTCAGAAAGACCGGCGATTTTCTGGATATCTTCCGTGGCCTCTTCATTAATAACATCGATAACGTCATCAACGGTGATTCTACCTAACATCTTTTTATTTTCATTGACAACAGGGATAGAAACAAGATCATACTTATCCATTACTTCTGCGACTTCTTCCTGGTCATCGTAGGGGGATACATAAATGAGGTCTTCTTTCATTATGTCTATAACCCGCTTTTTTAACGGATTTATCAGGAGAGCTTTCAATCCTACAACGCCAACAAGTGTGTCATCCTGTTTCAGAACATAAATATGATAGATATTTTCAAAATCTTCCGCATTTAACCGAACCTGCCTGATAGCGTCTTTTACATTTGCCTTGTCGCTCACATAGACAAAATCACTGCTCATGATACCACCGGCAGAGTCCTCAGGGTATTTTAGCAGTTCCTTTACATCTGCCGAATCTTCTTCGTCTATGTTTTCAAGTACGTGTTCGGCAAGAGGTTCGGGTAAAGTGCTGACAATGTCGGTAGCGTCATCAGTATCAAGTTCATCGATGATATCGGTAATTGTTTTAGCATCGAATCTGGAGAGTATTTTATCACGTAGATTTTCATCGAGTTCGGTAACCACTTCGCCTGCGGTTTCGGTATCGAGAATTGAAAAAGCGTAAGAAGCGTCATCAGCATCAAGATGGTTTATTATTTCGGCAATATCAGCGGGATGGATATCGGCAAAAATACCGAGGATATTCTGAGAAGCCTGATCTTTTATCAAATTAGAAAGATTGGATATTAACTCTCGATCTACCTGAATTACCTCTCTGCGTTTATTGATGACCAAGTTTTCCATTATTACCTGCATTCTAATATTGTGTTCGTGATAAAATGATAGTCGTCCGGCGAAAGCTCCTCTGCTCTTTTGAGAAGATATTTATTCAGACTTTCAAAATTAGCGAAACCATATTTTTTATTCAATGGTGAATTTTTCAAAACTTTACGTCGGGAAGTAAACGCGCTTTTTACTATATCTATGTATGACACGATATAATCAAGCGAGTGAACAGTATCACCAAAGTTAAGCGAGATTACAGCCGAATCAACATTAGGTCGGGGCGTGAACGAATTTCTGGATACATCAAAGTGTAGTTTCAGTTCACAAAAATTGTTGATAATTACGTTTGAGGCGTTGTAATCTTTTGTGCCAAATGCCGCGCTGATTCTCAGCGCAGTTTCTTTTTGCACCATCAAGGTTGCTGAATAAATTCTATTAATGTTACCGCATAAATAAAATAAAATTGGAGTTGATATATTATATGGTATATTTCCCACAACCGCAATTTTTCGCGAGATATTTAAATCATCGATGTTAAATTGCAGGATGTCGGCGTTTACAAATTTATTTTTCGGGAATTTTGCAGTTAGTTCCGAGATCATTCCGGGATCAATATCAACTCCGATATAACCTCTGAATCGTTCTATCAATCCGCCTGTGAGCGCGCCTTTACCGGGTCCGATTTCCAACACACTACAGGATGAATTAGCAGGTAGAATATCCAGAATATTCGAAATAACATTTTGATCTGTAAGAAAATTTTGCCCGAACCTTTTAAGTGCTTTTTCCCGCATTGCTATATTGCTCGTTTGATCAATAAAATTATTTTAATAACTTATAGATACAATGCAAAATATTAATAACCTAATGAACAAAACATTCCAGGGATAAAAAATTGAAAAAACATATTATTACCATCGATCTTGGGGGTACCAAAATTTTAACCGCGCTGATTGACGAAAATGCGAATATTGTAGCGCGAGACAAAGTTCCTACTGATATGAGTAAGGGTCATGAATATCTGGTTGAACTAATCACCGGTACGGTAAAAAGTGTTTTGGAACAATCTTCTTTGAAAGAAGATGATATTCGCGCAATAGCTATGGGAGTACCGGGGACAGTAAACCCGATAACAGGAATAATTGGTAATGCTCCCAATCTCGGAATTGAAAATTATAATATAAAAGAAGCAGTTGAGAAAAATTTTAATATTCCGGTGTTGATTGAAAATGATGTTAATCTCGCTGCATTGGGGATAAAATATTTTGAATTCAAGAATGATGTAAATAACATGCTCGTAGTTTTTGTGGGTACAGGTATAGGTGGCGCATTAATATTTAATAATGCTTTGTTCAGAGGTTCTACTTATTTCGCAGGTGAAATTGGTCATATGCGTATTGATGATCAGGGAAACCTGGCTTCGGGTAAAAAGGGAAGTACTTCGTTCGAAACTCTTGCCAGCAGGACCGGAATTGTAAATTTAATTAAAAAAGATATTAAAGACGGGCAGGATAGCATTATTACCAAATTAGCAGGCAAGAAAGGAATTAAAAGTAAGGTTCTCGCCACCGCTGTTGCCGAAAAAGATAAAGTAGCTGTAAAACGAGTAAAGGAAGCTTGTGATATTATCGGTACGGTATTGGGCAGCATAGTTACCCTTACAAATATTGACACGATAGTGCTTGGCGGTGGTGTAGTAGAAGCGATGGGTGACTACATGAAATCGAATATTGAAAAAGCATTCAGGAAAGCCGTGTTGAAAGAGCCGGGTGAGGCTTGCAAAATAGTCGTAACGGAGTTGGGTGATGATGCTCCGCTTTATGGTGGCTTGTCACTCGCTGAAGAATTTTTATCCTGACAAATCCTCAAATTCTTTTTCAATTGTCTCCAGTTTTTCAGAGATTTCAGCCCAGTTGGCGTAAAGTTGTTCCAGCCGGGCTTTTATTTTCGCATAATCGGCATTGATTGATTTTGCTTTCTCCGCATCTCTGTATAAAGAGTCATCAGCCAATTGAGTTTCTATTTCATCTTTTTCTTCTTCAGCTTTGGAAATTTTCAGCTCAATTTCTTCGATGCTTTTTTTTAAGTCTTTAGTGCTTTTATACCTTTTCTGGCGTAACTCGGCTTCAACTCTTTTTTGTTCTTTTTTAGATAGTTGGGAATCCGCAAGGTTCGTTGTTGAAACACGAGATTGTTCAGACTGCTTTAACTCTTGTGTCTTTTGAAGATAATAATCAATTCCGCCATGAAAAATTCTATATCCACCATCCCTGATTTCTATTACTTTATTTACGATTGGTTCAAGAAAATCAACATCGTGAGATACAAGAATAATCGCGCCGGAAAAATCTATCAGAGCTTTCTGTAATATAGCTTTTGAGGTTATATCGAGATGGTTTGTTGGTTCGTCAAGAATTACAACGTTGGCTTTTTGAAGTAAAATCTTGGCGATAGCAACTCTGCTTTTTTCACCACCGGAAAGCACCTGTACTTTTTTGAATATATCATCATCACTGAAGAGAAACGAACCAAGCAGATTTCTTAGTTCACCGGGTGTTTTGTCTGTTGCCGCTTCAGCGACGGCATCAATTACATCGAGGGTAAGATTAAGATCATCCGCAACTTCCTGAGCATAGTAGGATATTGCAGCGTTGTGCCCGACAACAATTTCACCAGAAGATGGAGCCAGCTTGTCCGCGAGTATCTTTGCGAGAGTTGTTTTTCCTGCACCGTTGGGACCTACGAGCGCGATTTTATCACCACGTTCGATTACAATGTTTACATCGTTCAGCACCTTGTTGGCACCATACGATTTATATAAATGTCTTACTTCTACAGGGATAACACCACTTTTGGCAGGCTCGGGAAATTTGACATTTATTTTTTTCTCGGAATCGGGCAGTTCAATATCATCAAGCTTTTCGAGCTGCTTAACTCGACTTTGCACCTGCTTTGCCTTTGTTGCCTTATATCTGAAACGTTCAATAAATTTTTGAGTATCCTTGATTTTTTGTTTCTGTGCTTCGTAATCTTTAACAAGCTGTATATCACGCTCTTCTTTAAAACGAAGATATGCATCATATTTCCCGTTATAAAAACTAACCTTGCGATTAAAGATTTCTAGAGTTTTATTTGTGACTTTATTTACAAAGTATTTATCGTGGGATACGATGACCAAACTTCCTTTGTAACTTACCAGAAAGTCAATCAACCAACGAAGTGAGTCCATGTCAAGATGGTTAGTTGGCTCATCAAGCAGTATAATATCATTGCTGGAAAGCAATATTTTCGCGAGCTGGATTCTCATCTGCCAGCCGCCTGAAAATTCATCTGTCAAACGGTTAAGGTCGTTATTGGAGAATCCCAGACCCTGCAACACTTTCTCTATACGTGAATCGAGTGTGTAATAGTCAACACGTTCTTTCAATTCATGAATTTCTGCCAGTTCGTGTACAAGCTCATGACGGTGTTCTTCATCAGATGTGAGTTCAAGTTCGCGTTGAATTTTTATCTCTTCCGATTCTATATTCAGGATATCCGCAAGAGACGATTTAACCTCTTCCTTGACTGTTTTTCCTTTGGATTCGATAAATTCCTGAGGCAGGTACCCGATTCGGATATTTTTTTTTGCAACAATTTTTCCTGATTCAGGTTGTTCTTTATTTGTAAGTAGCTTAAGAAGTGTAGATTTACCGGTGCCATTAGCACCAACAAGGGCAATTTTATCTTCCTTGTTGATCTTAAGATTTATATCTTCAAATAAATATTTACCACTATACTGGATTGATAAATTTACAAAATCAATCATAAATACCGATTATTTCCTTATTACGGCAATTTTCCCTAACTGAACATTATCGGCTTCTGTATCATAAGCTACAACTACATAAATACCCGAAGCGACGTAATTCCCGTTTTCATCCTTACCATTCCATTTCGCTAGTCGTCCGCCGATGGTTTCCATTTCACGAATAAGTCTGCCGTCAATTGATAATATTTTAATAGAACTTTCTTTAACAAGCTTATCAATATAAATATTATCATGTTCTCCGACAATAAAAGGACTTGGGAAAATTTCAAGATCTCCGGCATTATCAACAGGTTTGATTGACATTGTAGTTAATGTGGATAACCCAAAATCAGTACCGATATAAGCTCTTCCGCTATTTTCATCGAGGGTAATAGTTTTAATAATATTGGTAGGAATCGGACTGTTATCCACCGTATAATTTTCAATAAGTTCGGTTCCATCCGAGCTTACAACAAAAACACCCTGTGTTGTTCCGACCCACTTTCTGTTAAGGGGATCAACCTCAATACAAGTTATTGATTGTGTTCTTAAAGGAAACACGCTCTGCATTCTTGATGTTGGGTTTGCCGGGTCAATTATCACAGTAATACCTTCGGTTGTACCAACCCAAATTTCGCCACGGTTATCGATAGAAATATCAGTAACAACGTTGTTAGATAAACCGTCGGTTGATTTGATAACACCCCAGACATCATCATCGAGATCATTGAGGGTTCCATTTTCATTGAAGTAGTAGAGACCGGGTCCATTTCCGCCAGTGGAGGTTATACCAAACCACTTTGT
>BQMY01000082.1 GCA_022181065.1 Melioribacteraceae bacterium | reverse complement strand
ATCCTTGTTTTGGTTGACTTTTTTATCCTTTTTCAGTCAACCTATTTCAGGACTATACACCTGGTCGTTGATTTTCACGTCCCCCTTTTGAAGGGGGAAATCACTCCGCCTCGGGCGGATTTTGTGATGGGGGATGACCAAAAGTTGCAAAAAAAAGTAAGAACTCATCCTCCGTCTTCCGACTTACGTCGGAATCCACCTCCTTCGAAGGAGGGCTTTGTATCGACATGACTTTGTAAACAGTCTGAAACCTCCCGAAGCGGGATGTTTCAAATTAGATAAGATGATTTAATTACTTGAGTAAATTGACCTTAACTGACTTCATAAATTCGCCGCTTCGCATAAGTACGATATAATTACCCGTGGCAACCGTATTACCAAATTCATTATCACCATTCCATTTAACTTCAAGTCTGCCAGCAGCAGCATCTCCATCAAACAATGTTTTTATCTTACGACCAAGGATATCATATACTTCAAGTGTAACCACAGCTCTTTCCGGAATTTCAAATACTACATTGGTTGATGGATTGAACGGGTTAGGATATGCTCCCACCAAATTGAAGTCTGTTACAGACAGATTATCATCAACGCTTGTGATTACAAGATCCTGCGCTTTTTGATTATTTGCGAATATATTAAACAGACTCAAATCTTCTACCGGATTATCTTTGTTCATCCTTAACTTGAATCCAATTGCTGAACCTGTAATACCTTCCACATTAAGGATGGCTGATCTGTAAGATTCATCTTCTCTGTTATAAAAGGTAAGGTAATCAGAATCAAGATCAAGAAGAGTAACAGACGCGTCACTGTTTAATCCTGACATTTCAAACTGGAATGAATATATGTCATCCTGATTCATGCCTGTAAGTCTGTAACTTACTTCCATTTCATCACCAAGGTCATTATATTCAAAAGGTTCAAACGCTAAAATCATACCACTTTGTGGTGAATCATTCACACTGGCAGTATCATTGCCGAAACAAGTTATTACAGGTAATGGCAATCCAACAACCTCGCGTAATATAAGAGCTGCGTCGAAAGCGGTAACACCACCAGAATAATCTACATCCGCGTTTTGTTCACCACCGGGAGTTAAAGTTATTAGTCCTATTGCATGCTGAGCGGCTAACGCGGCATCTTCCACGAAGAGTTCACCATCTTCGTTGGCATCACCACAAAGACCGAGTGAAATATTGACAGAACCGCCAAGCAACATTGGCTCGGGATCACCGGAGTTAAAAGTAAATTCAGAGAAACCTAAAAATGAGGAACCCTCAATACCATTAACGTCAAATTTCAGTTTCAGTAATTCACCGCTACCGGCAAGCTCACCTGTTCCAAAAGCTCCAACAGTAATAATTCCCGGTTCCTTAATATTTTCGAATACCGTCCAGTTGTTTCCCGATAATGTTCCGGAGGTTTCAATACCTGTAGCTGTCAGTAATTCACTGTTGTAAGCAACACTAAACTGATAAGCGATGATCCCTTCACCGGTAACATCAGTAACATTAACGGGAATTTCGACCGTTGTATTATTTACATTATAATTGAAATTAACTTCGGGTATAGAGACAATTAGCTCATCTGAACCCGCTGCCGCCGGTAATTCAATAACTTCGCCGGAAGGCAATGCAACAAATAAACCGAATGCCTCTCCGTTCTGGTTTGACGCAGGATCTAAAAATCCTGACGCAAAAACAACTGCAGACGTACCTTCAAGCGCGGATAAAGGCGCGTTGTAAGATGCGACAATCGTGGAATTATCATTTGAAGGAGTTATATCTAATATATAATCCTGTGATGGAACCATCAAATAACCGGTGGACTGACTATAGAATAAATCGTCAACGAGTTGAACCGAATCCCTTGCGATCACATCAACACCGGGAGCATCGGTCGCGCCATGATTTACAAATAGTCTGGTTATTCCGGGAATTGATCCCAACTCAGGATTTTGCGTAACACTTACACTCAACCCGATTGGGATATTGTTTGGGTTTGGCTGATAATCATTCAAGCTGTAAACACCATTGACGATGGCTACATAATTCTGATCAGGCTGTAGTAATAACGGGTAGTTTACGATTGGCTGATTATCAAACGGAAACCCGATACCCACAACGAGTGAATCCAATGCTGGCAATTCAACGTAAGGTGTAGCGTTCTTGAAACTGAATTCAGGCAGAATTACCTGTCCGTTAACCCATACTTTTACTGTTTGCAGTTCAACATCCGGCGCATTGTGTATAAGCTGTACCTTTGCGGTTACATTCTGCTGATTTACAGGTGGAAGTTCGATAACGTTGCCGGTTTCATCAACAAGAAATAATCCAAAGGATGGATTATTTGGGCCTAATGGATTCAGGAATCCTGACGCAAACAAGGTAACCAGTTCATTACTGTAGGGTGTAAGGTCCAAATCATAGCTAACGAGCGATTGACCGCTACCTGCCGGAATAACATTGATTTCTGTCAAGGAAGAAGTAGCATAATTATTCAATGAAAAATCGCTGTAGCTAATATTCTCTATATTAAACTCAAAACTTGCAGGTGTAAGAGATACCGTTGGCGCGTCTGTTACACCATGAAATGCCTGAATTTTTATTAACCCGAAGGTATTTGCTCCAACAGGATTTTGACTTATATAAAGGTCAGCGCTGATATCTTTACCATCAGGGTTGGGATTAAACATCGATGGATCGGCAACTCCGGAGGCAATTGCTGTATAGATCATATCACCCGCAAGAAACACATCTTTGCTAATGAGCGCGGAATTGAATCCTGTGTTGGGTGGAGCAATAGCAATATTCATAACCTGATTTCCTGGTACAGGAAGAACAGGAGATGCCTGCCTGAAACTCACATCCTCTGCTGCAAGTTGACCATCAAAATAAATATCTACCATTCCAAGCGCCGGGTCCGCAGCATCATGAATCAGCTGTAAAAAAGCTAAAGTTGAATCGGGTGGAATTTCGTTTAGTGTGGTGAAACTCCAATTTATTCCACTAACTATCTGTCCGTTATCTGTTAATACTGAAACTTTCCAATAATAAGTAGTATTAGGATTCAATGAGTTCGTGGAATAGTTATCGAACACAAAATTTTGGTTGAAGCCATCGGCAACTATGGCTGATGGATCGTTATTGAGAACAGAGATGAAATCTTCACTGAAATATAGCCTTGTCGCCGAAATATTAACCGGGTTGATCCATGACAGATCATACTCGGGATATGGCACATTAACAGCGTTGTTCGCAGGATCAGGGTTAGAAGGATAAACAATATTACCACCCGGATTATCACTAATACCAATTTTAATATTGAAGTTACCCTCAATTCCAAAATCGATCAATCTCGTCCATGTATCTGCAAAAAACGTCCATCCGCCATCAGGATTAGCCGGTCCGGCATCCACTCCAATCGGGAAAAAATCATTATCCGAATTGAGTTCAACTCCTGCCCAGATATCCTCAGAACCAACAACTACCGGTTCATCGAGATATATAGTATTCCATTCACCCGGAACAAGAGTGAAGAATTCTATATCCTGGCTTCGGATTAATTCTCCGGGATTTGATGCTGTACCTCCACTGTAAATTTTCAGTGTGGCTGACTGAGGTGTTTCATAAATGAACACAAGAACTTCAAATAGTTCGTATCCTTGAAGCTGACTTAACATATCAGCAGGATATCTGGCTGCGGCAGTAAATTCTCCACCGCCCGATAAACCAACTGCTGTAGCCGGTTCACCGTCATAACCAAGTAAAAATGTTCCTCTCTCTGAAGGATAGGTCGGGTTCTCATTGAGTTCGAAGCGGGGGGCTGTCGAAATACTCTGAGCAAACTGGGGGGCGCTCAGTACTACAATTAGAAAAAACAAAAATAACTTGTTGAATCGACCCATTTTCCCTCCATATTTTTAAGGGTTATGATCGCCTAACACAAGTATAAAAATTTTAGTTTCAGAATACAGGTCACTTTTTTGGTATTTATTAAATTTTTTAAGTTTATACCATTTACATCTCATCCAGTATTTTATATTCCGGTTTTGTGCCCATCTTTGATACAATATATATCACGAAAGACGCAAAAAGAAAACCGGGTAAAAGTTCGTATAATTCAAATATTCCACCGGAAATATTTTTCCAGATGATTACTGTTAGTCCGCCGGTAATAAGTCCGGCTAAAGCTCCGTTTCTTGTCATCCCCTTCCAGTAAATTGAAAATAATATCAATGGACCGAAAGCTGCCCCGAATCCTGCCCAGGCATATGCGACCAGTTCAAGGACACTGCTCTCGGGATCCATAGCAATCACCAAAGCAATAGCGGCAACGACAATCACAGCAATTCTACTTACAAGCACCAGCTCTTTTTCCGAAGCGTTCTTTCTTATTAATACCTTATAAAAATCCTCCGATATCGCCGATGACGCGACCAATAATTGTGAATCGGCTGTGCTCATAACGGCAGCGAGTATCGCGGATAAAAATATTCCGGCAAGAAGTGACGGAAACAAATCATTCACCAGCAATATAAAAACCTTCTCACTTTCCGCCCCTTCCAGGATATTCCCGTAATATGCCAATCCTATAATACCTACCATCATTGAGGCTGCCAGACTTATAACAACCCACGTCATAGCTATTTTTCTTGATTTGTTTATTAATGATGATGATTTTATTGCCATGAATCTTGCCAGAATATGGGGTTGACCATAATATCCTAGTCCCCAGGCCAGCAACGACAACGTTGAGATTAGTGTAATTGAAGAGCCATCAGCAGTAGTGAGTGGCGAAAGAAGATTTTCGTTCACTGCCCCAACCTTTTCAACCATCCCGGATGGTCCCCCAACAGCTTCCAGAGCAAGCACAGGGACAAGAAGTACGGCAATAAACATCAATATCCCCTGAAAAAAATCGGTCATGCTTACGGCCATAAATCCGCCCATAAATGTGTACCCGATAATAACGAGCACTCCTACAAAAAGCGCGGTATAGTATGAAAGCCCGAATACAGTTGAGAATAACTTCGCACCCGCGACAAACCCTGATGAAGTGTAGATGAGAAAAAAGAGCAGAATGAAAACCGCAGAGATTACACGTAATAACTTTGATTTATCTTCAAATCTGCTTTCAAAATAATCCGGGAGTGTGATGGAGTTATCCGCCGCTTCCGACATGTCCCGCAACTTTGCCGCCACAAACTTCCAGTTTATGTAGGTTCCAACTGCAAGTCCGATAGTCAGCCAAAATGCTTCATAGCCCGCGAGGTACACATAACCGGGCAAACCAAGGAGAAGCCAACCGCTCATATCAGAAGCTTGTGCAGATAAAGATGTGACCCACGCGCCCAGCCCCCTGCCTCCGAGAATATAATCCGAGAGATTTTTAGTTCGCCTGTAATAATAAACACCTATAAAAAGCATTAAAGAGAGATAGAGAAAGAAAGAGACTATAATTCCGGTATCCAGATTTATCATATACCCGCCCGTTTTAAAGTAAAAAAAGCCGACTCATTTTCAGTGAATCGGCTTTAATTTAATAATTATGCAAGAGAATTTCACTCTCAGGCGCGGTCGAGCACCATTTTTTTAAGAGTTTCAATCCATATATCATCTTCGTTAAGACTATCTACGAGCTGAACTTTTTCCCCACCATGCTCTTCAAAGATTTCCTGATATTCATCACCGATTTCTATAATTGTTTCAAGACAATCAGCAACAAAAGCGGGTGAAAAGACAAGCAGCTTCTTCGCGCCTTTTTTTGCCTGCTCAATCACAACTTTGTCAGAAAACGGTTCGAGCCACTTTTTATCAAGTCTCGACTGGAAACATACTGTATATTTATCTTCCGGTATATTCAGCCGGGTGGCGATATCTCTTGTAGTGGCGAAGCAAGTTGCCTTGTAGCAAAGTTTATTTTCCGGGGTAAGGCGAACATCACAATCATGATCTTTACAAGGACCATCTTCATAAACTTTGTCAACCTGTCTTTCAGGTAAGCCATGATAACTGAAAAGAACATGATCATAATCATCGATGTTATATTTCGCGCCCTGTTTTACAAAACCTTCAATATAACCGGGTTCATCAAAAAATTGACCCACAAACGAAACTTCCGGAATAACCCACCATTTACGGATAATATCCATAGCTTTCGCGACCGCGGATCCATTTGTAGCAGACGCGTATTGTGGAAAAAGCGGAAAGACAATTATTTTATCGTAATTAGCCTTGCGCATTTTTTCAAGAACATCATCCATGCTCGGGTTCTGGTAGCGCATAGCGAGTTCCACCGTGAAGTTTTCAGGGAGAATATTCTGTAATTTATCTTTTACATTCTCTGAAATTGTTAGAAGAGGTGAACCGGTGTCAGTCCACAGTTCCTGATAAATCTTGGCAGATTTTGGAGCCCTGAAAGGTACAATGATGAGGTTTACAAGAATTTTCCTCAAGATATATGGTATATCAATAACCCGCTCATCATTGAGAAATTCAAATAAATATCTACGTACATCACTAACTTTGGGGCTATCGGGTGTGCCTAATTGTATAAGTAAAACGCCAACTTTTTTTTCCATAAAAAATCCCAAATTGCTGAATATTGAGTCTAAAAATACCAAATATTCAACAAAATGGGATTAAGATTCGTTCATGAATCAGCAATTAATCTATAATTTCACTATTTATTCGGCTGATACACAATTTTTTTAATAGTATCGAACTGCAGGTAAGGGTATTCTTCCCTGATTTGTTCGATTGCGTCTCCCGTACTTACCTTGTTAGAACGAAGCTCTTTGAACTTCTTCCTAATCGTGTAGTCACGAACTGACTTTTCGTTTATCAAGCCCCGGCTGGCGAGTGCTTCATAAACTTCGTCGCTTACTAAATCCGATATCGGATTAGGAGCGTATTCAGAATTAGTTATTTTCATTTCCCCCAACCTTTCTATTTGTTAATAGATGTATTTATATATTTGACACGGAACAGTATAAAAAAGTTTCATACCTTTAACTATTTAACGTTTCAGAACTTAATATTTGTGCCTTGTGTCATATCAGCTATTTGAAATTACTGACACTAATTGAATCATTTTTAACTTTAACAGGTTATAGTTTAAAACAAATCTTTTATCAGGAAATTCCATTTATGAAAAACATAACTCTTTTTTTGACCTTAATTGTAATACTGATCTCATCGTGCACGAAGCAGGAAACCGCTGAAACTATCCTCAAAAAATCTGTAGAAGCTCATGGTGGTGATCTATATCAAAACAGTATCATCACCTATAACTTCAGAGACCAGAATTACAAACTTACAATGGATGGCTGGAAATTCAGTTATGAAAGAAGCTTTTCAGATTCTACAGGCTCTGAAATTATTGAAGGAATGGACAATAAAGGTGCCTACAAATCTCTTAACGGTGTTAAGCAGGATATTTCAGAAGATGAGACAGCACGCTTGAAATATAGCATCAACGCAGCCAGATATTTTAATGTTCTCCCACTACAGCTCATAAACAAGGCAGTAGTACCCAAATTGCTTGGTGAAGCAACAATCGATGAGCAATATTATTATGAACTGGAAATCACATTCCGCAAGGAGGGTGGCGGTGAAGATTATCAGGACCGTTACATACTATGGATTGAGAAAGAAGATCACCTGCTGGAGTATTTCGCTTACTATTATCATGTTAATGGCGGGGGTTCGCGCTTCAGAGAAATGGTGAATACGAGAAAAGTCGGTGGTTTAATCCTCTCGGATCAAATAAATTATACATCGGAGAGTATCGACCGGAATATAGAAGATTACAAGACGAAGTTCGTCTCCGGTGATATTAAGAAGGTATCCGAGATAACATTAAAAAATCTTGAAGTAAATCGTATCTATTAAAATAAAGCTAAAATTAACAAGGGATGGTTCTTTAATGGCTCGCCTTATGATTGATCAATTATGATTCTTTATCTGTGTCATGTCCAATTCAATTGGGCATCCAATCATTAGGACCGAAAATAAATTTTTATAAATATGTAAGCCGGATAACTCAATATCCGGCTCATAAAATTAAAAACTTGATGCTACTTTGATGATATTCTCAGTTGTGTAACCATATTTTTCAAAGAGTACACTGTATGGTGCTGAAGAGCCAAATGTTTCTATCGAGATGATTTTGCCATCTGTTCCCGCGTAACGCTCCCAACCCTGTCGAATACCCGCTTCTATAACAACACGATTTTTTACAGCTTCAGGTAAAACTTCCTCTTTATACTCTTCCGTTTGCGACTCAAAGAGTTGCCAGCATGGAAAACTCACTACTCTCACTTTTTTACCCGCGGCTTCCATTCTTTCGGCGGCTTCAACTGCCTGTTCTACTTCCGAGCCGGTAGAGATCAATATAACTTCAGGAGTATCACCACTCTCTTTTTTCAATATATAGGCTCCTTTGCGCAAACCATCAGCTGAGGCATAAACTTTCCTGTCGTAATTTTTTACTTTCTGGCGTGTTAGCGCGATTGCAACAGGTCCGTCTTTGTGCTCAATGGCAATTTTCCATGCTTCTGATGTTTCGGCTGGATCGGCGGGACGTATAACAGTTAATCCCGGGATTGACCTTAATGTAGATAACTGTTCAATCGGCTGATGGGTGGGACCATCTTCACCTAGTCCTATAGAGTCGTGAGTGAAAACATATTTTACCGGAAGTTTACACAACGCAGCCATTCTGATCGCAGGACGCATATAATCCGAAAATATCAGGAATGTTCCACCGTAAGGAATTACTCCGCCAAAAAGTGCCATTCCGTTCATGATACTTCCCATGGCATGTTCGCGAATACCGTAATTTATGTTCCTACCCAAAGGATTTCCCGCGGAAAAATCTTCTTTTTCTTTCAATGTAGTGTTGTTGGAGCCCGCGAGATCAGCAGAGCCGCCAAGCAAAGTTGGTAAATGATCTTTAATCGCGTTCAGTACTTTACCAGAAGCCTGACGCGTAGCAAGTTTTTCTGCAGGATCATCAAATTTTGGTAATGCGGATTTCCACTCATCTCCATAATCGCCTGCAATAAGTTTACTGAATGATTCAGCTTCTTCAGTAAATTTGGACTTATATTCCGCAAAAAGTTTATTCCATTCTTCTTCAAGTTTTTCTCCGCGAGGAATAGCTTCTAACATGTGCGCTTTCACTTCGTCAGGAATGTGGAAAGTATCGGCATAATTCCAGCCAAGAGCTTCTTTTGTAAGTTTTACCTCATCCTCACCAAGAGGCGCGCCGTGAGAACTTGATTTACCCGATTTATTCGGACTACCGTAACCAATCACCGTATCGGTTATAACCAGAACAGGCTTTTCCTTTTCTTCGTTAGCTTGTGCGAAAACTTTTTCAATTTTATCGAAATCATTTACATCATCAAGCCGGAGTACTCTCCAGTTATAAGCCTCAAAACGTTTTTGCACATCTTCCGACATGGAGAGGTCAACCTGACCGTCGATTGTAATATTGTTGTTGTCGTAAAACATGATAAGATTATTGAGCTTGTTATGCCCAGCAAAAGATGCTGATTCATGACAAACACCTTCCATAATATCACCATCACCAGCTATCCCCACAATTCGGGATGAGATAATTTCATAACCCGGTTTGTTAAATTTCGCCGCAAGATGTTTTCGTGCGAGAGCCATTCCCACCGCGTTCGCGAAACCTTGACCCAACGGACCTGTAGTAGTTTCAACACCCGCTGTGTGTCCAAACTCCGGATGACCGGGTGTCAGTGAACCCCACTGCCTGAAATTTTTAATCTCCTCAAGCGGTAAATCGTAACCGGTAAGGTGCAAAACGGAATACAGGAGCATACTGCCATGACCGGCGGAAAGAACAAATCTGTCACGATTAAACCACGCCGGGTTCTTGGGATTATGATTTAATAGTTTAGTGTATAAAAGATAAGCAAGTGGAGCGTTTGCCATTGGCATTCCCGGATGACCCGAATTTGCTTTCTGAATTGCGTCCACTGATAAAAATCTGATTGTATTAACTGATAGTTCACCAATGTTTTTACTATTTACCGACATGTAATGTTATACTCCTGGTATAAATGAAAAAAGCCGCATGAACGGCATTTATATTAATGAAATAAATATAAGAAATCTGAAGAGGATTTTGAAATTAAGGTTTCCCTTTTTACATCATAAATTAAATTTATGACGCTAAAATCTCACCATCAGTCACGGGAGTTACACAAATTAGAGGGTTTTCCGGAACGCTATATGTGGTGAAAATATTTTCAAAAAGCTTGAAATGATGACCCTGTTTTTCGAATTTGGCGAATCTGCTGTAAGTCATAAAATTTTCGTTTTTATCTATCGGCGCGCCAAACTCATCGGCATTTTCAAAATCGCGGGCGGCAACTGATTTAAGAAATTGAACCTTTTCATCATCAGTCCCTTCTTTTTTGTATTGCTTTGCTCTGAAAGCCACTACAATATCATTTTCGATAACCAGATATATATTCAATATTATTTCTTCCAAATATCAACCTCTATATAATTTGGCGGCAGAGAATAATTCTCCACCGCCTTAAATATTTTTACAATTTATTTCGGACCAATCATGTTAGCAGGTTTTACTTTCTGCGCGAACTCTTCTTTTGTCAGAAGTCCCAATGCTTCCGCGGCTTCAGCAAGAGTTGAGTTATCATTGTATGCTTTTTTAGCTACTTTAGCGGCGTTGTCGTATCCAATATGCGGATTTAGAGCAGTGACAAGCATAAGGGAATTGTTCAGGAATTCGTCAATTTTAGCTCTGTTTGGTTCTATTCCAACAACACAATTATCAGTGAAACTTTCACATGCGTCTGATATCAATCTTATAGACTGGAGCAAATTATAAATCATCACCGGTTTGAATACGTTTAACTCAAAGTTACCACTCGCGCCACCAAAGTTTACCGCAACATCGTTACCCATAACCTGCGCGCAAACCATAGTAATAGCTTCTGACTGAGTTGGGTTAACTTTACCCGGCATAATTGAACTACCAGGTTCGTTTGCCGGAAGAATAATTTCGCCAATTCCGCAACGTGGACCTGAGCCGAGCCATCTTACATCGTTGGCTATCTTCATCAGGGACGCAGCCAAAGTTTTCATAACCCCACTTGCTTCAACAATGGCGTCGTGAGCAGCAAGTGCCTCAAATTTATTGGGCGCGCTTGTGAATTTATTTCCACTTATTTCTGAAATTTTTTCAGCTGCTTTAACAGCAAAATCACGGTGTGTATTAAGTCCCGTACCAACAGCGGTTCCACCAAGTGCCAACTCACTCAAGCGGGGTAAGCAACCATTGATTCTTTCAAGTCCGTTATCCAACTGCTGAACGTACGCTGAAAATTCCTGTCCCAGTGTAAGTGGAACCGCGTCCATTAAGTGAGTACGACCAATTTTGATTATATCCTTGAACTCATCAGCTTTGTCTCTAAGCGCGTCACGAAGTTTTGACACCATCGGGATTAATCTTCTGTTCACTTCCTCCACAGCGGCAATGTGCATTGCGGTCGGGAAGGTATCGTTTGATGATTGCGCCTTGTTCACATCATCATTTGGATGAACAGGTTTTTTACTGCCAAGTTCACCGCCTGCAATCTCAATCGCGCGGTTTGCGATAACTTCATTACTGTTCATGTTGGTTTGTGTACCGGAACCGGTCTGCCAAACCACAAGCGGGAAATGTTCATCAAGTTTTCCTTCGATAACTTCATCAGCCGCCTTAACAATCAGATCAGCTTTTTCCTGAGGCAGCATACCGAGTTCGGCATTAGTAATAGCGGCTGCTTTTTTCAGAATACCAAGCGCTCTTATTAATTCGCGTGGAAATCTCTCACCGCCTATTTTAAAATTCATGAGCGAACGGGCAGTTTGCGCACCATAATATTTGTCGGATGGCACTTTAATTTCGCCCATTGTATCAGTTTCAATACGAAAATCCATAAAATCTCCTCTTAAAGGTTACATGCAAGATTAAATTAAAATAATAGCCTAAAAATTTCAATGGTGAGCAACTATTTAAAGGTCTGAAAGTATTCTTTTTGCGATATAAAAATGCTCTGAAAAATAATTTGTTGAAAATGATGATATAGTAACCCCGGTTGAGAAGCCTGAATGAGCGAAGAACCCGTTACCAAGATAGATTCCAACGTGATCGGCATTTCTCGGATCTTCAATCTTGAAGAATACCAGATCACCTGAAATCAACTCATTAAAGCTGTGAAAGGATTTTCCATCCATCTTTGATTGGTCTGCCGCGGTTCTGGGCAAATCCATATTGAAAGCGTTCTTAAATATAACCGTCGTAAAACCGGAGCAATCCATTCCCGCACCGGATTCACCACCATAAAGATAGGGCGTTTCAATATATCTAATTATTTCTATGTACATTTTGGCAAGACCGGGAATATTTACCCCTTCACCTATGATAGTTTCATATTTTTTTATGAAGTTATCGCGGTAAACAGGTGGTTCAGCAATATTTCCAAAGATTACAGGTTCTTCGGCGGGGGTTTCCTCTTCTTCATCATTATTGTAATAGCGGGAAGAAATCGATGCGGGGGTACAGCCGGAGACTATAATCCCGGCTGCGATTAAAATTATTGCTACAATTTTTCTTTTATCTTTATCCAAGGTAAGATCTCAGGTTTTTACTACGCGAGGCGTGACGTAATCTCCTGATTGCTTTTTCTTTTATCTGCCGAACCCTTTCGCGTGTAAGATTAAACTTTTCACCTATTTCTTCAAGCGTTAATGAATGTTCCTTGTTCAATCCAAAATAGAGCTTGATCACTTCAGCTTCCCTATCAGTTAAAGTTCCGAGTGCCCGCTCAATTTCATTTTTAAGAGAATCCGACATCAACATATTATCGGGTGTAGGCTGGAGATTATTTTCCAGAACGTCCAGTAATCTGTTATCTTCACCCTGGGCAAATGGCGCATCCATTGATACGTGTCTGCCCGATATTTTCAACGTATCGGAAACCTCATTGAGGTCCATATCAAGTTCATTAGCAAGTTCTACCGCGCTTGGTTCACGCTCAAATTCCTGCTCGAGGCTGCTGTAGGCTTTACCGATCTTGTTAAGAGCACCCACCCTGTTGAGAGGTAAACGAACTATACGTGATTGTTCGGCAAGTGCTTGCAGAATTGATTGTCTTATCCACCACACGGCGTAAGAAATAAACTTGAATCCGCGAGTTTCATCAAACCTTTTTGCGGCTTTTATCAGACCAAGGTTTCCTTCGTTTATCAAATCCCCCAAAGATAATCCCTGATTCTGATACTGTTTCGCGACACTAACAACAAAACGCAAATTGGATTTGACAAGTTTCTCCAAAGCGCGTTGATCACCCTTTTTAATTTTTATTGCCAGATCAATCTCCTCATCCGGGGAAAGAAGATCAACTTTTCCAATTTCCTGTAAATATTTGTCAAGCGACTGGCTTTCCCGGTTAGTGTACTGCTTGGTAATTTTCAAAGCAGAGTTCCTCCCTAACTAATTTCGGAATTTATAGAATCTACTATGCCTACGATAGAAGCATCTATCGGAGCCATATCAGCGTCCAACGGAATAACAGCTTCACTACTTGTAATATAAAACACTACCTCACCGGGACCCGCACCAACAGTATCGATCGCAATGATGGGATCACCTTTTTTTTCCAATTTAGAATTTAACGGTTGAACAAGTTGAAATTTTAACCCAACAGTAGTATCATATTTTCTCGTAGCCCATATAGTTCCAATCACTTCACCAAAAAACATCGCTCTCGCCCTACTCAGACTTGTTTTTTTTCGAGATATCCAATTTATCAACGATCGCCATAATAACCGAGTCAATCGGTTTTTTATTAGTGAAATTAGTCTGCCTCGCGGAACTTCCCTGCGCAACTAACACTACTTCACCAACTCCGGCGCCTACAGAATCAACTGCAATCACATAATTATCTTTATCTTCGTAATTAAGTTCCAATTCTTTGACAATTAAAAATTTGGCACCAACAAGATTTTCATCTTTTTTTGTTGACCAAACTGTCCCTATTACTTTTCCTAATAACAAAATCAGCCTCTTAATTCTGAAGGTGTAAAAACACCAAATTTCCAATTTTTGTAAATTTGTTTCCTGTAACTTACGAAAGGCAATTTACTTACTTCTGCCACAACCGCAATCATTGCATCCCGCATTCCTGATGTGTTATTTTTTTTACCGAACATTTTGAGAGAATAGCGGGAGTTGTATCCCAGAACCTTCATGGAATTCAGTAATTTTTGTGCAATCTCTTTTTCGTTATCCGAAACACAATGATAGAAAATTTCCGAAGCATTTATAGCTGTAGTAAAACAGTTAAACTTGCTCAAAAGGAATTCCAGATCACTATCCTCATCTTTATCACAGGTTACATGTTGTAAAAGAACATCGGTATCAATTAGTATTTCCGTAAAATTACCACTCAAAATCTATCCTTTCAATAAAATTCTTTTTCCCCAATGATGATTTAACACACAATATATCAAACACAACAGCCGGGGGAAGTTTCTGAGTTTCCAAAATCCTATCAAAAAGTACTACATCAAAATTCAAAGTTGCTGCCTTTAACCTCGGGTCACCCGAAATTTCAATTTTAAGACTCGGATAACCTTCGGCAAACAGTTTTTCAATAAACCCGTTAATCAGACCGGAAGTTTTGTTATCGTCAGAATTTATAACCAACGATTCGAGCAGCACGTTGTTTTCATCTGGCATTGAGGAAACTGTCACCTTTCAGGATATTATTTACTTTAAAGAAATGCGCGGCGGTCTGAGCTACATCTGAAAATGAACCGCGCGTTCCAAGATTTTCACCTTTTATTCCTTTCCTGTAGAATAATAAAGGAACGTATTCCCTGCTGTGATCAGTACTGGTTGATGTTGGGTCATTACCGTGATCCGCCGTAAAAACAAGAGCGTCTGTTTCATCCATAGCGTTCAGAATATCAGGGAGTTTGTCATCGAATTCTTTTAACGCACCGTAAAATCCTTCCGGATCAAGTCTGTGACCGAAATAAACATCAAAATCAACCAGATTCGCGAAAATAAATGAGTTTTTTTTCGTGCCGGCAGTCTCAATAATTTTTTCAATTCCTTTAGAATTCGATTTTGTTATAATCGAAGTTTTAATACCGTTATAATTAAAAAGATCATTCACCTTGCCGATCGCGACCGTCTCAATTCCCGCTTTATGCAGAACATTAAGAATAGTATCCGAAGGTGGATCTATCGAGAAATCTTTTCTGTTTGTGGTGCGGGTATAATCTCCAGTTGTTCCAAGAAACGGACGCGCGATTACTCTACCAACCGCATGTTCTCCAACTAATATCTCGTTTCGTGTACGCTCGCAAATTTCGTACTGTTTATCTATTGGTATCACTTCTTCATGTGCCGCGATCTGGAATACCGAGTCAGCCGAAGTATATACAATTGGATATCCGGTCTTGACATGCTCATCACCGAGCTTATTAATGATATCTGTACCTGATGCGGGATAATTTGCGAAATACCCCTTTAAATCGTTTATTTCGAGGAACTTTGCCATTACATCCTCAGGGAACCCATTTGGATAATATGGGAAATCAAAATCGAGATGGATACCACCTATCTCCCAATGACCGGTCGTACTATCCTTTCCTGCAGATACTTCTTTCATTTTCCCGAATGAAGCGAGCGGTTTTACAGCGGGTGGAACCCCTTTTATTTCCGATATATTTCCAACACCAAGCTTTTGCATATTGGGCAGATTTATTCCGCCAATTTTTAATGCAATATTCCCCAGAGTGTTACTACCGGCATCTCCAAAATCAGCCGCGTCAGGAAGTTCACCTATTCCAACACCATCCAATACAACAACAAAAAAATTATTCATCAACTATTCCATACTTTTAACTGAATTACCCTTTTCAACCGCTTTGGAAAGGGTCAATTCCGCGTCGTTCAAAAGATCATCTATATTTGTCCTGCCAACAGCCGAGCAAACACCCGCGGAAATTGTGAAAGTAGTTTGTTTACTCTGAATCGCGATCTGCTTGTTCGCAACGGTCCTGCGCAGCCTCTCAGCCCACAGATAAGCATCCTTTACATTAAAATTGAAAAAATAAACAGCGAAAGTCTTCTGATCAATTCTTCCGAATGTAGTGAGAGGATTCATTTCCTGCTGTATGAGATTAGCGACCGCTTTCAATACCTTAGGGAAAATTGTTTCTTCAAACAACGACTCTTCGTCAAGAAAATCATCAATTCGAACAAATGCGAGAGCACCGGATGAATTTGTTTCCCCAGCTTTTAACAAGTCGGAAGCGACTCTTTCTCTAAAAGTTTCATAGGTAAATGCCCTGGTTTCAACATCATGCGAAAGTAAACTGCGCAGCAAAGATTGCGAAGCGAATGAATATAGAGCGAACGAGATAAATTTGAAGGATGACTTTAGAAAATTTATATCTTCATTTGTATAGGAATCTTTTTTTAATGATTCGAGACAGATAACACCATATATCTGTTCCTCATAGATGAGAGGAATCGCGGCGTAAGTACCTTCGATAGTGATAGATTCCAGTTTGGAGTATCGTATATAGTCATCCGCCGATACATCATCGATTTTTATTGGCAGCCCGGAAACTATTGACTTCCCGGTAAGAGTGTTATTAATTTCAACTTCAAGATTTTCACCAATATATTTCAAATTAGTTTTATTCTTGACTTTTGCAGTCGAAAATTTTTGATGAACCGGATCAAAATAAACAAAAGCAAACGCATCCCAATGAATTAAACCTTCAACCGCTCTTTCGATTGTTGAGATCAATTCTTCTTTGGTTTGGAATTTTTTGTCCCCTGACAAAATATTGAGTAAAGAATTCAGTTTATTGGCAGCCACTGATTCCGAGAATTTCTGCTCGTAAATTTTTATCAATTCGGCGATCAGACTCACAAAACGCCCCAGAGAAATAACATTTTCTTCACCAAAAGCGTCTGCTTCTTTCGAATCAAGCGCCAATACCCCCGTCAAAGCACCACCATAATATAGAGGTACTCCCAGAAAACTTTTTATGCCCGGGGGAGATTTATAATATCTTACTACATCTTTTTCAGCTGAGGGGTTGATATCATTCATCAGCTCAGGTTCCTCATTACGCACAATTTTACTGAGCAAATCATCCTGTAAGTCCAGATGTTTTTCCTCAACTTCATCGGAATTGGAAACATATTCCTCAAGCGCCAGCTTGTTTTTGCTATCATTGTACCAGAAAAACAATACACTGTGAGCAAAGAATAACTCCTGCACCATAAAAAGTATTCTTTTCAGTATAAATCCGAACTGTTTTTCGTGAGGTAAATCCGGAGGGGTGATTTCCTTTGCCAGTTTATCAAAATCTTTTTTGAGGTTAAGAGGAGAAATCGCCGACTGTCTTTTGATTGCGGGAATATCGGTAACATTATCAGCCGTTAAAACTTCCGGATCCTTATTCCTGGAAACTATTTCAAAAGAAGAATCGTGTTCATCATCAGTGAACGGGATTAGATCGTCTTCGGTAAGTTCATCGTTTTCTTCGTACTGAAATTCTTTTTTGAATGCCTCGTTCTTTGAATCCCTGAGGAATATTATAAAACCAACATATACAATACCCAATACAGCAACGATAATCCTCAATATCAGGTTATCTGTAAAAAACGGAATTGATACCAATACAGGAATTATCAGAAATATTAGAACGCGTTTTTTATATCTGTTACTTAATCCCATTGAAATCCGACAAGCTAATTTAATATTTTATATCAAATTAAATATAATTAAAAAATGGGTTCTAAATGTGATAAATGTTGAGATTTAACGAAGAAATAGAGTCGTGAGCCTTTTTTCGATTTCCTTTTTTCCCGTTCCTTTTGCGGAAGAATGTAAAATAAGGTTATCTCCCTCTACCAGTTCCGGAAAAAAATCAACAATCAGTTTTTTACTTTTAGCTTTTTCTGATTGTTTTAGTTTATCAACTTTATTGAGAAGTATAACGTATGGTAATTCGAGCTCGCGCAGATAATTGTTAAGCATCTCATCCAATGGTGAGGGGGTAATTCTGCTATCAATAAAATGAAGTGCAAGTTTAATAGATTTCTGCACGCCAAGATATTCACTGATAAGTTTTTGCCACTTGGTTCTTTCCTTTTCAGAAACTTTAGCGTAACCGAAACCAGGCAAATCAACAACATAAAATTTATTCTCGGCAAGATAGTAATTGATCCCTCTTGTTTTCCCCGGAGTGGAACTTGTCATAGCAATCCCCTTACGGTTGAAAAGAGAATTTATGAACGAAGATTTCCCCACATTCGATCTTCCGCACAATACAACTTCCGGGATACCGTCTTTGGGTAAATCGGCTATCCTGTGAACAGATTTTATGAATTTTATATCTTTCATTTTACACATAAAAAAAGAGTAACCCTTTACAGGATTACTCTTCTGAAGTAATTATTGATGAAGAATTATTTAGTTTCTTCTTTTTTATCTTCTTCAGTATCATCTTTCGGTTCTTCGGTAGCTTCAGGAGTTTCAGCTTTAGGTTCTTCCTTTTCTTCCGTAACTTCCTCAACTACTTCTGCTTCTTCAACAGCAGCCGTTGTTTCGGTTTTTACATCCTCAACTTCAACTTCTTCTACTTCCGCGGTTTCAGTTTTTGCTGCTTTAGGTTCAGAACCAACGTCATTATAGTCAACAAGTTCAATAATTGCAGTTTCAGCAGCATCACCCGCACGGAAACCAAGTTTAATCACTCTGGTATATCCACCTGGTCTGTCACCGATAGTTGGTACAATTTCTTCAAACAATTCTTTAACAACATCTCTGTCGTTAATAAAACGCGCAACATATCTTCTGTTAGCAACAGAGTCAGTTTTTGCTTTTGTAATAAGTTTTTCAGCAAATACTCTGGTTTCTTTTGCTTTAGCTACAGTAGTTTTGATTTTTTTGTGAAGGAACAAAGCTTTTACCAAAGCGTTTTTTGTTGCCGCACGATGTGTAGCAGTTCTGCCTAACTTTCTACCTTTAACTCTATGTCTCATAATCTTACCTTATCGGGAATTAATTATTTTCAGGTTTGTCTTTTATATATTTATCTACATCCATACCGAATTCAAGACCATAATTTTCAACAATCTCAATCAATTCGGCAAGAGATTTACGACCAAAGTTCCTGAAACGAAGCATTTCGTTTTCATCACGTCTTACAAGGTCGGAAAGTGTTTTAATATTTGCTGCTTTCAAGCAATTGTGTGAACGAACACTAAGTTCAAGATCATCAACACTGGTAAGAAGAATGTTCTTAATTCTTTCGCTTTCAGCATCTTTTTCACTTTCAACTTTATCTTCTTCAGGTTCAACTTCAAAGTTAATGAAGAGGTTGATATGATCCTTCAATATCTTGCCGGCTGAAGAAAGAGCTTCTTCCGGAGTAATAGAACCATCCGTAAGAACAGTTAAAGTAAGTTTTTCGTAATCATTTCTTTCACCAATACGTACATTCTGAATATCGTAATGTACATTTTTTAATGGTGTAAAAATCGAATCTATCGGGATAAGTCCTATTGTCTGGTCAGCAATTTTCTGATCAAATGAAGGGACATAACCTTTACCGATACCGAAACGAAGTTCCATAGTAATTTTGGCTTCTTCGTTTAAAGTAGCAATATGAACATCGGGAGTAAGAATTTCAATATCCGGACAGTGCTCCTGGAGATCAGCAGCTTTGAAATCATGTGGTCCGCTCAAGGTAAGTTCCATACGATTGGTCTTTTTATTGATCAATTTCATACGGACTTTTTTCAAGTTCAATATAATCTGAGTAACATCTTCAAGCACACCGGGAACAGTAGAGAATTCGTGCAAAACGCCGTCAATTTTAATGGCGGTAATTGCCGCACCGGATAGTGAAGACAACAATACTCTTCTAAATGAATTTCCTAATGTTACACCAAATCCTCTTTCGAGTGGCTGAACCACAAACTTTCCAAACGTATCAGTTGCCGTTGCTTCTTCCAGTACTACGCCGTCAGGCATCTTTATGAAAGGATAGCTCATTTAGAATCCTCAATTTTAAAAAATCAATTAATTATTTAGAGTACAACTCTACAATTAGCTGTTCGTTAGCATTCAACGGTACATCTTCTCTTTCAGGAACTTCAACAAAAGTACCTTTAAGAACAGCTTTTTCTGTTGATAACCAACCATACATGTTATCTTTCACTTTACGCAGTGAACTGTGGATAACATCCAGCTTTTTACTTTTTTCCCTGACTTCAATAATATCGCCGGGAGCTACCTGGTATGAAGGTATATTTACAGTAACACCATTAACGGTGAAATGACGGTGAAGCACCATCTGTCTTGCCGCTTTACGAGAAGGGGCAAAACCCAAACGGAAAACAACGTTGTCAAATCTTCTTTCAAGAAGTTTAACAAGGTTTTCACCTGTAACACCTTTCTGACGGTTGGCTTTTTCAAAGTAAGTACGGAACTGCGTTTCGAGAACACCGTAAATTCTTTTAACTTTCTGCTTTTCTCTCAGCTGAACACCATATTCAGAGTATTTAGCTCTTCGACTAAGACCGTGTTCACCAGGAGGATAATTTCTATTTTCTATCGGGCATCTGTCTGAAAAACATTTAGAGCCTTTAAGAAACAATTTTTCTTTTTCTCTTCTGCATAATTTACAACTTGGACCAGTATATCTTGCCATCTAACAATTCTCCCTAATTATACTCTTCTGCGTTTCGGCGGTCTGCAGCCGTTATGTGGAATAGGAGTTATATCTCTAATCGACATAATCTGTAAACCGGCAGTAGATAATGCTCTAATGGCAGCTTCTCTTCCTGAACCGGGACCTTTTACATAAACATCAACTTTTCTTAAACCAAGATCATGAGCTTCTTTTGCAGCAGCTTCAGCAGTTACCTGAGAAGCGTATGGTGTATTTTTTCTTGAGCCTTTAAAGCCGTTTTTACCTGCAGAAGACCACGAAATTGTGTTGCCGTAAACATCGGTAACTGTGCATATAACATTGTTGAAAGATGCTTTTATATGAGCAACCCCCACCGCGTCAACATGAACTTTTTTCTTTGTCTTTTGTCTAGCTTTTGCCAATTCTAAACTCCTTAAATAATTACTTCACTATTTCTTACCGGGCGCTTTTTTCTTACCGGCAACTGTTCTTCTTTTACCTTTTCTTGTCCTGGAGTTGGTACGTGTTCTCTGTCCCCTGGCAGGAAGACCGCGTCTGTGACGTAATCCTCTGTAAGCGCCGATATCCATAAGACGTTTAATATTCTGCTGAACTTCACTCCTAAGCGCGCCTTCAACTTTGTATTCAGAGGTCATAATCGAACGTATTTTAGCAACTTCCTCTTCACTTAAATCATTAATCTTTTTCTCTGGATCTACCTCAGCCTTCTCGAGAATCGAATAAGCAGAATGCTGTCCGATTCCGTAAATATAAGTCAAACCAATATAAGCTTTCTTATTCTTAGGTAAATCTATACCTGCAATACGAGCCAAACCTTATCCTCCTGGTATTACTTTAATTAATTAACCTTGACGCTGTTTATGTTTAGGGTTCTTGCAGATCACTCTTACAACGCCCTTACGTTTAATAACTTTGCAATTTTCGCAAATTTTCTTTACTGAAGCACGAACCTTCATTACTAACTCCGCTATTTATATCTATACGTAATTCTGCCTTTGTTGAGGTCGTACGGTGATAACTCTATTGCTACTTTGTCGCCAACCAATATTTTAATAAAATGCATACGCATCTTGCCAGATATATGCGCCAATATTTCATGACCATTATCAAGTTTTACCTTGAAATGCGCATTGGGCAATGTTTCTGTTACTACTCCGTCAACTTTAATTGGACCTTGTTTTGCCATACTAACAAATACTCAATATTTCCGGTTTATTATCAATTATAGCTATTGTATGTTCAAAATGCGCCGATGGTTTTCTGTCGGAGGCATATACCGTCCAACCGTCGGGTGCGACCTTTATATGTCGTTTACCCATATTTACCATAGGCTCAATTGCAATAGTCATTCCATTTTTAACAAGTGCTCCGGTACCCGGTTTTCCAAAGTTACTAACCTGTGGATCTTCATGAAGGTATTTACCAACACCATGACCGCACAACTCTCGTACAATTGAAAATCCGTTCTCTTCTACATGTTTTTGTACAGCAGCTGAAATATCGCCGATTCTGTTACCTGCAATCGCCTGTTCAATAGCTTTATGCAAACTTTCTTCGGTTATTTTCATCAGAAACTTTCTATCTTCCGAAATTTCACCTACTGCTATTGTTATCGCGGCATCACCGTAAAAACCATTTTTAAGAACACCTACATCTACGGATATTATTTCACCTTCTCTCAAAATCCTGTCACCAGGTATTCCATGCACAACTTCTTCTTCAACAGAAGAGCAAATTGTACCCGGAAAATCAATACTTCCCGCCTGCGAATAACCTTTAAATGCGGGTTTGGCATTGTTTGAAAGAATATAATCTTCCGCAATCTTGTCTAACTCCCCGGTAGAAATTCCGGGTTTAACATTACTTTTTACCAACTGAAGGGTTTCAGCAACCAGTTGGTTACTTTCCCTGATAAAATCTATTTCTTTTTTACTCTTTAATAATATCACTTTACAACGCTTCTACTTTCTGCCTCTGAGCTTTCCGGTTTTCATGATACCGTCATAGTGTCTCATCAACAAATGAGATTCAACTTGCTGTAAAGTATCAAGAGCCACGCCAACCATAATCAGCAGACTTGTACCGCCAAAAAATTGAGCAAAACTGGCACTTACACCAAACTTCGAAACAAAAGTAGGCAATATAGCAACAATTGCTAAGAAAATCGATCCCGGAAGAGTAATTTTAGTAAGAATATTATCAATAAACTCGGAAGTTTGTTTTCCGGGTCTTATTCCCGGGATAAAACCACCCTGTTTTTTCATATTCTCCGCTACATCCTGGGGGTTAAAAGCAATAGCTGTATAAAAATATGTAAAGAACACAATAATGATACCGTATATTAACGCATATGTATAAGAAGTATAATTAAAATATTGCGCCAATCCGGTAACAAATTCGTTTTCGGGGAAGAAAGAGAACAAAGTGTTTGGCAAGAACATAATAGCCTGAGCAAAAATGATCGGCATTACACCTGCTGTGTTAACACGTAAGGGGATATATTGTGTTACACCACCGTAAACTTTTCTTCCAACTACTCTCTTTGCGTATTGCACAGGAATCCTTCTCGTACCCTGTGTAACCAGAACTATACCCGCGATTACGAAAACCATGAATATCAAAATTACAATTTCAATTACAAGGTTTCTGTCGCCCTGAGTTAAAAGACGATATTCGTCAAGTAACGCAAATGGCAAGCGGTTAATAATACCGATAAAAATTATAAGAGAGATACCATTACCAATACCACGTTCAGTTATCTGCTCACCCATCCACATCATAAATGCGGTACCGGCAACAAGAAAAATAACTGTCTGAATAGTAAAACCTAATCCCTGCACATCAGCCGGAATGATCGGCATTCCGTTATAATCAATACTGTTTAGATATATTGAAATACTCCATGCCTGAAGTGCGGATATAAAAATAGTACCATAGCGGGTAAGCTGTGTAATTTTCTTTCTTCCTTCTTCACCTTCACGCTGTAACTTCTGAAAATAAGGAACAACCGCACCCATCAACTGAATGATAATAGAGGCACTGATGTAAGGCATAATACCAAGCGCGAAAATTGCCGCATTGGAAAAAGCGCCACCCACAAATAAGTCGTAAAGACCAAATAAGTTATCGGAAGTTTGATTACTCATAGCTTCCGATAATAAACTTGCATCAACACCGGGGAGTGTAATGTGCGCCCCGATCCTAACAATCACAAGAAGAGCAATTGTATAAAGGATCCTGTCCTTCAGCTCTTTAATCTTAAAAATATTCCGAAATGTTTCTTGTAATTTTCCCATTAAAGTTTAATCTCGTTTATGGTTCCGTTAGCAGATTCAATTTTTTCTTTAGCGGTAGCGCTGAAAGCATGAGCTGAAACATCAAGTTTAGCTTTCAATTCACCGTTACCCAATATTTTATATGGAGCAGCCGCTTTTGAAATAGTACCGGTTTTATATAGAACTTCGGCAGTAACGGCAGAACCTTCTTCAATTTTTTTATCATCAACCAAATTTTGCAATCTGGTTAAATTAACAACCTGGAATTTCACTTTGAAGATATTAGTGAAACCACGTTTCGGAACACGTCTCTGTAAAGGCATCTGACCACCTTCAAACCATGCGCGATTTTTTGCACCACTACGTGATTTCTGACCATTCATACCTTTTGTAGCCTGACCGCCGTGACCTGAACCTTCACCACGTGCAATTCTTTTTCTCTTCTTCTTTGAACCGGCGGCATACTTAAGATTACTTAAAATATCCATTTATTTCCTCTACTCTTCAATTTCTTCAACTGTAACCAAATGCTGTACCTTATTAACCATACCCCTGATCTGAGGTGTATCGTTATGAACTTTAACTTTACGGGGTCTTCCCAGTCCCAAAGCCTCAATAGTTCTTTTCTGATCTTTCGGTCTGTCAATAATTGATTTCACCTGAGTAACTTTTAACTTCTTAGACATAAACTCCTCACTTAGGCATTAAATAATTCATTAACCTTCATACCACGCTTATTAGCCATGGTAACAGCATCAATAAGAGAAAGCAAACCATTTAAAGTCGCTTTAACCTGGTTATGAGGGTTACTGGAACCAAGCGATTTTGTCAGGATATCCTGAATACCAACCGATTCCAATACCGCACGTACACCACCACCTGCTATAAGACCGGTACCGGCAGACGCAGGTTTCAACAAAACTTTACCGGCGCCATATTTACCGATAATTTCATGAGGTATTGTTCCTTTTACCAAAGGTACTTTATACAAATTTTTCTTTGCGTCATCAATACCCTTAGAAATAGCATCCGTAACTTCATTAGCTTTACCTAAACCAACGCCAACATGACCTTTACCATCACCAACAACCACGATTGCGTTGAAACTAAAGCGCCTACCACCTTTTACAACTTTCGCGACCCTGTTGATATGAACAACTTTTTCCTTTAATCCTTCAATACCGGATACTTTCTTAGGCTTCAATTTAATCTCCTATGATTTCAAATACCTTAAAACAATAAGCTTTGCTGCCGGAGCAGGATTCGAACCTACACAGACGCCTCCAAAGGGCGTAGTCCTACCGTTAGACGATCCGGCAAAAATAATTAAAATACCAATCCGCCTTTGCGAGCGCCATCGGCAACAGCTTTTACACGACCATGATAACGATATCCGTTACGATCGAATACAACCTGTTTAATATCTTTATCCAACGCTACTTTAGCCAGGTATTCACCAACTACAGCGCTTTTGTCTGTTTTAGTTTTGGCTTCTTTAACCTGATCCGCGATTTCTTTACTCAAAGAAGATGCCGCAACCAAAGTTTTTCCGCTAACATCATCAATAAGCTGAATATAAACTTCATTCAAACTTCTGAAAACCGACATTCTGGGTTTTTCAGGAGTACCAAAAATCTTTTTACGCACGCTGGCTTTTTTCTGTAATCTTTTACTTTTAGTCTTAACCATTTTACTCTCGTCTCCTCAAATCAATTATTTACCGGCTGCTTTACCAGCTTTACGTACAATAACTTCGTCAGAATATTTAATTCCTTTACCTTTATACGGTTCAGGTTTTTTGAATGACCTGATTTTAGAGGCAACAAGTCCTACCAATTCTTTATCAACACCGCTAACCTTGATCTGATTGTTAGCAGGTAGCTCGATTTTAATTTCATCCGGAGGAACAAAATATATGGGATGCGAATAACCAAGGTTCAAAAGAAGATTTTTATCTTTCATTTCAACACGATAACCAACACCAATAACTTCAAGAGTTTTGGAAAACCCTTCTGTTACGCCGGTAACCATATTCTGAATAAGAGCTCTGGTCAAGCCATGTAATGCTTTATTCTCTCTGGTATCATCCGGTCTCTCAACAACCAGCTCACCTTCGTTAACCGATACATTCATATTCGGGTGTACCTCGGTGCTTAATTCACCCAGTTTCCCCTTAACTTTTATTACCTGTCCTTCAACTTTGATTTCTACATCACTGATAGAAACAGGTTTTTTACCTACTCGTGACACTACAAAACTCCATTCAATATTTTACCAAATATGACAAATTACTTCACCGCCAACTGCTTCAACCTTTGCCTGCCTGTCGGTAAGTAAACCTTTCGAAGTAGAAAGAACTGCAATTCCCAATCCGTTAAGAACACGGGGAATATCTTCTTTACTAACATAGTTTCTCAATCCCGGACGAGAAATTCTTTTCAAACCGGAAATTGAAGGGTTACCATTGGTGTAACTCAAATGAATACGAATAACATTCTGCTTGTTATCCTCTTTTACATTAAAATCCCTGATGAAATTAGTTTCTTTCAGGATTTCGCTCAAACGAACTTTCATATTTGAAGAGGGCACTTCAACATATTTCTTCTTGGCCCCAATTGCATTCCTAATACAAGTCAAATAATCTGCTATCGGATCAGTTACCGGCATTTATAATTCTCCTTAATCTTTACCAACTGGATTTTTTAATTCCAGGAATTTCACCACGTAGCGCCATTTCTCTAAACTGCAAACGGGATATTCCAAACTTGCGATAATAACTTCTTGGTCTTCCGGTCATTTGGCAACGATTATGAAGCCTTACCGGTGAAGCGTTTTTAGGTAACTGCTGAAGACCTTCGTAATCGCCTTCTTCTTTCATCTTCTTTCTTATATCAGCGTATTTCTTTACCAGTTTCTGTCGTTTCTGTTCTCTGGCTAATAAACCTTTTCTTGCCATAATATTCCTTTGGTTATTGTAATTCTCTCTTTCTGAACGGTACACCAAAAGCTGTAAGTAATTCATAAGCTTCATTATCGGAATTAGCCGTTGTTACGAAAGTGATATCCATACCGTTAATTCTGCTAACTTTATCAACATTAATTTCAGGGAAAATGATCTGCTCTTTAATACCAAGAGTATAGTTACCCCTGCCATCGAAAGCTTTGTCTGAAATTCCTCTAAAGTCACGCACACGAGGAAGAGCGACACTGATCAGTCTGTCAAGAAATTCATACATCATTTCTCTGCGCAAGGTAATTTTCGCGCCAACTTTCATACCTTCTCTAAGTTTGAAGTTAGAGATAGATTTTGTTGATATACGAACACTGGCTTTCTGACCTGTAATAGTTTCGATATCCCTTACAGCTTCATCAAGCATCTTGGGATCCTGCACAGCACCGCCTACACCAACGTTGACTACAATTTTGTCAAGTTTCGGTACTTGCATAATGTTTTTGTAATCAAACTTTTCTCTTAATTTGGGAACAATATCTTCTTTGTATTTTCCATACAATCTTGCGGGAATTTTTTCCTCGACCACCTGTTCCGGAGCGGCTTTTTTGTCCGCTTTCTTTGCCTGTTTATTATTTTTTTCTTTTTTAGCCATGGTAAATTTCTGTCCCAACTAATGAATTACAACATTTCGCCGCTTTTTTTGCTAACTCTTACACTTTTTTTCTTACCGGACTTATCGTCGATAATTATTTTTTTGCCAACCCTTACAGCATCGCCCGATTTAGGGTCAATAACCATAACATTGGAAGCATGGATAGGAGCTTCTTTTTCCATGATACCGCCGTTAGGATTGTTCTGACTTGGCTTGGTATGTCTTTTACGAATGTTAATCCCTTCAACAATAATTCTGTTATCCTTAGGATATACCTTCAAGACTTTACCTTTATTGCCTTTGTCATTCCCGGCAATTACCAAAACGTTATCATCTTTACGAATTTTCATTTTCATAATCCTATTATTTATAACACCTCGGGTGCGAGGGAAATAATCTTCATAAATTTCTTTTCGCGTAACTCACGGGCAACAGGACCAAAAATACGTGTTCCCCTGGGTTCATTCTGATTGTTAAGAAGAACTGCTGCGTTTTCATCAAATCTTATATAAGAACCGTCATCTCTTCTAACTTCTTTACTGGTGCGTACAATTACGGCACGTGAAACTTCACCTTTTTTTACACCGCCACCGGGTATAGCAGCCTTAACAGCAACAACAACCAAATCTCCAACACTGGCGTATCTTCTGCTACTGCCACCGAGAACCCTGATGCACCTAACTTTTTTTGCTCCCGAATTATCAGCAACAACCAAATTTGTTTCTTCTTGTACCATTTCTCAAGTTCTCCTACAAAATCAAATTACTTGGCCTTTTCAACAACTTCAACCAAACGCCAGTTTTTAGATTTGCTTAGTGGCCTGGTTTCCATAATTTTAACTTTATCGCCAACGCTACACTCGTTCTTTTCATCATGCGCCATTAGCTTGGTGGTTTTTTTGAAGTATTTGCGATAGATAGGGTGAGCAACTCTTCTTTCAATCGCAACAACAATACTTCTATCCATCTTATTGCTAACTACAACGCCTATTCTGGTTTTTCTTAAAGCACGTGTTTCCATATCCGGTAACTAACTCCTAAATATTTTATTTATCGTCAGACGACGTTGTTTTCATTTCATTCAACACAGTTCTCATCCTTGAAATATCTTTTTTTACAAGATTAAGCTTGGCTGTGTTTGTTAAATTTTTAAGTTCATGCTGAAATCTCAAATCTACAAGATTAGTCTCTTCTTCAGCTATTCTTTTTACCAATTCCTGTTCGCTCATTTCGCGAATTTCGTACATCTTCATATTATCCAACCCTTATGCGTTTTCGTAGTCAGGTCTGACAGAAATTTTAGTTTTAATTGGGAGTTTGTAAGAAGCCAACTGCAAAGCTCTCTGAGCAATTTCTTTAGAAACACCAGCAACTTCAAACAATACTCTACCCGGTTTCACAACAGCAACCCAAAATTCGGGAGCGCCTTTACCTTTACCCATACGAGTTTCCAAAGGTTTTTTCGTAACCGGTTTATCAGGGAATATTCTAATCCAAACTTTTCCATCTCTCTTCATGGTACGTGTGATTGCAACCCTGCAAGATTCAATCTGGCGAGAAGTAATCCAACCGCAATCAAGCGATTTAAGACCAAAATCCCCAAAAGCAACACTGCTTCCGCGCTGTGCTTTACCTCTTCTTCTACCTCTGTGTACCTTTCTATACTTTACTCTTTTGGGCATTAACATAGCCAAAACTCCTGTAAATCAATTATTCCGATAATCTTTTACCTAATATTTCACCGCGGCATATCCAAACTTTGATGCCGATTGAGCCATAAATAGTTTGTGATGTAGCAGTAGCATAATCAATATCGGCTCTGAGTGTGTGTAGCGGAATTCTTCCATCCTTGTACTGTTCAGTACGAGCCATTTCCGCACCGCCCAAACGACCGGCGCACATAATCCTGATTCCTTCGGCTCCCATTCTCATTGCAGTAGTTATTGCTGATTTCATAGCTCTACGGAAAGAAACTCTTCCCTGAAGCTGCTGCGCTATATTTTCAGCAACAAGAAACGCATCTAATTCAGGTCTTTTAATCTCACTAATCTGAACCTTAACTTCTTTATCAGTAACGCTCTTCAGTTCCTGTTCCAACTGTGATATTTCTTTACCACTCTTACCAATTACAACACCAGGACGTGATGTGTGAATAGTAAGGATAATATTCTTAGATGTTCTGTCAATAATAATTCTGGAGATACCAGCTTTTTTCAAACGGTTTCTTATATACAATCTAAGTTTACGATCTTCAAGCAACTTCGCGCTATAACTCTTGCTTTCGTACCAATTCGATTCCCATCCGCGGATAACACCGACCCTTATACCGATCGGATTTGTCTTCTGACCCAAAAAAAGCCTCCTAATTAACTTTTTACTGCTACTACAATTGTTAAATGATTAGATCTCTTGCGAATTCTATAAGCTCTACCCATCGGAGCTGGCAAAACGCGCTTCATTGACGGGCCTTCATTAACAAAAACTTCTTTTACGAAAAGATCATCTGCTTCATATCTTGTACTATCGTCTTCTTTTTCAGCTTTAACGAAAAGATTCGATACTGCTGATCTCAATACTTTTTCAGCGTAATTAGAAGCATGCTGAGTATTAAAGTGTAATATCTCCATAGCTTCAGAAACAGATTTACCTCTAATCAGATCGATCACCAATCTCATCTTTCTCGGAGAGGTACTGATATACTTATGTACGGCTCTAGCTTCCATTTATAATAACCTCAACTATCTTACTTAGACCTTGCTGCCTTTTCTGCTTTTGTACCCGGATGACCTCTGAAGATCCTTGTTGGTGAAAATTCACCCAACTTATGACCTACCATGTTCTCCGATACATACACAGGAATCATTTTATTACCATTGTGAACCGCTATCGTGTGACCTATAAAATCAGGAATGATAGTGCTCGAACGTGACCATGTTTTTACAATCTTTTTCTGACCAGATTCATTAAGCTTCTGTACCTTACCTAACAATTTCAAATCTACGAACGGTCCTTTTTTAATTGATCTTGGCATATCTCAATCTCTATTTTCTACGTTTAACTATATATTTGTTCGATTCATTTTTTCTTTTACGGGTTTTCAAACCTTTCGATTTCTGACCCCAGGGTGATACCGGATGACCACCACCTGCCGTTTTACCTTCACCACCACCCATCGGGTGATCTACCGGGTTCATTGCGGTACCACGTACATGAGGTCTTCTTCCCAAATATCTTGTTTTACCGGCTTTACCAAGGCTTAAGTTACTGTGATCAGAATTTCCAACAGTACCATAAGTCGCCATACATTCCAGTAAAATCATTCTAACTTCACCTGAAGGTAATTTTAATGATGCGTATTTACCTTCTTTTGCAACAAGCTGAATTGCTGTTCCGGCAGAACGTCCCAACTGACCACCTTTACCAGGTTTCATTTCAACGTTGTGAAGGAATGAACCAAGAGGCATATCTTTAAGTTTTAACGCATTACCAACTTTGATTTCAACACCTGTTCCCGAAATTACTGTATCACCAACCTTCAAACCATCAGGAGCGATAATATATCTTTTCTCTCCATCGGCATAGTGAAGAAGCGCTATACGTGAACTTCTGTTAGGATCATATTCAATTGAAAATACTTTCGCAGGAATATTGTGTTTATCTCTTTTGAAATCTATAACACGGTATCTTCTTTTATGACCGCCGCCACGGAAACGTGTAGTAATTCTACCATGATTATTTCTTCCGCCGCTTTTCGTTAATTTTGTTGTTAACGATTTTTCCGGTTCTGTTTTTGTTATCTCATCAAATGTGGGTACCGACATATATCTTGTACCCGGAGTATTCGGTTTAAATTTTCTAATAGCCATTTATATAAGCTCCAATTCCTATACTGCTACACTTCGCCAAATATATCAATTGTCTGATCAGGTTTTAAAGTAACAATCGCTTTCTTAAACTGAGGAGTTTTACCGGAAAAACGACCCCTTTTAGTAAACTGGGTTTTAGTTTTACCTTTGTACCTCAATGTATTCACAGTAACAACGTCAACATCAAATTTTTCTTTAATAGCTTTTTTTATCTCTACTTTGTTGGCGCGTACATCAACCACAAAGCCATACTTCATCTGACCTTCAGTGATTGCTGTCATTTTTTCTGTGATTAACGGTTTAACTAAAATATTGCGCATTTCGTATCCAAAACTTATTAATTTAACATTCCGTGTATTTTATCAACGGCGCCTTTCTGAACTACAACAATCTGATTATTCAATACTTCGTATGCGTTGATATCTTTTGCTTCAATTACTCTTATTTTTTCAATATTTCTTCCGGATCTGTATATATTATCATTATACTCACCAGTTACCAACAATGCCTTTTTACCGCCCAGTTTAAGCGCGTTAAGCATCTGAACAAACTCTTTTGTTTTTGGTGCTTCAAAATTAAAATCATCTACCACCATAATTTGTTCTGATTTGGCTTTGTATGAAAGAGCCGAGATACGAGCAAGTTTACTAACTTTCTTATTCAACTTTTGTCTGTAGTTTCTAGGCTTGGGACCAAAAATACGGCCACCGCCAACCCATAAAGGTGAACGAATAGTACCGGCACGAGCAACGCCTCTACCTTTCTGTCTCCATGGTTTTTTACCACCGCCTCTAACTTCATTTCTCTCTTTAGCCTTGTGTGTACCTTGTCTCTGATTAGCCAAATAAGCTTTAACTGACAAATAGATAACATGATCATTCGGTTCCGCTCCGAAAACAGAATCATTCAATTCTACCTGTTCGCCTGTCTTAGTGCCGTCTATTTTATAAACATCTACTTTCATTACTAAACCGACTACTTTTTAATTTCTACTATTGAATTAATTGAACCCGGAATTGCACCTTTAATCATAAGGATATTTTTATCGGGGTCTATTCTGATTATTCTCAAACCTTTAGTGGTAACTCTTTTTCCACCCATTCTGCCAGCCATTCTTGTACCCTTCAATACTCTCGAAGGATCAGAACTTTGACCTATAGAACCAGGTGCTCTCAACCGGTTACTCTGACCGTGAGTTGTTCCACCAACACCGCCAAAACCATGTCTGCGCATAACACCCTGAAAACCTTTACCTTTGCTATTGGAAGAAACGGAAACCATTTCACCAATTTCGAAAACTTCTACAGTTAAGGTATCACCGGCTTTAACCTCCGCAAGATCAAATCCCTTAAACTCTCTCAATACAGCAGCAGGCTCAACGTTGTTTTTCCTGAAGTGTCCTAGCATGGGTTTATTAACATTCTTCTCTTTTTTGCTACCATAACCAAGCTGAACCGCTTCGTAACCATCTTTATCTTTAGTTTTGACATCAACAACCTTACAAGGGCCCGCCTCCACTACGGTTACGGGAACAACTCTATCCCCTACATAAATGCTTGTCATTCCCAATTTTTTACCTAACAATCCAGGCATAACATTAAATCCTTATAACTTAATCTCAATATCAACACCCGCCGGTATTTCAAGTTTGCTCAACGAATCGACGGTTTTATTGTTTGAATTATGAATATCGATAATACGCTTGTGCGCTCTGATCTCGAACTGCTCTCTCGACTTTTTATCTACGTGCGGAGAGCGCAATACGGTATAAACTGATCTTTTTGTTGGCAACGGAATCGGACCTGAAACAACAGCACCCGTACTCTTTACAGTCTTAATTATTTTCTCTGTTGATTTGTCAATCAAAATATGATCGTAAGACTTCAACTTTATTCTTATCTTCTGACCAGACAATGCAATACTCTCCTTAAACTTTCATAATAAAGGACCGACTTTTGCCGGTCCATTTATAATTAAATCGTATTTTCTTCTTATTCAAAGATTTTTGTTACAACACCGGCACCAACGGTTCTTCCGCCTTCGCGAATCGCGAAACGAAGACCTTCTTCCATGGCGATTTCACCGATAAGTTTTACTTTCAACTTAACATTATCACCAGGCATTACCATTTCGGTACCTTCAGGAAGTTCACAAACGCCGGTTACGTCAGTTGTTCTGAAATAGAACTGAGGTCTGTAACCCTGGAAGAATGGAGTGTGACGTCCACCTTCGTCTTTTGACAAGATGTAAACTTCAGCTTCAAAATATGTATGAGGTGTAATAGAACCGGTTTTCGCAAGAACCATACCGCGTTCAATTTCTTTTTTATCAACACCGCGAAGTAGAATACCAGCATTGTCACCAGCCATAGCGCTGTCAAGTTCTTTACGGAACATTTCAACACCGGTAACAACTGTTTTCTTGTTCATTCCAAGTCCGATAAGAGAAACCTCTTCACCAACTTTTACCGCACCTCTTTCAACTCTACCTGTAGCCACAGTACCACGACCTGTAATTGAGAATACGTCCTCAACAGGCATAAGGAATGGCTTGTCAACACTTCTTTCAGGAATCGGTACGTAATCATCAACTGCGTCCATAAGTTCATAGATGCAATTCAATCTTTCATCTGTATCAGGAATTGATGTATCAGAAGAAGCTTCCAATGCGCGAAGTGCGGATCCTTTGATGATAGGAATGTCATCACCAGGGAATTCATATTCGCTCAATAGTTCACGAAGTTCCATTTCAACAAGTTCCAAAAGTTCTTCGTCATCAACCATGTCAACTTTGTTCATGAAAACGACTATTCTAGGTACACCCACCTGACGAGCAAGCAGAATGTGTTCACGAGTCTGTGGCATAGGACCATCAGTAGCTGCAACAACCAAAATAGCACCGTCCATCTGCGCGGCACCTGTAATCATGTTTTTAACGTAGTCAGCGTGACCAGGACAGTCAACGTGAGCATAGTGACGATTAGCTGTTGAATACTCTACGTGAGCTGTAGCAATAGTTATACCACGTTCTCTTTCTTCAGGAGCATTGTCAATTGAGTCGAAACTTCTCTGCTCTGACAAACCTTTTTTACTAAGGGTCATTGTTATTGCCGCGGTTAAAGTTGTTTTACCATGGTCAACGTGTCCAATAGTACCAATATTTACGTGAGGTTTACTCCTATCAAATTTTTCTTTTGCCATCGAATACTCCTTAAAATTTATTTGCTTTCTTAAATTTTATTTAACTAAACTGATTCTTCAGAATCCTTAAAACTAGATTTTTCCTGAATCTCATCAGCAACCGATTTTGGAACCTGGTTGTAGTGAGAAAACTGCATTGAGTAGATTGCTCTACCTTGTGTCATAGATCTTAATGTTGTAGCATAACCAAACATTTCAGCAAGAGGAATAAGGGCACGAATTACCTGTGCGTCTTTTCTAGGTGAAAATCCTTCAATTTTACCTCTGCGAGAGTTAAGATCACCCATTACATCACCCAAATACTCTTCGGGAGTAGTAACCTCAACAGCCATCATAGGTTCAAGAAGAATCGGCTTAGCTTTACGTGCGCCTTGTCTGAACGCCATAGATCCGGCAACTTTGAACGATATCTCATCCGAGTCAACATCATGATATGAACCATCGTACAACTTAACTTTAACATCCACCACCGGATAACCGGCAATAACACCGTTTCTTAATGCGTCCTGAATACCTTTTTCTACCGCCGGAATATACTCTCTCGGTACTGCGCCGCCGATAATGGCATTTTCAAAGACAAAACCTTTTCCGGGTTCGTTAGGAGTAATTTCGAGCCAAACATGACCATATTTACCTCTACCACCCGACTGTTTTACAAATTTACCTTCAGATTGCACCGGTTGTGATATTGTTTCACGGTACGCGACCTGAGGTTTACCAATATTCGCTTCTACTTTAAATTCTCTTTTCATACGGTCAACGAGAATCTCAAGATGTAACTCGCCCATACCGCTGATGAGAGTCTGACCCGTTTCATGATCAACCTTAACCTGAAATGTAGGATCTTCATCAGACAATTTTGCGAGAGCGTCTGAAAGTTTATCCTGATCATTTTTGGTCTTTGGCTCAATTGCAATCTGAATAACAGGCTCCGGGAAAGCCATTTTCTCAAGAAGAACAATATCATCTTCTGTACACAAAGTGTCACCGGTTCTGGTGTTTTTCATTCCAACAAGCGCAACAATATCACCAGCGCGAACCATGTCCATATCTTCCCGGTGATTAGCGTGCATTTGCAATATTCTTCCTACGCGTTCTTTTTTATCCGAAGATGCGTTATATATATATGAACCGGCTTTCAATGTTCCCGTATAAATCCGCAAATAGGTAATTTTACCAACATACGGGTCTGTCATAATCTTAAATGCCAAACCGGTAAACTTTTCTTTTTCATTTACAGCTCTGACAACTTTATCATCTTTATTCAAGTGATGAAGCTCAATCTCTTTTCTGTCAGTCGGAGAAGGTAGAAAATCTACAACCGAATCAAGAAGTTTCTGCACACCTTTGTTTTTGAATGAAGCGCCGCATAAAACCGGAATGATCTTCAACTCAATAGTCGCCTGGCGAAGAACAGACTTCACTTCATCTTCGGTGATCTCTTCACCTTCAAGATACTTCTCCAACAATGTATCATCAACTTCAGACACAGCTTCAAGCATAAGAGTACGATACTTGTTCGCAAGTGGAACAAGATCGGAAGGAATTTCTTTATCTTCGAAAGTTGCGCCCAATGTATCATCATTATACATTCTGGCTTTCATAGACATTAAATCAATAACGCCGCTGAACAAATTACCTTCGCCTATCGGCAAGGAAATAGGAACCGCGTTTGCTTTAAGTCTATCCTTCATCATGTCAACAGCCTGATAGAAATCAGCACCGGTTCTGTCCATTTTATTGACAAAAGCTATTCTCGGCACTTTATATTTATCAGCTTGTCTCCAAACCGTTTCCGACTGCGGCTCAACTCCGCCAACAGCACAAAACAGAGCAATAGCTCCGTCAAGAATACGCAAGGAACGTTCAACTTCTACTGTAAAGTCAACGTGTCCCGGTGTATCTATAATATTTATCTGATGCCCGTTCCATTGAGCAGTTGTAGCAGCACTGGTTATAGTAATACCGCGCTCTTTTTCCTGCTCCATCCAGTCCATCGTAGCCGCCCCGTCGTGAACCTCGCCAAGGCGGTGCAATTTACCGGTGTAGTAAAGCACTCTTTCTGTTGTGGTTGTTTTACCGGCATCAATATGCGCCATGATGCCAATATTACGAACCTTATTTATGTCAACTCTTTTCTCTGCCATTTTTCCCTTGTTACCACCTGAAGTGCGCGAATGCTTTATTAGCTTCGGCCATTCTGTGTGTATCGTCTTTCTTTTTTACTGAAGGACCTTCATTGTTGGAGGCTGCGAGAATCTCGTTAGCCAACTTCAATGCGGTCGATTTATCTTTTCTAGCTCGTGAATAATTTCTGATCCATCTGAAAGCCAGAGCAACTCTTCTATCAGGTCTAACTTCCATAGGAACCTGATAAGTAGCGCCACCAACTCTTCGTGATCTTACTTCAACAAGAGGTTGCACGTTATCCAACGCTTTTCTAAATACTTCAAGGGCCGGTTTTTTCGCTCTGCCTTCAAGTATGTCAAAACAATCATAAACCATCTTGCGAGTAACAGATTTTTTACCATCCCACATCATATAGTTGATAAACTTTGCTACCGTTACATCATTAAACTTGGGATCCGGCTTAATGAATCTCTTTTCAGCTCTTCTTTTTCTCATATTCTATTTTGCTTTTGGTTTTTTACTTCCGTATTTCGATCTGCCTTGTCTTCTGTCGGCAACACCGCTTGTATCCAGTGAACCACGGATAATATGATAACGTACACCAGGTAAATCCTTGACCCTGCCGCCTCTGATCATTACAATTGAGTGCTCCTGAAGGTTATGACCTTCACCCGGTATATATGCAGTAACTTCCATCTGGTTTGTTAAACGAACCCTTGCAACTTTACGCAAAGCCGAATTAGGCTTTTTGGGGGTAGTCGTATAAACCCTTGTACATACACCACGTTTCTGAGGACACGCATTCAATGCCGGCGCCTTATTCTTAGAAACTACCTTTACTCTACCTTTTCTGACCAACTGGTTTATTGTTGGCATTTAACATCTCCAAAATATTACTTTTCCAAAAGTGATTCAGACACGTAATTTAACAATATAAATATGTAAAGTCAAGAAAAGCCTAAGTTAATTTTTAGGCTTTTCTTACAAATTTACGCGTTCTCTTTTTGCTCATCAACCTTGTCTTCAACTACTTCCTCTGTAGCTTCAACTTCATCTTCCTGCAGGATAATGTTTGAATATTTCTTCAAACCTGTTCCCGCCGGAATCAGGTGACCCATTACAACATTTTCTTTCAATCCGGCAAGGAAATCAGGACGCGCTTCGGTAGCAGCGTTTGTCAACACTTTCGTTGTTTCCTGGAAAGATGCAGCCGAAATCCAGCTTTCGGTTGATAGTGCCGCCTGAGTTATACCAAGCAGTATGTTTTCGAATGTCGCGGGATCAGCTTCAACAGCTACGATCTGGGCTTTACTTTTTCTTGCCAGATCACCATTAATTTCACGAAGTCTTGCACGAGAAATTAATTGACCAGCTTTATATTTTGAGTCACCCGGTTCTTCAATTCTTACAAGTGGGTGTAATCTTTCATTTTCACCAATAAGTTTAACACGATCAACGTAATCTTCTTCAATGAAGTTTGAATCACCCGAGTTGATGATCTTCAACTTCTGAAGCATCTGTTTTACAATTACCTCAATGTGTTTGTCATTTATCTTTACACCCTGCAGACGATAAACATCCTGAATTTCGTTTACAAGATATTCCTGAACCGCGTTTGTACCTTTGATTTTCAGGATATCATGAGGATCAGTAGGTCCGTCGGTAATTTTTTCACCGGCCGGTATCTCGTCACCTTCCTGTACAAGAATATGTTTACCGTAAGGTACGTTGTAAACTTTCTGCATCGACTGATCAAGAGCTTCAATGATAATTTCTCTTGAACCTTTTTTCCTCGCGCCAAACTTCACAACACCTTCAATTTCGGCAACAATCGCAGGATCATGAGGAGATCTCGCTTCAAACAATTCTGTAACTCGAGGAAGACCACCTGTAATATCTCGTGATTTGGATGCCGATTTGGATATTTTCGCTAATACTGTACCGGGCTGAATATCATCACCTTCTTCAACAGATAAATACGCTCTTGTTGGAAGGTTGAACATTTTTTCTTTACCCGATTTATCAGTTACAACTATACTTGGTGTTAATGATTTTTCTTTAGACTCAATTACAACTTTCTGCACGTGACCTGTTTGTTCGTCAGCGATCTGCTGCATAGTAACCTTGTCAACAAGATCAACAAACCTCACCTTACCACCAATATCAGTAAGAATCAATGCATTGTATGGGTCATGGTTGTATAGAGGCTGACCTTTTTTAATTTTCGCGCCATCTTTAACAAGAAGTTCGGCACCGTAAGGAATATCGAATTTTTTGATGATACGCATATCGTCATCATATATTCCGATAGAGCCTCTGCGACCAATTACAACGTTAACAGTACCAATCCAGTCTGATTTTTCTACAGAATTAATTTTTTCGAACCTGACGATACCATCCATATTTGATTCGACCATTGACTGGCTCGCGATACGTGAAGATGTACCACCAAGGTGGAAAGTACGAAGTGTAAGCTGTGTACCCGGCTCACCAATTGACTGAGCGGCGATGATACCAACAGATTCACCAACTTCAACACGCATGCCGGTAGTAAGGTTACGTCCATAACAGTCGGCGCAAACACCACGTTTCGATTCGCAGGTAAGCACGGTTCTGATATATACAGAGTCAATCGACGCTTCGTCAATCTGCTCAGCTCTTTCTTCATCAATTAATTCACCTGCTTCGATGATAAGTTCATCGGTACGAGGATCATAAACATCTTCCTGAACTACACGACCGGTTATACGTTCCGCCAATGGCTCTCTTTCAAGTTCGCCATCTTTCAGTGCTGAAATGTAAATACCCCTGATAGTACCGCAATCAATTTCAGAAATGATCACATCCTGCGCAACGTCGCAAAGACGTCTGGTAAGGTAACCGGCATCAGCGGTTTTAAGAGCGGTATCAGCCAAACCTTTACGGGCACCGTGAGTAGAGATAAAATACTCAAGCACTGACAAACCTTCCTTAAAGTTTGCGACGATCGGGTTTTCGATAATTTCACCCGACTGACCTGTCAAACTTTTCTGAGGTTTCATCATCAATCCCCTCATACCTGCCAACTGGCGAACCTGTTCCTGAGAACCCCTCGCACCAGAGTCAACCATCATGTGGAGTGAGTTAAATCCACCTTTATCGGTTTTAATTTTTTCCATTAGTGATTTTGAAACGTTATTCGTAGTGTGCGTCCAAACGTCAATAATTTTGTTATAACGTTCCGCGTCTGTGATCAGACCCTGCTCGTGCTCACTCAAAATTCCTGAAACTTTAGCGTTCGAATCATTGATCAGTTTTTCTTTCTGCTCAGGTACGATCATATCACTGAACGAGATTGATACACCCGCTCTAGTAGCATAACGGTAACCGATATCTTTCAGGTCATCAAGGAACTTGGCAGTTTTTTCGTTACCAATTTTGATGAACATCTTATAGATGAAGTTTCTGAAGATTTTTTTAACAAGCAATTCGTTAAAGTATCCAATTTCTTCAGGAACGATCTGGTTAAAAATTACTCTACCGACTGTAGTTTCAATCAGTTTATCATAAACAGTAACTTTAATTTTCGCGTGAAGATCAACAACACCTGAGTTATGAGCAATCATAACTTCTTCCGGATCGTTGAAGACCATTCCTTCACCTTTGGCACCTGCCGCTACTTTGGTAAGGTAGTAACATCCAAGAACGATATCCTGAGTAGGTACAACAATCGGGCTGCCATTCTGAGGAGAAAGAATGTTATGGCTTGAAAGCATAAGCAATGACGCTTCAAGCTGAGCTTCGTGTGAAAGTGGTACGTGAACCGCCATCTGGTCACCGTCGAAGTCAGCGTTAAACGCTGTACAAACCATCGGGTGAAGCTGTATAGCTTTACCATCAATCAGCAAAGGCTGGAATGCCTGAATACCCAACCTGTGAAGAGTAGGAGCACGGTTAAGTAATACAGGATGACCTTTGATGATCTTTTCAAGGATATCCCAGATAACAGGATCTTTTCTGTCAACCGCTTTACGCGCGCTTTTTACTGTTTTGTAATAACCACGTTCAATCAATTTTCTTATTACGAACGGTTTGAACAACTCAACAGCCATATCTTTCGGCAAACCACACTGATGCAGTTTTAATTCCGGACCAACAACAATTACCGAACGACCGGAGTAGTCAACACGTTTACCAAGAAGGTTCTGACGGAAACGACCCTGCTTACCTTTGAGCATATCACTCAAAGATTTTAACGGACGGTTACCATCACTTCTTACCGCGCTGGCTCTTCTCGAGTTATCGAACAATGCGTCAACAGCTTCCTGAAGCATACGTTTTTCATTTCGCAAAATTACTTCAGGCGCTTTTATATCTATAAGTCTTTTCAACCTGTTGTTACGAATGATTACTCTTCTGTAGAGATCATTCAGGTCGGATGTAGCAAAACGACCACCTTCCAAAGGAACAAGCGGACGAAGTTCCGGAGGAATTACCGGAATTACATTCAACACCATCCATTCAGGTTTGTTTTCAACTTTACCTTCATACTCTCTGAAAGCTTCAAGAACACGCAATCTTTTCAACAAATCGTTACGTTTCTGCTGAGATGTCTGTTCTTTAAGATCAGCTTTCAAAGTAAGAAAGGTTTCTTCAATTTCTGTTGCTTTTAGTAGTTCTTTTATCGCGTCACCACCAATTTTGGCAACAAATTTCTTGGGATCTGTATCTTCCAGACCATCATTATCATGTGGTAATGATGTAAGAATTTCAAAATACTGATCTTCCGAAATAAGGTCTTTTACATTTAGACCTGTTGGACCCGGATTGATAACAACATACGACTCGTAATAGATAACTTTTTCGAGTTCTTTTGTAGTCATTCCGATAATATTACCAATTTTGGAAGGCAATGCTTTAAAGAACCAGATATGCACAACCGGAACCGCAAGGGAAATATGTCCCATTCTTTCACGGCGAACACTTTTAAGAGTAACTTCAACACCGCAACGGTCACACACAATACCTTTATAGCGAATACCTTTATATTTACCGCACGCGCATTCCCAGTCCTTTACCGGACCAAAAATCTTCTCACAGAACAAACCATCTTTTTCCGGTCTGAACGAACGGTAATTGATGGTCTCCGGTTTGGTAACCTCACCATGAGAACGGGAAAGGATATCATCCGGGCTTGCGAGGCTTACGGTCAATTTTTCTATTTTCGTTTCTTTCTGTTTCTGAGCTTTTAATCTCATAAAATTCCCCTTAAAACATAAAATTACAAAACCGGTTTAGTTGATTTTGATATCCAGACCTAATCCCTGGAGCTCTTTTAATAACACGTTAAAAGCTTCCGGCATATTCGGCCGGTTAAGGTTTTCACCTTTAACGATCGATTCGTAGGCTTTCGCTCTACCGGCAACGTCGTCACTTTTAACCGTTAATATTTCCTGGAGAATATTTGCCGCGCCGTAACCTTCAAGCGCCCAAACCTCCATTTCACCAAACCTCTGTCCACCAAATTGTGCCTTACCGCCGAGGGGCTGCTGAGTAATGAGCGAGTAAGGGCCAATTGAACGGGCGTGGATCTTGTCATCAACCATATGACCAAGTTTCAGCATGTAAATGTAGCCGCAAGTGGTCTTCTGGTCGAATCGTTCACCGGTTCTTCCATCATACAGATAGGTTTTACTTCCTTCGTATAGCTCGGCTTGTTCCAACCATTTTTCCACGTCTTTATAAGTAGCGCCGTCGAAAATAGGAGTTTCGAACTTATAACCAAGTTTTTTACCAACCCATCCTAAAGCTGTTTCATAAATCTGTCCGAGGTTCATACGTGAAGGTACACCCAACGGGTTAAGAACTATATCAACCGGGGTACCATCTTCATGATAAGGCATGTCTTCCATTGGAACAACTTTGGCTACAACACCTTTATTACCATGACGACCCGCCATCTTGTCTCCGACAGACAATTTTCTTTTCTTGGCGACATAAACTTTTGCCAGCTGAACAATTCCGGGAGGAAGCTCATCGCCGCTCTGAATTTTTAATTTTTCACGTTTGTATTCTTCACCGATATCAGCAAGAATCAAGAAATAGTTCGGGAATACTTTTTTGATCATTTTGTTGGTTTCTTCATCATCAAACCACTCAACTGTATAATCAAGTTTAGTAACATCTTCCAGAACCCTGAATGTATTTTCATCACAAGCACTACCTGCGCGCACTACATCAGAACCATCCAGATCACTGATACCTTTTGTTTTTTTACCTTCGCAAATTTTAGTAATTTTTTCTACAAACTTCTTGTAATGATTCTCTTTCTGTCTGTCAAAATTCTTTTCTAAAGTTTCTAATTCTTTTTTCTCAATTTTCTTCGATTCAGCGTCTTTTTTCTTCCTGCTGAAAAGTCTTGTTTTGATTACGATACCTTTCAATCCGGGAGGTGCCTTGAGTGAAGCGTCTTTAACATCACCGGCTTTATCACCGAATATCGCTTTCAATAATTTCTCTTCAGGTGTTGGATCAGTTTCACCTTTAGGTGTAATTTTACCAATAAGGATATCACCTTCCTTAACTTCGGCACCTTCGCGAATTATACCGTTTTCATCAAGATTTTTTGTTGCTTCTTCACTCACGTTAGGAATATCGCGTGTGAGTTCTTCTTCACCACGTTTAGTTTCCCTAACCTGTAGCTCGAACTCTTCAATATGGATAGAAGTGTAAACATCTTCGGCAACAATTCTTTCACTCAATACAATAGCATCCTCAAAGTTGTAACCTCTCCACGGCATGAACGCCACAAGAACGTTTTTACCAAGAGCAAGTTCACCCTGATCAATAGCAGGTCCGTCAGCGAGTACATCGCCTTTTTTGATTTTCTGACCTGTTTTTACTATCGGTTTCTGTGTAAAACAAGTTTCCTGGTTAGTGCCTGAAAACTTGGTTAAGATATATTCAACTTTTCTGTCATCATTAAAAGTAGTTAACGCTTCGAAAGAATTTGGATCGTGAACATACTGAACAACAATTCTTTTTGCGTCACTAAATACAATAGTACCATCGTCTTCAGCAACGATAACTGAACGGGAGTCGCGTGCTGCTTTTGCTTCCATACCGGTACCAACAATAGGAGCCGATGGAACAAGAAGCGGAACTGCCTGACGCTGCATGTTCGATCCCATAAGCGCGCGGTTCGCGTCATCATGCTCAAGGAAAGGAATAAGAGCCGCTGCGATACTAACGATCTGCGCGGGAGCAACATCCATATAGTGAACAAGATCCGGAGTTACAACCGGGAATTCACCTTTGTGACGACATTTTACTCTCTCAAGCACAAAGTTACCGTCATCTTTCAATGGCGCGTTCGCCTGAGCTATTGTAAATTCATCTTCCTGATCAGCACTGAGGTAATCAACCTGCTTGCTAACTTTACCATCTTTTACACGACGGTAAGGAGTTTCCAAAAAGCCGTAGCTGTTCACTTTGGAAAAGATTGTCAATGAAGATATCAGACCAATGTTCGGACCTTCCGGAGTTTCGATCGGACATAAACGACCATAATGAGAATGGTGCACGTCTCGAACCTCGAAACCGGCTCTTTCACGAGTCAAACCACCAGGCCCCAAAGCGGATACTCTTCTTTTGTGAGTCAGCTCTGAAAGCGGATTGGTCTGATCCATAAACTGCGACAACTGGTTTGTACCGAAAAACGCGTTGATAACGCTGCTGATAGTTCTTGCGTTAACAAGATCCTGCGGCTGCATGTTTTCGGTATCACGCATATTCATTCTTTCACGAATTGTACGCGACATTCTTGCCAAACCAACGTTATACTGCTGCATTAACTGTTCACCAACAGTACGAACACGTCTGTTACCAAGGTGATCAATATCATCAACGGTAACATTACCGTTTTTAAGTTTGATGATACTATTCATAATAGCGATAATATCATCAAGAGTTAAAATTGTATTATCAAGAGGAATATCAAGACCAAGTTTATCGTTCATTCTGAAACGACCAACTTCGCCAAGATCATAACGTTTTTCATTAAAGAACAATTTATCAATCAAACCCTGTGCGGTATCGATATCAGGAGCTTCACCTGAACGCAACTGCCTGTAAATAGCAAAAAGAGCCTCTTCTTTAGTTTTTGAGGTATCTTTTTTCAAAGTATTGATAATCAGATCCTGGTCATAAGAAGTACCGGGAGAGATCAGTTTGATTGAGGTTATTGTTGAAGTTCTAATTTCATCAATAATTTCCGGGGTTAGTTGAGTATCACGAGCCGCGAAAATTTCACCGGTGTTCATATCAATAACATCATCGGCTACATAACGACCATCATGCTCGCCTTCGTCAAGATTGTCAACCGCAACTTCCTCAACAAGATCGAACAAGTTTAAAATTTCTTCATCAGATTCATAACCCAATGCTCTCAAAAGGGTAGATGCCGGGAATTTTTTTCTCCTGTCGATATACACGTACATAACGTGATTGATATCTGTGGCGAATTCAACCCAGGAGCCTCTGAACGGAATAATGCGGGCGGAGTAAATAGGAGTTCCGTTGGGGTGTACTGTCTGGGCAAAAGCTACACCTGGTGATCTGTGCAGCTGACTTACAATAACTCTTTCAGCACCATTTATAATAAAAGTACCACGGTTAGTCATAAAAGGAAGGTTACCCAAATAAACTTCCTGTTCAACAGAGTTAACGTATTCACCTGTTTCGTCATCTCTGGTAGACAAGCGCAATTTCGCTTTGAGTGGCGCCGAATATGTTAATCCTCTTTCTTCACATTCCGGAATTGAAAAACGGGGCTTCTCGATATTATATTCAATGAAATCGAGACGGAAAAATTCCTTATTGTCAAGAATCGGGAAATTAGTTCTAAATACTTCTTCCACACCTTTATTCTCGCGATCCTGAGGAAGCGTTTTTAACTGAAGAAAATCTTCAAACGATTCCAACTGAATATTCAGCATGTCAGGGACAGGAATAGCCGGTTTAATGGAAGAAAAGGTAATTCTATTTGTTAATTCATTTATTTTAATGTTCTCCAACCCAAACCTCCGGTTAAATTATATCCTCGGCGATAAAACAACGTTTTAAATGTATGAAAAGTGGCAAGACGGATTTCACCACCTTACCACTTTATGATAATATTTTACTATAACTGTATAAAAGTTATTTTATTTCTACAGTAGCGCCGGCTTCTTCAAGCTCTTTCTTAACTTTTTCGGCTTCTTCTTTAGAAACACCTTCTTTAACCGGTTTCGGTACGCCGTCTACAAGATCTTTCGCTTCTTTAAGACCAAGACCTGTATGAGCGCGGACAACTTTAATAACGTTAATTTTTTTGTCGCCAAAACTTGCAAGAATAACATCAAATTCAGTTTTTTCTTCTTCAGCTGCTGCGGCTTCTCCAGGGGCACCTGCTGCCGCAATTGCTACCGGAGCTGCTGCTGTAACACCAAATTCATCTTCTAATGCTTGTTTTAGTTCCGAAGCTTCTACTAAAGTCAAAGCTTTTATTTTCTCTACTATTTCAGCTATCTTTTCAGACATTTTTAATTATCTCCTGTTAATATTTACCTATTCCAAACTATGCAGCGTCTTTTTTGCTTATCTGATCTACAACGCTTACGAGGTCTCTCATAACTGCGTTTATCGCGCCAACTATACCTGATGCAGGTGCCGCTATGCTGCCAACAATGCTTGCCATAATTTCTTCTTTGGTCGGCATTGAAGCAAGAGCGTCAATCTGGTCACCACCGTAAAAGGTAGAGTCTATATAACAGCCTTTAAGATTAAACAAGTTCTTATCTTTAGAATCTTTCCAGAACTTGCGTATAATCTTGGCTGGTGCGACAAAATTATCACCGGCGAATGCAAAGCCGGTCATACCAGTTAGGAGATTATTTTCAATCAATTCATCATACCCGCCAAGTTCCTCAATAGCTTTTGTGAACAAAGTATTTTTATATACTTTATATTTCACATCTTCTTTGATGAACTCACCGCGCAAAGAATTAATTGCCTCGACGTTTATCCCGTGGTAATCCACAAGGAAAACCGCTGTAGAGTTTTGCAGCATATCTTTAATCTCTGCAATTACATCGGCTTTTTCCGTCTTCTTCATCTATCACCTAACTCAATTGCAATAGTTAATTAATTAGTTACTTTAAATAGAAGCATTTTACGAGTGCGTAAACTTTTACTTCGCCAAAGCCATAGCTTCATCACGGAATATTTTCAATCCCGGACCCATTGTAGTGCTTAAGTACAATGATTTCACATAGGTACCTTTTGCAGCCGATGGTCTCATTTTGATAATTGTATTCAAAAATGCGATCGCGTTGTCTTTAAGCTGCTCTTCGGTAAAACTGATTTTACCTAAAGATGTATGCACAATACCTGTTTTGTCAACGCGGAATTCAATTTTACCCGCTTTAACTTCTTTAACAGCATTGGCAACATCCATTGTAACGGTACCAGATTTTGGATTTGGCATTAAACCTTTTGGACCAAGTATACGTCCTAATCTACCAAGCTCACCCATTGAATCGGGGGTTGCGATAATAACATCAACATCCGCCCAACCACCTTTGATCTGCTCAAGGTAATCCTCGAACCCGGCATGATCTGCGCCAGCGGCTTTAGCTTCTTCAATTTTTTCACCTTTAGCGATAACAAGTACTCTTACTTCTTTACCGCTACCGTGAGGAAGGCTAACTGTTCCGCGAACCATCTGGTCTGCATGACGAGGGTCAACACCAAGACGGATAGCGCAATCGAATGATTCGGTAAATTTAACGTTACTGTTCTCTTTCAGAAGCTTGATTGCTTCATCAAGAGTATATTCTTTATTACGGTCAAATTTCTTCTTTATTTCTGAAACTCTTTTGCTAACTTTCATTTTAATCGCCAGTTAATATTTTAAAATTATCAAACTAACCTACTACGGTAATACCCATACTGCGGGCTGTACCTGCAATCATTTCAATCGCGGCGTCAATATCATGAGCATTCAAATCGGCCATTTTAGTTTCCGCAATTTCCTTCAACTGAGCACGAGTAACTTTAGCTACTTTTGTTTTATTCGATTCTGGCGAACCCTTCTGAATTTTAGTAGCTTTTTTCAACAATACCGCAGCGGGAGGAGTTTTGGTAATGAATGTAAACGATTTGTCATGATAAACAGTAATAACCACGGGAATGATCAAACCGGCTTTGTCTGATGTTTTGGCGTTAAACTGTTTACAAAATTCCATTATGTTGACACCCTTCTGGCCCAGCGCCGGTCCTACAGGGGGTGACGGGTTTGCCTGTCCGGCTGGAATCTGCAGTTTAATATAGCCAGTAATTTTCTTTGCCATAACGTAACCTGAAATTAATAATTAATTTATTTTTCTAATTCAGCTTGCACAAAATCTATCTCAACAGGAGTTTTCCTCCCGAAGATAGAAACCATAACCTTAATCTTCATCTTTTCTTCGTTGACTTCCTGAACATAACCGGAGAAGTTATTAAAAGGGCCGTCGATGATCTTGACAAAATCACCCGCTCTAAAAATAGTTTCCGTACGCTCACTCTCGTCATTTTTCGAAATTCTTCCAACAATCCTCTTAACTTCATCAGGCTGCAAAGGATTAGGCTGATTTTTGGTACCCAAAAATCCCATAACAGAAGGGGCGTTAACGATAAAATCCTTAACGTAATTGTCCAGGTCTGCCTGAACGAGGATATAACCCGGAAAGAAATTTTTTGTCTTGGTTTTTTTCTTACCGTCTTTAACCTCAAAAACTTTTTCAGTGGGAACCAGAACTTCATGAATCCGTGATTGGAGGTCTTCATTATCCCTCAATTCAACATCAATAAGGTTCTTCACCTTATTTTCATGACCTGAAAATACCCTTACTACATACCACTTAGATTCTTCCATCGCGTAACTTAAAATATTCCTTTCAATAAAGCCGAAGTCGCCATGTCAACCGCATAGGTAAAAACAGCGAAAAGTAAACACACAACTATCACAATCTGGGTAGATTCTTTAAGTTCGTCTTTAGTTGGCCAGGTAACTTTTTTCATTTCCCTGACGACGTCGTTAACAAAGTTTATTATTTTATCTTTCATACTCTATAAGGTTTTTATACTTGCACGAGAGGAGGGATTCGAACCCCCAACCTGCGGTTTTGGAGACCGCTGCTCTGCCAATTGAGCCACTCTCGTAAGTATTATTTAGTTTCCTTAAAAATCACGTGTTTGCGAACTACCGGATCGTATTTTTTATACTCTACTCTAGAAGGATGATTTCTCTTGTTCTTTTTCGTAGTGTATCGGTATCCCGTACCCGCTGTACTTTCTAATATGATAATCTGCCTTGCGTTTTTCGCTTTAGCCATACGTAACTCCAGAGCTCCGTGTTCGTAATGTGTTAAATATTTGTGAACTGTTGAAAATTAACAAAAAAAATGGCTTATTGCCATTTGATATCTAGAGCTGACGACCGGGATTGAACCGGTGACCTCATCCTTACCAAGGATGTGCTCTACCGACTGAGCTACGTCAGCAAGGTATGTTTTGGAGCGGGAGACGGGACTCGAACCCGCGACCAACAGCTTGGAAGGCTGTGACTCTAGCCAACTGAGTTACTCCCGCGGTTCGTTCTGTGGGGAGGGAGGGAATCGAACCCCCTCAGGCTTAGCCAACGGATTTACAGTCCGCCCCAACTCTCCAGCTTTGGCGCCTCCCCAAAAACATTCATTATTTCCAGAACAATTTCGCAACGAACAACAAATATAGATGCTTTCCTCTTTAAAAGCAACATCTTTTATTTGCTTTTTCGCGTTTTTTTATTCCGCATTTATGTTCATTACTAAAAGATAACAGACTTGCAATTAAATAAAATTAATTCCGGTATGCAAATATTTTCTTAACATTTTTTTATTATTTACGGCACTTTCAAGATACTCTTTCGTCGAAAATGTATTACCTGATTTCAGGAATGAAATGTGTATCTTTTATCCATTCCTTAATTATAAATTGTGAGATAGAAATGAATATGTTAGTACTCGGTGCTACAGGCGCAACCGGCAGGCATTTAACAAATTTCCTTATAGATTCCGGGCACCAGATTACCATCGTGGTCCGCTCCCCTGAAAAACTTCCAGCGGCAGTAAAAGATGCGTCCAATGTTAAAGTGGTTAAAGGCACTGTCCTTAAGATGAATGATGAAGCACTTGATCAACTCCTTAATAACTGCGATGTTGTCTTCTCCTGCCTGGGTCATAATCTTACCCTGAAAGGGATGTATGGTCATCCACGAAAATTGGTTACCGATACTGCTTTGAGGATTGTTAAATTCTTTGCCGACAATAAGCGTGAAACTCCTGTTAAATATGTTTTGATGAACACCACAGGAAATGTAAACAAGCTTGCCGGTGAAAAAGTATCTTTAATGGAGCGGATTGTTGTATCAATTATCAGAGTTTTGGTGCCACCTCATGTTGATAACGAAAAAGCCGCTGAAGTATTCAGCAAAGATGTCGGGGGAAATTCAGATGATATCGAATGGGTTGCCGTCAGACCCGATTCGTTAATTGACGCAAAAGTAGTAACTGAATATTCACTCTTCCAATCACCTCAACGCAGCGCGATTTTTAACTCGGGCAAAACGAGCAGGATAAACGTTGCTCATTTTATGAAAGAGTTGGGTACCAATGACAAACTTTGGGAAAAGTGGAATGGTCAGATGCCGGTTATCTACAACAATGATTAATCACATATATTCTTTAAGAGGATAAACCTTCAGTTTGTATCCGTATTTCCTGAGTTTGTTGATATCTTCCATGATATTCAGGAAATTTTCGGCTCCGATTAAAAATATTTTTTTTTCTCCGGGATTTGCTGATCTTGCATAAAAATATATCCTGGAAAGCAAGTCCTCTATACTGGTAGAATTTAATTTTTTATACCTCGAAGCACTATAAATTACAGAGTTTCTTCCGGCGAAACTATCCCTTAAAAAACTGAATATCACGCTATTAAAAACTTCCGAATTGTTGTCTATTATATAGCCTGTCGCATCGGAATAGTTGCTTGTTATGTTCGCTATAGATTTGGTTAGTGTTGACTTGAGCGCGTCTGATTCCAACAGATATGGCTCTTCAAGGTTATCATTCAGCCAAACAAAAAAAGGTTTGCTGTATAGTTTGCAGCTTTCCCTGATCCCATCACCCTCTACGGAGGGAATTACGGAGACACCAATATCGTAAGGGGTGGAAAGTATTTTTTCCCTCGCCTCCTCATCCAGGTTCTCAATGCCGGTTAGCACAAATGAAAGTACCGGGTAATTCCTTAGTGTATCGGTTTTTGTTGTAAATGTAGCTTTCAGTTTCTCAACATTGTTAACATATACATCAACGACCGTCTGCAAATCAACTTTTATTTCATGAGAAACTACATTAACATCTTCCTCATTGTTAAGTATAAAAAACTCCCTCAATACCTCAATATGAGGCAAATCACCGGGAAGTGTAATGAGGAATCTGTGTTTAAGAGAATCGCTGCCCGAGTTCTTGAAATTACGTTTTTCCACCCAGTATTCTTTTATTCCGTAGGTCTGAAGAGCCTTGTTCAATCTTTTTTCGAGCTGTTCGGTACTAACTTCTTCCTTAACTGTTTTTTCAGGTTTTACCTTAAAATTGTCAATCACAACATTGGTCAGGATCAGCACAAATGCTATTCCGAACAGGATGGCGATAATTTTTTTTTGCAGTTCCAAATACAACCTACGTGGATTTCAGGAATTTTTTAAGTTGTTTGAAAGTAGCAGAATTCATCTCATCAAATTTACCGATACAAATCTCTATCTCTTTACTCTTCTCCTGTTTTGCGAAATCTTCAATATCTTTTGCCAGTTCTCCCAGATTTTTACCACCAATATTAAAAGCCAATCCTTTTATCGAATGGGCGGTTTTACTAACTTCATCAAAATCCTTTTTGGCAAAAAGTTCTTTCAAACCGGACATATTCTCATTAATATTTTTCTCTGACATATTAACTACATCAATAAAAAACGCCTTGTCGTCATCATTCCCCAAATAGTCAAAGATTATATCAATATCCAGTAGTGAAGTATCGAGAGCCTTTTCTGCAATCACAGCCGATTGTGTTTTCTTTATTACCTTGTTACTTAGTATATCCTCGCCAAATTTCGCAATCACTTCTTTTATCTTGTTAACTGTAACAGGTTTACTCATGTAATCATCCATACCCATCTCAAGGCATTTCTCTCTGTCCTCTTTAAGAGCGTTAGCTGTAAGCGCCACAATTTTAGGGCGTTTCGCGCCATAACGTTTAATAATTACCTCTGTAGCCTCGAAACCGTCCATTACAGGCATTTGAATATCCATAAATATCAGGTCATAATCCCTTTTCTCAAGAAAATCGATCACTTCTTTACCTGTGCCGGCAACTTCGGCGACATATCCCAACTTTTTCAGAACATGAACGATAAATTTCTGATTTACAGGATTATCTTCGGCAGCAAGAATTTTGACAGGGAATTCATCAGCAAACTGAGAATTCTCCTTCGGGTTTCTACCTTTATTTTCGGTCATTTTGTTAGGCTCCGTGTAAAAAATAAAATAGAGGACATCAAACAACTGAGATTGTTTGATAGGTTTCGTGAGATGGGCTGACAAATATTTTTTCGCTTCTGTGCGCTGTTCTTCCGAAAAAGAAAATGAGGTAATAAAAACAATTGGGATAAGTTTATCTTTCAACACTTCTCTTATTCTGCGCGCAACTTCAAGACCATTCATTCCGGGCATCTGCATGTCGAGTATTATCACATCATATTGATCACCATTGAGAATTGAGGTTATTCCTTTTATTCCGGAATCAGCCGTAACAGGCTCCATACCCCACTTCACGGTAATAGTTTCAAATATTTTCAGATTTGTATGATTATCATCAATTATCAAAACTTTTTTATCATACAACACTTCATAATGGTAATCGCGAACAACTTTTTCAGATACAATTGTTGTTAATATGTCAAACTGGAACGTTGAACCTCTTCCCTCTTCACTCTCTACCCAGATATCACCATTCATAAGCGATACAATTTTTTTACAGATAGCGAGTCCAAGTCCTGTTCCACCAAACTTTCTTGTTGTAGAAGAATCTATCTGTGAGAACGGTTTGAAGAGAGTCCGGATTTTATCCTTAGGGATACCAATACCTGTATCCTTAACTTTAAAATGAAGAGTAATATCATTTTCGGTTTTCTTTTTAACACTCACGTGAATAAATACTTCGCCGTAATGAGTAAACTTTATCGCGTTCGCGAGCAGATTCACGAGTACCTGTCTTAACCGTGATATATCACCCTGTATAACTTCCGGCACCTCCGTGTCAATCAAATACGCGATTTCAACACCCTTTTCCTGAGCGTTTGTAGCAAGGAGGTCTACGGCTTCCTCCACACACTGATTAACAGAGAATGGTGCTTCTTCAAGGTCCATTCTTCCTGCTTCAATTTTAGAATAATCCAGGATATCGTTAATTAATGTAATGAGCGATTCACCGCTTGTACGGATTATGTCAACATATTCCTTCTGCTCCAAATCTAGATCTGTTTCAGAAAGAAGACTGGTCATACCAATAACACCATTCATCGGTGTACGTATTTCATGACTCATTGTAGCGAGAAACTCCGACTTTGCCCTTGAACCAGCCTCGGCAGCGTCTTTGGCTTGTTTAAGTTCTGCTTCCTGTTCAATTTTTTTAGTGATATCCTCTATCATTACAATGTGGTGTTTCAGCTTGTTATTTTCATCTTTTATAAGCGAAATTGTAATTCTCGCCCAAATAGTTTCGGAATCACCTTTTTTCAGCTGTCTCTCAATTATATAACTCGCTATTTCACCACTGCGCAATTTTTGATACAGATTTATATGCTCACTTTCATTGGAAGTGACGATAAAATTTCTGAAATCAGTATTAATCAGTTTATTTTCATCAATGCCCAAAGTAGCAATCAGGGATGGATTGATATTCTGGATGTTCCAGTTTGGATCAAGCTGAGCAATTCCCATTGCAGCTTCTTTAAATAAAGATTTGAACCTCGATTCACTCTCACGCAGTGCGCTTTCAGCCTCCATGCGTTCGGTTATATCACGTGAAGAAGAAAGTGCGCGCTGTAATTTACCATCATCGTCCAGGAATGGCTGGATGAGAGTTTCCATCCATATGCCGTTATCATTTTTACCGCGAGCTTTGTAGATGATTAAGCTTTCCTTTGAAAAATCAACTGTTCCCTCGGTCTGATCACCTTTGAGAAATTTAATCTCCGAAAACCCAAATACATCTTCAGGATGTTTACCTGTTAACTCTTCAGCTTTATACCCGAATATCTCCTCTACTGAAGGTGATACATAGCTAAACTTTCCTTCAGGGGTGTGAAGACAAATCAGGTCTTTCATATTCTGGGTAATGAACCTGAACCGCTCTCTGCTTTCTTCCAGAAGCCGTTCTGTTGCGTAGATCTCACTAATATCTTTGGCTATTGTGATCGCGCCTCTCGATTTACCCGATTCATCCACGATAGGTTTTGCGTTCATTTCAAGGAAAATGACTTCATCATCCTTGCTCTGCGCGCGTAAGATCACTTCCTGAGGTGATTCTGATCTTTCTACCTTATTTAATATCGAACTCCAGCTGAATTCATTTGATGGGTCCTTGACTAAAAATTTGTAAAAATTCCCTGTAAATTCACCCGGCTCATATCCCAAAACGCTTTTTATCGAATCAGTCACATAGTTTATTAAACCCGAAGTATCAAACCTGAAAACAAAATCCTGCGAATGCGTGAGCAGTAATTGCTGCTGTTCAACCAGATCAGAAAGCTCGGTCCTGTTTTCTGCCAGTTCCGCGAAAGCAGCGTCCCTCTGGTTTACTATAGACCAGAAAACCGCGATGATAATCCCTATAATAAAAAGTAATAAGGAAAGAATAATTATGAAGTTTCTTCGTATGCTGACAAGGAGTGCGTCCTTTTCATTTGAAAAGATTATACCGTAATCCTGATCAAAAATCTCTATAGGATAATAGACAGAGATCAATTTTTTTGATTCATCCCCGAAAGATATATTGTGTTCAATCTCCCCTCTGTAACCATGCGCTATCTGTTCAGAGATAACATTCTCATCCAATGGATCAAATGTAACGTCAAAATTTTTGTCGTCCGGTTCACTATAATAATAAGAAATAACACCCTTTCGAGGCTTGAAAATAAACTGCCAGGAATTCTGCCCAATATAATAGTTTCTGAACTCTTCCCTTATGAGTCGATCAATAGATAAATAAGCGTTAATCTGTGCTATTGTTTCACCTCTTGAACTGAACACAGGCAATATCAGCACAACTTCATTATCATGATTGATCATTCCGGAAGTTGTCTCCAGCTCATCCAGATCCTGATCAAATTGTTCAAGTTTCTGCGAATAATAGTTGTTCTCATCAATTTTTATTTTGAGAACAGAATTTTTAGAAATAAAATGAAGAGAATCGAGCATTTCCTGAAATCGGGAGTATAACCGCCTGATTCTTGTCCGGTTTAATCGCTGACGTTCGGGATCGTTTATAAAAAACTCCCAGTCATCCGAAGCGAGAATATACCTCAGCTCGTTTTCAAAAGTCTCAACATTTATCGAAACATTTCTACCGCAAATTGTAACCTGGTTAGAAAGCAGATCAGCCTGGGTATTTACCTCGCTTCTCAACAAAGTATAGTAGTAATACCCGGTTAAACCCAGCAACATAATAATAATTGCCAGAATGAATATGTAAAATCTTCTGTTAACCATTTAGCAGTTTATTTACCCTTAAATTCAGGTTTTCTTTTTTCGAGGAAAGCGGCAGTCCCTTCTTTAAAATCTTCTGTACCACAGCAAACGGCAAAAAGTCCCGCTTCAAGGTGCTGCCCTTCTTTTTCAGACAATTCATCGCAGCTTACAACAGCCTTGACTGACATTCTTACAGCAATCTGACCTTTTTTATTTATTTTCGCGGCAAGCTTTTCGGCTTCTTCTACAAGTGTTTCACCGGGATAAACCTTATTAACTAATCCTGATCGGTAAGCTTCATCTGAATTTACCATATCCCCCGTCAGGATCAATTCGAGAGCCCTGCCCGTATTTATCAATCTCGCTAATCTTTGTGTACCGCCGTAACCTGGTATCACACCAAGATTTACTTCAGGCTGACCGAACTTCGCTGATTCTGACGCCAGACGTATATGACATGCAAGGGAAAGTTCACATCCACCGCCAAGAGCGTATCCGTTAACAGCAGCAATAACCGGTTTCCCTAAATTTTCTATTATATTAAATACTTCCTGACCATATTCGGCGAATTCTTTTCCGCTAAGGAGATCAAGTTGATTAAGTTCGCTGATATCCGCTCCCGCAACAAACGCTTTATCCCCTGCACCTGTAAGAATAACTACATTTATTTTGTCATCATTTTTAATAGTTGTAAAAACCGATTTTAGTTCTTTCAGAGTTTCGGCGTTAAGAGCATTCATTTTATCAGGTCTATTAATGGTTACCCTCGAGATACCATTATTTGTTTCAAAAAGTATATTATTAAAATCCATACTAATCCTGTGAATTGTTAAAAAATTACGTAAACAGGTATTGTCACTCTAAAATTTAAAGATAAGAACTGGTTTCCATGAAAATAATTATAGTAGCCCAATACATCCAGAATAAACATTGAAAAACCGGCTCCCACGTGCGCGCCAACATTAAATGTATCTTCGGTAAAATTTAATAATCCTGAGTCAATTTTATACCTGTGAGCTTTTTCGAATATCCCGATCGACCCTCCGGCATCCACTACCGGTGTAAGTATAACAATATTCTCAAGCAAAGGTTTGAAGTAATATCTTACACCCGCGCTTAGCGAAATAACATTTGTTGAAAAAGACGAATAGTTGGTCTGTTTATACAGATCCTGATCACCGGGAAAATGCGCGTAACCAAGGGTACCATAAACAAAAAACGGGAATAACTTATTATCAGTATAGGAAAACGTGGAATTAAAGCCGGGACCGTAACTGCTGTAGTTAGCCAGATCACCAAGAGGAATCCGGGGACCAACTTCAACCGAGAGGAACGCCCCTCGTGCCTGACCCAAGGTAAGGAGTTGTGCCGAAATAACTGTTGTTAAGAATAAAAAAATGAGTAAGATTTTTCGCATATTAGTTACCCAAAATTAGCTCGGTTCCCGCCCCGAATTTATGGACAAGTAAACCTCCCAATCTTCCCGTTTCGTAGGTGAGAAAAGCACCAAATATCAAAAGTATCATAAGAATATACCGTATTTTAAAGAATATTTTTTTAGAAATTTGCAGATAGACCCTTAATACGGTAAAAAATAGATAAAACCATAAAAAATAATTCGCGTAACTTTCGTGAGATTCTACAAGACCTTCCAGTTCTGTGGAAACATTATTCGCGTTTTCGAGTAAAAAATGCATCGCCTGATTCCCTGTCAATACAGACATCACCGCTCCGATCATACCGGAAAGCAGCAAGATCAGAGTAAAACTATAGTATGTCTGTTCATTTTTAACTATCGCGAATATTTCTCCCAATGTATAAACAGTAATAAGCGCTATCGGGAAATGAACCGAAACAGGATGAAGCGAAGACAAAAATTCCATTATTTTTCGAGAACCTTTTTCGTTTTGTAATGTCTGTAACGGAACATAAAAGATAATCCAAGCCAAATTGCAGGATAAGCCATGTAACCCAACAATCCGAGTGGAGGTTTGAGAATAACCTTATCGGTCATTTCAACTTCATCCCCGGCTACTTCAAATATATGATAATGTTTCCAATAATTAAAGAATCCTGATCTCTGCTGGTCACAAATTACTCTCGGATATGAGTACTCAACTATTTCGATCACCCAGATACTTTTTATTCCCAATTGAGAGACTTCCAGCTTAACCACACTACCGGATTTTAGTGGTTTATCCGTGATACTCACGATCTTCGCATTCAGCCCCGGAGGTGAAATTACATTAATATTTTCGGGATTGAGATGAAATCTGAAAATGTCATCGATATTACACTTGATATTTATTTTTTTTCTGAACTCAAACATAGTCATCCGCACAAAATTGATCCACCATTGGCACTTATTACGGCACCAGTAATGTTTCGCGACAGCTCTGATGCCAAAAACAATACCGGACCAGCTATATCTTCCGGAGTTGCGATCCTTCTTAATGGAATTTTATTGGTTTCCTGCTCGAGATACTTTTTATCCTCAAACACTTTTGCCGTCATCGGTGTCATTACCCAACCCGGAGCGACAGCATTAACATTAATCCCGAATGGGCCCAGCTCGGTGGAGAGCGATTTTGTGAAAGCGTTTATTCCTCCCTTACTCGCGGCATATAAGGAATAGTATGCTTCGCCTCTTTGTGAGGCGGTTGACGAAATATTGATGATTTTCCCGAACTTGTTTTTTTTCATCAATGGAACGATTGCTTTCGTAACTAAAAAAGTTCCAGTCAGGTTTGTACGCTGTGTACGTTCCCACTGTTCAAGAGTGATCTTTTCCAGTTCATTACCTTCCCAGATACCCGCGTTATTAACCAGTATATCTACTCTGCCATATTTTGACGCGATACTCTCTACTACATAATTCACATCATCTTCACTGCCTACATCCATTTTATAAATATCCGCGGCACCATAGGCCTTCTGTATTTTTTCCGCTTCCTCTTCATCACTGTTATATGTAAATATCACTTTTGCGTGCACTTCACAAAATAGTTTTACACAGGCTTCTCCGATACCCTTTGAACCACCTGTGATAAAAACAATTTTATTGCTTAAATCGATCATTTATACCTCACCTTATATAAAAACAGACCATGCGCGGGCACCGATTGCGAAGCAGCCGATCTATCCTTCTGTCCTAAAATTGAATGTAATTTTTCTTCCGGATTTGTACCTTTGTGAACTTTTAATAATGTTCCAATGACAGCTCTCACCATTCCATGCAGAAATCTGTTACCGGAAATATAAAACAACAATCTATCTCCTGTAACTTTCCAATGTATATCTTTAATTATACAAAACTTATTTTCCTGCTCCTCATTTTTTCTTGAGAACGAGGTGAAATCGTGTTCACCACACAATGTCTCGGATATTTTGTTCATAGTAGCAATATCGTAACCGAAAACCTCGGGGTTATACCATGAATAATCCTTGTAAAAAGGCGATTTATTCCTGGAGAAGAGATAGATATATGCTCTGTTCACCGCGTCAAATCGGGAATGGAAATCCTCCTTAACTTCTTCAATTTTGATAACAGCTATATCATCCGGTACGAGAGCGTTAATTGAGTGCTTAACCCTGAACAAATCAAGTTCTTCCTCAATCCTGAAATTCGCCACCTGCCCCAGAGCATGAACACCCGAGTCAGTTCTTCCGGAACCGGTTATCGAAACAGATTCCCTGAGGCAAATCCTGAGTGCATTTTCCAGCTCTCCCTGTACCGTAGGAGCATTTAACTGTTTTTGCCATCCGGCGTATTTTTTACCATCATAACGGATGGTCATCTTGTAATTCAACATCAATTATCTGTTATATAATTCAATTAAACCAAATAAACTATTTACTCAGGTCAATCTAATAATAATGTGATTCCCGTCACAAAAAGAAAGCGTTTCAAATTTAAATACTTCCCGGGTTAATACTCACATATTAGATTCTTCTTTTTTTTTGCCCTGCTCGTTTTTAATTTTGTTAATCAAAATTAATGGCGGTTGAAACAAAGTGGAAGAATTATATCTTAAATATAAAATTAAAGACCGTAATACCGGAAAATTAAAAGAATGTTTTATTAAAATTCCGGATGTTGGTAAATTCTGTGAAGATTGTGAGGAGATCAACAGTCCTCACGATTTCAAGGTTTACGAGCGCTCAATCGTTAAAAAGGAAGATTATGAAAAATGGAAACAAAACATTAACTTCCTTAAAAAGGCATAAATAAAAGGTGATTAAATGGCAAGCAAATTTTCATTCGATATAGTTTCGGAAGTCGATTTTCAGGAAGTCGATAATGCGGTAAATCAGGCAATTAAAGAGATTGCGCAAAGGTACGATCTGAAAGATAGCCATACAGAGATGGAATTGAACAAAAACGACAAAGTTATCAAGGTGAATACCAGAGATGATTACGCGATAAAGACGAGTCTGGATATCCTTCAATCAAAATTTATCAAGCGTAAAATATCGCTCAAAACATTGCAGGCGGATGAACCTGAACCGGCATCCGGTGGAAGACTCCGTCAGAATATAAATCTGCAATCCGGAATCTCTAAAGAAAACGCTAAAAAAATTACCAAATTGATTAAAGACCTTAAACTGAAAGTAAACGCCCAGATAATGGATGAACAAGTAAGGGTTCAGGGTCCCAAAAAAGATGAGCTTCAGCAGGTAATCCAGGCAGTTAAAGATGCCGATTACGATTTTCCAGTACAGTTTGTGAATTACAAGTAGGATATAAAAACAAAGCCCTCAAAAATTGAGGGCTTCGGCAAGTAGTGATAGTTTTTAACTTGTTAGTTGATACATGGAATATATAAAAATACTCATAAGATGTAAATGATAAACTAAATCATTTCTTCAACAATCATATCAAATTTTTCAATTGCTTCATCGATTTTTGTAACATCCTTTCCGCCGGCAGTAGCCATATGAGGTCGTCCGCCTCCACCACCACCAACCAGTTTGGCAGCAGCACCGACAATTTTGCCAGCCATAATCTTTTTATCCTTTACAAGATCATCGCTTACCACACACACAATTCCTACTTTTTCTTCAAACGCGGAAATGAGCATCCCTACACCGCTCTTCATTTTGTTGCGGAGCTCGTCACCCATTGATTTGAGTTCATTCATGTCAACAGCGTCAACTTTGCCTTTATAAACATTAACTTCCTTTACAACCGATGGTGAAGAAATAACAACATCAATACCACCCAGTTTTTCTTTTAACTGTAATTCGGCAAGCTGTTTTTCAAGTTTCTTTTTCTCATCATTAAGATCAGCAATTGCCTGTTTCGCCTCGTTGATATTTTTATCTTTTTCCTGGATAAGTTTTTCAACACCGGCACCGGTAACCGCTTCTATTCTCCTTACACCGCTCGCTATTGAAGACTCATTTAATATTTTGAACAGCCCAATCTGGGAACTGTTTGTTACATGCGTACCACCACAGAACTCTAGTGTGAAATCGCCAAATTGCACAACATTCACCTTGTCTCCGTATTTATCACCGAAGAACATCAGCGCGCCCATCTCTTTAGCCTGTTCGAACTCGATATTCCTGTGATGAATCAGATTAAGGTTTTCACGAACTTTCTCATTTACGATCGATTCAATTTTTGTTATCTCTTCTTCGCTCAACTTTGAAAAATGAGTGAAGTCAAAACGGAGTCTGTCAGGTCCTACGTATGAGCCCGATTGTTTTACATGTTCACCGAGCACGGAACGCAGAGCTTTATGAAGGAAGTGGGTTACCGAGTGGTTACGCATAATATCCCATCTCCGTTTGGGATCAACGTAAACGTTAAGGATATCACCAACTTTTATATCACCACCATTATTTTGCAGCACATGAATTACAGCGGAGTCTTTTTTCAGTACATCTACAACATCCCATCTAAAATCATCTGTTGTTACATAACCTTTATCCGATACCTGTCCTCCAGCCTCAACATAAAATGGTGACTGGCTAAATACGACAAATGTATTTTTTTCATTTTTAGCGACTGACAGAACTTTTGCCTGAACAGCAAGTGTGTCATAACCGAGAAATTCGGTTGGCTCATCGGTTTTTAGCTGAAGAGTTTCCAACACATCTTCACCTGAGTAGGCACCGGATATTTTATCTTTGGTCGATTTTCTTGCTCTCGCCTTTTGTTCATCCATAAGCTTATTAAAACCGGCTTCATCAATATCAAGACCATTTTCCTTAGCCATAACAGCGGTAAGATCAACCGGGAACCCGAAAGTATCATACAGTTTGAAAACTTCAGCACCATCAATAACCTTCTGCTGTTTTTCTGAGGTTTTTTTCGCTATTTCATCGAACAACTCAATTCCACGATCGAGAGTTGTATTAAAACTTTCTTCTTCCGCTTTAATGATTTTAACTACATTATCCCTGTTCGATTTGATTTCAGGAAATACATAGCTCATAGTCTGTACAATATGATCGACAAGGTTATACATGAAAGGATCCGTTAACCCGAGATTTCGTCCATAGCGCGCGGCTCTTCTCAAAATTCTCCTCAATACATATCCTCTCCCTTCATTACCCGGAACTGCTCCATCAGCAATCGCAAACGTAAGGGTTCGGATATGATCAGCGATAACACGCATCGCTATCTGGTTCTTTTCACCTTCATACTCTTTACCGGATGTTTCAGCAATTTTTTGAATCAGTGGCATAAATACATCGGAATCATAATTCGATTTTTTACCCTGCAGCACGGCACAGACTCTCTCGAATCCCATTCCGGTATCCACATGTTTAGCGGGTAGCTCGGTCAGTTTCCCTGTTTCATCACGATAGTACTGAATAAATACAAGGTTCCAAATTTCTATACACTCGGGAACACCCGCGTTCACCAATGAAGCATCTTCCAGATCATCGCTCAGGTTTATATGTATTTCGGAACAAGGACCGCACGGACCGGTATCACCCATCTCCCAGAAATTATCTTTTTCGTCAAATTTCAGAATATGAGCAGGATTGATATCTGTTTTGTTTTTCCAGATATCCATCGCTTCATCGTCAGTACGGTAAACTGTTGCCCACAGACGTTCCTTCGGCAATTTCCAAACATCAGTGAGTAATTCCCACGCCCACTCAATTGCTTCTTCCTTGTAATAATCTCCGAACGACCAGTTACCAAGCATTTCAAAAAAAGTATGGTGGTAGGTATCGTGCCCAACTTCCTCAAGATCATTATGTTTTCCGCTTACCCTGATACATTTTTGCGTATCGGCTGCTCTGTTATAATCCCTGTTCCCTTTTCCAAGAAAAACATCCTTGAACTGGTTCATCCCGGCGTTTGTAAACAAAAGTGTAGGGTCATCGAACGGCACTACCGGAGCTGATTCAACAATACGGTGATCTTTCGATTTGAAATATTCAAGAAATTTATCTCTTATCTCTTTTGAGGTCATACCAAGTCCTGAAAATTATTATTATTCAAAGCGTAAATATAATAAATAAGAATCCCTTTCCGAATCGGAATAGTTCAATAAATAAAAAATAGATTAGCCATAATAAATCATAAATTTTCGTAAATTGCTTTTTTTAGTTGGTAGTTTTACATTAATGGATTCAAATAATTATTGATAAAGGTGATTTGTGGGTAAATACAAAGACATCTCCGACTCTGAACTATTCGATAAAATTAAAAAATATGATTCCCGCGCCCTTGAAGAATTGTACGAACGATACGGAAAACTCCTTTATTCCCTTGTTCTTCATATAGTAAAGGATAAAGAAAAAGCGAGTGAACTCGTTGTTGACATCTTTGCGCTCGTTTGGAAAAATTCTGAAAAATATGATACCAAACTACAGAACCCTTTCACCTGGATTTTGCTTTTAGCCCGTAACAAGGCTGTTGATTACCTCAAAAGAGAAAAGTATGACGATATTGAACCAGGCAACTATAATGACAAATATGAAGAAAATTTTATTATGCCGGTACTTGATCCGAATATCGACAGATTAAGTTTTACTACCGCTAATGAGATGAAAGATAAAATTGAACGTGCGTTTGGGGGGCTGACCGATGCGCAAAAATATGTGATCAACCTTTCCTATTATGAAGGATTTACAATTCAGCAGATATCCAAAAAATTGAACATTCCCGTTGAAACAGTTAGAAATAAAGTGATGACAGCGATGGGAAATCTTCGTGATAATCTATTAAAAGTTTAATGGAACTAGCCAATGTCTGATACCGCAATTCATGAAATGATAAGCGCTTTTGCCGCTGGATGTATGGATGAAAAAAATCATCTCTATTTTAAAGAGTATCTGGAGGAAAGCAGGGCACTGCCTGATAAAAAACTTGGCGAACTTCAGAACATAATGGCTTTGCTTCCGCTGCTTCTTGAAGAAGAAGATGTTCCACCCGACCTCAAAAAGCAGGTCGCGAAAAAATTATTAAGTCTGCAAGATGAAATTAAAGCAAAAATTCAGACAGAAAAACGAAAGACTTTATCTGAAAATCCTAAAAGTCCGCTAATAAATGATACCCCCCCTAAAGAGGAGCCGAAATCAATTATCAGCGAAACAATTCCGCGCCAGCAGCCACCCGAAGAGGAGGGAGAAATAATAGAAACTCCCGCGTTTCAGCAATCCGGTTTGAACCTTCAGGAAAAACTTGAAAGAAGAAAAGATTTGTCACTCCATTCTGAAGAATTTGTTCTTAACAGAAATCATTGGTTTGGTATTTTCGGATTGGTAACAATTATCATCGCGATTATTGTAGCACTGGGTTTGGTTTATCAAATTTTGGATAGTAAAATTGAAACTGTGGTAGATAAATTTAGCGGGGTTGAATCCGAAATTACTCTCAACACCGATTTCCGTGAAAACTATTTTTCATTGATGCAGTTTTTTAACCACTCCGATATAAAATACTACAATCTGGTTAATATTGACGCTGCCAACAATGCTTCTGCGAAAGTGTTTTTAAGTATTGACGGAGGAAGCGGAATAATTCAGTTGAGCGAAATGCCGAGATTGGCTGATGAACAAACCTTCCAACTCTGGATCAGAACAGCAACCAGAGATTATTCATTGGGAACATTCTTACCAAATCCGGGCAGGCAGTTTCAGGAAATTGAGGAGTTACCGGCTATCACCTACCCTGATATAGAACAACTATTTATTTCAGCGGAATTTAAACCGGGTAATAATGCCCCTACAGGCAGAATGATAATTCAGAAACAGGTTAAAGAAGTTACTGCGGAACCTGAGTTGTAATTTTTTTTATATTTCTCGCTTTAACAATCGAGCCAACACCGATTATTAAGAGAAACCATGGCCAGGCGTTGCTGACCGTTTTGGTAATGTATCCGAACCAGTCGCTTATCCATGTGCCGTTAAGCGTAGTAGCGAAATTTAATCCCAATAATAGCAGTACAAGTCCAAAAAGCAAAAACTGAAATATCCTGCTATTATCCTGCCACAAAACTAAAAATCCCGTACCCAACGAGGTAAAAACCGTAGGTAGCAGAAAATCGGTTCCATATTTCATTTGGAAATTATTCAAGACAAATAGACTTACACATACAATTGCAACATTCGCTGCCAGGAAAATCGTTACCCGCTTATTATTTCCGGTAAATCTGGCAATTAATACAAGTGAGAGAATAAAAACCGGGATCAGGAAATAATTACCCGAGAATAATCCTGCCTCTCCTTTTGTCAAAAACAGAAAACTTAAAAAGAGAACAATTGTCACCAATACAAAAACAATTTTCTTAATCTTCATTTACTACTACCTCTTCTTCTCTGGTCGTAAATGCCAGATAGAAATAAAACAAAAGACCTAACCCGCCTGTGAGAAAAATAAAAAAGAGGGTAAATAAACGAATGATAATTGGTGAAATGTCAAAATAGACTGCGAGTCCGCCGCAAACACCCTTGATTCTGCGCCCTTTGACCGATCTTGTTATTTTCTCAGGTAATTGCTCTATAATATTTCCATATTCAACATACGCAAACAGGAGCGCCAGAATAATAACCGCGGGAACAAAAAGTGTCGCCCTGAAACCTAGAAATGACATAAAATCGAATAATCCGGTAGGCTCAAGAATAAAATAAACGGATGCTGATATTGCGGCTATTCCGGTAATCAGATAGAAATTATAACGCCTTTCTTCCCGATTGAGTAAATCGCTTTTATTATCCGGCAGGAAAAAAGCCAGCAATATATAAGCTGCAATTCCCCATCCTCCAACGATTGTAAGCAGAATAAAAAGTACTCTCACAACAGTTACATTAAAGGATACGCGGTCAGCGATCTTTGAACAGACACCTAATAATATTTTCCTCGGCGGTTTTTTAAATATCGTTACTTCTTCCGGGGTTTTGTCCTCAGGTTTCGGGTCGATCGGATTTTGATTAAATTCGGTAGAGTTTTCCATAAACCGGCTTATTGAATCAACTTGTATAGATTAAATTTTTACGGGTATCGATAATTCTTCGTTCGGTAATTATTTTATCAACCCTTATATCATGTGTTGTGGATTCTATATAGTCAAAAAGTTGAAACTCAAAAGCCAGAACATATTTCGGGGTTCTACAGTTTCGCAATAATTTATCGTAATAACCTCCGCCGTTTCCTACACGCTGCCCCTTAACAGAAACTGCTGTCGCCGGCAAAAGGATAAGGTCTATGTCACTAAGGTCTTCATCAATACCAAGTTTCGGTTCGTAATATCCTTCACTATTTTTCATCAGTGATTCCCATCCCATAAAATGAAATCGATGGAATGACTTGCTCTTTTTATTCAGCTTGGGAAGTATAATTGATTTACCCCTGCCATCCATTATATCGATAAGTTGACGGGTATGCACTTCTCCATGCCGCGCGTTTATATATGCAAAAATATTACGGGCAAAAACAAAATCGTCGATCTTAATGAGTCTTTCAATTACCAGATTAGACATCCGGTTAATATTTGCCTCGGTTAATTCAGCTCTTCTTTCAAGTACAATCCGGCGAGCCTCCGATTTAGGTATTAGAGTTTTATATTTCATAAACCGTTTAACTTTTTACTCAATACTATTATAACTAAAATAAAAATCACGTTCAATTCCACTAAAAATTATTTTAATCATAATTCCGACCTATAGACTGATAATTTCCCTCCGGAACGTAACAATATTTCTTTCCGCTTTTGACCCTTTGATTGGATATTCGTAAATTTTCCACCTGTGAAATCCCAGGGTACACAACATATCGCCGAATTTATTAACTGCGATTTCTCCAAGCTTGATTCTCCTGAAGTTTTGGAAGAAATATTGAGAACAGCTATAAAGGACTCCGGACTCAATCAGGTTAAAATTATATCCCATAAATTTTCACCGGTTGGTGTGACCGTTCTTGCGATAATTAGTGAATCGCATGTTGGTATTCATACATATCCAGAATCAAATCATATCTCACTCGACGTTTTCACTTGTTCCTCTTCTATCAAGCAATTAAAACTGATCAACTTACTTCGCGAGGAGTTTCTTCCGGAAACTGTAAAGCTGGTTGAAATTCAGAGGGGCAACCCGATAGAGGTCACTGATAAAAACAGGATAACCTCTGCCTCTTCTTACGGTTTTGAAATAAAATATGTTGTTGATGAAATTCTTTATCAGGGTAAAAGCAATTATCAGGAAATTGAGATTATTCAAAACCCGCTCTTTGGCAAAATGATGTTTCTCGACAAAGATCTTCAGCTTGCCGAAACTGATTGCAACCAATACAATGATGCACTATTCTCTAATGTAAAACAGGATGTTAGAGGGAAAGATATTCTAATACTCGGTGGGGGTGATGGGACATTACTAAACAAAATTCTGGAAAGAGAACCACACTCTGTCACTCTGGTTGATATTGATCCGGAAGTGGTGAAATTATCCGATAAATATTTCTTCCGGGAAAATAATAACTCGCTCCGCGACAGTTCCGTGAATATTGTGAATGAAGATGTTTTCAATTATTTCGACAACTCGCCAAAATTTGATATTATATTTTATGATCTGACCATGAATCCCGAGGCTTTCACACGAAAACCACGGAATGAATATATTTCCGCGCTATTTGAAAAAATTTATTCCGCGCTAAAAAATGGGGCGGAATTTTCAATGCAATGTGGTTCGGTTCATGACACAGCTTCATTGCTTCTTTCAGATAGATTGCTTAAAGAATATTTTGGCAGTTACACCCGCATAGATCAATTTATTCCCTCTTTTTGCGAATCCCGGGTATTTTCCTCAACACAGAAAAAATAATTTCCTTCTTTTCCTTTTAACCTGTTTCGCAAAGCTAAATATCGTTAAGAATTATTCGATAGTTAAATGAAAATAATTTTTTTCATTAAGCGGCATCTCCCATGTTTGAAGGAAATTTCGATCTCTTTTTTGTACTTCTTCGGTTAAAATCTTATTTAATCAGTTTGGTTGACGACCCATCTGAATGCGAAGATACTTTTGAGTACACAAATGAATATCTCGACAGAGTTTATCCTGACGAAGCCGAGTTTATACTCTCCATACTTGAAGATGGCGGAATTAAAAACGATTGCGATATCGCTTTTGATTCCAATATTCACATAAAATTCAAAGAGATTGTACAGAAAGCAAACGGGGTTAAAGAATTACCCGCGATATTGAATGATTTAAGAATTAATCTTGAAGACGAAAAGACCATGATGGAACTTGAAAGCATCAAGAAATTACGATCTTTCAAACTCAATCATATACTCAACGTACTGATGCAGCTAATTAAAACCTGGTCACTTCACAACGAACTCGAGAAAAAAGTAAACGACCTCTCGGAACTGGACGAAGAACGCGTAATACGACCCGATGAAAGTCAAAAATTAAGTGTATTGGGCAAGAATACAGAACTCTCACAAAAAAACATTGCCCTCCTTACCGAAAAATATCTCGAACTTCTTACAGATTATTTCTTCAACTATGGAGGTAATGTAACTCTGCAAAGTTTTGTTGATAGCATGTCAAAATTTGAAAGCCGGGTTAATGTAAAATACCAGGAATTGTTAAGAAAACATGGTCTTGATCCCGGCTTTCTTGACGATTAAAACTTATTAACGATACTTCTGTTCTGTTCGTTTTTAATGTTTTTCCCTTCAGTAGTGAAGAGAAAATCAATTCTTGTTTTATAAAATTCTGTGATCTTACCTCTTACCATCTTTAATGTAGAATTAAGAAATTTATTCTGTTCGGTAAAACCTTCTCCCAAAACAGCAATCGCGGATGGAAGCCACCTCTCCGGGAATTGCCCCGCGTACTCCCCACCTGTTCTGAACATATTGATCTGTGCTTCTATTAAATCGAGTGCCGCATCCTGGCCTTCAACGCTTTGTTTATCGAGACCATTATCTTTCAGATATTTGAGAATGGCTTCTTTATTAGTGGAAACAAGTGCAACAGTATAAGCCGACTGATTATTATATAACATCACCTGGTCAATAAATGGCGAGGTTTCTGTGAATGCTTCTTCAATCCCTTCAGGACTGTATTTTTCACCATCGCTCGAGATCAGTAATGATTTAAATCTGCCGAGTACATAAAGAAATCCATCAGAATCGAGATACCCCAAATCTCCGGTATATAGCCAACCATCCTTAATAGTTTCTTTGGTTGCCTCCTCGTTTTTCCAATATCCCTTCATAACATTTTCGCCCTTGCAGACAATCTCCCCTTTTTCGCCAACCGGAAGTTCATTACCTTCATCATCACAAATTTTAACTTCCAGATCTTTCACAATAAACCCCGATGAGCCCAGTTTATGCTTCGCGGGTACATTGGCTGAAATCACAGGAGCGGCTTCCGAAAGTCCGTATCCCTGAAACATCGGAATACCAATAGCGTAGAAGAACCTTTGCAGCTCAATATCGAGAAGAGCCCCGCCACCGATAAAAAACTCGAGTCTCCCCCCAAAACTTTCCCTGATTTTTGAAAACAATATTTTATCATACATCATAAGTAATGGCTTTTTAAGGAAATTCAACCCTTCTCCTTTATTAAAGCCTTCCCTGTTGTATTGATAGGCTGTTTCCACAGCTTTATTAAATAACTTCTCAATTTTTGGTCCTTTCGCCCTGATTCCTTTTTCGATATTCTTTCTGAAATTTTTTGCCAGCGCCGGCACACTCAAAAGAAAATGTGGTTTTATTTCCTTTATGTTGTTGGGAATATTTTTAAGGGTATCCATCGGGGTTGCGCCAATCTGGATGCTCGCCATTGAAGCGCCGTTGCTCATTAGAGTATAAACTCCCGCTGTATGAGCAAAAGCATGATCCCACGGAAGGATCAGCAGCGAAGTGTAATTTTCAGGAATCGGGAGAAGCGCGCTCGACTGCTCAACATTGGATGTGTAGTTTCTATGCGATAATATAATACCTTTCGGATCGGCGGTTGTACCCGACGTATAGCAGATGTTTGCGTAATCATCTTCTTTAATGCTGTTTTTTACATTCAGAAATTTCTCTCTGTTTTCCTTTGCGGAGAGGAAAGTTTTCCCCGAGCTTACAATATCATCAAAAATCAGCTCATCATCTTCCGCGTCGTTTATTTTATCGAGAACAATAACTTTTTCAAGAGAAGGAATATCATTTTTTATTCCACGAACTTTACCAAGATGCCCTTTGGAGACAATTACATATTTACATTCAGAATGCGCGATTCTGAATTTAAGATCGTTAAGCTCATCAATTTTCACTGATATCGGCACATTGATAGCGTTGTTAAAAAGAATCGCCAACTCACTTATTACCCAGTTGTTTCTCCCCTCGGAAATCAGCGCTACTCTGTCACCCTTTTTAAGTCCGAGCATAAACAAACCCGCGGCAAAATTGGTCACAATCTCATTTACCGCCCGATAAGTAGTCGGGATATAATTAGTTCCATCATGCTCCCAAAGCAGAACATTATCGGGATATTTTTCAACACTCTCCTCAAACAGAAAAGGGATAGTCCTTTCAGCCACAATTCCTCCGGTATATAAATATTTATCAATTCTTTAATAATACTTCGGCATCGAATAAAAATCAAGTGGTAATAATCGAAAGTGAAACCTGTATTATTTTTCTATTCTTCTGTTGAGACGTAATATTCGACGCATCAGATCGCGTCCCCACTCGGATGCTTCTACTCATGACTGACCATCCAATGAGACCTTTCCCCATTTTCCAGAGCAATCACTGTTAAAATGATCACCTCCTGTGATTCAAACTGACTGCCTCAGGCATGGGCGAGGGATCAAAGGTGGGGTTGGAACTTTTTGCGCAAAAAAAAAGCCGTCATTTACGACGACCCAGTCTGTTGAAAAACTTGGTTGTTTATTTTCACGTCCCCCTTACGCCTGAGGCGCACAGGTTTGAAGGGGGAAATCACTCCGCCAACGGCGGATTTTGTGATGGGGGATGACCAAAAGTCACAAAAAATGCAATAAATCATCCTCCGTCTTCCGACATTCGTCGGAATCCACCTCCTTCGAAGGAGGACATTAAATCGAAACGACTTTTTCACAACCCGAAGCCGTCAGTTACGACGGCCGGTAAAAACAAATTCAATCGAAAATTAATCTTCCTTTGTTCCATACTGGTCAACATATTGCTTGTAGAATGTCGCGATATTTTTGTACGCTTTTTCCAGCACTTCATACTGTGGGAGAAATACTATGCGCATATGTGAAGTACCCGGAACCTGTCCGAATCCGGTACCCGGAACGGTAACCACACCGGTGTTTTTAATCAGTTCACTCACAAAATGATTATCATTCTTGATATTCATCTGCGGAAATGCGTAAAACGCGCCTTCAGGTTTAACGCAGGAAATTCCATCAATATCATTCATCATTTCAACAGTTAGATCACGGCGTTTATGAAGTTTTTCCATAGCTTCAACAAGATGTTTATGGTCACCGCCAAGAGCCGCCGGAATAGCGTATTGTTCAGGGTGGTTCGCGGAAAGACGAGCACGCAATATTTTGTTAATTGCTTCAATATAATCTTTCAAAACCGCTTTTTCACCACTGACAATTCCCCATCCAATCCTGAAACCGGGAACCATATAGTTCTTTGACAGACCACCAAAAGTAACGCAAGGTACATTTTTGTTCAAAGAAGCGATCGATACATGCTCTTTACCATCGAATAATAATTTGTCGTAGATTTCATCCGCAAAAATAACAAGGTTATATTTCTCCGCCAGCGCAACAATTTCATGCAGAGTGGATGTATCACAATTTGAGCCTGTAGGGTTGTTAGGATTAATTAAAATTATCGCCCTGGTCTTGTCGTTGATCTTACTCTTGATATCCTCAATATCAGGCTGCCATCCATTCGCTTCATCGAGATAATAGGGATTTTCAAACGCCTGAAGTTTACTCTGTATCGCCGTATAAAGCGGATATCCGGGAGTTGGTGTAAGAACATTTTCACCTTCATCAACAAGGGCTGTAAGGCAAACTTCTATAGCTTCGCTGGCTCCGGTGGTAACAAAAATATCCTGTACATTTTCGATACCTTTCTGTTCAGCTTCGATAGCAATCGCGTCAACAGCGCTTTTAATTCCCGAAGACGGGGCATAACCGTTTTTATTTTTTACCATTGCGTCGTGGGTTGCAACCACCATTTCTTTAGGGGGCGCAAAATCATAAAGGTTGGGATCGCCAATATTCAGGTATAACATCTCTTTACCCGATTTGGCAACTTCATTCGCCAGTACAACAATATCTCTCACGGCATACGTGATGTTATTTGTACGAACCGCCGGTTTAATCGCTGAAAAAGCCATAATTTCTCCATTCATTAAATAGTAGATCGATTAAATAAAATTACTTCTTTTTCAAGCCAGTTTCAATTGATATCTTACTCCAATATTATAGTTCAAACCTGCAATTTCTTCTAATTACATTTAATTGGATTTTTATAAAGATTTAGAACTTATAATTTAGTCCGAACAGAAAATCAGTATATCTTGATTGCGTAATTCCAAATATCTATATTTTGTGGTTTGTTTGAAATCTGAGTTGAAAGGAAGAATTATTGATTAATTACGAAATAACTAAACTCGATAACGGTGCTACTATAATATCCGAATTTATACCCTACGTTAAAACATTTTCACTCGGTTTCTTTTTTGACGTAGGTTCGCGTGATGAAGACCTTGAAAATAACGGCATCAGTCATTTTATCGAACATATGTTTTTCAAAGGAACTGAAAAAAGATCAGCCAAAAAACTTTCCGATGAGATTGAATCCACAGGCGGATACCTGAATGCATTTACATCCAAGGAGCACACCTGTTTTTATGGAAGAGGATTGTCAAAAAATCTCGCGAAAACATATAGCGTTTTATCAGACATGATTCAAAACTCCACTTTTCGGCAGTCAGAGATTAACAAGGAAGCAGGGGTTGTAATAGATGAACTTTATGATATTGAAGACACCCCTGAAGAACTGATCTTTGATAAATTTGAATCAAATATTTTTTCCGGAAATTCTCTTGCCTATCCTATTATTGGCACCGAAGAGAATATCAGAGCTTTTTCGAGGGAAAAGATTGTAAAATATATAAACAAATACTATGGTTTTGACAACCTTGTAATTGTCGCGTCGGGTTATGTTGAGCATAAAAAACTGATAAAACTTACAGAAAAATATTTTCGTAAAGATATCGGCAAAACCCAAGCCAGACGAAAAGAAGTTTCGGTTCAATCGGTAAAGGATATGGTGATCAGTAAGGAAATTCAGCAGACACACATGATACTTGGCACACCAACATTCGGGTTCAACAATATTCCCGAGCGTACAGCGGTTAATATACTTTCACAAATTTTGGGTGAGGGTAGCAGTTCAAGGTTATTCCAGCGGATACGTGAAAAAAATGGTATCGCGTATCAAATCAATACCTTCCTCAATTCCTTCTATGACATTTCAACGTTTGGCGCATATATCTCCACAAACGAAAAATCCTTCGGAAAAGCGAGAAAGCTGATCTTTGAAGAGTTCAAAAAAATTAAATCAAAACAAGTCTCGGATCAGGAACTTAAAAGAGCCAAAGAGTATCTGAAAGGTAGCATTCTGATGAGTATGGAAAGCACAACAAACCGAATGATACGTATGGCTCAGTCATATATATATTTTAACAAAATCCATTCTGTCGAGGAATCAGTGGAGTTAATTGATGCAGTGGACAAAGTAAAAGTAATGGAATTGGCAAATTTGCTTCTGACAGATGAAAACCTTACAAAAGTGATAATTTGTTCTGATGAAAACGCGGTGGAGGAAGCCGCTTAAAATTCATCTCCATTCAATTTTTGATTGGAACAGCCAAAGAAGATATTAAGATGTATTTTTACTTTAATATCAACAAGATTGTGGATTCTTTGGAAAACTTTAACTAATTTGCATCAAAATGTATAATTCAGGGAAATTAATGAAACAATTTGTTACAATTTTGTTTCTACTTTTACTTGCTGTACCTCTAATTTCCTCCAACTCGGAAATGCATGTAAAAGTGAGGTATCCGGAATTTGTTCCCAAAAATTCCAACATCTCAATTTCTTATATATTTTCCGGCAATAGTCTCGACTCAGATTCCATTGAGGTTAAAATACTGCCTAATGAGAAGATAGAGATATCCGGTATTTTCCTTAAAAGTAACACAATTAATAAAAGAATTGAATTCAGGGCGCTGGAAGACGAATCTCACTGGGGCGAATACTACAGTTTTGTTCTGTCAGATTCAGCACTCTTTTTGAATAAAGCTGTCCAGATACAGATAGATATTCATGAATTAGATAATGATGAACTCTACATCGATAGCCGAGTCACCTGTTTTTCACAATATTCAGACCCTATCACCTATTCTTCTGAATTTGATGAATATTCCAACAATCATATTAGTCCGATAATGATCACCCCGTTTGATGTGCAATCTGTCGCGGGGCAGGCTTTGGTTATACCACCCGGTTCAGGTTTCGAAATATCTTCCGATCAACTTATAACGGAAAACAACCTCATGGTTGAGTTCTGGGCGAAATTCGAACGTTTCACGGGTGACTTTTTCACCCTTATAAAATCGGACCTGGATACTGTGCTTACCCTCGGAATTAATGAATATCGCCTCATAAAAATTCCACCCTATTCAGAACCGGGGAATTACGAGGATTTTTTCATATCAGACAGCGCATGGTACCATTTTACCGTAATCCTCAGATATGATGAATATTTAGCGGAAGTTTATAACAATGACAATCTTGTTTATTCAGCTACACTTAACAACTTCGGATTTGATGAGGAACTCTCCATTTTAATCGCGAATAATACCGATTCCGAAGAGAGTTCCATTCAACTGGAACTTATGAAAATATGGGATTTTAATAATTCTCTCGGTACTTCTTTCATAAACAAAAATTACCGTAGTTATTTTCTCGACAGCTCAAGGGTTGTTTCAGATTTTACTTTCGATCGGCTCTCAAATGATACACGACTGTTAAAAGCTGCAAAGTATAATGAGGATTACGATATTGTTATTTCGGATGCGCCAATATTTTCAAAAGCTCCCGAGTTGAATGTTTCAGGAATGGCAACTTTTTACAATATTGAATGGACAAACAGAGACCCTGAAAACGCGATTTCATTCACTCTTGAAAAATCGACAGATGGCGAAACTTATACCGTGATTCATCAAATTGATGCCAATGACAGCGAAGAACGTGACTATTATTTCACAGATGCAAGATCACCTGAAGATGAACTGGTTTATTATCGGATCCGTCAGGTAAACAAAGATGGAAGCAATGTTTATTCTTCGCAGGTAAAAATTGGTCAGGGAAATATTGATCTATTTGCTATAAATCAAAATTATCCCAATCCATTTAATCCGGTGACTACAATTACTCTCGAAATGTTTGAAGATGCCGATGTAACATTGACAGTCTATGATATCATGGGCAAAAAAATAGAAAAACTCCATACCGGATTTTTGACCAAAGGTTTACATACATTTAATTTTAACGGGTCAGAACTACCCTCCGGGATTTATTTGTATGAGGTCAAATCACTTTTCAACACAGTTGTACAGAAGATGATTTTAACAAAATAGATTCGTTTCACCGGCGTTTAGGGCTTATACCGGTGCTGTCATTTCCATAAAACTTATTAAAAATATGTTTTCTAAAATTTATTCGAGTGCCACATTTGGTATTGATGCTTTCATCGTTGAGGTGGAAACGCACTGTGAAAGACAAATTCCGGGAATAACTATTGTAGGTCTTCCCGATAACGCGGTCAAGGAGAGCAAGGAACGGGTCTCGGCTGCGATTAAAAATAGTGGTTTAGCATTCCCCCTAAAAAAAATCACCGTAAATCTTGCGCCTGCGGATATTAAAAAGGAAGGGAGCGCGTTCGATCTTCCTATAGCTATCGGAATATTGGCGGCTGTAGAAGAAATCAATCATGACCTTCTGGAATCTACCCTCTTGCTAGGTGAACTTTCACTTGATGGTACACTAAGGAAGATTAGAGGCGCGTTATCGATAGCCGTGGAAGCTAAGCAAAAAGGATTCAAAAGAATATTATTACCGCTGGAATCCGCTGGTGAGGCTTCGATTGTAAAGGGTATTGATGTCTTTGGAATGGAATCACTGGCTGATGTCGTTAGATTTCTGAAGGGTGAACTTTCGCTAGCTCCAACTCTAACCGACAGAAATAAAATATTTTCCGATGTTAACACATATCATCTCGATTTTGCCGACGTAAAGGGACAGGAAAATGTAAAACGGGCACTTGAAATTTCAGCAGCCGGTGGTCATAATATCATCATGATCGGGCCTCCCGGATCGGGTAAAACGATGCTCGCAAAACGAATTCCCTCAATTCTCCCTCCAATGGAGTTCGAGGAAGCGCTCGAAACCACAAAAATACATTCGGTTGCCGGAATACTACCGAAAGACCAGGCGCTTATAACAGAACGACCATTCCGTTCACCTCACCATACTGTAAGTGATGCCGCACTAATAGGTGGCGGGTCTTATCCCAGACCGGGAGAAGTTTCATTTTCACATCACGGTGTACTTTTCCTCGATGAACTCCCGGAATTCAAGAAGAATGTACTCGAAGTGATGCGCCAACCGATGGAGGACTACAAAGTTACAATTAGTCGCTCTAAAATGTCGCTTGAGTTTCCCGCTAATTTTATGCTCGCTGCCGCCATGAATCCTTGTCCGTGCGGATATTTCACCGACCCTAAAAGAGAATGTACCTGCAAAACACCGGAAATTCAAAGATATATGTCGAAAATATCGGGTCCACTACTTGATCGAATCGACATTCATATTGAAGTACCCGCTGTAAACTTCAAGGAACTTGCCTCAACCACAAAAGCGGAGAGTTCAGAAAATATTCGTAAAAGAGTTGTTGCCGCCAGGGAAAGACAGTTCGCGAGATTTGCCAATCATGAGGGAATCTTTAACAATGCTGATATGGGAACCAATGAAGTAAGGAAATTCTGTAAAATAGATACCGCAGGTTCAGAGCTTCTTAAAATGGCAATGACGCGCCTCGGACTTTCAGCACGCGCCTATGACAGGATATTAAAAGTTAGCAGAACAATTGCTGATCTTGAGCGAGAAGAAAACATACTTCCCCAACATATAAGTGAGGCAATCCAGTACCGCAGCCTCGACCGGGAGTTATGGAACAGATAGAACCTCTGCTCGTTTTTCCGTAGAGAAGCCGTCTCTTGCACCCATGGTTGAAACCATGGGTTAATGGTAACGACAAAAACACAGGATCACAAGGTTAACCCATGACTTCAGTCGTGGTGTTGACAAAAAATGTTAGAATCCTGACGGTTTTAACCGCCATATAAAAATTCTCTTAAACACCCATGGTTGAAACCATGGGTTAATGGGAACGAGAAGACATAGAATTACGAGACTAACCCATGACTTCAGTCGTGGGGTTTACAAAAAAAGATAGAATCCTGACGGTTTTAACCGCCATATAAAAATTCTCTTAAACACCCATGGTTGAAACCATGGGTTAATGGGAACGAGAAGACATAGAATTACGAGGCTAACCCATGACTTCAGTCGTGGGGTGTAAGATAACAATCATTAGAATCCCGACGGTTTTAACCGTCTATATGGGAGGGCACATGTCAACAAGATCATACTCCAAGCTTTGGATACACCTGATTTGGGGTACATACAAAAGAGAAAAACTAATCACATCACCGGAACTCAAAGACAAACTCTCCGATTTTTTGTCGAGCTACTCTAAAGATAATAATATCTTCGTAAAAACATTATTCGTTAATTCTGATCATGTTCATATACTTTTGGATTTGCCAACAGATAAAAGCATTGAGGAGTGTGTGAAATTATTAAAAGGCGCTTCCTCTAATTATGTGAACAAAGAGGTAAACTTCAAATTTAACTGGAGTAAGGGATATGCGGCATTTTCTGTCTCAGAATCGAATATTGACAAAATTATCACATATATCAATAAACAAGAGGAGCATCACCGTAAAAAATCATATTTAGAAGAATACACTGGCTTTCTCGAAAAACACAATTTGGGGTAAACGGTTAAAACCGTTGTAAGATTCACTATCATCTTAAACACCCATGGTTGAAACCATGGGTAAATAGAAACGAATATATAGAATTACGAGGCTAACCCATGACTTCAGTCGTGGGGTCTAGAAGTTTTACCCACTAAACTACTACTTCTTCTTTCGTTCTCCTTTTAGGTTAAGCTTTACATTCATAATCGACTTGTACATCTTTCCTGTTGCCTTATCCTTCTTGCGCTTTTCAACATAGGAAGTATCATAGTGAGCCGCTTCTCTACGGAGCTTCATGAAGTTTTCGTACCTCGCTCTTGAAATCTCATCCGATTCCACAGCTTCGAGTACTGCGCATCCAACCTCATTGGTATGAGTACAATCCCTGAACTTGCAATTTTCTGATATATTTGTTATTTCATCAAAAGTAAGTTCAATTCCCTCATCGCTTCCAAAATTTCCAAGTTCTCGCATTCCCGGAGTATCGATTATAATACCACCCGATTCCAACATGATCAATTCACGTCTTGTGGTTGTGTGTCTTCCCCTGCTATCTGCTTCACGCACTTCTTTTACCGCAAACTTTCCCTCAGTAAGGTTATTTAGCAATGAAGTTTTTCCCACACCCGATGAACCAAGCAGACAGTAAGTCTCGCCGGATTTAATTTTTTCTTTAACTTGCTCCACTCCGGCACCGGATATGTTACTCAGAGGTATTACCTCAATATTTTTATCCCGCCCCTCTATTTCGCAAATTTTTTCAGCGAGTTCTTCCTGACTTATAAGGTCAGATTTTGTAAGAAGCAAAACCGGTGTGATCCCCGCTCCTGATGTTAATACCAGGTACCTTTCAAGTCTGTTGACCTTAAAATTATTATCAAGCGCCATAACGATAAAAGCCGTATCGATATTTGAGGCAATAAGCTGGTGAGATATTTTTTTACCGGCGGTTTTTCTTTTCAGAAGAGTTTTTCTTTCCAAAAGTTTAAATATTGGTTGGAAATCGCTCCCTTCAAATGATTGATAAATTATCCAGTCGCCAACTGCGGGATAGTCAAATTCATCCTCCGCTTCAAACAACATTTTTCCGGAAAGTTCTGCGCGGAGAACCTCATTTCCGTTATGTATCTGATAACTGTTTTTGTTAACGGTAACAATTCTTGCAGGATAAAATCCTTCATCAATGTCTTCTTTACCAATAAAAAAATCGGGATCAAACCCGAGTTTTGTCAGCGATTCCATAATTCCCCCTCAAAAAAATCGCGTTAGTTCTAATGTTCCATTTCTATATCACGTGTTAACAGCTCATATGTAGCTTTAACAGGATCGTGATTTTCATATAATACACGGTAAACCGCGTCAACTATAGGAGTTTCAACATCGGCTTCTTCAGCCAGAGCTACGACACCTCGGCAGGTTTCAACACCTTCGGCGACCATTTTCATATTTTTCATTACCTGCTCAAGAGTTAAACCTTTACCAAGCTGTTCACCGACAAAGCGGTTACGACTATGTTTACTCATACAAGTTACGACAAGATCACCCATGCCAGATAACCCGGAGAAGGTTTCCTTTTTAGCTCCGAGAGCAACACCGAGGCGAGAAATTTCAGCTATACCTCTGGTCATGATGAGGGCTTTGGTATTATCTCCAAAACCGGCACCTTCCACCATTCCGGCACCAATCGCCATAACGTTCTTTAGCGCACCACCCAGTTCAACACCTAAAACATCATCAGATGAATACACCCTGAAATATGATGTCATAAACGCGGCTTGTATCTGATCGGTTGTATTAGGATCACTTGAGGCGGCAACTACAGCTGTTGGAATTTTCTTGCTAACTTCTTCCGCATGACTCGGACCAGACAAAACACCTATATTAGATTCATCAATACCTTCAAGTTCATCTTTAATTATTTGTGTAACGGTATAAAGGGAACCTTTTTCTATACCTTTCGAAACACTCACAAATGTGGCATCGGCATAATCAATTTTTCTTACCTGCTCCATTACCCCTCTTATAAACTGGGTAGGAACAGCCATAACTATCATATGTTTATTCTCGATAGCCTCCGGAAGTGAATGAGTAACTTTTATTGGTTCGGGAATCAACACTCCCGGCAAGTAGGTTTTATTAAAACGGGTTTTGTGAAGAGCTTTGGCATAATCTTTACGATATTCCCAAAGTGTTACATGATGTCCGTTTAAATACAAAACGATGGCAAGGGTAGTACCCCAGCCACCGGCTCCTAAAACTGATATACGCATTAAGTTTACTTCTTAGTTCTGGAAAGTGAAATACGGTTTTCGTTACCGTTGAGCAATCTTACCACATTAGCTCTGTGAGTATAGAGAACTAAAACAGCGATAGCAATGGCAAATGGCAATATAGTACCATAGCTTTGAATATGAGCATGAAAGATATTTTCTCTAATGATCATTATCACAGGTATTGACAAAGCGGCTGTTATAGAACCTAGCGAAATATATTTTGAGAATGATACCACCGCAATAAATACAGCAAGCGCAAGTAGCATATCCACAGTTATTATCGTAATTAAAAAACCAAGCGCGGTTGCAATACCTTTTCCACCCTTGAATCCGGCGAAAACAGTCCAAATGTGACCAAGCACCGCCGCAATACCCGCAATAATCTGAACAAGGGTAAAATCATCAAATGGTGTGGCATTCGCGAAAGGGAAACTGCCAAGATACAATCTTGCTATCAAGACAACCGCGATAGCGCCTTTGGTAGCATCAAGTAAAATTGTAAGTACACCGAATTTCCATCCGAGTACCCTGAATACATTTGAACCACCGGCATTACCACTGCCGTGATCGCGGATATCTATTCCACGTACCAATTTACTGATAATTATACTTGTGGGGATTGAACCGACAAGATAAGAAAGAAAAACAATCACAATAAAATTAAGCATTTCCAAATCCTGTAAATCTAAAACAAATCCTTCCTAAGGAATTAATAATATATTATTTAAGAACGGGAAATCAAAGTAAAAATTTCGAAGTCAGATTTAGTTGTAATCTTGAAATTAAAGGATGATCCCTCAATTATCTCAACCTCGTATCCTGCTCGTTTTACAAGCATCGACTCATCAGTACCTGTAAATGATTCTGTTCGGGCACGTTCCATCGCATCCCTCAAGATATCATATCTGAAAATCTGCGGGGTTTGCGCATAATATATTTCATCCCTTCTTACATAATCGAAAACTTTTTGATTTCCTTTAATTAATGTATCGCGGGCTTTGACGGCTATCACAACACTTCCGGTTTTAATCGCCGCATCTATTCCCGAGTTCAGTGTATTTAAAGGTAGTAGCGGACGCGCGGCATCATGTACAATTACGAAGTCGTCAGGGGCGGCAGAAATAGAAGACAGGGCATTATATACAGAATCCTGTCTTTCTTTTCCTCCCGAAACAATTTTTACAAGTTTGCCAAAATTGTATTTATCTTTAATTTTTTCCAGCAGTTCGAAAAATTCCGGTTCTGCTGGAATTATGATTTCATCTACTAAATCGCATTTTTGAAACACCTCAAGTGTATATGCAATAATACTCTTTCCATGTACTTCCAGATATTGCTTCGGCAAATCGGAACCGAGCCGTTTACCTTTACCACCAGAGGGAATTATCGCGTAAACTTTCATTTTAAATAACTAACATCGCGTCGCCATAGCTGAGGAATTTGTAATCATCCTTCATGGCTTTTTTGTAACTTTTCATCATAAAATCGTACTCGGCAAACGCTGCAACCAACATCAACAAGGTTGATTCGGGCTGATGAAAGTTTGTTATAAGTTTTTTAGTGATCTTAAATTCGTATGGCGGAAAGATAAATTTGTCTGTCCAGCCGGATGATGGTTTCGCGAACCCTTCCGCTGTAACGCTGCTTTCGAGAGCACGACATGCGCTGGTTCCAACCACAAAAACATTCTTCTTTTTATTCAGGCTTTTATTTATTGTATCCGCGGCTGCCTGATCAATTTCATAAAATTCACTATCCATTTTATGTTTGGTTAAATCTTCAACTTCAACCGCGCGAAAAGTGCCCAGACCAATATGAAGAGTGATCCTCGCAATATTTACACCTTTTGCCTTTACTTTCTCAAGTAATTCATCTGTAAAATGTAATCCTGCGGTTGGTGCCGCAACAGAACCGTCATGCTGGGCATACACGGTTTGGTAGTTTTCTTTATCTTCGGGAATTGCTTCTCTTTTAATATAGGGGGGAAGCGGAGTATTGCCTAACTTTTCAATTGCCTTGAATATATCACCAATTTCATCATTAAACCTGACAGTTCTACCTCGCGAGGTTGTATTGTCAATTACTTCACACCAGAAGTCCTCGGTAAAATAGATACGGTTGCCAATTCTTACCTTACGCGCAGGGTCAACAATCACATCCCAGATATTTTCACTCTTGTTCAATTCTCTCAAAACAAAAACTTCAATCTTGGCATTTGTCCGTTCCTTGTAACCGTATAATCTTGCCTGCATCACCTTCGTATCGTTCAGAACCAATACATCGCCTTCATTCATATAATCAATCACGTCGGTAAATACTTTGTGCTCAATATCCTGTGTACTTCTGTCCAGAACCATCATTTTTGCGCTGTCTCTCGGTTCAACGGGAAATTTTGCGATTGAAGTTTTGGGCAAATTGTATTTGAAATCCGATAATTTCATGCTTTCTCCTACTTCATCTAATACTTCTCTAATCTGTATAATTCAAATAAATGATCTTCAAGTCCTACAGAACAAATATTAGATTCAAAAGTTCTAAAATAGTTCCAATTAAGTGCCGGGCAGCTTAATACCGCCCGGCTAACTTACATACAGATAAATATTATTTATATTGTTGTTTACGAAGTCTTATACGGAATATATTCCGAATATTGCGTTTAAGAGATACCCAATCAATTCGCCGGGGCGAAGGGTATGACACAATTTTAATTGTCATTCCCGCAAAAGTGGGAATCTATTCGTAATTTATCAACACACTACTTGAAATATTATTTATCTTTCAAAGCCGCTCTTGCTGCTGCCAATCTTGCTATCGGTACACGGAACGGAGAACAGCTCACATAGTTAAGACCGGTTCTGTGGCAGAATTCAACAGATTCAGGTTCACCACCATGCTCACCACAGATACCTACTTTAAGGTTATCACGGGTTGCGCGGCCTTTCTGTGTTCCAATTTCAACCAATTGACCAACACCATTTACGTCTATGCTTTCAAATGGATCGCGTGGGAGAATATCCTGCTCAACATATGCCGGAAGGAATTTACCCGCGTCATCACGTGAAAGACCGAATGTGGTCTGTGTAAGATCGTTTGTACCAAAGCTGAAGAATTCAGCTACTTCAGCAATTTCATTTGCAGTCAATGCGGCACGTGGTAATTCAATCATCGTACCTACCAGGTAGTCAACTTTTTTACCTTTTTCTGCAAATACTGCTTCTGCTGTTTCACGAACAATGGCTTCCTGAAGTTTCAACTCGTTAACATGACCAACAAGCGGGATCATAATTTCAGGGTGAACTTCAATACCTTTGTTTGCTACTTCAACCGCGGCTTCAAAGATCGCTCTTGCCTGCATTGCTGTAATTTCAGGGAAACTGATACCCAAACGGCATCCTCTGAAACCTAACATCGGGTTGAATTCAGCAAGACTTTCCATTTTTTCTTTAACTTTCGCAACATCAATGCCCAATGCTTCAGCAACTTCCTGTTGTTCTTTATCAGTATGAGGCAGGAATTCATGTAGAGGAGGGTCCAATGTACGTACAGTAACCGGACGACCTGCCATTACTTCAAAGATACCGGCGAAGTCTTCTCTCTGATGAGGTAGAAGTTTCGCAAGCGCTTTTTCTCTTCCTTCAAGTGAATCTGTAAGAATCATTTCACGAACAGCAAGGATTCTGTCACCACCGAAGAACATATGCTCTGTACGGCAAAGACCAATACCTTCAGCACCAAACGCAATCGCGTTAGCAGATTGGTCAGGCTGGTCAGCGTTTGTGCGGACACCAAGTTTTTTAACTTCACCGGCCCAGTCCATAAGGTCTTTGAATGTCTGGTAAACTTCGCTATCTTCAGCTTTTTTCTCTTTGGTGATAAGTACCTGAATAACTTCAGAAGGCTGAGTTTTGATTTCACCGTTGATTACTTCACCGGTTGTACCGTCGATTGAGATATAATCGCCTTCCTTAACAACGATATCTTTACCTTCAACTTTCATTTCGCCGGTTTTGTAGTTTATCTGAAGTTTGTCGCAACCCGCAACGCAAACTTTACCCATCTGACGCGCAACAAGTGCCGCGTGTGATGTCATACCGCCACGCTGGGTAAGAATACCTTCTGAAGCGTTCATACCTTTGATATCTTCAGGAGATGTTTCGATACGTACAAGAATTACTTTTTCACCTTTCGCGGCCATCGCGGCAGCGTCTTCAGCATTAAACGCCACACGACCTGATGCAGCACCGGGACCTGCGTTCAAACCTTTCGCGAGTAACTGACCACCATCAACAGCCGAGGCTTTTTCTTTAAGGTCAAATATTGGTCTTAGAAGCTGATTCAACTGATTAGGTTCAATTCTCATCAATGCTTCTTCTTTTGAAATAAGACCTTCGCGAACCATATCAACAGCGATTTTGATAGCAGCAAAACCGGTTCTTTTACCAACACGGCACTGCAACATCCACAAACGACCCTGCTGGATAGTGAACTCAACATCCATCATATCTTTGTAATGAGCCTCAAGATTGTCACGGATATCTATCAATTCTTTGTAGATTTTAGGATCATCTTTTTCAAGTTCTGCAATTTTATGAGGAGTTCTTGTTCCCGCAACAACGTCTTCACCCTGCGCGTTGAAAAGATACTCACCATAGAAGATGTTTTCACCGGAGGCAGCGTCACGTGTAAAAGCAACACCGGTACCTGAATCTTCACCCATGTTACCATAAACCATCGACTGTACGTTAACCGCTGTTCCCCATTCTGCAGGAATGTTGTTCAATTTACGGTAAACATTTGCTCTTTCATTGTGCCATGAACCAAATACAGCGGTAATAGCGCCCCATAATTGTTCTTTTGGATCTTCAGGGAAATCAACACCTTTTTTAGCTTTGATAGCTGCTTTAAATTCAGCGACCAATTCTTTAAGATGATCAGCAGTAAGATCAGTATCTTTTGTGATACCGTTAGCTTCTTTCTTTTTGTCAAGAATTACTTCAAAAGGATCTTCATCATGTTTGCTTTCAGGCTGAAGACCAAGAACAACATCACCATACATAGCAACAAATCTTCTGTATGAATCGTATGCGAATCTTGCGTTACCTGTTTTTTTGATAAGTCCTTCAACAGAAGTGTCATTCAAACCAAGATTAAGGATAGTATCCATCATACCCGGCATTGAAGCGCGCGCACCTGAACGAACCGAGAGCAACAATGGATTTTCAGGGTCACCGAATTTCGCGCCCATTTCTGCTTCAACTTTAGCCATTGCTTCGTTAACTTCGGCTTCAAGTTCTGCAGGGTACTTTTTACCATTATCATAATAGTAAGTACAAACTTCTGTAGTGATTGTAAATCCGGCTGGTACAGGTATTCCGATATGAACCATTTCTGCAAGGTTCGCACCTTTACCGCCAAGTAGATTTTTCATGTCTGCTTTACCTTCGGCAACCTTTCCACCAAAGTAATAAACGTGTTTAGGGGCTGACATATTGTAACCTCCAATTATTTTTAGGAATTATTAAGTAATTACTTCTTTTATTCTGTTAATAAACTTTTCTTCTTCTTCAATTTTTAGTGCTATCTTCAAATAATAAATATCAATATCATCAAGTTCTTTAGCGTACTGAGTAAGTTTTACCGCGTCTTTCTGAGTTGTTAAAACCGAGTGCGCGTTAAAACTGTAAAACAACTTTCGTATATCCTGAATCTCTTTCTCGGTATAGAATTTATGATCAGTAAAGAGTTCTTTGTTACTTATATCTATGCGGTGCTCTTCCAAAATTTTAAGGAATGAATATGGTTTTGCTATACCGCAAACTACCAGACTCTTCTGTCCCTTAAAATCGTCGATATCATAAAAATGGTGACTTTTGACATCATAAAATCCGGTAGCTTCATAGCTGGCGTAAAAGATTTCTTTACCTTCAAAGTGATGCTTCAGCTTTTCAGGAATTTCCTTTTTCTCGGTGAACTTGCTGTTGATGATAATAATATCAGCCCGTTCGATGGCGCTGAAAGGTTCACGCATCAATCCCGAGGGAAGCATAAACTGCTCAAGCTTCCCAACTTTCTGCAGAAATCTCTGATCAAAAATCACAATATTGCAATCGCGCTTAATCCATCTGTGCTGGAAAGCATCATCAAGCACTATTGTATCTAGTTCAACATCCTTGAGAAACTTCCTCGCTCCTTCAACTCTTCTTTCCGACACCGCCGCCGGCACTCGCAGCTCATCCGCTACAAGATATATTTCATCACCGCAATCTTCAACCTTCATCTCGGGGCCATCATGGCGCGATACAAGTTGATATCCTTTAGTTTTTCGTCTGTAGCCCCTGCTCAACACCCCAACTTTTCTGTCCATATTCTTAAGTAGTTCCGTAAGAAATAGAACAGTAGGTGTTTTACCTGAACCGCCAACCGTGATGTTACCAATTGAAATTACCTTCGCGCCAACTTGCTCCGATTTATAGTAACCCCGATTGAACATAAAATTTCGGGCACGTATAACTAAACCATAAACAGGTACAAGTGGTAAAAACAATATTCGCAAAAAATCTAACACTCGGCTTCAGCCTTTCTTTGAAGTTCGTTAAGCATCTTATCACATTTTTCAATCAGATCTGAAGTCTTTTCAAACTCAAGATCTGGTTCTACATAAATCGGCTCGGAATAAAACAGATGAACATCCGAGAAAAATTTCGGCAATTTGAATTTATCCCAACTCCTGAATTCACGATAATTTTTGTATCCCACACCAATAAGAACAAGTGGCAATCCCGATTTTTTCGCCGTCACTACCGCGCCAGGTTTCATCACAAAAGCAGGACCAGTAGGACCATCCGGGGTAATTGCAACGGAGTATCCGTCCTGAGCGGCTTTAACCATATTATTGAGCGCCTCGCCACCCCCCTTGTGGGATGAACCCCGAACAACCTGATAATTCCACTTTTTCAATACGCGGGTTAATACTTCTCCATCCTTGCTTAGACTAACTATCGCGGAAAAGTTTTTGTTCCTGTTTATATACCACGGAGCAAGCATACTTCCGTGCCAGAATCCGGCAATAAATCGTTTATCTCCTGATACAAGTGTTTCAGTCTCTTCAGGCATATGAAGATGATATTTTACACTTTTACAAAGAACACTAATCACATAATATAATACCCGATTCCCCAGAAACCTTAACACCGGGCGATATATTTCTTTAATTTTCATTAAACCTGTTATATATAATTTTTGCGGCAAGCGCAGAAGCACCTGGTCCGCCAAGTTTGTTTCGCAAGTCCGCGAGGCGTTTTTTTATCTCGTCATACCGATTCTTGTCTTCAAGGATGGCACCAACTTTGTTTGTAATATTTTCAACATTAACATCATCCTGAATAAGCTCGTCAACAATTGTTTCTCCGGCTATAATATTTGCCATAGCGATATTATTTACCTTCACCAGTCGTTTACCCATTTCAAAAGTCAACCAGCTTGTTCTGTAAACAACAATAAATGGTAAACCAAACAACCCGGTTTCCAAAGTTGATGTACCTGATTTTATTATCCCGAACTTCGCGTGTTTGAACAAATCGTATGTATTTCCTTTAACAAGCGTGAAGGGATAATTTCCTTTAAAGGAATCAAACATGCTATCTTCAATATGCTGTGAATGAGCTACAATAGTCTGCATGTTATGAGCCGCCGATATTTTCGTTGCCGCCTTGATAACTTCCGGAAAAATTCTTTCTATCTCCTGAGTCCGGCTCCCCGGGAGTACGAGTAATATTTCTTTATCAGGATCAAGATTATGTTTCGCGTATAACTCCTCTCTTGTGAGGAAGTTATAATTGTTAATTCTTTCAATAAGCGGATGCCCTACAAATTCGGCATCAACTCCCGCGTCACGATACATCTTTTCCTCAAACGGGAATACAACGAGCATCTTGTTTATATATTTTTTAATCTTTTTTATTCTGCTCTGGTGCCACGCCCAAATCTGGGGCGAGATATAATAAATTGTATCAACACCCATTTTTTTCAGATTTGCTGATATGTTGAGATTAAATCCGGGATAATCAATAAGTATTACTTTCGATATTCCCCTTTTTTTAACCTCATCAAGCAATTTTGTTTTTACTTTTTTTATAAATGGGAGATGTTTTACAACCTCCACAAATCCCATAAATGCCATTTCGCGCATATGGAAAAATATCTCCACACCCGCTTCCGCCATGTTATCACCGCCGATACCGCACACTTCTATCGAAGGATCGAGCTTTTTCAACTCGCTCACAAGTACAGAGCCATGCATATCCGCTGAGGCTTCTCCGGCAATTATGAGGATTTTTTTATCCAAAGTATTTCACCGCCCATAAAGCAACGATAATAATTGTCACAAGCGAAAAGGCTTGCAATGTTCTTCTTTCAGAACGTAAACCGGCACCAGGATTATATTTCGGCTGTTCAAGATTTCCGTTTTTGTACGCCTTGAACTGAGGAATCAACCTCGGTACATTATTATAAAAGTCTTCATATTCTTTACCGAAAGTTTTGCGAAGATATCCTTCCTCTTCCTTGATGATAAAGTGGTACTGTATCACAAAAAATACCAATGCCGCAATCTGCAGCCAGGGAAACAATGCCATCGACATTACACCAATCCCAACATAAAGCAGGATATTCCCGAGGTACAACGGATTACGCAAATGCGCGAATGGCCCACTTACAACGAGATAGGTTCCCCCTACACTTCCGGTAGTTCTTGTTTCACTCCCCGCGTAGCTTACACCCCACAACCTGAAAAACTCACCGAGCAAAGCGATACCAAATCCGATAAGAAGGCTTTGCCATGTCGCTTCCTGGAATATCACCATTACTATCAGAAATGGTATTGGCGTATAACTTCTGTAACTGAATATTTTTGCGGCTAACTTGTTCATAATCTCTATCCTTATCATCCCCGCATATATACTTCACGCCGTTTAAGCTCGGCCTGATGCCTTTTGCGAAGGCGTTTTTTTTCTCCCAACTGTTCCATTCTCGCAATTATATCATGGAAATTTTTATACGGGAAAAAACTTATTCTGTTCTTTTCACAAAATTTTAATAACGAATTTTTGGCGAATATAAAATCGCAATATTGCGCCGGACAAGTATCCGAATTACCATCACCGATATAGATGGTAAAATCGTCATCATGGCTATTATTTATAACATGATTACGTTTGCAATTGGCGCAGGTATCGCACTCCTCATCCCTGTGTGGAAAGTCGGGCATAATAACGTTTTCTTTCAAAAAGACCGCGCGATTGGAATAAACCGGAATCTCCTGCAGATTTTCACGCGCCATAAACCTGTTTATATAAAAATCGAGTCCGTCACTTACTACAAACATATCAATCTGATTTTCACTGCAATATTTCACAAAATCGTGAAATCCCGGGTCTATCGGCAGCGAATCCACAAACTTGTAAAACGCCTCGATATCGAACTCACCCAGTGAATCGCAAAGCTCTCTCCAGGACTGGATTGACCCGATTTTACCATCGAGCCATCTCCCGATAATTTCGTAAGCCGCTTCCCGATCACCGAATCTGGCGAATAGTTCCTCACCAATATCTGTTAAAGAGATCGTACCATCGAAATCAACAAACACCTTAAAATTTATTTCATTCAGCTTACGTTTTATCATTCTACCGGCAGCTCCTCATTAAACTGAACAGCTGCAAGCTTGGAAATACCTTCCTCCTGCATGGTAACACCATACATGTTTTCGGCGGCTTCCATCGTGCGCTTGTTATGTGTAACAAGAATAAACTGTGTTCTCGCGCTGAATTCTCTTAATAAATTTGTGAATCTGTCGATGTTCGCGTCATCAAGTGGAGCATCCACCTCATCAAGAATACAAAATGGTGAAGGTTTTACCAGATAAATAGCGAAAAGCAATGCTGTTGCCGTAAGAGTTTTTTCTCCTCCGGAAAGCAATTCGATTGAAGTTGGTCGTTTCCCCTTCGGTTTCGCGACAATCTCAATTTTTGCGTCAAGCGGATCAACATCCTCTTCAATCAACAGATCAGCTTCATCACCGGGATCGAACAACGTCCGGAAAATTTTCCTGAAATTATCACGCACTTCAAGAAACGTATCAGCGAACAATTGCTGCGCGGTATCATTTATTTCATCAATTGTTTTAAGCAGATCTTTTTCAGAGTGCACAAGATCATCACGCTGTTTGTGGAGAAAATCCATTCTCTCTTTTTCTTCTTCATACTCGCTGTAAGCCAGGAGATTTATCGGACCAAGATTTTTCAACTGATCTTTTAGTGAATGAACTTCCTTCGCGACACCCCTGAAATCAAACGAATCGAGATCATCATACTCTTTCAGTTCAAGGTCGATATTATACTCTTCCTTGATATTCTCATAAAGGGTTGTGATCCTGTATTGCTTCTCATTGATCTGGATATCATACTTGTGAACATTATCCAGTATCTCCTGCTTCTCATTACGGAATTTGGTCAATTCCGTCTCAAACTTCGAGGCCTCCCGTTTGATGCCCCGCAACTCTTCATCTATCCCGGTTTCTTCAAGAACCAGTGCCTGTCGCTCGGTATAAATTTCATCATACGCAATCTGTTTATCATCAATCATTGAGTTGAGCGCGGTAAGCTCACCCTCTGTGTCTGTAATATCTGTTTTGCGTTTTTCAATTCCATTGATCATAGAAGTCAACGCTTTTTCAGCCCGATCAATTGAATTTATAATATTCTGGAGTTGTCCCTTGAGTCTTTCCTGCTCTACCTTTCGCTGATTCAAAAGTGTAACGGCATCGTTAAATTCATCCTGACTAACACCCAATTCTTCTTCCAGCTCGGAAAGTTTCTCCTCGGATAGTCTTTTCTCTGCCTGTCTGTCTTTTATCAGTTCATCGAGCTCGGAAATGTTTTTATCCAAACCTGAAATTTCACTCTCTACACTTTTAATTTCCCCTTCAGCACCGGAAATTGATTCCTTCGCTTTTTCTATCTCATATTCACGCTGCGAGTATTGTTTTTCAATTTCAGTGATGCGTTGTTCAAATTCCTTTATTTTTTGGGCGGGAGTTTTAAGGTCTATTCCCGAAAGTTCTTCTTCTTTTTTGACGATTTGCTCGCGTAACTGATTTAAACTTTCTTCATGAGTAGGAAGATTTTTCTTAAGATCGGCTACCATTTGCCTGCGACCAAAAAGTGTCTCATCCAGCTTGGGAAGCGAACCCGCCTCTACCACTCCATTATTGTAAACAACATCACCATCTACTGTAGCAAATGAAAAACGGGGATAATCGTTACTAAGCTCAAGCGCGGATTTAAGATCCTTAACAACCACAAAGCTTGAAAGTGCCTGTTCAAAGTAGGGTTTCCATTTACCACTTGTTTTTACAAGGTTGAAAGCCCAATTGATAAATCCGGCATGCTGTTCAATAAGTTTGATATATCGTTTATCCCTGAATCTTCTCAGATAGTCAATAAGATTTTTTTTCTGATCTTTATTTCTCAGCAGGTAAAAAGAAGCTTTTCCCAAATCTTTTGTTTTCAGCAGACTAATAGCATTCATCAAATCATTGCTGTTTTCAATCAACAGATTATTGAGAAAAACTTTTAGCGATGCTTCAAGGGCAAACTTGTACTCTTCCTTGCTATGCCCCACATCGGCAAAAACCGTTTTATTCTTCTGCGCCCAGTCTTCACTCTCAATCAATTTTTTGGACGCGTTCGACATACCTTCGAGGTTATCAATAAGCGATTGCAGGAACTCCACTTTATCCCTCAAACCGTGGAATACTGATCTCTCTTCAATCTCACGTTCCTTGAGCGACGCGATTTCCTTTTCGAGTTCAAGCTTAAGAGCTTCACTCTTCAAAAGAACCGCTTTGGAAGAATTAAGTTCGCCGGAAACTTCATCTCGCGAATTACTCAATTCTTCTTTTTTCGTTTCAGTATTTGCAATCAGCTCATCAAAACCGCTAATCCTTTTACGCAAGTTTTCTACCGATTTTTGCGCCGTGGCTTTATTCTTCTGCAGATTCGAAAGCTGGTTTTCCTGTTGGGTTATATCTTTATATTTAGAAAGTTCTTCTTCATTTTTCTGTTTAAGCAGATTTCTTTTAGTCTCAAAAATCTCTTTTTTTGATGATAAATCGGTTTCACTCTCGGCAACTTCGTTTTGCTTTTGTGTTATACTTTCCCGATAATCATCAATTCTTGCTTTATTTTCAATAATCAGGTCTTCAGTATCGGTCTTTTCAACTACCAGCTCCTCAAGCTCTTTTTTGAAACGATCGAGGTTATTCCTCTGCGATTTTCTTCTTTCCTCGGCTACCGATATATTTTTCTGAGTTTCGTGCAATTTTTCTGTTTTTTGTGAAATCTCCATCTGCTTGCTTCTAAGACGTTTTTCCACCTCGGCTATTTTATCTTTATACTCGAGAAGCTCAATCTCAAAATTTTTCATCTCAAGCTCAAGTTCACCCTTTCTTTTGGTGAAGGACTCTTTCTGCTCGCTAAGCTGCCGGATTTCAAGAGTATAAGCGGTGAATTGCCTTTCTGCAAGATCGAGTTCCTTCTCGCGCAAGACAGATTGTATCTGATTATACTTATCTGCTTTTTTCGCCTGCCGTTCAAGAGAACGAACGTTTTTTTCAACTTCCGATACAATATCATTCACACGGGTAAGATCAGATTTAACTTCTTCAAGTTTTTTAAGGGTGTGTCTGCGACGAAGTTTATACTTGTTAACACCCGCGGCCTCCTCAAACATTCTGCGTCTTTCATCCGCCTTGTTGCTGAGGATCGTCTCCACCATCTTCAACTCTATCACCGAATAAGCGTTTGTACCCATTCCGGTATCCATGAAGAGGTTTGTAATATCCTTAAGCCGGCATACATTTTTGTTCAGGAGGTATTCGCTTTCGCCGGAACGAAATATCCTTCTGGTAATAGTCACTTCAGTATAGTCACTCGGTAACGCGCCATCGTCATTGACAAGTGTAAGAGAAACTTCAGCCATTCCCATCGGTTTCTTGGAGCGGGTGCCATTGAAGATAACGTTCTCCATTTTATCACTACGGAGCGTACTCGATTTCTGTTCGCCAAGACACCACCGAAGAGCGTCCACGATGTTCGTTTTACCGCATCCGTTTGGACCCACTATACCCGTAATACCTTTTGTATAGTTTATCACCGTACGATTGGCAAATGATTTAAAACCGAATATTTCTAACTTTGATAAATACATCTGGCTCCGCTACCTACATCATACCAAATTGCTTCCATGCGTTGATCAGGTAAAACGTAGTTTCCTCGGTGAGATGAAAATAGAGGTAAGTTCCACCAAATATAAGAAGCACTAATAAAAATGTTGTAAAATAAACTGATGAAGCCCTCACATCAAAAATCACATATATACCCTTGAGCAAACGTTGTGTCAGCCATAAAATAAAAACACCCAGTATAATATAGATATACAGATTAGCGACACTGGCAACTAAAACTCTGTATAATACCAGTTCAAGAGGAAGCAGCAGAGCCAGAGGCAAAAATGCCCAAATAGCAGAATAATATATGCTGGAATACATTACTCTTGTTTTTATAAAAAATGTTGTGCTCAGGAAGAACAAACTTATCACAGGCAAAAAGAGTACCGACGCAAAAAAGAGATAAACAAGCGCCTGAAGTGGATTCCACGCCAAATATGAAACAGTCGCGATCAATGGTTCGTTTGCAAATGAGAGCAGCGCTTTATCCAGCAGCAAATTGTGCCTGAGATAAAATAAAATATTGGTAACAAGAAGGGAATGCGCTCCTGCCAAAACTAAGAAGAGTATATTGGAATGAAATCCTGAAATTATCCTGTGATCCCTGATATCGGCAAAAAAGTTGTAAGGTCGGAATAATGCTCTTGTTACATCTTCTCTGAATTTTCGTTTTGAATTGACAAGCAACGCCAGAACGATAGAGAGGAACAATCCGGTAAGAATAAAGAGTATCGGACCATCATCCGATTTGCTTCCAAGAGGTATCTTTACCTTTTCACCATTATTCAATTTCGATTTTATAACCTTGTACGAAAGTGTATTCTGCCCCTTATCCAGACCCAATATTCCTATCCTGTAAACGTTCTCTTCACTGTAACCTGAAAAAAGAGAACTATACTTCCCCTGAAAATCGTAATATGATGAGAAGAATATACCCGGAAAATCATTTTTCCTTACAAAATCAATTAAATCGGCAAAATATTTAGCCTGAGCTTCTTTCGAAAATTTGTTCAGGTATCCATCAGTTCCACCGTTAAATGCAGGATATAAAATTTCACTAAAAAAGTAGCTCGCCTCAGAGCTGTTTTTAACAGCAATATCAACTTCACTAATTAAATCTTCAAATGGCTCTGCATAACTCTCAACACCGGCAAAATCCAGACCCTCAGGTATATTTTGCTGAGTCCCGATAAATGAAGCATATAACAATTTGTCAGTAATTCCATCGAGTGAAGATGTGAGATTACTAATAAAAACTGAGTGTTCCGGCGAATTTGCTATGTACGAGCTTCCCATACCAAACGCGGCAACCGATAACGAATTATTGAAGACTTCAATAATGCTCCTGATCCTGCTCGCTGCCCTGTCATTAAAGTTTTTATCCCTGGCAAAACGCTCAGGCATGGAATGAAGAGGTAGATCAATCAAAACAAAAAGTCCAAGTTCGGTACAATACTCAACGGTGCTTGGGGATGGTAAAACTTTTGAAAATCTCACCGAATTAAATCCGGTCATCTTCAGCTGCTTTAGTTCTTCGGCTAATTTTCTTTTACCGAGCAGACTTTTATTTGTCACATCAAATGGAATGTATCCGGTACCAAAGAAGCTGAATTCCCTGTCATTCAATTTCAGATGGGAATCTTCCTTCTTGAATGAATAATACCCTGTCCGTCCCCTATATAGATCAACAATACTATCATTTTGTGTTAACGAAATGACATATGAGTAATAGTGAGGATTCGCCGGAGACCAGAGCACAGGATTATCCAGACTAATATTTGTTTTTACTTCAAAGAGCCCGCCACGTAAAAAAGATGGTTCAACATTCAGATTTGTGACCCTGCTGCCACTCCTGTCAAACAAACTGATTTGAACACCAAGACCTTCGGGATTTTCATTTTCAGGATCGTATGAAAGCACTCTGAAATTTAATTCTGTATCACCCTTTTTCGCATCATCTACTTTGGAAGATACAGCAATGTTACTTATGTAAATATCGGGAGT
>BQMY01000081.1 GCA_022181065.1 Melioribacteraceae bacterium | reverse complement strand
CCAGCATAGCAAAAGAATGATGATATTGTTTTTCTTCCGAAGCATCGTTGTCAATCGCGTCAACGAGGAGTACATCTTTTTCAAGACCATGGACGATGTACTTATCGGAAGTTATACTCTCCTTGCTTTCCGATTTATTAATCGCATATACGGTATTACCACCGGGATCGGCAGGAATTGAGTATTTTTCTTCTTTCTTGTCACCGGAAAACTTGTCGAATAACTTATCATTCACATAAACTTCCGTCAGGAGAACTCTCCCTTTTTGCGAATTGGTATTGATCGTAAAATTGATGTTGTTCCCCTTATCCAAAAATAATGATGTCACATCAGGGGTCGGAGGATTATCCTCAATCGCGTTTATCACAGCGTTGTGTACTTTTATCCTTAAACCTCCAACAGAAGCTTTATCATCAGGATACACACGATTTGTTAGAAATATTGAGAAGATTTCTCTCTCAGGGTCAATCCAAAGACAAGTACCGGTATATCCTGTATGCCCGTATGAACTTCGCGAGAATAAAGATCCGGCGCTGCGTTCACCGTTGGAATTTGTATCCCAGCCGAGAGCTCTGGTAGAGTTTTCACCGGCATGAGTGGTGAACAATTTAACAGTTGATTCCCTGAAAAAACGTTTACCGTTGTATTCTCCGCCATTCATTAGCATCCTGACCAAAACCGACAAATCATCAACATTACTGAATAATCCGGCATTACCGGAGTAGCCTTTCAACGTATTCGCGATCGGATCATGAACCTCTCCCTGCAGATCATTCTGAGTAGGCAAGCAATCCAGTTTTCTTTCTGCAGGAGGTGAGAACATTGTGTTTTGTAATCCGAGGGGATCGGTGAAGGTATCTTTGTAATATTGGTACATCTTTTTACCGGTGATTGCTTCTGTAACCTTCATCAATGTTACAAAGTGGAGACAGCTATAAATATAACTCTCACCGGTTTTGTATGTTAAACCCACACCATAAATCTTTTGAATCAATTCTTCATCGGACAATTTGCCCGGTGAGTAGTAAGCCGGCATACCGCTGTTATGGAGCAGCAAGTTACGTATAGTTATATTTTCTTTCCCGTTGGCTGCAAACTCGGGGATATACTTCGCAACCTTGTCATCGAGTGCTAGTTTATCATCATCGTACAACTTCATAACACACAGCGTAGTAGCCATTACTTTGGTAACAGATGCCATATCATACAAAGAGTTGTCATCAACATTTCGTGAATCAGCTTCGTATGTATATCTTCCGAAATGCTCCTTGAAAAGAACATCATTTTTATTCCCGACCAGAATGCTCGCGCCGGGAGTTATCTTCTCCTTGATACCATGAGAAATTTCATACTCAACTCCACGAAAATCCTGAGAATATATCAGAGATGAAATAACAGCGAGAATCAGCAACACTCTCATGCTTCACCCCCTTTCTTCTCCCAATGCCAGTGCCAGGGTTCATAACCAACACCATGCTCATTATCACGCGGATAAGAAAGATAAAAATTGTAGTTAATCGCGTTTTTCCTTAGCCAATCGTATTCCGGGGTTTTTTCAAAATCCTCAGGCACCTGATCGTCACTAAACCCGTTTATACCTTCTTCATTAGCTATATCAACGGCGTTATTTACAGGCGATCCATGCTCACTGAATCCGGGCATCGCGACCCATTTTGCCGTTTTGTTTAATGAGTATCCGTTGTTACGAACAAGACTTCGGATAAACACATACGCCTGTCTGCCGGGTGAGCGGTAACCGGAATCTATAAATATTTTTCTTCCGGTTTCATTGAAATAATCTTCCGCCATTTGTTTGAAATCTTCATAGCTGTGAGCCGGACAGTATTGCACACCGCTGCTGCGCGGTTTACCGGATGTCTTGAACTCAACTGAATCAAGTTTCACCAGTCTGCCCGGCTTTTCCTTTGAGTAAAACGGACCGGTAAAGCCCAACTCTGCGGGATTTATTGAATACAATCGTTTGACCAGAGCCCTTTCCAGAGGATTTAGCACACGTAAAAATGAGTCATAATCCATGATAACCCATTCATCCTCTGCCATACTGTTAAGTTTTTTGTCCCACTTATTTAATATCGATTCAAAAATATAGGAATGTAAAAAATTTAGTTTTTCCCGGTTAAAGGCAGTAAGATAAAAAGCTCCTAAAACCGAAATAATTAACGCTATAATTCCAACAATAATATATTCCACAAAATCCCCCTTTATTCAGAATATTCAACATTCATATTATAATCCCACTTGTCGAAATAGAGATTACCCCCTCTCCATTCGAGCTCTCCACGCTGAAAATCAACGGTTTCACTCCTTGGATAGATTTTCGCGGGGAATAAAGGTTTGGAAAAATCATCATTGGCAATCAGGCGATAAGCATCCATGCCGCCGAGAAAGAAATAAGCCACATCTTCATTTTCAGAATCTACAATTCCAAAAGATTGATCGACAGGCACCCAGCCGTATCCCTCAAGGTAAAACTGTCCCCAGTCGTGCAGATTAGTCTGACCAGGCTGAAGCATCCATCCGGATTGCCACCTTGTCGGGATGCCATAATATCGGCATAAAGTCATAAAAGTAAGAGTTTTAATACCGCAATCTCCATGACCACGAGTTACACAATATTGAGAAATGTTACGTATTGTGGAATACTCACGCGCGCCTGCCCATGGGATATTGTTGTTAATCCATGTAAATATTTTTTTTGCAATGAGATAAGGATTGGTTTCATCGCCTACGATCTCTTCAGAGAGTTTTTTAATTTCATCGGTAAAAAGAATATGTGGTGCTCTTTCCGAGGTATAGTGCTGGTACATATCAGAAGATTTATCGTAATCACCAACCTTATCCGGATCAATATCATACCACTCGTTTTTTCCGGTGTATTCCATCTTTATGTTAAAAATGGTCTTCTCACCCGCAACCGAAGGTTTTTCCATATAGATGGTACGCTGCATATTATTGTTATCAGCAATAATATATTCATCACTGTTTGCGGAAATCAATCTGATATCCTGCTGTCTTCCATGCCCTTCTCTCGGGAACGGCATCCAGCAGCGAATCATCTCACCATCAGGTACAACGTCAGCGTCAACTGTAATAGTATAATCAAGATTGATTTTAACCGGTTTTACAAAATTTTCACCTGTTTCCTTAATCTCTTTTACAACTCCCGGAAGATACCCTTCAAGGAATTCATCAAGTCCGTCTTTTTTTACTCCGTCAACTTCTTCTTTTTTAGCCTTTGCTTCTTTGTTGATCCTGAAAAGATTTGCGTGACTACGGTTAAAATAGAGTTTCTCACCGTCAATAATTTTGTACTCAAGAGAACCATCCTGCTCATATTTTTCCAAAGTTGACCCATCTGCATCGGGATAATACTTTTTCACATAATCGAGAACATCCTGCTCGGTTTTCCTGAAATCTTTTCTGATTCTGTCCATTCTTTCAAGCTCAAACTTCAGATCAAGTTTGTCGAGTTCGGAAAGAGAATTATCATTCAATTTAAGCTCAATGAGCTTTGCTGCTTTTTTGAAGTTACCCTGCTGAATTTCACCCTTGATATCAGCAAATTTTTCCTGCGCCATAAGTATTGTTCCTGCAATTATAAATAGTGCCAGAATACTTTTCATAATACTCCTTACATTTGGTCGGTATTTATTTTACAAGATTCATTTTTCCTGCTACTGAACCCTGACTGTTTGCGCTTCTGTATCTTATCGAGTAGATATAAACACCGCTCGAAAGATTTTGTGCCGGTTTCCATGAAACGCTGTTCCTGCCCTGGAACGCTTCATAGTTTTTAATTTCATCAACTTTCTGCCCAAGCGTATTAAAAATATCAATAGATATGCTGCTCTGCTCAGGTGCCATAAATTCAATTTTTGTTTCGGGATTGAACGGATTTGGATAATTACCCAATAGCCTGAAATCTCCCGCAATTAGAGATGCACCTTCTTCCAGTCCGGTTGGAGTTGAGAAAAATGTCATAATTTCCCGCATCAAGTCGTGCCTCGCAAGGGAATCATAAATTGTTTCGAACGGAAATCCGAAATAGACCACACGTCCCGGAATAGTACCATCGGGGAACATTCCCTCGTACGCCACTCCCGCATACCCGGCAGAATCGGGATTGGTATTACTGTAACGTAGTACGTTAACACCGCCATTTATGCCCCTAATCGCGTCAGGATATTCAACATCATACGACCCATTTGTTCCATCATCGAATGAAAATGGAAGTACATTTCCGAACATTCCTTCTTCGGGAGTAATATCGTAATAGGTGGATGATTCATCATTTGGCGCGTCTTCAACATACTCAGCTTTCAGGAAATTATTATAAAACTCAATCTCGTCATTTGTGGAATAACCGGGTCTGCCGATATCCCACCCGATTTCAGCACCCGACACAAAGAGGTTTCCCCCCTGCTGCAAATACTCTTTCACAATCTCTATTTCAATTGGATTGAAGGTATCATCAACCGTACTTTCTTCACCCAAAATCCAGATAACAGTTTTGTAAGTGTTGATATCCACGAGTCCGTTTATTACAGCTTCATTTGACGCGGAAGAATAACCGTAATTGTTGTAACGCAAAGCAGCAGAGTAGTATTTCACAAAATCGTGTGTATTGTCATCACCAATTTCACGATCAAATCCGTTCACAAGCAATACCCTGTTGCTTATTCCTGCCGGGATTGCCGAGAGTGTTTCCGTAGCCTTTGAATATCCCGCTGCGTTGCCCGCCTCAATCTTAAGATAATATATAGCGTCTGATTGTAATCCGTGAACCGCGGCTCCACCGGCTGTAGTAACTACCGAATCCCATTCAGTATCGCCGGCTTTTTGATAATAAATCTTGAAGGAATAGGCACTTGCCGGTTTTTCAGATTCTATGTTGATCATTCCACTTAAACCTTCAGCGTAAAAATAGCCCGGTGTTGACGGCGGTACGCTTTGTCCGGTACCAAATTTGGTATCGAGCAACGCCCACATTTCCGAGCGACCATGATCATAGCCAAGAGCCCACATACCGGTTCCCATCAAATTTTCAGTATTGACGATATCATACTTGTAAGCCATTGTTTCAACATCATCATACCACACCTGATACCAACCATTATTGTAATAGTTGTACCAACTGTTTTTATACTTTGTTGACCACTTTCTGCCATACGTACCAATTTCGGAATACGAATTAGATATTCTTGGGGAGTTCACAAAATCAACTATATCACTATTTTCATATTCGGTTTCGGTCTGCCATCTCAATCCGTAATAAGGTGTGCCGAGGATAAGTTTCTCAGGAAAAGTGTTCAACACACTGGCATACTGAGTATAAATAGTATTGCTGATAGTGTAGGTGGTACCCGTAATTGGCGCGTTCGGACTCGTAACACTGCTCCATTCACCTGCAAAACTATATCCCATTATAAACAAATAATCACATGCTGCCGCGAGTCCGTCAAATTTCCAGTGGTCACCCCAGTTAATCGCGGGGGAGGCAAAGGAAACTTCCTTTCCGGGGAGTTCTGTATGTATGAAACTTGTCAGTTCTGCCATGAAACCATTTATCCGGTCTCCCTTGTCAGCAGAATAAAGTGCTTCAAAATCTATATTTACACCATCAAGATTGTAGGTTTCAATTCGTGTTTTAATATTCTGGAATAAGGTTGCCCTTGCAGTAGAATTGTCTATAAGGGCTCTGATAATATCATTGTCAAAGGTTACAGCAGTTAGAATTACTTTCACTCCATTAGTATGGGCGGTATTTATAACATCATTCCAGGGCCAGCCGGCGGGGTTTGTCATTGAACCGTCAGCGCTCACCATAAAGTCGAAACACGCGACGTGAGTCAGCAGATTGTAATCCATACTCTGATGATGACCATTCAGATACTCCCAGTCGGGTAAAAACCCAAAAACTACCTTGTTTAATTCACTTTCACTACGAGGGGTCAGTGGTATAATTTCATCTTCCGCACTAAATCGTGAGGGTACATCTTCCTCGATGCCGTAAAGTTCGCTGTGTAATTTATGTATGCTGAAATCTTCCTGTGCGGTCAACAAACCCGGAATCACAAAAAGAATCAGCAGTAACGGTCGGATTAACTGCTTCATCATTTTCCCTTTTAGTTTAATTATGTAATTTACGGATAATCTGACAAATATTAAACGGAACAGAAGTAACTTATTTTATTAAGTTCGGTTTGCGCAACCGACTTAAATTGGTTATAATTGGCGCAAAAATGAATAACGTTATGAAAACTAAAGTTTATAAAAATGGTGTAATTTTCACCTCTAATAGCAACAATGATTTTGTTGATACAGTAATTACCATTGGTAATAAAATATATAAAGCTGGCGGTTATGAAAAACTTCAAAAATTCATACATGATGATGCCGAAATAATCGATCTCGATGGGAAACTGATGCTCCCGGGATTCACAGATGCCCATATGCATATTGAAATGGGGGGATTCAAACTATTAAGTTTGGATTTGAGTGAAGCCGATTCAAAAGAGAGATTCCGGAAGATTTTGAGTAACTACATCAAAGTCCACAATCCGGAGTATATCGTCGGAAACAATTGGCGGAACTATAACTGGAAGGGTGCGGAACTTCCCGATTTATTTTGGATAGATGACATTACCGGATCAATCCCGACATTGCTTTATAGAATGGACTCCCATCTTGCGCTTGCCAATAGCGCGGCGTTAAAACTCGCGGGAATACAACAGAGTGTTGAAGACCCGCCAAACGGTATGTTCGGGCATTATGAATCGGATGGAAAACTTAACGGACTCCTTTACGATGAGGCAATCGATATAGTCAGAGAGCATTTCCCTGCTCCAACAATGGAAGAAAAGAAAAAGGCTGTCCTGACAACTATAGAACACGCGCTTGAACACGGTATAACAGCAATCCATGATGTTTGTTATCAGGGTCAATTTGAAACTCTTACCCGCCTTGAGCAGCAGGGAAAATTAAATTGCAGAATTCACGCAAGATTACCCCTGAACTCTTTTGATAATATAATAAAAAGTGGATTCTGTGGTAATTTTGGATCAGACAGATTACAAATCGGGTCATTCAAAGCTTTTTCAGATGGTTCACTCGGTGCGGGAACTGCATGGTTTAACGAGCCATACTCCGACAATCCTGAAAATAAAGGTTTCCCTACCGCAATAATCAAAAACGGCGAATTGGTTAAAAAAGCCTTGGAAATCGACCAAGCAGGATTTCAGCTTACTATTCATGCGATTGGTGATGCAGCAAACGATTATCTCGTAGAATTGTATGATACACTCGAGAAGAAAAATCCGCGTGACCGCAGGTTCAGGATAGAACACGCACAGCATGTTTCACCTGAATTTGTTCACAATAGCAAAGGTAAAGATATTATTATGTCAGCACAGCCATATCATCTCTACGATGATGGCGACTGGGCGGAGGAGAAAGTTGGAGCGGAAAGATTGAAGCTCGCCTATCCATTTAAATCATTTATAGATAACGATATACACCTCTGTTTCGGATCTGATTTCCCGATTGTTACACTCGACCCGATTTTGGCTATCTATACTGCAGTTACACGGGATACAAAAGAGAGCAGATATCCCGATGGATTAAATCCCTCAGAAATAATTACCGTTTTGGATGCCGTTCGCGCATACACTATCGAAGGGGCTTACGCCGCATATAATGAGAATACTTTGGGGAGTATAGAACCTGGCAAATTCGCCGATTTTGTGATTCTTGATAAAAATATTTTCGAAATTCCAGCAGCTGAGATCAGTAATGTAAAAGTTGTAGAAACCATCTTTGATGGTGAAGTAGTGTATAAAAGGGATCAGTAAGTATATTATTATTTTAAAATCAAGATATAAGTTTGGAGCCTCTTATTAACCCACGCTGTGTAAAAAGGGAAGGACTTTTGACCCCTGGGAAATCTGCTCGTTTTAAAAGTCCTCCTTCTGAAGGAGGTGGATTTCGACGGTAGTCGAAAGACGGAGGATGATTTATTGCATTTTTTGTGACTTTTGGTCATCCCCCATCACAAAATCCGCCGTTGGCGGAGTGATTTCCCCCTTCAAACCTGTGCGCCTCAGGCGTAAGGGGGGACGAGAAATCAACACCCTGGTTTTTCAACAATCTCGAACGGTTTCAACCTTTTTTAGATTGGTAAACCGTTGAAACGGTTGAGTGCATTGAGCGGATAGTCGAAACCCACGATTAAAATCGCGGGTCAATCTCTTTTGAAATCCAGTATTGATGGAATAATCTGTTCTATTAGCTACTTTTAAATTACATAATCTAATGGATAAAATATTTATTCTTAGCCGCGCTCGTGATTGGAGCGGAGGACTTAAACGCAAACCCGCATTAACGACACTCTATTGCCTCTCATTAACCCACGATTTCAGTCGTGCGGCTCTTGTACACATTGCGAGAGTCTAACGGTTTCAACCGTTTTTCACATTAATCCTCAGAAATCGCTCCCGGATCCAAGCTTATTTTTTCTTTTTAGCTTTCTTCTCAGTCTCTTCCCGCTCAACAGGTACAGAAGATTCAGACGGGATAATTTTCACCTTCGGTTTGGATTCCGCAATTTTTTCCTTGAATACTTCCAGTTTATAACCTGACCGCTTTGATACAGCTTTGAGATAATCTATCACAAAATACGCTTTAAGTATTTTCTCCTGCAATGGAATTAATTGCTGTTTCGATTTGCGAGAGGCTTTCGCTTTTTTCTGTTTTTCAATTTCAGCATCGCGTAAAACAATATATTTTATGGATGTTAGTGTAAATATCCAGTTGAGCAACTCCTCGAAATTTTCCTTGCTGTAATACCAGACACCCTCATAATAATTTACACCGATGTATGTTTTTACATATTCATTCTCCAGAAGTTGCTCTATCAGCTCACGTTTATGTTCACGTATGAATTCTTTAATCGACTTTTCAGAATCCTCAACTTCGGTAATTGCATCACCCGAAAGGTCAAATAGTTTCTCTTCGTTTTCGAGCAGGATATTTAACAAAGTTTTATCAAGGAAAACTTCATATTCACCTCTACCAAGGTGGGCAAGTATCTTTTCAGAAGGATAATCAAGGAGCAGCGCGGAAACATAGTTACTTTTGTTGAGTTTCTCTTCGCCAAACATAAACTTCAGCTCTGAGACAGCAAGATACCACATATATAAAACGCTCTTTTCCCTGTAGCTGGAATGTTCATTCAGCAGGATACTTTTCGCGGCATTGTTATATTTTATGTTTTTACGAGGTTCAAATTTCTGCTTGACAATTTCATTAAGCGTTCGTACCGCCTCACTAAATTTTTCAAATTCACCCATCGACTTGATAAGATCATTTTTCAGAGAGAAATGATGTTTAACTGTATTCAACAGATAATGATATTTATTAAAGACAAACTTGATATTGGTTTTATCACGCTTGGCTTCCGGGTTAAAAGTAATATAGTTTTCAACAAATACATCGGGCGCTTTATCGGCAAACAGATTTTCAAATGCCTGATGAACAGGATGCAGCCTCATTTCATCAAGTTCCCTTTTTATACTGTCAACACCTGAATTTCTGATTTTTTTATACAATTTCTCATAGTCGCCGTGCGTGTCGTGGACCTCCCTGAAATCAGTCAGTACCACATACTTGAACGCGCCGAGCTCGAGATAGAATCCGTTTTTATATATTTCTTTGCCGGGAAGCAGGTATTCTTTTCCTTTGATATGATTCCGGTAGATATAATATACATCCTTGTCACCGGATATCTTTAGAGCTTCTGCAAGTGAAACTGTCTTCGCTGCTTTCTCCCCCCCCGGCTGAGGAACAAGTTTTGGTGTTGAACGATAAATCCGACCCATAGCTGAATCAAATTTATTATTATAAAATATCAGCGCCCTTTCGCCGCCTGTCATATTGGTGTACGCGAACACATTTTCGTTGACCTCACCATGATTATCGATAAAATCAAAAAACCAGAAATCATCTACCGGACTGAATAAATATCTTCGTCTTGTTAGCGGGAAGATTTCACGTTCATGTCTTTCTATCAACCACTGATGCGGAGTTTCTTTGTAGTAGGATCGTTTGTATTCCATTCCATACTTTTCGGTGTAACCTTCAATTTGTCCGTGCGCGAACATAGGCAGACCGGGTAGAGTTACCATGAGTATCAGTACGCCGAAATATTTATCATCACTTCCGAATTGTTTTACAGCTGTCTCCTCATCGGGGTTACTCATAAAGTTGACATACCGTTTCAGTATTTCCGGTTCGAACTCTAAAGTGTTAGTTATAAGATCACGGTATTTGTCATTTTCTTCACGCATCATCATATTCATAAAAGCACTGTTATAAACACGATGCATCCCCAAACTGCGAACAAAATATCCTTCAAGAAGCCAGAATGCTTCAGCAAGGAGAAGAGTTTCCGGTAATTCTTCATTTATTCTGTCAACAACTTCACGCCAGAACTCAACCGGGAATTTACTGTCGAATTCCTCTCTGGTCATAGAGTAATCTGCTCTGGAAGGGATATCACCACCCAAACCGGGCTGCGGATACCACAATCTCGAAAAATGACGTTTGGTTAATGTCATTGCAGCGTCAAAACGAATGATCGAAAATCTGCGTGCTACATCAAATATTTTCTGGATAACCGCTTCACGAACCTCCGGTTTTAACATATCGAGCTGGGCTGTATCGTTCCAGGGCATGTTGGTACCATCGTTACCATGATACATATAAACAGTTTCACCCGTCCTGTTATCTATACGCTGGAAAACTACTGCCGCGTCGGAATGACGGAAATACCCGTCCTCTATTCTGATCTGGTAATTTGGGTCTTCGGAAAGGTTTTCACCGGTGAATGTATAATTAGGAAATGGAGAACTGTAGCTCTGCACGAAATATTCCGGGTGTTCAGTAACCCATTTTGAGTAAATACCCGTATGGTTCGGAACCATATCACTGGCGAGGCGCAAGCCCCTTTTTTTCGCGCGTTCATTTAAATTGTCATACGCAGCTTCACCACCCAGATCATGCGCGATTGTGTAATCATAGAGCGAATAAGCGGATGCTGCCGCGTCGATATTTCCCATAATGTGCTTGATACGTTTCGATGCGGTGCTTCTTTCCCATAATCCGATTAGCCACAATCCGGTAAAATTCCAGCGCGCGAGTTTATCAAGTTCTTCATCCGGCACTTGATCCAGAGTACGAATCTCCCTTTTATATTCCTTGCTTAACTGATCAAGCCATACGTAGGCGTTTTTCGCCAGCAGCACAACTCTCGGCATCCAGTCGGTATCTGGCGTAAACTGCTCCGGTTCTTCATAATCCTGATGACTTTCCCCAGCGTAATTGTAAAGTGATTTACCCAATATAAAACTATCGGTTTTTTCAATTTTACCCTTGTATTGCGGCACCACCGTTGGAGCACTTCCGCCGCCTCCGCCAGTATTACCGAAAGACTCAAATCTGATATCCTCTCGCATCAAATCTTTTCCGGTTAATATCCTGCGCGAAAACTTATCCAGAATTACAAGTTTCCACCGGTTAAGAATATAATCGAGCTGTGCGCCGAGGTCTTCCGGATTGGTTAAAATCGGGGTTCTGAATAACTGAAATATATCCTGTCCATCAGGTCCGAATGGGTTTTCTTCCTGAAAGAATTCATCCGCGGCTTCTATAACTTCATTGTATAATTTTTTATTGGTGAAATAATCTTCATCAAAAAATTCTTTTATTCTCCGGTTAGCGCTGTTAAAGTTCGAGAAATGCACCAGTATCATTTCTTCAAGCGTAATGTCCATATTTGAACGGTTTTCACTGAACCCGTTAAGGTACTGCATCACGCTCATTCTGCCCTTGTAAACTTCCAGGGGCGGATATAACATCACAAATTCGGAGAAAAGTTTGAATACTTCTTCCTCTCCAAATTCCTGATTGAGGTTCTTAACAGCTCTTCCCATCACTCCGGGATTTTCGTTCAACTCATATTCCCTGAAGATAAAATGAAAGATTTCATCCATAAGTCCGAATGCATTTATTTCACCCGGAGTTACCTTGTTGTTTTCATCTCTGTCCTTATTGACACGCTGGACAAATACCCTCACCTGACTGTGGTTGGCAAATACAATATTACCTGTAGAAGTAAATAATTCTTCGGCAACACGGTACTTTTTGCGTATCTCTTTCGCGATATGAAATTCAAAGGTTGGAAATGATTTATTTTCGTAGCTCGCTGACGGTTGAAACCATCTTAATTCCAATAACATAATAACCCCGGGGCAGTCTTTTTTCCGTATTAAATCTTAATATAGTTTATAAGTCAATCTAATTCAAAAATATATTGAAACTTAAAAAAATAACCCAACAAAAGATTGAAATAATTATAAATCATCGAGGGTAAATTTTCAATGTAACCTTTGACATTCTCCTCGCAACACGATATTTTCACGAACTTTATTTAATTTTGCACTATATTAATAAACTGGTTTAATACAGAAGAAATAAAACAGAATATCTTTATGGCACAAACGCCTTTAATGGCTCAATATTATAAAGTTAAAGAACAAAACCCCGACACAGTTTTATTGTTCAGGGTAGGTGATTTTTTTGAAACGTTCGAAGATGACGCGAAAACCGCGTCCAAAGTGTTGGGAATTACACTCACGAAACGCTCAAACGGTGCTGCCGGTGATACTCCCCTTGCCGGTTTTCCGCATCACGCAATCGATACATATTTACCCAAGCTGGTAAGAGCCGGTTATCGTGTGGCTGTCTGTGAACAGGTGGAAAACCCAAAACTCGCGAAAGGAATAGTAAAACGTGAAGTTACTGAAGTTGTTACTCCAGGAGTAGCTTTTTCGGATAAATTGCTCGACCACAAAAAAAATAATTATCTGCTTTCAGTTTACATTGTTAACGAGGCTGTTGGATTTTCCTTCTCTGATATTTCGACAGGTGAATTTTACACATATGTAGTTCCGGTTGGTGATATTAATAATCAGTTCGGATTGATTAACCCATCGGAAGTACTAATCTCCAAAAAGCAAAAAGAAATTCTCGAACCGATAATCCGCAAGTTTAATCCTGAGTTGCGTATCACAAAACTGGATGACTGGCTTTTCGGATTTGATTTCGCGCGGGATATTATTCTCGACCACTTCAAGGTGAAAACGTTAAAGGGATTTGGAATTGAAAAGCTGCCCCCTGCAGTCATAGCAGCCGGTTCTGTCCTGAATTATCTCAAGGAAACCCAAAAGGCAAATCTGCCTCACCTTAACAATATCGCGCTTTACAACCCGTCAGAATTTATGATTCTTGACACTTCAACAAAACGAAATCTCGAGATAACTTACACAATGATGGAAGGTGACCGTGAGGGATCGCTCATCTCAATTCTTGACCACACCGAAACCCCAATGGGGGGTCGGCTACTCAAAAAATGGATATCCGCGCCTTTACGCAAAGTGGGACCTATTATCAAACGTCAGGAATGTGTCGAAAGTCTGGTTATCCAGGAAGATGTACGTGACGAATTGATAAATCATCTCAAAGAGATTGGCGATCTTGAAAGATTAACTTCCAAAGTCTGTACCGGAAGAATAAATCCACGCGAACTTGTCAATCTTAAAGGTTCACTGAACAAAATCCCGAAAATAAAAGACCTCCTTGCGATCGCTGAAAATGACATACTGAATGAAATCAAAGAGAAACTAGCGCCCCTTGAACATATAGTTGATAAAATAGAAGTCGCGATTTCCGACGAACCACCCCTCAATCTTAGCGATGGTGGAATTATACGGGAAGGATTTAGTCCGGAGCTTGATGAACTGCGTTCCCTCTCGAAAAACGCCAAAACATGGATTTCCAACCTGCAGAAAAGTGAGCGTGAACGTGCATCAATTCCATCGTTGAAAGTAAATTACAACAAGGTTTTCGGCTATTATATTGAAATAAGTAATGCCCACAAAGATAAAGTACCTGAAAATTATATTCGCAAACAGACTCTGGTCAACAGCGAGAGATATATAACTCCCGAGCTCAAAGAATATGAGGATAAGGTACTAAACGCCGAAGAAAATATCGCCGGATTGGAAGCACAGATATATAACGAAATCCGCAATTTTGTCGCTGCCGAAGCGCGCGCAATCCAGGAAAACGCCCGACTCCTGGCAACCCTCGATTGTTTTTCCTCTTTTGCCGTTTGTGCTGTGAAATATAAATATGTTCGTCCGGTAGTTGATGACTCAGGAATTGTGGATATCAAAAAAGGAAGGCACCCTGTAGTTGAGCAGATTCTGCCACCGGGTGAGAAATTCACAGCAAATGATGTGTATCTCGATAATGGCAAAACCCAAATCATTGTTCTTACCGGACCTAATATGGCGGGTAAATCGGTGTATCTTCGCCAGACCGGGCTGCTTGTGCTGATGGCACAGATAGGTTCATTTGTCCCTGCGGAGTCGGCCGTGATTGGTGTGATTGACCGCATATACACTCGCGTTGGAGCCAGTGATAATATTTCCGCGGGAGAAAGTACGTTCCTTGTTGAAATGCAGGAAGCCGCGAATATCCTGAATAACGCCACTGATAAAAGTCTGATTCTCCTTGATGAAATCGGCAGAGGTACAAGTACTTTCGACGGCATCTCGATTGCATGGGCAATAACTGAATATCTCCACGAAAACCCGAATGTCGCCGCAAAAACTTTGTTCGCGACCCACTATCATGAATTGAATGAACTCTCCGAAATATTCCCCCGTATCAAAAACTTTAAAGTTGAAGTGCGGGAATATGAAGACAAGGTGATTTTCCTGCACAAAGTTTCATCAGGTGGCGCTGACCTCAGTTATGGTATTCAGGTTGCACAGATGGCGGGTTTACCCGGATTCGTAACAAAACGAGCTAAGGAAATTCTCTCGAATCTTGAAGGTAAAGAGCTAACTCCTTTTGAAATCAAAAAAGCTAAAATTAACAAGTACAAAGCTAAAAGAGATGATGAACAATTCAGTCTTTTCGAGTTCACAGACGACCGTGTGAGGAAGCAGCTTTCCGATATTAAAATAGAGGATATGACTCCACTCGACGCGTTGAACAAACTTTCGGAATTGAAAAAACAAATTGAATCGGATCAATAAATGAAACCATATAACTCGATATTATTACTTATTACGCTGGCGCTGTTAACCGCGTGCGGTAAACCATCGGAGTATGAACTTAAGATAGAGAAAATCCGCGCTGAAAAAGATACATACATGAAAGATTCACCCTCCTCACCATTTAACGCCAAGGGAAAAGTTGAGTTTCATCCGTTGAATTATTTTCCTGTGGATTCATCATTTGTCTTCAAAAGCAAATTGTACGAGTTTGCAGAAAAGGATACAATAACTATCTACGGTACAAAGGGTGAGCCGAGAACTGCGGTAAAATATGGTTATCTGAAAATTAACCATGATGGTAAACTGTACGAAATAAAAGTTTACGAAGGGCATTATACAGGGGGTAAATATTACAGTATCTGGTTTACCGACAAAACGACAAATGAAGATACATACGGAGTTGGCAGATATGTTGATTTTGAGCTGAAAAACGACCCTGATTATGAGTACACTTTAGATTTTAACCTTGCATATAATCCATACTGCGCTTACAGTAGCGATTATTCATGCGCAATACCTACCAAAGAAGATTATATCGATATCGCTATACAGGTTGGAGAAAAAAAATTCCAAGATTGATTGGATATGCCGGAAGAGGAATATTGGAAACTCACTCAAATTACGTTAAGCGAATTGACGTCTCAACGACAGTTTATTGGTCCTCCTTCTGAAGGAGGTGGATTTCGACGATAGTCGAAAGACGGAGGATGATTTGTTACCTCTCCCGAAGTTTGGTCATCCCCCATCACCACATGCGCCTGCGGTATGGTGATTGCCCCCTTCAAAGGGGGACTTAAAAAATATAAGCTCAGCTTTTCGAAAATCACCAACGGTTTCAACCGTTTTTATACTAGTAAACCGTTGAAACGGTTGTATTATTCTGTCGATCGGGGTAACCCACGATTAAAATCGTGGGTTAATGTTTTGTAAATTCCGGTAATTATTCTTTTGTCATACTCGCGCACGCGGGTATCCAGAAATCTTTTGCTTTACTTCACTATACCAAACACGCTAAATCTCCCCATGCGAACAATATGGAAGATCGATCGCTTTATGGGATTTTTTGTTGGTGAGATCAAATTGATACATAAACCAAAAACTGGATGCCTCCCGATTTTATCGGGAAGCATTACAAAGCGTTTATGACCACAGGTTGATTCTCAGCTCTTCTTTATTAACCCACGACTTCAGTCGTGTGGTCCTCGTGCTTGTAGTGAGAGTCCAACGGTTTCAACCGTTTTTGTACCAGTAAACCGTTGAAACGGTTGTATTATTTTGTCGATCGGGGTAACCCACGATTAAAATCCAGGATATTTTTTTGTCATACTCGCGTATGCGGGTATCCAGAGATCTTTTGCTTTACTTTAACAATACCAAACACGCTAAATCTCCCCACGCGAACAATATGGAAGATCGATCGCTTTATGGGATTTTTTGTTGGTGAGATCAAATTGATACATAAACCAAAAACTGGATGCCCGATCGGGGTCGAGCATGACAAAGCGTCAATGACGACAATCTGATTCTATCCTTTTTTATTTAACCCACGACTTCAGTCGTGTGGTTCTCGTGATTGTAATGAAAGCCCAACGGTTTCAACCGTTTTTATATTGATAAACCGTTGAAACGGTTGTATTATTCTGTCGATCGGGGTAACCCACGATTAAAATCCAGGATATTTTTTTGTCATACTCGCGTATGCGGGTATCCAGAGATCTTTTGCTTTACTTTAACAATACCAAACACGCTAAATCTCCCCATGCGAACAATATGGAAGATCGATCGCTTTATGGGATTTTTTGTTGGTGAGATCAAATTGATACACAAACCAAAAACTGGATGCCCGATCGGGGTCGAGCATGACAAAGCGTTTATGACGACACTCTGATTCTATCCTTTTTTATTTAACCCACGACTTTAGTCGTGTGGTTCTCGTGATTGTAATGAAAGCCCAACGGTTTCAACCGTTTTCTGCATCGGTAAACCGTTTAAACGGTTGAAGTACCCTCTATCGATCGGGGTAACCCACGATTAAAATCCAGGATTTTTTTGTCATACTCGCGAACGCGGGTATCCAGAAATCTTTTTCTTTTCTTCCGCTAAACCAGACTCGCTAAATCTCCCCATGCGAACAATATGGAAGATCGATCGCTTTATGGGATTTTTTGTTGGTGAGATCAAATTGATACATAAACCAAAAACTGGATGCCCGATCGGGGTCGAGCATGACAAAGCGTCAATGACGACAATCTGATTCTATCCTTTTTTAATTAACCCACGACTTCAGTCGTGTGGTTCTCGTGCTTGTAGTGAGAGTCCAACGGTTTCAACCGTTTTTTACTTTGGTAAACCGTTGAAACGGTTGTATTATTCTGTCGATCGGGGTAACCCACGATTAAAATCATTTGTAATTGATTTATATACTCCTGAAATTAATCTTTTGTCATCTTATTAGGTTAAAATCAAATCGATACACTGTATGTATGTATGATCCTGAAAATGGATGCCTCCCGATTTTATCGGGAAGCATGACAAAGCGTTTATGACGACACTCTGATTCTATCCTTTTTTATTTAACCCACGACTTTAGTCGTGTGGTTCTCGTGATTGTAATGAAAGCCCAACGGTTTCAACCGTTTTCAGGATCATACAAACTATTCAGATGCTGTTGGATCCTTGGCTAATCCAACATTATAGCACAAAAAAAATCCCGATAAAACCAATTACCGGGATTTTTTTATTTATTTCTCTCCACATCTAATCCATCATATTCCGGAGGAACGAAGACTTATCACCCCGATGCTGCCGGGGTTTAGCTTCTCTAGGTTCTTCCTGTATCTCCGGGTCAACCGACTGGTAGTTATCATTCTGGAAACCGCCGGCTTCAAAATTACCACTACCCATAATATTATTATTTGAGCCTTTTACGCGATAAATAGCAGGAATCTCAAAATCCACATTATCACCGCCGGAGTTGTAATCGCGGGGATTAAATCCACCCATACCGGCAGGTTCAGAATAACCGCCACCACCGGTAGCTGCTTTGCGCTGGGTCTGCATTACAACTTCTTCTTTAACTTCTTCTTTTTCCTGTTGCTTTGCTTTTGAAAATCCAGTTGCGATAACGGTGTAGGAAACTTCCTCACCCATATCTTCCTTGTTAACCCATCCGAAAATAACGTTAGCTTCTTCACCGGCTGCATCATAGATAACCTGGTTACCTTCGTTAATTTCCTGCATGGTAAGAGAATCACTGCCGGTAACATTCAGAAGAATATTTTTCGCGCCCTGAATGTCGATACCTTCGAGAAGTGGTGAAGAAATAGCTTTTCTCGCAGCTTCGATAGCTCTGTTTTCGCCAGTTGCTGATCCGCATCCCATAAGCGCGTCACCACTCTGACTCATAACGGCTCTAACATCCGCAAAGTCAACGTTGATAATACCTGTAATTGTGATAATATCAGCAATACCACGGGTTGAATCGAACAATACTTCGTTCGGTTTGTCAAACGCCATTGAAGCTGAAACAGACTTATCAAGTATATTCAGCAACCTTTCATTAGGAATAACGATAAGTGAGTCAACATACTGACGCAGCTCATTGATACCCTGTTCGGCGTTCATCATTCGTTTTTTACCTTCCCACTTGAAAGGTTTGGTTACAATACCCACAACAAGGGCATCCAGACTTTTAGCAATTGAAGCGACTACAGGAGCTCCCCCGGTTCCGGTTCCGCCACCCATTCCGGCGGTGACAAATACCATATCGCTACCTTTGAGGATTTTTTCAATATTTTTTCTGTCTTCTTCAATAGCTTCTCTACCAACTTTCGGGTCGGCACCTGCCCCAAGTCCGCGAGTAATACCGTTACCCACCTGGCATTTGTGGGTAGCGTTGCTGTGGCGCAAAACCTGGGCATCGGTATTGACGGCAACATATTCAACTCCGTTCAAGCCGCGTTTCATCATGCTTTCGATGGCATTACAGCCACCGCCGCCTACACCAACAACTTTAAGAACTGCAGGCTTGTTACCTGTATCGTCGGTTAATGTGTTTTCATTCGTGTCTAAAGTAGCAAATCGAGGCATAACTTCCTCCTGTTTATATAGATTTATAACTCGTCAAAAAATTGTATTATTCTTTTCATCAGTTTACTTGCGCCAGAATCTTTTTTCTTTTTTTCTTGCTTTATTTCAGGCTCAATTTCCGTAACTTCACTCCCCTCATCTTCATTACCGGGGATATTTTTTATCAATCCAACCACTGTGGCATATTCGGGTTTACCTATTTCGGAGGATAATCCCGGAGTAAGATCAATCGGGTAACCAATTCTCGCCGGAACCCCGAATACTTCTTCCGCAAGTTCAACGCAGCCTTTGAGCATTGATCCGCCGCCCGTAAGTACGATACCTGCTTTTAATTTTTCCTTGTTTTTGGAGTCCTCCAGTTCAAGGTTTAATATTTCAAAAAGCTCTTTCATTCGCGCGTGAATGATCTGAGTAAGCAGACTCGTAGGAATTTTAATATTTCCTCTCGCGCCAACTCGCTTAATAAAGATTTCCTGGTCACGTATAATTGCCGATTCGTGCGTGTATCCATGTTCACGTTTGAGCTTTTCCGCTTCTGCGGTAACAATTCCGAGTGATTCGCGGATATCGTTCGTAACCATATTTCCGGCAATACCAATAACTTTTGTATGTTTGATTCGTTTCTCTTCGAACACAGCCATATCTGTTGTTCCACCACCGATATCAATCAACGCTACACCCACATCGGTCTCTTCATCTTCGAGAACGGACAAGCTGGAAGCAATTGGCTGAAGGATGAAATTTTTAACAGAATAACCTGCGCGCTCAACCGATTTGCGGATATTTGTCAAAGCTGTTGTTGCAGCCATCACTACATTGTGTGCCGCTTCAAGTCGCTGCCCTGCCATCCCGATCGGGTTATCAACTTTTATATGGTTATCAATTGTAAACTGTTCAGGAATAATGTGTATTATCTGCTTTTCTTCCGATATCTGAACCATTTTAACATCTGCATGAAGCCTGTCAAGCTCAAGTTGTGTTACTTCTCTTTCCGGATTATTGATAGTAACGTAGTTGAGGTAACGCATTATTTTTATATGTTCACCCGCCACACCAACATTCACTTCAGTTATATCAATGCCTGCTTTGTTTCTGGCAATACTCATTGCTTCAACAATTGCTTCAGCGGTTTTGGCAATATTTACAACCATTCCCTTGCTCAAACCAACGGATGGAGAACTGCCAAACCCCAGAATGTCGAAACTGCCGTTTTCTTTCTTTTCGGCGATAATGGCACACACTTTTGTGGTACCCAGATCAAGTCCGGCAAAGATATTCTGCTTCATGAACTTTGTCCTTCCAATTGCCCCGGATCAAACCCGAGGAAAACATGTTTATCGTATCGAAGATCAATGTAATCAACAACTTCGTTATTAAGTTTACCATCAAAATAGGCCCACATCTTACCAAAATAGACCATCTTTTTGATCACTTCTCCTTGCCCGAGAAGTATCGGGAAATCCAGATTATTGAAATATAACTCAATTCCTTTCTCACCCGAACACACAATCTCACTTATGTTCGCGAATAAATTTTTATCTATCAGTTCGGTTGCCGCCATAATTTTCATTGCGGTTATTATATCCGAATCATTATACATTATTGTGAATGTCTTTATCGTATCCGCTCTCGATAATCCCCTGATCAGAGGATAATCAACATTATGGGTACCGAACATAAATGGCAACAATTCGAATTCATCCGATAAAAAGAAGTTTCTGCCGAACTGTGTGATTATTGCTTCAAAAGTTTTTTCACTAATCTCAACATATACTTTATTATCAGGTTCAAGCTTTACGCTTGCTGTTTCAATGTAAGGATGTTTTTCGAACCTGTCCTTGATTATATTAACTGACAAATATTTATAGTTTTCTTTTTCATCCAACCTTGTAAACTTGAAATAATTTTCAACGTTAAGATGAGTATTGCCAGATAGACTTATAAAAGTAATTTTGGGCGCTTCTTCTACATTTACCCGCACGGATAAAAACGCTATTGACAGAATCAGCAATAGCATAAAGAGTAAACCCAATATTTTACCTTTATTTATCTTCATTTCATTTTTTCAACATTTCAACATACTCTTCGCCGAATTTCCAGATATCTCCTGCACCGAGTGTGACAACTATATCATCCTTTTTTGTGATTTCTTTTAAGAGTGCCGGAATTTTGGTTTTATCCGCTTCATAAATCACATTTTTATGACCGAAACTTTTCGCAGCGTCAGCAACCATCTGACCTGTAATTCCTTCAATAGGCTGCTCTCTTGCCGGATAAACATCAGTGCAGATGAAAATGTCGGAATTAAGGAACGAACGTCCGAATTCTTCGTAAAAATCACGTGTTCGCGAGAACAAATGGGGCTGAAATACAGCTACAAGTCTTCGATCCCATCCACCACGGATACCTGATAATGTCGCGTTTATTTCGGTTGGGTGATGCGCGTAATCATCCACAACGAGTATATCTTCATTATATTTTGTCTCAAATCTTCTGTACACCCCGGAAAATGATTCCAGCGATTTTTTAATCACGTCAAATTTGATCCCCAACTGCATCCCGATTGTAAGTGCCACAAGGGAGTTTTTCACGTAATGCAATCCGGGCATCTGTAATTTAATTTTACCAAGTTTCTCACCAAGGTAAATCGCTGTATATTCTGACGAATACTCACTTTGCTGAACATCAACCGCGCGAACATCCGCCTGCTGGGTTAACCCGTAAGTAAAAATCTTTTTGTTTATAAGCGGAATAATATCCTGCAACGCCGGCTCATCCAGACAAAGAACGACAAACCCGAAAAACGGTACCTTGTTAGCAAACTGAATAAACGCCGATTTTATATCATCAAGGTCTTTGTATGTGTCAAGATGTTCTTTTTCCAGAGTTGTGATTGCCGCAATTGTTGGAGTCAGGCGCAAAAATGTTCTGTCGAATTCATCAGCCTCAACCACGATATATTCCGAGTTACCCAGACGCGCGTTCGTACCACCGAGTGAACTTAATTTACCGCCCACGATAATTGTCGGGTCGATTCCACCTTCGGTAAGCACCAAACCAACCATTGAGGTGGTTGTCGTTTTACCATGTGTACCGGCGATACCTACGCCATATTTCATGCGCATACATTCGGCAAGCATCTCGGAACGTTTGATTACCGGAATTTTTCTTTCGAGCGCTGCTTTAACTTCAGGGTTTTCAAGATTGACTGCGGAAGAATAAACAAGAACATCAATATCCTGTACATTTTCGGCAACGTGCCCGCGATAGATTTTCATACCCAAACTCGCGAGGCGTTTTGTAATTTCACTATCAGAAAGATCGGAACCTGATATTTCAAACCCCTGATTCAACAAGATTTCGGCTATTCCGCTCATTCCAATTCCGCCAATTCCAACAAAATGGACTTTCTTGATTGTATTCATCATCATCATAACTAATCTCTCCGAGCTTTAATACCCGTTAACCGCAGCAAATCATCAACGATTTTTTCAGCCGCGTCGGGTTTCGCAAACTTTTTAATATTATTTCCCAGATCATTAAGTCTGCCGGTATCTCCCAGCGAAGCCATAACTTCCGGTATCATTTTTTTTTCAATTTCAATATCTTTAATCACCACAGCAGCGTTCAAATCAGCGATGCTTTTTGCGTTTTTATACTGATGATCGGCTGCTACATTGGGTGAAGGAACAAACACAACAGGTAATCCCAGGTTCGTTACTTCAGCTATGGTAGTAGCTCCCGCACGGGCGACTATCAAGTCTGCGGAAGAATAAACAGCTGCCATATCATCAATAAAGTCAAGTACTTTTACGCCGGGCTTTTCCAGGTTTTTATAATTCTCGTAATATATTTTACCTGTCTGCCATACTAACTGAATATCTTTCCCGAATTTTTCTATGTTGCCTGCAATCGTTTCGTTAATCGATTTTGCGCCAAGGCTTCCACCAAGTACAACCACAGTCTGTTTATCAGGATCGAGACCCAATTTGGCTTTCGCTTCATTTTTGTCAATCAACTGTAATGAACTTCTTACAGGATTTCCGGTAACCTTCAATTTTTCTGGATAACGGAAATATTGCTTCGAATCTTCAAACGCCAAATGTACAGTTGATGCTTTCTTTTCCAGCATTCTGTTCGTAACACCGGGAAAAGAATTCTGTTCGAGCAGAACTATTTTAGCTCCCATAATGGAAGATGCCCACAGTATCGGTCCTGTAACGTATGCTCCTGCGCCTATTGCTGCCAATGGTTTGTATTTGAGCGCAATCGCCAGACTTTTAATCAAAGAAAAGAACAACTTGAACGGAAAAAGAATATTTTTTATTCCGTTATTTCTGGCAAAACCGGCAACAGGAATCGCTCTGTAATTATACCCCAATTCAGGTATTACCCTGGATTCAATTTTGTCAGGAGTACCGACAAAAAGGATTTCGCAAGCCGGCAAAACTTCCTTCAATTTTTCAGCAACAGCGACTACAGGAAATAGATGCCCACCTGTGCCGCCGCCCGAAAATAAAAACCGATATTTATATTGATCAGCCACTTGCCGTCTGAGCCTCAATACTTATTTTCGGTGCGTCTTTATTCTGCATTGCAATATTCATCAATATTCCGATCGAAATCGCGAATACCAACAAGGATGTTCCTCCAAAACTTATGAATGGAAGAGTAATTCCCGTAGTTGGTAACATTCCGGTAACCACACCGACGTTTATAAACGCGCTTATAATAATGGTGAAAGAGACACCAAACGCGAAAAGCTGACCAAACGTATCCTTCGCGCGTTTCGAAATAATAATGCCCGCAACAAAAATCACGAGGTACGACACCAGCACCAAAAAGGCTCCAATAAAACCGGTCTCTTCACCAAGAATTGAGAAGATAAAATCACCGTAAGGTTCAGGGACAAATCTGTCACTCGCCCTGCTGTTTCCAAGTCCGAGACCCAAAAGTCCGCCGCTACCAAGAGCTATTTTCGCCTGCTTCACCTGCATATGTTCATTGGTGAAAAACGCCATAATTCTGCTAACCGCATGGGGGTAAAAAGCAAAAATCGTGGCAAGCGCGGCAGCTCCGGCACCACCAAGTGTGATTGCGATATGTTTCAATCTTGCGCCACCAACATACAAAACGGTAAATGATATAAGCGTTATTATCACACTATTGCTAACATTTGGCTGGATTATCACAAGGGACGCGACCAGACCAATCCAGAACAACGCGTATCTGAATCCTTTTTTAAAGTCAACAATCAGTTCACCCTTCTTCTCGATAAGTAACGCCAGATGCATAATTAACACAATCTTTGCCATTTCAGATGGCTGGAATGAAAAGAACCACAATTCAATCCAGCGTTTCGCGCCATTTTTCTCAGTGCCCAGCAGCGGCGTGAGAACAAGTAGCACAATCGCCAGTAAAAGAGCATATTTACTATACTTTTTGTAATATTCATACGGTATCAGCATAAATACAAAAAATCCGGCAAAGGCAATTATAACCTTCGCGATATGCCCTTTAAAGAATGGCATACTCCCTGTCGAACTAAATATCAAAAGCGATCCGGTTATAATCAAACAGATAACCACAAATAACATTGTCCGGATAATTATATTCATTCTCATAACTGATTTACCGCCTGTTTAAATACTTTTCCTCTATGTTCGTAACTTTTGAACATATCAAAACTCGCGCAAGCTGGTGAGAGCAAAACCACTTCCCCGCTTTTAGCGTCTTTTTTGCATTTCAAAACACAATCTTCCATTGTGTCAACTTTTTCGACTTCAATAAAAGAATTGAAATAATCGTAAACTTTATCTTTTGATGACCCGATTGCGTAGATTTTCCGTACATGCTTCTCCACCGGCTCTTTAATCTCATTGTAGTCATTTCCCTTGTCCTTACCCCCAAGAATGAGGAGCAGAGGCTCGTCGAATGTTCTTAGCGCGTACCAGACAGAATCTACGTTAGTTGCTTTCGAATCATTCACATATTTAACACCATCAAGCTCTCGTACAAACTCAAGACGGTGCTCAACTCCGGGGAACTCCCGCATAGCAGCCTTAACTTTATCCAAATCAAGATTCAAGTCAGCCGCGACAGTAAGAACCGCAAGCATGTTATATATGTTGTGCTCACCTTTTAAGCTGGCTTCCTGTTTGGACATAACCGGAGTTACTTTTCCGCCATTCGCAATCACAAGATTTTCACCATCGAAATAAGCGCCGTTTGCCACTTTTTCATTCAGCGAAAATGTACGTAAACTAGCCTTACTGTTTATCTTTTCAATCTCAGATTTGGTATCGTCAGAATTATAGATAAATATATCATCAGACGATTGATACCTCGTAATACCATACTTCGAGTTTCTGTAATTATCAAACGAGTTTTCGTACCTGTCGAGATGATCCGGAGTTATATTGAGAATCATCGAGTATCGAGGTTTGAAACTGTTGATAAAATCAAGTTGGAAACTCGATATTTCCAGTGAAACAAAACTTTCCTCTTCTGCGCGATCGGCAATCTCGCTAAACGCGAATCCGATATTCCCGGCGGTATAAACTTTTTTTCCACACTTCTCAAGAACGAACGCCATCAAAGAAGTAGTGGTAGTTTTACCATTTGTACCGGTGATAGCGATTATGGTACCTTTATAAAATCTGAAAGCAAACTCAAGTTCGCTGATAACTTCTATACCCTTAGCGATAGCGTTCTTTAATACCGGCGCATCACTCGGTACACCGGGACTTGTAACAAGCAGATCACAATCATAAACTTTATCGGAATGTCCACCGGTTTCGTAATCAATGCCGCTTGACTTTAGTACTTCAACAGAATCAGGTATTTTGTCTGCCGGAGAATAATCACTCACATACGGTATCGCGCCATGCCTTTTACATAATTTGGCAGCGGCAACACCACTTCTTACAGCTCCGACAATCGATATTTTTTTACCTTTTATATTCACTTCTACCTGATTTTAAATGACGCCAGACTTACAAGAGCAAGAATAATTGTTATGATATAAAACCTGATCACTATCTTCGGTTCAGGCCACCCGGTTAACTCAAAATGATGGTGAATCGGGGCCATTTTGAATACTCTTTTTCCCTCTCCGGTCTTCTTCTTGGTGTATTTGAAATAAAGTCTCTGGATTATCACAGATACCGTTTCGAGGAAAAACACACCGCCGAGAATAGGTATTAACAATTCTTTTTTTATCAGAATTGTGATGATACCAAGCGCGCCGCCGAGTGCAAGGGAGCCTGTATCTCCCATAAAAACCTGTGCCGGGAAGAAGTTGAACCACAAAAATCCGAGTCCCGCGCCAATCAGCGCCGCAATAAAAACTGTAAGTTCACCGGAGCCGCGTAAATACAAAATATTAAGGTAATCCGCGTAGATTACGTTACCCGTAACATAACTCATGATCGCCAACGCGAGCATCACAATAATTATTGTACCCATCGCGAGTCCGTCAAGACCGTCTGTAAGGTTAACCGCGTTACTCGTGGCAGTGATAATAAAAATCACAGCAGGGATATACATCCATGCAAAATCAAAGTTCAAATTTTTAAAGAATGGTAGAGTTGTTTCCGTGGCGTACTCAGAAAATTCGGGCAACATATAAACAGCGACACCAACTCCAAGACCTACAATAAACTGTCCCACCAGCTTATATTGAGCAATCAAACCATTCGGAAATTTTTTAATTACTTTCAGATAATCATCCACAAATCCGACTATACTGAGTAAAACTGTCCCACCAAGCGTAAGCTGGATATACGAACTTGTCAAATCACCCCACAGCAAAACCGGTATCACAACAGAAAGAATGATTATAATTCCACCCATGGTCGGGGTTCCGGCTTTTGAGTAGTGACTTTTCGGACCTTCTTTCTTTATTGTTTCGCCAATCTGTTTCTTCTGCAAATATTTTATAATTTTCGGACCTATATAAAAAGTGAGAACCAGTCCGGTAATAGCAGCAAGGATAGAACGAAACGATAGAAACCGGAAGATATCGAACCCCGGTGGATCAAATGTTTTGTTTATATATTCAAACAGGTGATAAAACATAATTATCCTTCACCGGTTAGTTTTTTCACAATCTCTTCCATCTTCATTCCTCTCGAACCTTTTACCAGAATCACTTTGCCGGTTTTATCAAAATTTTCGGCGAAATTGAGAAGCTCATTTTTGTCGCTGAAGTGTTTCACTTTCACCCCTGAAGATTTGAGCTTCTCATCCGGATTTTTCATCAATTCACCGATAAGGTAAACTTCTTTTACGCTGCTCCTGAGTAACGGTTCTGCCAATCCTTCGTGCATTTTCACTGCGTCCGACCCCAACTCGAACATGTCCCCGAGGAAAACCACTTTTTCGTCATAGGCTAAAATATCTTTCAGCACCTCAAATGCCGCAACCATCGACGCCGGATTAGCATTGTATGTATCATCGATAACTACAAAATTTTCGTATTGTTTTACGTCAAGTCTTCCTTTTGCGGGAACGAATGACGCGATTCCTTTTTCAATTTCCAGATCCGAAAGCCCGCACTTCATTGCTATTGCAACCGCCGGAATGAGGTTTTTCACATTTGATTCACCCCAAAGCGGAATACCGGTAAAAATCACGCGGTCATCATATTCAAGTTTTACTTTTGGTCTGCCGTCAACTCTGTGCCCCATAATTGTACAAACAAGATCTGCATCTGACATACCGTATGTGAAAGCGAACTCACTCTTACCATACCTCTCATTAAGAAGTGGATCATCGACATTTACAAATAACTTACCATCGTTTTCCAGAGTTGAGCTGAATAAAGCGGATTTTTCCTTCAACACTCCTGCTCTGTTTTCAAGGTATTCCAGGTGAGAATCACCAATATTTGTTATAACAGAGTAATCAGGATTTGATATTTTCGCTGTGTATTCTATTTCACCAAAATGATTGGTGCCATGTTCGAGAATCAGATAATCAGCTTCCGCACCACATGAAAATATTGTAAGCGGCACTCCGATATGATTGTTATTGTTAGCTTCAGTTTTTACTACTTTATATTTCACTGAAAGCAAAGCGTAAAGCATCTCTTTTAGTGATGTTTTACCATTACTTCCGGTAATAGCAATTACCTTCGCTTTTAATGAAGCGCGATAAATCCTGGCAAGGTCACCATAGGCAATTGTTGTATCCGGAACAGTAATGATAACAGAATCGAGCTCATCAAAATTAACGAGTTCACTTTCATTTATAACAACAGCAGACGCGCCTTTATCAACAGCAAGCTCAACAAACTTGTGCCCGTCGAAATTTTCACCAACAAGCGCGAAAAAAACATCACCTTTAGCGATTGTTCTCGAATCAATTGATACACCGCGCGCAACCTCGAACTTGTCGGGATCATATATCACCGCGCCCTGTATATCAAATAATTGGTCGATATTTATAGTTACATTACTCATTTATCAAATACTTCAATGCTGTTTCCTTATCAGAAAAATGATGCCTTACACCGTCGATTTCCTGATACGTTTCATGTCCTTTTCCGGCAATCAAAACCACTGCGTTTTCGGGTGATTTTGTAACCGCGCTTTTTATCGCTGCTTCACGGTTTTCGATAACTTCATAATTTTCGGATTTTATTCCATCGGTAATTTCAGAAATAATTTCAAACGGGTCTTCCGTTCTCGGATTATCAGAAGTAACAATCACGTGTGTACTCCCCGAGGTGGCTATCGCGCCCATCACGGGTCTTTTTGTCCTGTCGCGGTCACCACCACAACCCATTACTGTAAAAACAGGTTTATTACTGATATTTATATGTTCAATCGCTTCCAGTGCCTGCCTGAGGCTGTCGGAAGTATGTGAATAATCCACAATTACAATTCTGTCGCGATCATAAATCACCTCGAATCTGCCGGGAACCTGAGGCATCATTGATACATATTCAGCGTTAGTCTCAAACTTATATCCAAGCGCGGTCACAACCGCTACCGCGATACCTGAGTTATATAAATTAAACCTACCCGGCAAAGGGGAGTTGACATGATACCTGGCTCCATCATTTTCGAGATCGTACGAAGTATATGTTAAATCATACTCAAGATTTGAATAAACAAAATCGTTAGTATTATTTTCACCGAATGTTAAGGTTCTGCAATTGGAAGCAGTGATGAAATCATCCACCGATTCATCGTCCTTGTTTACAATCGCAACGGAATCTTCATTCAGCAAACCAAATAACTTCAACTTAGCCGATTTATAATTTTCGAATGTTTCGTGAAAATCAAGATGATCCGATGTAATGTTTGTAAAGACCGCGGCGATAAACTGAATATGACTCACTCTGTGTAAATCGAGCGAATGCGAGGAAACTTCCATCACACAATATTCGCAACCTTCGGCAATCATTTCACTCAAAAGCTGATCGATGGTAAAAGCCTCGGGTGTCGTCAACTTTGTCGGAATTTCACGATCACCCACAAAATTTGCGATTGTACCAATTAGTCCGCACTTCTTGCCATTTTTTTCAAGCAGATGTTTCACAAAAAAAGCTGTTGTTGATTTCCCTTTGGTGCCGGTAATTCCAATCACCTTTATTTTTTTTGAGGGAGAATCGTAAAAAAAATCGGAAACCGCAGAAAGCGTATAACGTGAATCTGTCACAAGAATTTTCACACAATTCGCATGTTTAAAAAATTCATCAGGTACAACATCGTTGTCCTGAAGAATTACAGCTGACGCACCATTATTTATGGCGTCATATATATACTTGTGACCATCTGTTTTGTATCCTTTCAGCGCAAAAAACAGAGAACCTTTTTTAACATCTTTAGAGTTAATATCAACTGAAATTATCTCAATATTTTCCGGGCTGCTCGTAACTTGAATAGCCGTAATGTTATTTAATATGTTTGAGAGTAATTTCAATTTAGTCTTCCATTTTACATTCTATCTTGCATGTCTGACCCGGTGCTATTTTTTCACCCGGCTCGATACTCTGGGAACTGACTCTTCCACTTCCTGTTACAGAGCATTTAATTCCCAGCATACTGGTAACCGCCATAACTTCCCTGACTGAATATCCTCGCAAGTCTGGCATAATATCTTTTGGCAGATTGCTGAAATCACGTTTTTTAACAGTGCTGCCATTTTCCGTAACATTCAGCATCCTTGTTATCCCAACATCATTTCGTGAATCTTCCACAGATGCGAGCAGATTATCAATTGTCTGATCCTTACGAATAATTTTCTCTTTATACGGAGCGATATTGATATCGGAATTAACGATACGCTCGGAAATTTCCTTAAATATTGGTGCCGCTACCCTTCCGCCGTAAAATCCCACTTTAGGAGAATTTACCAGAACAAATACAGCTACCTTTGGCGCCTTTGCCGGGAAAAATCCTATAAATGATGAATTATACTCCTCGGTTGAATATCCGTCGGCTGTCCATTTTTGCGCTGTACCGGTTTTACCACCAACATAAATATCATCAAGACGAGCAAGACTTCCGGTACCTTCTTCAACAACATTTACAAGCACATTACGAAGGGTATCTGAAATCTCTTTGCTTAGAACCGTTCTAAGTGTAACTTTCTCAAACTGCTTGATGGTCTCACCCGATTCTTTTTTTATTCTGTTTACTATATAAGGCTGGTTGAGATAACCGCCATTGATAGTCGCGCAAAACGCGGTGAGCATCTGAAGTGGTGTAACAGAGATTTCATATCCGTGTGAAATAAACGCTTTGCTGATTCGGCTGAAATTTTTCGGTTTTTTCAAAAATCCTGATGACTCACCCGGCAAATCAATTGACGATGAATTACCAAATCCAAAGTCACGCAAATATTTATAAAATGTATTCTCTTCTATTCTTTCCGATAATTTCACCATTCCGATATTACTTGATTCATACAACACTCCCCTGACTGAAAGTCTTCGGGACGGGTGTGTATCGCTGATCTTAACACGATTGTATGTGAAAGTACCGTTTTCTGTCTCAATATTTTCATTCAGGTTAACCAGATTTTCTTCCATCATCATACCGATAACAAGCGGTTTGATTGTAGAACCCGGCTCATAAATATCCATTATAGCACGATTCTTGCGTTCAAAGTCAGTAAATTTTCCGTAACTACCCGGGTTGTAATCAGGTATGTTCGCCATTGCCAATATCGCGCCGGTGTTGGGGTCCATAACTATTCCGGTGGCAGAAACCCCCTCATACTTATTAAGACCTTTCGCAAGCTCTTCTTCCAGGATTTTCTGGTAATCGCCATCTATTGTCAACTCAATAACATCGCCTGGAACAGGTTCGTAGGAGTACTCCTGCACCACACCAACCGTTTTACCAAGAACATCGCGCTGCACAAATAGTAATCCGTCTTCCCCTTTCAGATAATCTTCAAAATACTTTTCAACTCCGTTAACACCTTCAAGATTTGTATTAACATAGCCAAGGACGTGGGAAGCGAGTCTGTTTTCAGGATATACTCTCGTATAATCTTCTTCTGCTGACAACCCGTCAACAATAAATTCGCGCAGTTTAAGTGATTTTTCAAACGGTGCTTTTTTCTCAATACATACTCGTGATTTGTCAGAGTTCAACAAATTAAGATAATGGCTCTCCGATTTACCGAATACCTCAGCAAATTTGGAGGCGACTTTCTTTTTAGCACTCTCGGTTTTAAATTGTCTCAAACTCGCGTAATAGGAATAATCACGTTTCGTATAGCTTAAAGTTTTACCGGTGCGGTCTTTAATCATTCCGCGTTCAGCAAGTATGTTCGACTGTTTATCCTGCTGCCTGAACGCGATTTCCCGGTACAAATCGTGCTTCACAACCTGAATATTAAACAGATGAGCCGTGATCGCGAAAAATCCCGCGAAGATAAATAAAATTACGAGTAATGCTCTTGTTTTAATCATATTTGCTGTTAACTATTTTGGTGATCTGTTTAAGATATTTTTCGTCTATATATAGTACTTTATAAGGCTTGTCAGCTCTCATCATATTTAATGAATCAGAGGCGAAAGCTACAATTCGTTCCTTTGCTGTAAGTTTTTGATATTCATTAAAAGTAAGAGATTTTATTTTACCGTTTACCGCGTTAAGCGAATCTGCCAAATTCGTTTTTACTTTTGTAAGATGCTGGATTTCATTTGCCACAAACACCTTAACAAAAAAGAGTATCGCCATTATTATCGTGAAAAAGATAATTTTAGCGAACCCGATATTTTTCATAACTTCTCCGCGACTCTTAGTTTAGCGCTGCGAGCACGTTTATTTTTTTTAATCTCCTCCGCAGAAGGCACAACAGGTTTTTTAGTAATTAGCTTTAACCTTGGTTCCTTATCGCAGATACAAACAGGAACTTCAGGAGGACAAACACAATCGAGTGTTTCATATCTGAACAATTCTTTTACAATTCTGTCTTCCAGTGAATGGAAACTGATTATGCAAATCCTGCCGCCCGGATTGAGTAAATCCACCGCCCGATTTATAAATACTTTCAATTCTTCCAGTTCGTCGTTTACATATATCCTGAGTGCCTGGAATACACGTGATAGCATTTTCGGCAACATGTGACCGGGAGTAAACTCAGCCAGCAGGTCTTTTAGCTGATCGCTTGATTCAAACGGACTGTTATTCCTTTTTTCAATTACTCGTCGCGCGATCTGCCTTGATTTTTTCTCTTCACCAAATTTATAGAGGATATCGGCAATATCTTTCTCACCATATTTATTGAGAATATCAGCTGCGGTTTTTCCACCCGATTTATCCATACGCATATCAAGCGGAGAATTTTCTCTGTAAGAAAAGCCTTCGCCAACATCATCAAACTGGAATGAAGATACACCAAGATCAGCCATCACACCGTCAAAACCGGAGACAGATTCAATCTTTGAAAGAACATTGATATTAACAAAACTTGTATTAAATACGGTTATACGTTCGTCATCGCTGAATTTGTCTGTGCAATGCCTGAAAGCGATTTGATCTTTATCGGTGGAAATTATTCTGGAAGATGAATAGAGCCCGTTGGCGAGGGCAGCGGTATGACCTCCAAATCCAGCCGTCCCATCAAAATAAGAACCGTTTTTGTTTGTTATCAGATTTGAAATGGTCTCTTCAAGCAGAACAGACTCATGTATCATAATCCCCGCCTCCCAGAACTTTCTCTACAACGTCTTCAAATGGCATATCGTTGTTATTGAGATATTTTTCATATTCCGAAGGGTTCCAGAGTTCAAACTTTTCCAGATCCCCCAGAATAAATACTTCCTTCTCGATTCCCGCATACGCGGCTAAATCCTTAGGAATTATCAGTCTGTTCTGAGTGTCGAGAGTATCATCAGAGGCAAACATCAAAAATCTTCTGCGAATAAATGCCTCTTCACGTTTATTGGGATTCAGTTTTTTAAGAGTTTCTTCAAAAATGTGCCATTCATCGAGCGGATATACATAGATACATTTCTCAATGCCCTTTGTAAAAACGAAGGTATTGTTCGCTTCGGGATTTACATACTTCCTCAATTTGGCAGGTATGCTTAGCCTTCCTTTTGAGTCAATCGAAAATGTAAAATTACCCTTAAACATATTTCCTTCATTTTTATTACACATTGTGGAGAATCATCCCACTTTCTCCCACATAGGCAAATAACGCATTTTTACCAAATAAAGTCAAGTTATTTTTTATAAATAAATCTGCTATGCTTTCGATAATATAGACTTATACCCGTCAGTTGTGCCGACCAATACACACAGCCCGTTAACCGGTTGTATTTCAATACTTTAGCTAAATAACACAATCAGATTTCCTTATACAAACGGAGAAATATCAGAGTATAATTGGATAATTTCACAGCATAACTCTTTATGTTATAACAGGTTATAACATTACCCTCTTATACTGCTTTATCTTCACCCGTTATATCCATTTAATAAAAGGGTCTATACCCAATTTTAAACCCTGGTAGATTCCAGATATACAAAATATTCCGGGAATTAACCATATTCGTTCTCAAATGAAGAAATCGGGTTAAATTCGCTCCAGGGTCACCAGGGGAGCGACTTCAAGCTCATTTGCCCAAATTGGTGGGACGATTCCCCACAAAATAGTATATTTACAATTTTTCGGGATTTATTATTCAATGAGCGGATATCCGCTTTAGTTCTAACTCAAAAGATTTTTAATTAAATTTTTTTAAAAACTAAATTTTATAATTGAAATTATAGTAAATACTTTTATATTAAATATAAGATTTAAGACGATTAAATCTTTTTGTGTTCCTATTACTGTTCACGAGGGAATCATATAATTCAATAAATATTCACCGTTGGAGGTTGAATGAAGGTTGATGTTTCATTTATTCCCGGAAACTTATTACCGCAGGAACTTAAAGATGCTGCAGACCAAAAGATCGAATACCCGTACACCGAGGCCGGGTTCATTGAAAAAACTGAGAATGTACTGGAGAAAAGCGACAGAACAGCAATATTTGTCAATAACCGGCGGCGCTTCAGGGAAAACTACGCAAAATTTGAAGAAAATCTTTTCGATTTTGCCAGAGAAATGTTCCGTCAGAGGAATTTCGATCTTGCAGAAAAGTCATTTCGATATCTTGTTGAGCTGGGCAGCCTTAAAGCCGCTTCAAAAGAGTATCTTCTTAAAATCTATATTAAGCAGAAAAATACGGATGGTATCAAGTGGGTGAAAAAACGGATTAAAATCCAGCTTGATCAGCCGTACCATCTTGCCGCAGAACGTAGAAAACTTAAACGGATTTTAGGAAAATACTTCGCGATGCCCTAAAAACCCGCGTCAGCACTTATTTTGTAAATATATAAAACGGCTGCTAATAATATTGATACTATCGATAAAGAGCGGAAGAGTTTTGACCCTTTCGCTTCTTTTTTCCCTGATAAAAAAATTGCTATTCCAATAAGCATCACTATCGATGTATTCATATAATTCGAATTACTCATAGCATCGTAAATACCGTATGCCAAAACAAAAGCTAATATTATGTAGTTTTTATTCATCAGTTTTGCCCGGAAAATCTATTTTACACTCTTTATACGACAATTTTTCAATTTCACCCGATTTAAGATAATTTAGTGAAAATTCGTCATCCTTAAATATATACTTCCAGTAAGCGGTAGTGATAGCTTTTATCCACTGATGATGCCTCGGATCTTTGATTATCTTTCTGAATCCTCTTTTTTCTACCCCTGAAAATACACATTTGGTAGCGCCGGAGATTGAAACAAAAAATTTGTCATCCGAAGTAATATGTTCGTATGCCCACCTTCTGTCGGCTTTGCTATGGATTCCAACACCCCGATCAGATGTTCCAAACATTAGCATTGCCGGAGTTGAAACTTCATCCCATGATGAACGTGTAAGACCAAAACTATCCGGTCCCTGACCTGACATTCCCAAAACAGCCTTGATCATTTTATCTTTTAATACATATGTGCTATCCCTAACAGAAAAGTATTGTCCTGCAAGGGAAAGAGCCGTGTGTGTACCGAGTGAATGACCGGCAGCACCTGTTTTTCTTATATCAGCCAGACCCCTGATGCATTCAATTCTGTTCCAGAATAGCTCCTTAAGCAAAAATTTAATATCATTGGGTCTGTTAACATACTCTGAAGTTCTCTCGAGAGCCTGTACATATTTTACCGTATTAACCTCTCTTTCCAGATCTTCCGCATTACCGGGGTGAAAAACAACTACCGTAATAATGCCGGCTTTCGCCCATGTTTCGAACAAATACTCATAATCGATATCTCCACAAATAGGGTCAGGCGAAAAAATGATCACAGGAAATATTCTTTCACCATGCTGCCTGAAGGGGATGTAGATTGTAAGATCGAGTGCCCTGTTCCTCTCCTCATCCACAATCGTTGTATCTGTGTGAGTATAATCGAAAACAGGTTCAATTTTATAGCCTGCTCCCGATTGAGAAAACAATAAACCTGCAACTATCAGTATGAAACTTAAAATTCTCATTACGTCTTCCGTTCTGGTAGAATATCGCAATATATAACTTTTACCCGACAATCACTCTCGGGGTTTCCGCCGGTAAACGTGTTAGTGCCTCATAATTAAGCTGGTCACTCATTTCACTGAAGGAAGCGACAGAAATATCAAACTCTCCCTGGTGACCAATCAGAACCACTTCATCTCCTGCTTTAGCATCAGGAACATCAGTAATATCAATTGTCATCATATTCATATTTACCACACCAACCACAATAACACGCGTGCCATGTACGAGCACCCTGCCGAGGTTGCTTAATGATCTGCTGTAGCCATGTGAGTATCCCACCGGGATTGTAGCTACACGCATATCCTTGTGCGCGAGAAAAGTAGTGCCGTAACCGATGAACTCACCTGTTTTAATTTCCTTTGTCGCCATAATTTTACTTTTCCAGGAAATAACTCTTTGAAGAGGATCGGATTTATCCTCTCTACCGGCGAGATAATCTATAAAAGTTTCCCTGTTTGGCCAAAATCCATATTGCAAAATCCCAATCCTTGCCATATCCATCACTGTTTGCGGATATCTCATTGATGCCGCTGAACATGCAGTGTGACGATATTTTGGTACTAGTCCGTCATTCAGGAATTCTCGCAGCATGGTGCTGTATTTCCTTATCTGTCCCTTCACCCTTACATAATTAGAGATACTCTCCGCTCCGGCATAATGTGTACATACTCCGGTAAGTTCGAGGTATTCCAGATTTGAGGAAACTATATTCTTCACAAGCTGAAGTGACTTTTTATCAAACCCGGTTCGGTTCATGCCGGTTTCCAGTTCGATATGAACTTTTGCCTTTTTATTCAACCTTTTTGCGTTTTCAATTGCTGATTCAAGACGTGCCGGATCAAAAACATAAAATTCAATATCATTTCTGATTGCCCATTTAATTTCCGGGGTGTCAATCATACCCATGATCATTATTTCGGAGTTTTCACTTCGGATCGTTTTTATTCGAAAAGCCTCGTCAGTATTAAATACCGCGAAGTGATCTATTCCACACATTTCTGCCAGTGGAACGAACGTTTCAATTCCGTGCCCATATGCGTTTCCTTTTACAACAGAAGATATTTTAACTTGTGGTCCAAGCCTATCCCTTATAAAACGAAAATTTTGCGCCAGAGCCTTTCTGTCAATTTCTATGTAGGATGTATGAAGCATTTATCCTGAATGTTTTTTTAATAAATTTATTAGCAGCAATCCGGCACCCGGAATAATCTCATCGGGGAAATCATAGTCCGGGTTGTGAAGCTGACTTACATCCTTTCCCGCTCCAATACCAAAATAGCAACCCGGGTAATTTGAAGTAAAATGCCCGAAATCCTCAGACCATTTGAAAGGAGAGCGTATCTCGTTTAACTCATATCCCGAAGATAACCCAACCTCTCTTATACTATCAGCAAGCGTCCTGTCATTGACGGTTGCGGGAAAAACTTCTGTGAGTTCCTCTGATAAGGATAACGAATATTTTCCGGTTACTTCTTTACATATTTCGCTCACCTGCTTATTTAATTTTTCTATATCCTCATTTTCAAAAGCCCGCAGGGTAGCCATATATTCTGCATAGCCGGGTGACGTACCAAAAGCAATTTCACCAAGTCTCGCGTGAATAATTGTGAGCAAAGTAAGATCACTAAATTCTGTATTATCGACCAAACTATAAGTTTCAGTTATTATTTCCGCAAGCGCCGGAGCCGGAGAAATCCCGTTTTCAGGTTCAGCCGCATGTGAAGTTTTCCCTTCGAGCCGGGCAATATATCCTCTCGATGCCGCAGCGAAAACTCCGTCCTTAATTATAATTTCATTTTTATTAAAGCCTGGCAGGTTATGAAAGCCAAATACAAGATCAGGTTTTACATGAGAGAATTTTTTATCTGCTAAAACTTTTGCGGCACCATCACCCGTTTCTTCAGCAGGTTGGAAAAGTAAAACCACATTTCCTTTTTTTGGTCTGTTTGCGCCAAGAAACTCACCAAGGTAAGATAATATGGTGCTATGCCCGTCATGTCCGCATTTGTGACTTCTCCCGGAATTTTGCGACCTGTATTCAAAATCATTTATTTCCTCGATCGGAAGTGCATCGATATCAGCGCGTATCAAAACAGTCTTTCCCGGATTTTGCCCATTATAAACTGCCGCCAGACCGTATCCGCCAATTTTATCAATTTGTAAATCGGGAGAAGTGGTGCTGATAAATTCATTCAGAATATTATTTGTTACTTTTTCTTCACCCGCGGTTTCGGCATTCCGGTGTAAAAGGTGTCTGAGTTTGACAAATTTATTTATATCAGATGGAAGTTTTACTTTCTGCAATATTGTTTCCGGATTTGGTTAGGTAGCCAATTAAAATAAATATAAGTGCCGATACAGTAATTCCGTAAATATTAGGATCAAGACCATAAGGTAACCTAAAATAAATATCCATAAAAGGAATATCAATTATTTGACTATTATTCACCAGTTCAACGAACTTTTCTTTGTTGGTTTGGAGTAATTGCCGCAAATTTGTTTCGAAAAGCGGATCAATATTACTTATAAGTTTTATTGCCTTCCCCTTTGCGATAGTACCTGATACTACAAGATTGTTCCATTGCAGGAATAAAGTTGTAAAACCGCCAAGAATCATAGCTGCCAATGCTCCCGTTATTGTTCTTCTTTTCCAGAAAAGACCGCCAATGAGGGGAACGGTTAAACCCGAAACCATGAAGGCGTAAGAAGATAACATCAAATCGAGCACACTTTTCATGTGACTCGCTAAAATTAGAGCAGCCGCACCAATGACCAATGTTGTTACCATCGAAATTCGATACGCTTTTTTACTTTCAAGATCGAATTTGAAAAAACGACGTAAAATATCGGAAACTACATTTCCCGAAGCTGCCATCAGACAACTATCCGCGGTTGATAAAATTGCCGAAAAGTACGCTGACATCATTATCCCCATCAATCCCACGGGGAGGACAGTGCGAAGCAACATCGGCAAGCCCTGTTCAGGATCTGTTGCGGAAATATTTTCTGGTCCGAGATAATCGAACATTCCCTGTGACGCGGCAACTCTGGCAAGCAGACCAAGAAATACGCCCATAAACGCCATCACCGGATATTCAAATAATCCGGCATAAAACCATGCCTTCTTTGCGGTCTTTTCATCCTTGCAGGCAAATATACGCTGGTACAAAGTCATTCCGATAAACCAGATTGGAATGATTGTGATGACCCAATTGACAATATCCTGCCATTCAATATTTGTAAGACTCATAAATTCGGGACCTAGAGTATTTTGTATTGCGTCCATACCCCCGACCGCATAATATGAGATGGGAATACCGATAAAAATCAGTCCGCCCATAAGAATAATCCACTGAATAGTATCGGTGTAAATAACCGCTTTTATTCCACCCATTACTGTATAAACAACCGCGATAAGCCCCATTATAAGTACTGCTTCGTTCAAAGATAAACCTGTAAATGAACCTGCCGCTAGTTTAGCTCCCGCCAATATCTGCGAGCTTGTGAACCCGATATACCCGATGGCGGATATAATTCCGGCTATCAATGCCACATTGGGATTATATATCTTGTTAAAAATTTCCGGAAAGGTATAAAGATTTGCATAAGCTTTGTTCGATTTTATTCTTGGAATTAGTATTACCGCACTAAGCCATGCGCCTACAAGTCCGGTAAAAAGCATCCACGAGCCTGCTATCCCGATAACAAAACCAAGTCCGCCGAGACCGATAGAAAAACCACCGCCAACATCAGTAGCCACAACGGAAAGCCCAATGTGCAGACTCCCCATTTCTCTTCCGCCTACATAATAATCTTCAGCGCCTTTATTTTTTCGGAGGAAGTAATAACCCACTCCCAGCATGGCAAGCATATAAACAATAAATATAGAGAGATCAATCCAATGCATATCAACTTTTATTAGTGAACAATTTTAGTCATGTATTTCGAATTCGAAAGTCGGGCAATTGCCATATAGTTTGGCTGGAAATGTACCTTGTCGCCAACTCTGTAATTTTTACTCTCTTCCATCATATCAAAAACCGTCATATCAGAAGTAGTACCAACAAAATTCAATTTTTTATCTTTAAGTAAAAGATTGTTCACATCAACATCAATTTCACCAAAATCGACAATGCACCTCCATGATTCGCGGTAGTCCTGATCATCAATATCCGCTGTATGGCCAATAGCCGCGTCACCAATATTACCATCGGGAACGTTACCCTTCTTTTCAAATTCCAGAATTTCACCGCTGAAATCGAATGCGCTGGTAGATAAATTTTTGAATTTTTTGTTGTTAAGGGGAGAAACTCCAAGAAATGCTGTTTCACCAATTCTGAAATGATTTACCTCTTTCGGTACTTTTTTGCGTGAAATTAAGGGAAGAGTTATCGAACTTCCTCCTGAAACCAGTTCCATCTTTTTACCGAACATAGACTCAATCAACTGTTTATAAAGGGAAAGTTGAATGAGTTTGTCATAAGTTGGTTCAACTCCGTACATGCAGCCAAGGTTCGTCCCCAGACCGATGATCTTAATATTTTTAAGATCGAATGCTCTGCTGTAAAACTTGATTATGTTTTCGCGTAAAATACCTTCACGCAGTTCGCCCATTTCAATCATCACTACCACACGATGTATTTTTCCGGCTTTTCCGGCTTCTTCATTAAGTTTTTCCAATGTTTGTATGTTGGAGTTGAGAGAAATATCAGCGTATTTAATTACATTTTTCACCTGATTAAATGCAGGGGGTTTAATGTACATGGTAACAATATCGGGCGCGATTTCTTTTATAGCTTGAAGATTGGATATCCGGGCATCACCAACGGAATGTAAACGTTTCAACTCACCATCAAAGAGTAATTTTTCCAAAATCGGTTTATAACCGTTCAGCATTTTAGTTATCAGAGTCCACTGAATATTGTTATCCTCGAGGTAATTATTCAGTTTCCTGATATTTTCAATAATTCTTTTGGAATGAATAGTTAATGTTGCCATCTATTTTTCCTCTTTATAATATCTCATTTCAGCATATTTTGTGCCGAACCCGATGCGTTCGTACAATCTTTTTGCGGGATTATCATACTCAACATGCAGCGCGACATCGCCTTTGCAGTATTTTATAGATTTTTCTACAATTTCCTTCCCAAAACCTTTGCCCCTGTATGTTGAATCTACCGCAACATAAACCAGAATAAATTCGGGGATGTAACCTTCCATACCGGTATTGTTCATTACCAAAGTACCAACAACTTTTCCTTCGTATCTGGCGATCACAAGAAAACCACCCTTACCTTCCGACTGTGAAAAGGCATAATCAATCGATTTGTTAATAGCTTCTTTTTCATCTCCAAAACGTTCGAGATGATTATATAAAAAATCGATAAAGTCAGTTCTGTTAAAATCTGAGTTAAAGTCGTTTTCATTCTTTACTATTTGTAAATCAAGCATTACTTCTCCATAGTTGTTCAACATAACAATTCAGGACGGACACAAATTATCCTAAAAAATTAGTTTAATTCTGATTTATTTTGATTATATTATTTGAAGGGAATTAGATATCGGTAAATTATTCCGCATATATGTAAAGACAATAAATTGTCTTTTTTCTGTTTGAAGTATATCATTACTTAAAATAGGAAAATTTAGTTAAAATTCAACTTATGATGAATTTTATCAACCGAAATAACATTTTGATAATAATTGAGATAGATTCTGGTTATTATTGAAATAAAGTTTACTCAGGATTATGAATAAAATTATTGCTGTTGCTCTTCCTAAAGGTGGTGTTGGAAAAACTTCCACGGCAGTAAACCTCGCCGCCAGTCTCGCAGTTTATGAAAAACGGACATTATTAATTGATGCCGACCCATCCAATACTTGTGCCCCCGCGCTGGGAATGCCATTTAGTGAATTGACCGGTGGGCTATTTGACATGCTGACCAACAGCCGTCCCTATGATAAGATCCTGCATAAAACTTCTTTAGATTATCTTGATTTTATTCCCTCTGACACAAAAATCCTCGATTCAGAAGAGCGACTCGGACAGGTAGTCCATAACTATTTCAGGCTTCGGGAGATAGCTCGTAATAAATTCAACATATATGATTATGTAATAATTGACTGCCCTCCTTATCTTGGCGGAATCACTAAACTTGTTTTTAATGCTGTGGATAGTGTGATAATTCCAATAAAAACCGCGCAATTTTCACTACTGGCAATGTCGAAACTTCTCGAATCACTTTCCGAAACCAAGCTCAAAACAAATAAAAATATAAATATAGAAGGTATCCTTCTATCTATGCTTGAGAATAACACTCTCGCGGCTCAACTGACCGAGGAAAGGTTATATCCCAAATACGGTAAATACGTTTTTAAAACTTTTATTCCAAAATCTACTTCTGTTGCGGAATCAACATATTACGGTAAACCGGTTGTGCTTCAAAACGCGCGTTCTATTGGCGGGCAGGCATACCTCGAACTCGCCAGGGAAGTTATTGTCCGCAATAAAGAATGTCCTGTAAAAGAACTTATAAAAGAAAGCGCTATTTCAAAAACTTCCGATGAAAAACCACGCGAAATAGCGCTAAGCCAGAACAGACCCAATCCGTTCAGCCATTCCACAAAAATCCGATTTGAGATACCATATCGGATGAAAATTAAACTGACTGTACTAAATTTATTTATGGAAGAGATTGAAATATTGGTAGAAAACAGAATGGAAGCGGGCGAATACGAAATCACATGGATTCCCAAAGACCTTGCAAATGGTGTTTACTACTACAGGTTTGATGCCGGTGGTTTGTTCAAGATGAATAAAATGATTCTTGCGCGCTGATCATTCAAGCACTTTCAGTTTCCAGATATCTTTTCTGCTCAATTTTACAATAGGGGAAATAGTTAACATACCCGCCTGACCAATACTTTTCTGCAGGAATTCCATTTCTTCAATCTTACCATCAGTCTCCGGGTCTTTCTCCACGGGAATACCACTTTCCTGAAGCAATAATACACCCTTGGCTTTGATTGAAAGTTCAAGATATAGTTTTATGAAACAGATTATATCAAAAACTACTTCCGGACTGAATTGATCCTTAACGGTAAGAAGATACTGCCCCGCTTTTGTTGATCTGAAATTGCCCTTGTTCAACGCGCTTAGCAATATCGATTCAGTATCGAGTTCCATATCCATATCATCACGCAGCAGGTTCTCACTGAATGTAAACGCAAAGTATAATAGTAGCGGAACAGCGACTATCATCACAGCTGTATTTGAGATGGGATCGAGGTAGAATCCATTATAAAACGCGTGAATAATGATCGGTACGAGCAGACCGGTAAACAACATAACGTAATTTCTTTTTTCACCTGTATAGAAAAGAATGAGAAGTAACCCTGCTATTGCCGTTGCACCACCATGCATTATTGAAGTTCCAAACCCGCGGATAACCCAGAGAACAATATCTGCTCCGGAATTGTTAAAATAATAGAATATATTCTCCATTAGCGCAAAACCGGTTCCAATAGCGAACCCGTGTATAGCGGAATCTATTACAAAGTTTGTTTTGCCAAGTTTAATCAACAGGATCAGGTAGGAAAATTTTATTATTTCTTCCACAACAGGAGCGATAAATCCGGCATAAAACGCCAAATCTACTCCGACCAAATGGAAAATATATGTATTCGAATAAAAAGATGCCGAGTTTGCTACAAGTCCCCAATGCACACTAAGCAGCAAAAATAATGGTTTGATCAGTTTGAAGGTATCGAGAAACACGAAAAACACCAACATCAAAACTACGGGCAAAAGACTCAAGAATAATTCCATAAGTAACAATATTAACTTTTCTTTTAATTTAATTCATTGCTATATTTTGCAGTGAAACCAATAATTTTTATCGGAAAACAGATGACATCCAATTTAGTTAAAAAACTCTATTTGGCAACAATTTTCTTTTTTGTAAGCATTTCCCTCCTTTCTCAGAGTACAGATAAACTGGTAAAAGTAAACTTTGAGGCTGTTGATAAAGTATATATTGTTGAAAATTCAATGAAAGCGCTTGAAAACAATGACATTTTTGTATGGACTGAGACAAGCCATAATGTACCACTAACCATTGAATCGGTGGACGATAAAATCTATAAAACACGCACCAATTATCTTTTCAGCACAAAACTAAAAAAATACGCATTGCTCGGCGTAATTTATTATGATGAAGACGGGGATGTTCTGCAATCCTTCGATTATGGTAACAAGAGCGATCTTGAAAACTATAAATATAATTTCCCCGTTATACCAAATTCAGAGACTGAAGCTATAATACAGAAATGTACTGAATTGCTCGGAAGATAAACGCTTTGTTAAACTTCCAGTTCCATTCCGTCGTAGGCAGTTGTAATTTTCATTTTGGAATTGGGAGAGTGTATTGAGAGGTATTTTTTAGTATCTGCCAGGAACTTCTCAAGTTCGAAATCATCATATTTATAGTCGGAATGAAATAGTACCAGATGTTTAACTCCCGCGCGTTCTGCAAGCTCAACACCGGTGAGATTGCTGGAATGTCCCCAATGCAACTTGGAATCCATTGCTTCAATATGCGAATACATCGCGTCAAAAATCACAACATCAGCATCCCGGATAAACTCCACATATTCGTAATCTTTCTTGTGGGATTCGAGCGAATGCTCCGCGTCTGTTGAATAAACAAATACTTTACCATCTTTTTCAAACCTGTATCCAAAACACCCCCCGGGATGGATTTGTTTAAGTATTTTCACCTTGAAGCCGGCAATTTCATACTCATTCTTTTCACGCAGAACGGTGAAAGATTTTTTCGATGGCATTTCTTCGAGGCGTACCGGAAAATGAATTGGCTCCTGCTGTTCAACAAACGCTTTTCTTAAAGTGTGGTGCCCGCCATAAAAGTGTATCTCAATATCAGGCATATAGGCAGGTATAAAAAATGGGAAGCCCATGGTATGATCCCAATGAAAATGGGAAATGAAAACATTAAACTTCTTGCATGCATCGTTGGCAAATAATTCTCCACTGCCGCTGAGATAAGTGGCAAGATCGCGCATACCGCTTCCGGCGTCCAGAATAACATATTCATTTCCACCGCTCAATTGCACACAAGGTGTGTTACTACCGTATGTGCTCTTTACCGGAAATGGTAATCCTTCGATGAACTCATCAATCTCAGCATCATTTGCAAACTTTCTTCCTGAAGCTGCTTTCAATGCTTCTTTTACTTTTCGGTTAATCACCGTTGACGGGATGCCATAAGGTAAAGACCCGCGGACACCCCAGACTTTAATTTTCATACGTAATCAATTTTATTTCAGATATTCTACCGAAATTAGTTTTTCAACAATACTTACGCTATTCTTCGCGTTTTTACCATCATCAACTGAAAGTCGAACAGTGTATGTTCCAGGTGAAGTAAATTCGTACAGAACCTCCGCACCTTCCTTGATAGTTCCGTTCTGGAATTCCCATTTATAAGTAAGATTATCACCATCGGTATCGGACGAAGATGCCGCACTTAGTAAAACTTTCGAATTTGCCGGGCCTATTTTAAATTGATCCGGAGCAGTAATAATGGCGCTTGGAGCAGAGTTAACCACAATATCAAACTCTTCGGTAACCACGGCGCACTCTGTTCCGGTTCTATCGTCAACCGTTAAAGTAACAGTATATGCCCCGGAAGTCTGATAAACATACTTCACAGATTCTCCTTCGAGCGTTGATCCATCCCCTGTTTCCCATCGGTAAGAAAGAAGATCAAAATCAGGATCAGAAGAACCTTTCGCCGAGAATGTTACCTCTTCGCCGGGTATCACTATTCTGCTGGTTGAAAGTGCGGCGGCGGGTAGTGTATTAACTTTTATTAGTTTTGTTGTTGAAACCGAACTATCTGCCGCGCCCGAATTATCTACAACTTCCAGTCTCACGCTGTAACTTCCCGCAAAATTAAATGTATGTTCAACAGTTTCACCGGTTTTTACTTCACCATCAGGGAGGTACCAGTTGTGCGTTACAATTTGATTATCACTATCCCTGCTCCCGGCGCCATTCAATGTAAACGCCTCATTTACACAAACTATTGCAGGAGCTGAAATAACCGGTTCCGGAGGAGAGTTAACAAAAACAGTTAATTTGTCGCTTGCGCTGTTGTTTGATAAAGACGTATTATCTTCAACAAAGAGAGAGACTTCATAAGTACCGGAACTTGAGTACTGATGTTTTACTATCATACCTTCACCGGTAGTACCATCACCAAAATCCCATGAGTATTTTTTAATGACTCCATCAGAATCAACCGAGTTGCTGCCATTAAAAATTACAACTTCATTCGCTGTAACAACCATATCATCACCGGCTTCAGCAACAGGTGCCGAATTAACAGTTATCATTTCACGAAAAACAGCGTTGTTACATTTGGTTTCAGAATCTGTAGTAACTTCGAGAGTTACAAAATAGTTTCCTGCTTCGGTATAGGTATGATTGACGTTACTTCCTTCCGCTGTATTGCCGTCGCCAAAATCCCAGCTATACTTAACAATACTGCTTCCTTCACCTGAGCTTGCCGAACCATCAAAATCGAGAGGAATATTTACCGGATGGCGTTCGGGAATCTCAAACACAGCTACCGGAGCTTCAATAACAGTTACAATTATATCATCCGAATCGGTGTTATCGCAGCCTGGTGTAAGGTCCCCTGTAATAGTTAATGTAACCACATACTGACCGGCTTTTTTATATATATATGTTGGCTTTGCGCCACCGCCATAACCTCCGTCACCAAAATCCCACTCATAAGCATTTACTACACCATCATAATCCTTACTGGCTGTTCCATCAAATTTAACTTCTGTATTAGCACACACGATCATATCAGAGCCCGCGTTAGCAACAGGAGATTCAACAACTTCCACCATAAAATCATCAATATCGAAATTACATGGCAAACCGCTGTCATCCTCAACTGTAAGTTTAACCTGATATACACCACCTTTATTATATATTTTGGTAGGATTCATTCCTTCAGCGGTTTCACCATCTCCGAAATCCCATTTATATAATAGCACGCCACCTTCGGGGTCGGATGAATTTGAGGCATTAAAAAGATTTGGTTCCCCTGCGCAGACTATCATGTCACTACCGGCATCCGCTTTGGGTGCTTTGTTAATTTTTACAACTATCGAACTTCTGTCAACGGAATTATCCAGCTTTTTATTATCATCCACTGTGAGAGTTACAGGATAATTTCCACCCTCCTTGTAATTGTGCGTAACTTTCAGACCCTGAACGGGAGATGAACCATCACCAAAATCCCAGGTGTATTTTAGCGGATCGCCGTCAACATCCGTAGAAAGTCCGGCATCAAATGTTATAATATTTTCGCAAGTAAAAATATCAGAACCGGCTTTAGCGATCGGCTGGCTATTAACCCTTATTACAACCGTATCACTTTTTACGGAGTTATACGTATCCGCGTCATCCCTGACAGTCAGATATGCGTAATAGGTACCGGGTGAATCGAAAGAATATTCAAATGACGGATCAACAAAATAATCACCCGTACTTAATTCCCAGTTATATTCAGTAATTTTGCCATCAATATCATAACTGCCATCACCTGAAATAACAACTTTATTTCCCGGTGCGGCGACAATGTCTGTTCCGGCAAAAGGAACAGGCGGACTGTTAACGGTTATTACTTTGCCGTCAACATCAAATGCTGATTCATGATTTGAATCATCATAAACTTTAAGTTTAACCGAATATTGTCCGGCTTTCGCATAAGAATGTTTTACACTTACGCCTTCGGCTGAATTACCGTCACCAAACTCCCAGACGTATCTTACTATTTGACCATCTGTATCGAATGAGTTGCTGCCGTCAAAACTGATTTCATTGCCCGGTGCGCTTATTTCGTCCGGACCGGCATCCGCTAAGGGAACGCGGTTTATTTTCACTTTGATGAAATCTTCATCATAATTATTCTGAACATCTGTATTGTCTGTAACCCTCAGACTTACATTGTACTCACCCGGTGCCTTGTAAATGTGCGCAGGGTTTACACCGGTACCTGTTTGACCGTCGCCGAAATCCCACTCGTATGAGACAATATTTCCATCCGGGTCTTTCGAATTCGACGCATCAAAATTTATCCTGCCGTAGGTAACGTAAAAATCATCTCCGGCATCGGCTGCAGGTCGGGCGTTAACAGTTACAGTCAGAAAGTCTTCGTCTTCATTTCCTTTGGTATTGGAGTCATCCCGCACTTTCAATTTAATGGTATATTTTCCGGGATTAGCATAACTGTGCGCAACGGAATAACCTGATTTCGTGCTGCCATCGCCCAGATCCCAATCGAAGCGGATAATTCTGCCATCACTATCAACAGAGCCTTCACCATTAATCACAAAAAGTTCGTCAACAGCTACAAGACGGTCATCACCTGCTTCTGCGGTTGGAGGATTATTAATTATAATCGGAACGAATGTTGTATCAATACTGTTTTTCACACCTGATTCATCAGATATGGTAAGCTTAACCTCATATGTACCCGGTGATTGGTATGTGTGATTTACCGAAATTCCGTTTCCTGTATTTCCGTCGCCAAAATCCCACGAATAATCGATAATTTCACCGTCGGGATCGTAAGATTTTTCAGCGGAAAACGCTATTTGTTCCCCAACAGCACTCATTTTCGGCTGACTCGAGACCGCAACCGGAGCGGCATTTACTCTTACCGTTTTTTCATCTACACCTGTATTACACGGAGAATCGGAATCATCAATTACTGTTAATCTGACCGTAAAAATACCGGGTGCCTTGTACGAATAAGTTATCTCTCTGCCTCTGATGTTTGTACCATCACCCATTTCCCACTTGTATTCTTTGATGTTACCATCTTCATCGTTTGAACCAGCGGCAGAAAAGCTTACTGTTTCTCCGGGGAATGTAACAACATCGTCACCGGCTGCGGCGACAGGCGGCACATTAACTTTCACACTAAAATTTTTCAAGGTAGAATTTGCGACCGCACCTGAATTATCCTTTACCATCAAAACTACATTGTATTCCCTTTGAGATTCGTATCTGTGTACTTTTCTGGCTCCGGTAGCTGTGTTACCATCACCAAAATCCCAGAAAAACTCCAGACGGTTACCATCCGGATCAAAACTTGCTTCCGCGTCAAAAACAATAGAATAACAGTCGGCGAGAGGAACAATTTTGTAATTTACTTCAGGACGTTCATTAACTTTTCCAATCTGGACAGGTAGTTGTAACGGCAGATAATTACCTTCCAGGTCTGTCATGTAAAATGTTGCGTCATTAGGGGTTTCTCCACCCTTCCCGAAATAAATTTCACACTCTGAACCTGCTTCTTCCGGAAGAAGGTTTATCCTGTTAACAGACCATACACCCTGATTATTAATTTTAGGAATTACTATGCTTCTGAATGGAGTATTAATCTTCAGATCAGCACCGCCTGCGTCAAAATCATTGGAAATAATCCCCGCTGAATTAACGGGAGCGTTAAACTTTATGGATGAATATTCGAAAAAATCTTCAAGTCGGGTAGTTACAAAATATGAGAAATATCTTACACCATTAATTTTATTTCGTGCCGAGTTAGCGTATCCAACAGATATATCATAAACATTTGCGTCATCACCTGTTAGTCCGTGAATTTCAAATCTGAAGTAGTAAAAACCATCTTTAAGTTCACCATCCTTCACATCAAACCGGAAGAGTGAATTCCAGCTATTATTTAGTGATTCATCCGAAGCGATAGTCTTGGTAAAGAGAGGAGTACCGGAATATACCGCGTTTATGTCTTTTTCTTTTGAGGGATCGAAAGAGGAATAAACTCCTTCTCCGCCAAACAGGCTATAAATCATTTCAGTATTAAATTGCCCGTACCCAAGATCGTTATCACCACCAATATCAAGATCAAAACCCCACAAGGTTAATGACGTATCTCCCAGGGCCCGGGGAATTTTAATAAAAATATTTTGGCGATAATCGTTATCACCTTCAACAATACGCGCGTTTTTACCGTAAGTTACATATTTCACTGTTTGCTGGGCGGAAGTAGCTCCGAATGCGAACAATAAAAGAATAATCCCCAAAAAATATTTCATTCCTTCTCCGTAATTAACATTAAGCTTCATTAAGTGGTATTGTGATGGTAAACTGAGTGAATTCATTTTCGGCTGTGTCAACCTTTAGTTCACCTTTATGCATCTGCGTGATAATATCGTAGCTTAGGGAAAGACCCAGACCTGTACCTTCGCCGGTTGGTTTTGTAGTAAAAAAAGGTTCGAATATTTTGTCATAAACTTTCTTGGGTATTCCGGGACCATTATCACGTAATTCTATACTGAATTTATCATCCACAGCTTTGATATTTGCGGTAAAAACCGGCTTGTATGAACTATCGGCTGTAAATTTCTGCCGCATAGCGTAGAGTGAGTTATTAACTACGTTCAACACCACGCGGTTGAGCGCCTGAGAGTTTACTCTGGCTTTTTTGATAGCAGGGTCATAATTTTTGTCAAATGATACATTAAATTCCTTGTCTTTCGATTTCACGGCATGATAAGCCAGATTTATTGCTTCATCAACAAGTTCAGGAATATTTGTTTCCATGAACTGACCACCGTCACTCCTCGAATGCTGCAGCATATTTTTTACTATACTTTCGGCGCGTTTACCGTGGTGATTAATTTTCTCAACGTTCATTTTGATATCATCCATAATTTCGTCAATGATATCGCGGTCTTCATCAGTTAATTTATCGCCAAAATCTTCAATTTCTTCATTAAGCTCTTCAACCAAACCTACTGATAGCTTACTGAAGTTATTCACAAAATTAAGCGGATTCTGAATTTCGTGTGCTATCCCCGCTGTAAGGGCACCAAGTGAAGCAAGTTTTTCCTGCATTACAAGCTGGTCTTGTGTAGCCTTCAATTTTTTCAGTAACGCTTCCAGTTCGGTGTTTTTCTGCTTCAACTCGATCGTTCGCTGCTCAACTTTGTCTTCCAGAGTACGGTTGTATTCTTCGAGTTCTTTATTCTGTCTTTCTATTTTCGCGAAACTTTCTTTGAGTGATTTGCTCATATCCTCCAGGGTTCTACCGAGAAAACCAATCTCATCCCTGGCGCGATATTCCGATTTTACATCAAAATTACCCCCGGAAACTTCAGAAGCCATAGCGGTAATTTTTTTGATCGGACCTCCAATCTGCCGGGAATAGAATAAAACAATAACTACCGCGATCAATACACCCAGACCAACCCACAGAAATAATGCCTGCTCCATTTTTGCCACAGTCTGATACGCCACATCCTCATCAATTTCAGCAATTACAACCCAGTTAAGGTTTTCCGGAAACGCGTATGAACCCACTACAGATTTACCGTCCGAGGTAACGTAACCGTTAACCGACTGTATCCTTCGGTTGGCTTTGAGTAATTCTACCGCTTCAACCGCGAGTTGGTTATCAATTTTTCTGGAGCCCGGCTCGCTAAAAACCGCCATCTGATACTCATTAACGAGGAAAATTCTGCCATTTTCGTTATACACATGATTTGTAATTTCAGATTTTATTGAGTTTAGCGAAATATATGAGGCAAGCGCAGCATTCGGGATGCCCGGAATATCAAGATTCATAACAGTTGGTATCACCCAGCTCTCTATCTCCTTGATATAGCGTGGAAATCCTACTTTCATCTGCTCACTTCTCTCAACAAATCCTTCATCAAAAGCAAGTACATCGGATATTGACGCATCATAACTTTCAGCAAGTTCGATCAAGGTACCCTTATTAAATGAGAGTGCGGAAATAAGATTCCCTCCCCCTCCATCGACATAAAACTCAAGTCGGTAGATTTCAGGAGAATTGGAAACAACACCTGTAGCGATTGCGGTTATCTCCTCAATACCAAGCGCCCCACTCTCGAGTGATTTTTTGAGTACCATCAGCGGGGAGTTCCAGCTTTCGGTATAAAATGAATTGATTTCTTCCGCGAGTTGACCTGTAGTAATGATCAGTTCCTGATTGACATTACTCTTCAATTCTTCTTCGGTGAGGTTAATCATATTAATACTGGAAACAGCAAGAGGAATGATCGCGATCAGAGCGGAAAAGATATATAGTTTGGTACGCCAGCCTAAATTCATGTATTTTCCGGACAGATTAAAAAATTAGCTGTTCAAAAGCATAAAACAGAGGTTTTACGAAGCCATATTATCTGGTCAAGATGTTAATATTCACTAATAAAATCAAGATTTTTGTTCAAATGCAAGAACAAATAATTCAAATTTAATTTAATCCGGCTTTCTGCCTGCCAGTAACATTGTGATATCGTCAGCCTGCTCGGCACCCTTGCAAAACTCTTCAATATCAGCTACGATATTTTTTACCAGCCTATCAAGCGAATCATATTCAGAATTTAACCCTGTTTCCAAACGGCTTTCCTCAAACAGCTTGCCCTCTGTATCGGAAGCCTCGGTTACACCATCAGTATATGTAACGAGTATATCACCTTTTTCAAGATTTACTTTTTGAAGTTTATATTCAGGCCCCGGGAAAATACCCAACGCCGGACCGTATGGCATCAATTTTTCAAAACTGCCATCCGCCCTTTTAATGTAGGGTGGATTGTGCCCGGCATTAACAAAAGATAGTTCTCCCGTTTTAGTATCAAGAAACGCCAGAAACATCGTTGCGAACATCCCTGAGCTTTCATGATTTTCAATAATGTAATTATGGGTATTATAAATTATTTGAAGTACAGCTTCATCGCTTTTATCCGAGTTAATTGTAAAAGCGCGAATCAAACTTCGTATCAAAGCCATAAAAAGCGCGGCACCCACACCCTTTCCGCAAACATCCGCTATTACGAGTCCGATTTTATTATCACCTTCAATATTGAAGATGTCATAAAAGTCACCACCCACATCCTTCGCGGGACGAGAAAACGCGGAAAAATTCCAGCCGGGAATAAGAGGAATTAACTCAGGAAGGAAATTATTCTGGATACGACGCCCGATTTCCATCTCTTTCTGAAGGGAGTTAAGACGTTCTTTATTAATGTTGGCTTCGCGAATTTTATTCACTTCACCCGCGGTTTTCTGAAGCGTTATTTCAAGATCTTCAAAATCAATTGGCTTGGTAATGAAATCGAACGCGCCATTATTCATGGCTGTTCTCACATTATCCATGTCACCATAAGCAGAAACAACAACCGTTTTAAGGTCGGGATAATCTTTTGTTATATTGTCAATCAGGGTGAGACCATCCATCTCGGGCATGTTTATATCTGTAAATACAGCATCGAAATCACTGTTTTCTTTTAATACTTCAAGCGCATGAACACCACTATGAGCAAAAACAAACTCCATTTCCCCCTTGCGGATTTTACGTCTGAAGTTCTGTCTTACAATATGCTGAAGGTCCTCTTCATCATCGACCATTAAAATTCGTTTTTTTCTCTCTTCCATTATCAATCCGTATTATAGCTTAAGACAAAAACTTACATTCAATCTTTTATAATATAATAAAATAAAGTCAAATCGGCTTCAGGAAAAAGAGCGCGAAATAGTTGTTTGAATCTGTCCAGTACTTTTGAATAACAAAATGATCACTCACAAGATCAGCAACCAGCCCGGGTGTATATTTATGAGAATACTCTGTCAGGATTTTTTCATCCTCCCCGAATGAAAACTTGAAATCACCCGAAAACACCTCCTGTTCCTCGAGGCTGATCAAATACATCTCAATTCTTCCCTCAATTTTGTTATAAACAGCTTTATGCCTGAATTTTGATCTGTTAAAATTAAAATTGAATTCGCGGTTTAGATGCTCGAGAATATTAAGATTAAACTCGGCTGTAATGCCTTTGCTGTCATTATAAGCCGCCTCGAGAACCCCTGTATCCTTCTGCATATCGGCACCGAGAAGAAATCCTCCTTCCTTACCTGTAACGGAAGCTACACCTTCAATAAATTTTTGCGCCTGAACTTTTGTAAAATTACCGATAGTTGATCCCGGGAAATACGCGATTATATTTTTTTCGTCCCTGATTTCATCGGGCAGACTGAACGGTTTTGTATAATCGGCGGCAACCGGAACTATTTTCAGGTCGGGATACCGTTGATTAAGCGATTCGACAGTTTTAAACAGGTGTTCTTCACTAATATCTATCGGAACATAAGTGGAAATCTTCTCCATATTACTCAATAGCAGACGAGTTTTTAAACTGCTTCCGCTGCCGAATTCAACAAAATGAATATTTTCACCGAGTGAATTGATTATATCTGTGATGTTATCTTTCATCAGCATCAACTCGGTACGGGTTGGATAATATTCCTCAAGTCTGCAAATTTTGTCGAATAACGCCGAGCCTTTTTCATCGTAGAATAATTTACTCGGGAGTTGTTTTTGCCGGTGTGATAATCCATCAACAATCTCTTCAAGAACAACATCGATTAATTTTGTCATTAAATCCTGCATGGTTACCTCAAATCTTTTGCGAGTCTTATTCCCGAAAACTGCCATCTTGAAGCCGGCGCAAAGAAATTTCTATATGTGCGCCTGATGTGATCAGCCGATGTAGCGCAGGAACCACCCCTCAGAACATACTGCCCCGACATAAATTTACCATTATATTCGCCAATAGCTCCGGGTGGAATTCTGTATCCGGGATACGCGGCGTAATCGCTTTTTGTCCATTCCCACGTATCACCAAACAACCGGCTGACTGATTTATTTTCATCTTTCGTTAACGGTAATACGTGAAAACGTTCGTTATCGACAAAATTACCTTCTATCTCAAAATTTTTACTCACCAGTTCCCACTCAAACTCTGAAAGCAATCTTGCGTCAGCCCATCTCGCGTAAGCATCAGCTTCATAATAACTTATGTGTGTTACAGGCTCATTGGGATTGATTTTTTTTAATCCGCCAAGTGTGTAGGAATACCATTCACCATCTATTTTATGCCAGTAAAGGGGAGCATTCCAGCCATTTTCTTCAACAGCTGCAATACCATTACTGAGCCACAATTCGGTTCTTGTATAGCCGTCATCGTTCATAAAAGCCAGATATTCACCGTTTGTAACAGGGAGAGATGAAACAGCAAATCCGTGAATAAACTGTTTGTGGACTGGTTTTTCATTATCATAGAAGAAAGAATCCCCTCTTTGCCCGAATTCATAAACTCCTTCATCCAATGGCACCCAATTCTGCTTTGGTAAATCGCGGGATATATCATCCTCAAATGACTTGTAAACAGGATATAGCGGATTTATAGAAAATACGTGCTTGATATCTGTGATCATCAGTTCCTGATGCTGCTGCTCATGGTTGAACCCGATCTCGAGCGGAACCCTGAATTTTTCAATTGTCTCATCATTCGCTATCTCAAAAAAGTTAGCCATTTGTTCATCAACGAAGCGGCGGTATTCAAAAACTTCCTTTACCGTGGGGCGAGAGAGTAAACCACGATTGGGTCTGAACCATCTGTCCCCCACCTGCACATAGTACGAATTAAACAGGAAACTGAATTTTTCATCAAAAGGTTTGTAATTTTTGTCATTTTCCGCAAGGATGAAAGTCTCGAAAAACCAGCTTGTATGCGCCAGATGCCATTTTGCCGGTGAAACATCCGGCATAGACTGAACCACAAAATCTTCTGGTTCCAGGGGTTCGGCGATTTTCTCTGAAAAAGCTCTTACATGCACATACATGTCTTTGAGAATATCTCTTAATGAACCATTATTTTTTTGAATTACATATAATTTTGAGTCTGATTGTTTAATTACAGACATGGTGTACCCATTTATTTTTTACTTAAAACATTTTAGATTTTGAATAAGTTCAGTCACGAATACACAAGATTGTGTGTCTTTTATAAAAGTAAAGATTATGGCAGGAATATCCAAATATTTCAGATTAAGATATAATTATTTGAGGATACCCGCAAAACAGTTGGCTATTTTAAAAGCAGCATTTTATTACCTCGGAAAAAAAGAATACTTCAATGATATTCTGATAGCAACTTATAACAATCTGCCTCTTCAATTACGTGATGCAAATCTATTGCTGATAACTCAAGAATGAAAAAATCACCAATTGTTTCCTCCTTTATTTCACTACCCTTTTTACAGGATATACATTATGCGCCTGATCATAATACTTTGAGCGTTTGTAAAAGAAATTGAGTCTGTCATACGGACTCGCAGCAAACGCCGAGTCAGATTTTACTTTTTCATCAAACTCCGCTTTTAGCTGCGCATCTTCCTGGTACATTCTGGCTGCAATGGGCTCCATGGAGTAAAACTCGAAATACTCCTTACGCTCGAAGATCATGTTAAACATACCCCATTGCACGAATGAGTCAGGTCCATCAGGTTCAAACATGTGAAGTATTACGGGCAATGTTTTCTGATTACATGAAATCAGCAGTCCACCCGCTTTTAACGTTTCTTCACCCTCAATTATATCATATTTATAATTGGGTCTTATGTGACTTTCGTAAGGAGTTTTAGCGAAAGTAACATCCTGGAATTTATAAGTTTCTGTTTTAGCGACCATATCTTTTTCCAGACGCTCTACTTTTACACCATGCGATTCTATCCTGTCGAGCAGATAATCAAACTGTGCCGGGAGATAATAAGCTTCCGGAGCAGTAACATACACATCACCGATCATATCGTTATAAAATTTCAGTTCCTTATTAAAAGGAATTCCATTATAATGTTTGATAGAATCGCCTGTTATTTCACTGTAATAATTATCATACTTTATACCTTTATAGATTAAGGTACCGGTCTTTTCAGTCCGTTTTAACGTCAGCGGAAATGGTGAGCGTTTGTTAAAATATTCCTCAAGTACAAAATCATCTGCCGCCTTATTCATATTTTTGATTCCACCGGGGATTTCGCTCACCAGTTCAAGAGTTGTTTCTATTACCTCTTTCGTTGAGAATACTCTCTCCTTGTATGGTTTGAGCATGTGAGTTTCGATTAGCAGACCGGCACGATTTCGTATTGCGGTGTAACCTTCTGAGAGTCGTGGTAATGCCGACCAGTCGTATGCCCCTTTGTTCATGTCTCTTTCCACAAACCCGATATAAGGACCTATAAAATATCCACGTTCTTCAACTCTTTTTTCAAGTTCCGGGATGTAAGTTTTATTGATCCACCCACGAATTGAAGGAGGAACATTCTCATATTTCTCAACCGCGTAGGTAACTGTGTACTGATAATCTGAACCATTGGTTGTATGCGTGTCGATGAAAAAATCGGGGTTATAATCGGTAAATATATTCAGGAGCATTCTCATCTCGGGCGCGTCAGCCTTGAGGAAATCCCGATTCAGATTATAATTCTGTGCGGTGGTACGCCATCCCATTTCGGTGGGACCATTTTGATTTATACGTCCGTACGGACTCCTTCGTTCATGTCCGTCAATGTTAAATATCGGGATAATCACAAAATTAAAATCTGATAGTAAATCTGCTTTTTCGCCCGTGATCAGCATCTCGCGAAGGAGGAGAAAACAAGCGTCTTTTCCCTCAATCTCACCGGAGTGAATACCATTTTCAATGAAGATAAGCGGTTTTTCAGATTTTGATATTTCTTCAGGTGTAAATAATTTCTCTTCTGAAACAACTGCCCAGTAGAAATCTCGCCCCTGCGGAGTTTTGCCTGCCACAAAAGTTTCGAGAAAAGGTGAAGCCTCAGCGAGTTTATTAAGATATTTTATACTTTGTTCATAATCTGGTGATTCCAAATAGTTGCTTGCTTCAAAAAAAGTTATAAAATCTTCTTTATTTTGAGCCATAACAGATGAAGCGATAATTATTATCAAAAACAAAAAAGTACGCATAGATTTGCTCCGGTAAGGATATTACAATAAAATAATTAAAATCCACAATAAATTTGATAATACAAACATAATAATTTATTTTAATACAAAGTTATCTCTAATCTGCTTTAAGGGCTGTTGTATGGATCATTACGGTGTATTATCTCTATTCCCTCCCCTGATCGCTATTATTCTCGCTATTAAAACCAGACAGGTATTTGTATCACTTTTATTCGGTATATGGCTCGGATGGATTGTTATTTCCGACTGGGATTTGCTGAATGGTACAACTTCAACAATTCAGGCACTGGTCGATGTATTCAAAGACAGCGGGAATACGCGAACAATAATGTTCAGTTCCCTGATTGGAGCGCTGATCGCTTTTATCCAGCGTTCGGGTGGTGTGAATGGCTTTATAAAAGTAATCAACCGCCTCCTCGATTATCTTGAGAGTAAAAAAATTGGGAATAGCAGAGTTATAGTTCAGCTACTTGCATGGATAACAGGTACCCTTATTTTTGTTGAATCGAGTATAAATGTACTTACAGTTGGCTCAATTTTCCGACCTATTTTCGATAAAATGAAGATTCCCCGTGAAAAACTGGCTTATATAGCGGATTCTATTTCAGCGCCAACTTGCATTCTTATTCCGCTAAACGCATGGGGTGCTTACATCATGGGGCTGATCGCCGCACAGGGTTTTGATAATCCTTTTTCAATACTGATTGGCGCGTTTCCGTATAATTTTTATCCGATGATCGCCATGGCTACAGTTCTCTTCATTATACTATCCAGAAAAGATTTTGGTCCGATGAAAAAAGCGGAAATTCGCGCAAGAGAAACCGGAAAAGTTATACGGGATGGCGCACAGCCTCTTATTTCATCTGATGTTATATCAATGGAGAAGAAAAAAGGTGTGGTTCCGAAGGCGTATAATATGATCGTTCCTATTGGTGTTATGGTTTTCATGATGCCGCTTATGTTGATCTTCACCGGATGGAGTAACGTCGAAAATATCGAATCTTTTGGATTTGGCACTCAACTATTTAAGGCTATTGGCGAAGGTTCAGGCTCTACCTCTGTTCTCTACTCAGTGCTAACAGCAATTATTGTAGGAAGTTTTTTATACACCGGTCAGAAAATATTTACGTTCAAGGAAGTTATAGATTTGATATTCAAAGGTATTAGCGGACTAATACCACTCGCACTTTTGATGATGCTGGCTTTTGCAATTGGCGCGGTTTGTCGGGAGCTCGGTACAGGAGTTTATGCCGCCGAAGTTTCAAAGGCATGGCTCGCCCCCGATTTTGTACCTGTGATTATATTTCTTGTAGCTTGTTTTATTGCATTCTCTACCGGAACCTCCTGGGGAACTTTCGCGATTATGATCGCTATTGGTGTTCCAATGGCGCAGACGCTCGGAGCAAACATCTATCTGACAATAGCCGCCGCGCTTGGTGGTGGAGTCTTCGGAGACCATTGCTCCCCTATTTCCGATACTACAATTATCTCATCAATGGCGTCCGCGAGTGATCACATTGACCATGTGAAAACGCAGTTCCCGTATGCTATTTTGGGTGGAACTACTACCGCGGTGCTATATCTCATTTTAGGTATTTTGATTCACTAAGGGAGTTACGGAAATGTTTGTTGTTATATATGAGTTTAAGGCAAAACCCGGACTTGAAAACGAATTTATTGATGCCTGGTATGAAGTTACGAGAGGTATTTATACCGAAATGGGAAGCCTTGGCTCTAGGCTGCACAGCACTGAAACTGCCGGCAAATTTATTGCGTACGCCCAATGGCCTGATAGAAATGTATGGCAAAAAGAAACCCGATTCAGCAATCAATCGTTTGTCGATGCTTCCGAAAAGATGAAAAAAACAATGGAATCAATCAAAATACTGCATGAACTGGATGTTCTGTCGGATTATCTTCACGATGTAAAATATTAAAAAAGGGGATTCCCTGATTGGAAATCCCCTGTAAAATCACATCAGGAAATAGAGTTTTATTGTTTTACAGTTTTAACTTCATCATCTACCAACAGGTTTCCATCTTTAAATATCTTGAATTTCACCGGTTGGAAATCGATATCTTTTCCTCTCACGATAACCAGATAACTATTTTCACCAACGTTGCTGATTTCAGCAATATTATCCTTAAAATTCATTTCGCTCTCAAAATTCTCATTCAAGTGAGCCGCACCAACAAAAGAAAAGACAGATGGATCAAATTCCAGCGAACTGCTAATCTCACCAGCTGATTCAATATTTATTTCAGCAGCAAGAATATTATTTGAGCCTTTTGTTATAATTGTACCTTTAAAATCATCAAAACTGAACTTGTACTCATCAAGCAGAGCAAAGTTGCTAGAATCATACTCGTCGATCATTGTACCATAAAGTGAAGCCATATCAAATTTTTTCTTACCGGGACCACTTTCAATGTTAATAAAAGTCATTGTAAGATACCCAATCAAAATACCGACCAACAGCATAAATAGAAATCCTGCTAACTTACCACCACCGCGTCGTGCCATATAATCCTCCTGATGTTGTTATAATTTTTTCACTCTGAATTCTTCCACAAAATAATTTAGCATTAAAATTGTTTTTTTCAAAGTATATTAAGCTGAATTTCGATAAAAGGTATGTTTTGCTCGACGTAGGTCAGACTTATTTTGATGATGTGGGATAATTAAAACAAACTCCGGAAGCCTTAAACTCCCGGAGTAAAAAATTATTTGAGAAGTATCATCTTCCTGGATTGCACAAATTCGCCTGATGTTAATCGGTAAATATAGATGCCCGATGTGAATCCTGAGGCGTTCCAGTTTATCTGATGTTTACCTGCGGTCATTGCGGATTTGTTTATTTCCGCCACCTTTTCACCAAGAACATTGAAGATGGAAAGGTTCACATCTCCATTCTCGGGAAGTGAAAAAGAAATAGTTGTAGATGGATTGAATGGATTCGGGTAGTTTTGACTCAATTCAAATTCTTCCGGAATTTCAGTTTCGCTTTCAACACCAACTAATCCCTCTAACAATGCTTCGTCAAAATAAAGCACACTCGATTTCGTTCCTTCGGGTGTCTGACGAATCACAAAACTGTGAAATAAAATATCGCCGGATGTTGAAATTTCATTTTTAACGATCGACTTAAATTTCCAGCCTGTCCAGTTGAGAGTATCAATATATTTGATCACATTTTGTGACTGATTTTCGTAAAACCAGTACTCAAGAATATTCTTGCTGTTATCACCAAAAATCCATGTGCCGAAATATTTATCATCACCATTGCCGATAGAAGGTTTCGCGCTATTGTAAACCCGGCATAATCCACCGGATTCTTCGGTAAATACGTATGTAAGTTTACCTGATCTGTCACCCGAATATGGCTTTTCAGTAGAAGCGGCAAATGTGGTTTCTTCACCCGATGTTCCGGTTGTACTGCCTGACTGTTCAGGGTCCCACCATGTATCGACATTTTCAAAATCTATCAAGGTCCCGCCTGGCTGAACTCCCCAATCTCCTGATGTGAATTTTATTTCATAATCTTCACCGAGGAATAAACCTTCTGTATCGCCAATCCCCGATTTCAAACGAACATAATAATCTGTGTTTGCGGGTAGCGGATTGCGTGGTTCAAAATATATTTTACCATCTTCAAACATAAACAGCTTAACAACGACAGAAACTACATTATCATCTGCGTCATAAAGCCCGATATTACCGGAAAGTGTTGATGATGATATCGGAGCGTCGAAATTAAGTCTTATTTCCACGCTATTACTTACATCAACTTCATCAGCCGCCGGATAATGTGAGACCAGATTTAGTTTGCTCCTCGTTGAGAACTCGAAAGCGAACGGTTCTGATATGGCAACATCAAATTTTGTATTTGCGTCTGTTGAAACCGTCACATTATAGGTTGTACCTGAAGAAAGATTGTCATCCGGAATAATCGTCAATTTTTTGTCATTCTCAGTCCATGAGTAACTATATGAAGGTGAACCGCTTATCGACAACGCATTAATAACAGAAGCTTTATCCATTGATATATCAAAATCGATTGATATATATGTTGCAAGACTTACTTCTTCGGTACCATCCGCCGGGTAATTATCCAGTACAACGGGAGGGTTAAAATTCGGTTGTTCATTCAGCCACTTATCAACAAAGGTAGTATTGTCTTCAGTAACATTAACAGTTGCTGAATCAACTTCATAATTTTCCGCAGTTATATATACTTTGTACTGACCGGGGTCAAGAGAATCGAGAAGGAAAAATCCATTATTTTTATCATCTCCCGTAAACGTCCTTGAATTATCCTCTAAATTAGCGTAGGAATAATTGAGTGGAAGTTTGTTATCGTTTGTTCCGGATAGAGAAAACCAGGAAACATTCTGATTGGGATCGCGCGCGATTCCCGCAATAGAACCTTTTCCGGTACCACCTCCGGTTGAGAAATATTCAAGTAAACCGCGAGAGATAGCAATTGCTTCATGCTCAAGATACGCTTCACCTTTTAGTCTCCATGATTCAGGGACATAATCGTGAAACGAACCTTCGGTAAGTGTTCCGGGCATACTTAATGGTCGCAGAACTCCCAGTCCTGAAGTGCCCCACGACGGGTAAAACGACCAGTCACCTCGCAAATACTTGTTTGTGGTTCTGTTATGCTGCTGAATTTTATTATTCAAAAACCCGCCCACTGTTTTCGCAACAGGAAATACAGGCGAGTTATCATATCCCCTGAATAGAACAAGAGTATAGTTACTGCTTCCGTCATAACCGTTGCTATGGATAGAATTGAAATAATCCACATCATATGCGTTCGCGATCGCGGCGCGCTGACTTAAAGAAAGATCATCGCTGTCATCATTTCCGTCGCGAGTTATGATAACTATAGCACCCAGATCCTCCAGTATTGGTTTGAGGTAATTTGCTTTTGCCCAGTTACCTTCAGATTCCCAGAATCCTGTGGCGGGCATATATCTGTCATTTGCCGGATCATGACCACCATGCCCCGGATCTATACAAAACTTTATGCCCTGCAATGGCTGTGCAGAGAGTGTAATCGTTAAAAGCGCAAATAAAAATAAAATTCTCCTGAACATACTTACCCCCTATTTAATCACAAGATTTATTAGATAAACGTCCCCTGCTTCATCGTTGCAGACAATCCTGCTATTGTCGGCTGACCAGGAAGGATAGAGCTCAATCACATCGGGAGTATTTGTAATGTTTACTTCTGCGTTAGTGCCGAGATCATATACATAGATATCAGAACGTGTAACATGATGCCCGTCATCAAAATCTTTCATATAAGCAATATATTTGCCGTCAGCCGACCATTTGGGCGAGTTCGCGTATCCAATCTCGTTCAGGATATTGCCTTCCAGATCGCATACGTAAGTGCCCTTACCTGCATAAGTAAAGAGTATTTTATCCTTGTCAGGAGAAATTTCTGTCCAAAGATAATGCCCGTCGCCAAACGGTTTGATCATCTTTTTCTCGCGGTCATAAACAATGATCTTCGCGTTTTCCTGATAAACTATAATTTCGTTGCTGATTGAGGCTTCGGTTTCATTACCCGTTTTTACCTCTTTCACTTTTGGAGCGCTGTTAACGGAATAAAAGATTTTTCCATCTGCCAGAAGTTCCGGTACAGAAAGATTTCGAATTTGTTTTTCGAGAAGTAATTCCTCGCCGTTTTTCAGGTTGTAGGAAAGAAGTGACGAGTATTTTCTTTTGTTGATATACTCATCTTTCCTGAACAGAATTTGTTCCCCTGATTCATCAAAAATGTTTTCATAACCGGCATTCATATAGTCATTGAGCCTGGTAATTTCCTGCCCGCCCAAATCATATATGTTCAAACCGATATAATTTGATGAAGTAAAAAGTAGTTTTTCGCCAGACGGGAAAAATTTAACGTGATACATTTCTTCTGCCGCTTCAATTTTTTCAATTCCGGTAACAGATACATTCTGTCCGAAAATTGAAAAGGATAGTATTGCGGCAAAAAGTAATACTTTGTGCATGGTGTTTCCCCTTTTATTTGTAACTGATTTCGGTCTATCTAATTTTGAAATTTAATAAAAGTGAATGATAATTCATAAAAAATGGAAAGATTATTGACTCAATTATTGTCTGGTGTCACTTTTTTACCGTAGAAACGAACAACCAAAAATAGCGTGGTGAGTATTAAAATAATTGAGAAATAAGGAGACAATCCGAATGCGGAAGGAATTTCTCCAAGGAGCACAGCAGCCACTCCCGCGGCTATTGAATACGGCAGCTGAGTTCTTACATGCTCTATGTGATTACATTTTGATGCCATAGAGCTTAAAATTGTAGTATCCGCGATTGGTGAACAATGGTCCCCGAATACAGACCCCGCCAGAACACTGCTTACCGAGCCTGTTATCACAAGATATGGATCAACTCCACTATTCTGTGCAACTGCATATGCCAGCGGAATCACGAGGGGCATCACAATTGCCATAGTTCCCCAACTCGTACCGGTTGAGAATGAAATCACACCACAAATCAGGAATACTACAGCCGGTAAAAATCCGGGATGGAATGAATCACTTATGAGTGTAATTATATAATCGGCGGTTTTCATCTCTGTCGTAATCATACTTATTCCCCACGCGAAAACAAGTATCACACAAGCGTAAAACATCGATTGTAGTCCCTTCTGCCACGCCTCAAGAGCTTCATTGAGTGTAAGAATTTTCTGGAATACACTCATTAGCACCGCCGTAATTCCGGCAAAAAAACTTGACCACAGCAAAGCTTTATACGAATCCGCGTTACTGATAATTTCCTGAATGCCGTACTCTGCGATGCCGTCTGCCTCCAGTACTGCGATTCCGGTGTAAATCAATCCTCCAATGGTACCAAATAAAATGATCAGGATTGGAATTGCGCCGTTATACCATTTTGCTGATCTAAATTCTTTTTTCCCCTCACTATTATCCTCTTTGTTTTCGGCAACACCATTTAACCTCGCGTTTCGTTCACTTTTTAGCATCGGTCCGAAATCACGCTCAGTAAAAGAAATGAAAAACACAAGGAATAAAGCCGCGATTGGATAAAATCTGTAAGGTATAGAATCTATAAATAGTGTGTATGCGGATACGTCATACCCGATACTTTTAAGACCTGCGTCGATCAACCCGATCTCATATCCTATCCAGGTGCTGATGATCATCAGAGAGGCAATCGGGGCGGAAGTAGAATCTACTATGTAGGCAAGTTTTGCTCTTGAGATGTTTAGTTTATCAGTAATGGGACGCATCATGTTGCCCATGATCAGAGAGTTTGCGTAATCGTCAAAAAAAATCGCGAGTCCAAGCAGCCATGATGAAACCATACCCGAACGTGAGGTTTTTGCCAGTTTGGTAATTTGAAGTGCGAGTCCGCGAGTTCCACCATTTTTTGAGATAACGCCAACAACACCACCAATAAGGAGAGTGAACAATATTATCATAACATGGCTTTCATCGGCAACCGCCCGCAGAACAAAATGATCACCAATTCGTAAAAACGCCAGTAACGGATTGTAATCATAGATAAAAAACGCACCAAGGTAAATTCCGGAAACGAGAGCAATAACAACCTGCCTGAAGATTAGAGCCAACAAAATCGCGGCGAGTGGGGGTAACAGACTCAAAAATCCGGGTAAAACTCTAACCTCTTTCTTGTACTCTCCAATCGATAGAGTAAAATTCCCACTTTCGACAAAAACCATTTTATTTTTGTTCTTGCGGATTTCCTCTGCACTGATCTCCCTGATGATTTTTCCACTTTCATTAGTAATCTTAATCAACTGTATATCTGAAATATCATCTGCCAGAATTATTTCCGTGGGTATTCCGGTGAGATGAAGATTTCCGGTTTCGACAGGTTGACCATAAATAGCGGAACCAAGCAATAAAAAGAGGATAAAAAGTTTTCTCAAATCAAAACACCCGGTGGTTTTAGTATTATTCCTTTTTTATATTTTGCAAAATAGTAAATTATTCAGGTTATTTAAGATAATTTTGCTATTCATTAGCGATAATAATAATTGATGGAATAAATATGCGCCTTCTTTTCTCGCGACATGGTGAGGCAAAACATGGTTCCCCCGATTTCGATCGTGAACTCACCGAAAAAGGTATTGCTGAAATAAAAAATCTTGCAGCCCTGCTCAAAAAGATGAAAGTAAAACCTGATTACATTGTCAGTTCCCCTCTGTTACGAGCCAAACAAACTGCATCACTCTACAAAACAATACTTGGTGTAGAAAATGAATTGATAATGGAACGTTCACTCCAGCCGGGCGGCTATATAGATGAATTAGTTATTCTGGCAGAAGGTCTGAACGCCAACATGCTATTTGTAGGACACCAACCTGATATATCGGGATTTGTGACCCAGCTTTCTTCGCCAATGCATTACAATATTGCCATGTATCCCGGAACGATCGCTTCAGTTGTTTTTGATAGTGATATAACTTTTGGAAGGGGTTTTCTTGAATTTTTATTACGCCCGTTTTAAAATAAAGACCGGGTAACTCATTACACAAACCAAACACTTGCCGCTGCTTCCTTCCGGACCTGACGGGGTTGGGCGATGGAATGTTAACAAGTACCCGGAAACTTTAAAATCAGATATCTAAAATAAGAAATATTTTTTCGTTATGAAAGGACTTATCCGAAAGATTTTTCCAATATCACCTCAAAAATCTGCCTGGAATCAATCCCCCCTTCACCACTAAAATCGCACACTTTTGGATCACCCGGACATTTTTCCTCACAATAACCCTTTGTCGGCAAGATATTATTGGAATTATTTCCTAGTGGGCTCCATAATTTTGGCGAACATGCAGGCAGAGGACAAAACAGCGAGACGGTTTCGACACCCAGAGCTCCACAGATATGAGCAGGACCGGTACTCGCAGATAGAAACAAATCAGGAAGTGCGAAATTTTTTATACTTTCACTCAGTTTTAGTCCAACATTGGGTGTGATTACCTCTCCATTGAACGGAAAATTATCGGGTAATTTGTTATCGGTGACCATTATAGCAAAACGTTCATCAGTTAGTAATTTTTCGATAAGTGCATAATACTCATCCACTTTCCAATTAGGAGCTGAACCCCCGCTCGTTATGTGAATTCCTATCAGTCTTTTGCCTGCGGAGAGTTTGGGTTTCTGTTCATCAACATATTTTTTGTCAATATCAGACAAATAAATTTCCGGAGTGAAATCAGGTTCAGAGATACCAATTTTACGTAGTGTATCCGCGCAGAAATCAGCTTCATGCCTGAGAGGTTTGTACTTCCGTCTGTACACACTTTTAACATTTGTGATGAACTGATAAAACTTGTGCCCCACCCCGATACGCAATCGTATGCCCGCAAAAAAGAGAAGATAATTTAATTTTTCCTCGGGAAGAAGTGTAAGAGAAATATCAAATCGAAGTTTTCTTAACTTCATAATTGACTTGAAACTCAATTTGTCACCTGGGATTAGATCATCTTTAGAGAGAATATAATCCACATGAGGGTTATTCAGGAAAAGTTCTTTTGTATAATCACGAACAAACACACCTACCTTACATCCCGGAAAATGTTTTTTCAATTCTCTCGGAAACCCTGTTGAAAGCACAACATCCCCTATTCTGTCGGGACGAACAATCAAGATTGATGGAGCGGCGTTACCTCTGAACATCTGCCCTCCCGAGAAATTGTTTCAATACTTCGCCTAGTTTACGATATTCATTCTCCCAGTTCAGCTCTTTTGCTGCTTCCAGACAGTTCTCTTTGTAAAACTCCAGATTTATTTCATTATTATTGATTTTTTCAAATACGTCATAGATTGTTCCCCGAATTTCTGGGTCCACAATAAATCCGGTATTATACGATTCAACTATTTTTTTCATCTGAGGCAGATTGGAGGAAATCACCGGGAGTCCCACCATGATATACTCAAATAATTTATTGGGTAGCGCGTAATAGTAACTTTTACTGATATTTTCGATCACCGCTATACCAAGATCAGCTCCGGCGGAGTATTCCAATAATTTTTCATGAGGTACTCTGCCGTAGTAAAATACCCTGTCATCGAGAAGTAATTCCTTCGAGAACTGTTCGAATTTCTCTTTGAAGGCACCATCGCCGAGGATAACAAAAACAAGATTATCAAATTCTGCCATAAATTCAATCATCTTCCTGATGCCACGTCCTTCGAGAACAACTCCCTGATAGATCAATATTTTTTTATCTGCCGGAATATTTAATTCGCTTCTTAAATCGTACGGTTTGATGTTTTGGGAGTATCGCGGTAAATTTCTAAGCACGAGCGAGCCAGGAAGCTTGTAATACTCTTCAATAAACTCGCTATCCATCTCACCTGTGGTAAGCACAAGGTCAACGTAACCGATGAATATTTTTTCTATCCCCGCGATAATTTTTTGAGTGCGTGCTTTTTCCCTCAACCCGGCAAGGAATCCATACAATTCCCTGCTGTTATACAACAATTTTGAACGTTTCAGTTTAGAAAATAATGCGGCAAGGGGAAGTGTATAAACATCTTCCGCGATAATAATTTTAGATCGTAAAGTTAACAGTCTTAAAAAAAGCAAGAAGAAAAATTTTCCGTAAAACTTGATTGTGCTTCTTCGATCCAGAGATATTACCTCAACTCTTGGATTTGCACTTTCTGCGGGCTTGCCCGACCAATCGAATGAAATCATCCTGTAATCAATTTTATCTTCGGCGAAAGATTCCATCAGGTTCACAGTCCGGGAATCGAAATAAGCGTTCCCGAGGAATAAAACTGTGATATCTTTTCCGAATTTACTCATTACAGTTTGAGTCGGAATGTGTTCCTCATTGTAGTTTTGGCATCGAATTTCTCCTTGAATTCGATCAGACTCATACTTGGGGTCATCGGGTTATCTGCAGATGTATCCTGCGATACACCAATATCAACGTACTTGTACCCTTGTTCTGTAGAGTATTTTACCACTTCGTACATCACACGCTGAATAGGTTTGTACTCCGCATAATCATAGAGGAGCATGTTGTAAAAACAGATGGCAACCTGATCATTCCCTAAAAACATACTCGAACCCGCGATAGGCTTATCATTCAAATACACCATAAATAGCTTCAGATTGTCGGGGAGCAATTCAGCAAGTTTATAGAGATCTTCAAGCGAGTGAGTAGGTTTTACATTATGACGTGATTTATTGTCGAGGAGGATCGGGTAGAACTCATCGTACCGATCATTTATTTCAACGCGGATATTTTCATTTTTCAACGATTTACGAATATTTCTTCGAATAGTCTGTGAGCATCTTGAAATAAAATCTGTATCCGGATCAAGCTTTATAGCACTGGAAATATAATGCAGGTCATAATTGAATCCTCGCCAGAGCAGAGCAAAATCGAGATTCTGATTCTGAACTTTTTCGTATATATTCGGAGCGGATGTAAGTAGAAATTCCTTAAATCCTTCCTTTTTACCATATTCTATGAGGGTATCAACAACTTCAAGTGTATCGGCGAACTTCAAATCTTTCAGAACAATCGAGCCGTAACTTGCCCCGATTGGTGATTCATAAACCATATCATCAACAATCGCTCCGGGAAGTACGCCAATCAGTTTCCCCTTTTCAACTATCATCAGATGATTGAAAGAAAATCTACCCGGTTTATGATAATCAAAAAACTTCTGCATGTGAAACATCGTACCATTATTCGATTCCAGCACGAAGTTGTCCCACCGTTCTTTCCACTCTTTTGTATAAGGTATAATCTGCATAAAACCTGTAAATCAATTCTAATATAATCTTTAAAACTAATCAAAAATAAAGAGATTTGTAAGTGAAATTTATTTTGACCTCCGCTTAATTGGTTAACTCAAAAACTTCAAATTCACCAAATTTATATTTTTCCGGGGAGTTGTTGAAATTATCGAATTCGTAATCAAATCCCTGAAGTTTGAGTTCATCAAGTTTTTTCTTGCTGATTATCACAATATCGCCTTGTTTAGCGTGTGTTGTCAACTTATCCAGAAGTTTCACATTTTGATAATCGCGATAACCCCTGATCAGGTCAACACCATATTTAGTGTGATGATCTGTAAAAATCTGCTTCCCATCTATCCCGGAAATATACTCTTTAAATTCCGCCTTCGATTCAACATCGAAGTACCCCCGATATTCATAGCTCATATAAAGAGAAAAGAATAAAAGAAAAACCAGAATCACTCGCGAAAATTTCCATGAAAATCGGCTCAAATATTCCCCAACTATTAGCACAACCGGAATAAATATCGGGAAGAGATACCAGCTTTGTTCAAGCGACATTGGTCTGTATGAATTAAGTGAGGTTGAGAAGAATAAAAAGAGGAGTATCAGACCGATATACCATATCGATATTAACTTCCACTTTCCCGAAATTAAATTGAATATAGCGGGGAGCAAAGCTAATAACGGAAGGAAGAGGTAAAATCGTCTCAGAAAAATATATTTTAGATTTTTCGCGAGAAACAAGAAGTATGCACTCAATCCCGGTTCACTCCCTTCACCAAGTGATTGCGGATAAAAATCATACCAGCTAAAAGCGTAATTATGCTCCATTATGTGAAGCCTTCTTAGGGCATCGGAAAAAAAGATTGAGTTAAACCACGATTCCAGTAGCAAACCAAAACCGATCATTAAAAAATATATTACGATATTCCTGATTCGAAATTTCCTCGATATAAGTCCGTAACCTGCAATCACAATCAGCAGCACAAACCCTGTCATTATAATAGACTTGAAAAAAAGTGCTGTTACAGCGAACAAACCGGCAAGAATCGCAAAAGAGTAAGATTCTTTTTCAACTGAAGAATAGAGTAGGTAAAGTGAAAGATAGAAGAAAAATGAAGCCTGAAGATCAGCAAACGAAATAGTCGCGAATATGATATCTGTCGGCAGAATTGCCATTAAAAAGGCGGATAATAGAGCAACATTTTTGTTCTCTTCGTACAGTTTTAAGGCAAATTTGTAAACTATAAATATTGAACCAAGAGAGCAGAAAAACGGAAATATCATACTCGTGATTTCATTGGAACCGAATAATCTAAACGAAAGATATGTTGAGAAGATTTGCGCTATTCGGTTTTGCATCACCGGATAGCCGAGATAACTGATATCCCCCCCGTTCAGAAAATCGAACGCGACTTTCACATAGTAGGAATCATCCGAAAATATATGTCCGGAATAAAACATTATTCTCACCAGCGCCGCAAAGAGCAGCACAAGCCAGATACCATATCGTTTTAACACAGATTCCGTGTGAACCTCTTTTTTCTATTTTCCTTAATTTTAACCAATTATGCCGCAAATTATATAAAAATCTTTTCAACTATTTTAATTTATTGACGAAAAGTAAAATAAAAAAGGGCGTTATTTTACTTTCGGTGAATAAATGATAATACTTGAAAATTACATATCGGGTCATTTTGAGAAAATACGCGGGTACAAGTTTTTTGTTCCCCTCACCCCTAAAGCACTCAGGTCTAAAGATTAAAATCACTCCGCAAATGTCGGATTGTGATGGGGTTAATTAGAAATCAAGAAAACTAAATAAATCATCCTCCGACTTTCGACTATCGTCGAAATCCACCTCCTTCGAAGGAGGACTTTTAAAACAATCATATTTGCAATAGTCTGAATAGTAAAATGAACTGAATTCCCGGTCGTAGCAGGGGGGATGATAGTGCAATAGATTTTAGACTAATAATTTATTCCGGTACATAAAAAAACCCCGTCGTGATAATCATAACGGGGTTTAAGTAAAGTTTCTATTTACTACATAAAATTGTATTTAATTGATATTATATGTGAGCTTCCCAAATCATACTGGAACGGCACAAACGCGTAATCGAAATTGAATCCTGAGTAATATACACCAAGTCCGCCGGAAAATCCTTTCGATTCATATCCAATCTGATAACCAAGTCTTAACGCAGCGAGTTTTTTGAAAACAAACTCGGTACCCGCGTGAATATGATTATCATCGGTATCGGTATATTTCTGGTATCCGCCGACAACAAGTAGTTCACCATTCAATTCAGGCATATCCATTCCATATGCGGCGCCGAAACGGAGGTCACCCGGAAGTTTGGTTGCTTCCGATTTCAACTCGTTCATGCTTCCGATATTTCTGTATGCAAGACCCAATTCAAGACCTTCAACCAGATCATAATAATTCACACCGAAATCAAGAGCGTAGCCGTTCGCGTTGTAAGTCAACATCCCTTCGTAGAGATATTTAACTCCCAAACCGACGGATATATCTTCACTTACAAAAAATCCGGTCGCCAATCCGGTATAGAAATAATTGGCATTGAATGTAGATGCGGGATCACCGGGTGTATTTCGGATTTCAATATCACTCACCGAAGTTGTATTAACACCAAGCGCAAAAGGAAGACCAAACAGTTTGAAACCGGCACCGAATGTTTCACTTCTCACATCGGTCATAATTTCATTATGGTTAAAGATAATTTCGGCCCGTTTATATTTAGCAAGTTGGGCAGGGTTGTAATTAAAAGCCGAAAGATCATCAATACCGGCAACACCGAGGTCGCCCATAGCTATATTTCGCGCGCCAAATCCATGTTTAAGAAATGCAAGTCCGGTATTACCGGCACTCTGCGCAAAACCAAAACCTGAAAGGAATAATATCAATAAAACAATTTTTTTCATTTTTCACCTAAAAAGTTGTAACAATACCCGTACCACTGTTTAACCAGAGAGTAAGGGAGGTACTTCCGCCATAAAAATTGCAAATCCAGTCGGCTGAATTTTCAATACCATTTATAGTAATAGATTTACTCGGTACAAGGAAAAGGTCTATTTTCGCACCTGAGTTTGCGCTCAGATATGCCTGACCACCGCCATTAAGGAATTTCACCATAGCTTCATCACTGTCAGGATAACTTGCGCTTTCACTGATTGCTACTGTTGAAAGTAATCCGAATACACCGCCAAGACGCTCTTTTGTTTCCAGATCCTGAACAAATGAAAGAAGATCATTAAGATTAAATGGTAATTTTACCGGATCGCTTGCGATTACCGGCATATAAAATTCGTTTTCCTCAAGACTTTCAGACTGCATCATATAGATAAAGCCTTTAACTGAAGAAAAATCAACGAGGTTAACCTTACCGTCACTCGAAACGTTACGACCAAAAATACCTGTTAACTGTGCATCTGAAGCAAAATTCGCGCGTGCTTCAATTTTTACATCGGCAACTTTCTCTTTTGCTGTAATATTTGTGCCGAGTATGTCGTTTAACGGATTGGATTCATCGTCACATCCGCTAAAGAAAATCAATAAAATCGAAAGTAGAATTAGCTTTTTCATCAGAAATTAAAATTTACTCCTACAATATGTTGATCAAATGCTGAATATGGTTCCAGAACAAAAGCGTAATCAACACCAAGTGTTACAGAACCCACATTGTAAAAATACGAAAATCCTGCGGAAGGACGAACAGGTTCGTCACTATTGCTCAAATTTAATCTGTCGAGACCCGCACGAAGTAAAAATTTGTCAATAATTTCATACTCACCACCAAATCTTAAATAGTTTGTACCGGCGTTGCTCCCCTCCCATTCGGCAGCAACCAGAAGTCCGTACTCCCAAAAAGTATAAGCCGCTCCAATCTTTTTTGTTGTCGGGAACGCGTTATCGGTATCGAGTCCGTCACGCCCATAAACCGGAGAGGTATCCCACTCATATTTGGCGTTAAGGTCGCCGAGGAAAAATGAAAGATTCAGGTTTTCATTTACTCTATACAAAGCACCTACATCAATACCAACAGCTGTGGAAGTAACCTCATCATAAAGATCGAAATAATAAAACTCTATCGAAATACCAACGGACAATTTTTCAGAAAACCTGTTAGATACACCAATAAAAAACTGGTTTTCAGAAGTAGAAAGCTCACCTGTTTTTAATCCCTGATTATCTCTGCCATCGATATTACTTACACCTGCGTTGATAATACCAAGACTTAATCCGGCAACCGCAGTACGTTTTTTCTTTGTATCTTTTTTGCCGAACTCAAATTTTTTGGTGAAGTTGAGGAAGTTCAGACTCCTGTCATGCGAAAGGAACGAATACGCGGTCTGGAACATGTTCCCTTCCTGAAATGGTGAAAGCGCAGGGTTATAATATGAGGACAAATTACCGGATGTAACTGCCGACATCGCATTACCCATCGCCATTCCTCTTGCTCCGAAGCCCATTCTGCTGAAAGCTCCCGCCATTGAAGAAATTTTATTTGTCTCAACCTGCGCGAAAGAAAAAGCACTGAAAACCAACCAGATTAAAATCAATTTTTTTATCAAAACTAAAACTCCTGAAATTATCTTAGTACCATGATTTTACCGTACACAGGGTCGGAATCACCAAAGTCAATTCTGTAGAAATAAACACCATTAGCGACAACACTGCCGAACTCGTCGCGACCATCCCAGTAATCTGTGTGTTCAACACCCTGCAGCCTGTCAGCGTTCTGGATTACTGTTTTCACGAGATTCATCCCGAAATCGAGGATCCTGATAGTAACTGTTGAAGATGAGTTATTAAGATACTTGATCCTTACTCTTTCCTGTGAAGGAGAGAATGGGTTCGGGAATGCGTAAGTATTATCCTCAGCTACTATTTTTTCAGAGGCTGTAAGTATATACCAGTCGCCCGACCACATGCTGCCCGATTCTTCAAGCTTGATTAGACCCTCTTCGGCGCTTCCAAGGAATACATAACGTAATCCCGAAAAATTCAATGCCGATGCGGAGTAATATTTATCGGTCTTTAGTGTGTTACCATTAGTGACGTCGATAATGTTCTGTGGTGTGAACCATGAATTCCCAAAATCCGCGCTTCTGAACAATCCATTATCAGTAGCCGCCATTATATCGGTAAAAATATTGCTACCCGAAATTTTCGGCACAAATCCAAAATTGTGGGCTTTTTCCCCACTCAGGAATACCTTCCATGACAAGCCGCCATCAAATGAAGCACTTACGCCGTAGTATTCTGTTGTACCTTCCGCAAGCCATGTAGCGCCCCAAACGGAGTTCGTGTTTTCATCATAGGATAGCGCTGTAACAAAATTACCACTAATCGGTTCATCCTGATTTGTACGTGTCGATTTCTGCCAGACTATATTACCGTCAGCCAGAATTGTACCCTTGTTAATTCCACCGGCAGTACCAACGTATATTACATTATCACCCGCGGCGGCAACCGAAAATACACGATGATTGAGGTAACTTTCACTACCAAACCCACCGGCAACAGGCTGCAAACTGAAAGAATAAGTACTATCGGGGTGCAGATAATCGATATTATCGGGAGGTAAAACTACACGCTGCCATGTTTCGCCAAGGTCGGTTGATTTTCTCAATCCGCCTGCAAAAGTGACAATCCAGATTGTACCGGGAGTAAAAGCCATATCATAAACAATATTGTTTATCTCCACGGTAACCGGAAGAGCACGCAAAGTATTTATACCATACTGCACAGATGAATCCGCGGGATCATCGACAGGCTGAGGACGAGAAATCCAGGTATTCCCGCCATCGGTAGATATCTTTATTCCTGAACCTTCGGGCAGACTTTCACCATTTCTTTCGGTGCTATGTCCTGTAGAAGCATAGACAACACCATTATAAACACCGATGGCTGTGATAGATTCTTCGCCGAACGTTTCATCCTGATAATAATTTTTCCATGTGGCACCGAGGTCAGCAGAGTAACTTAATCCCCTGCTTGTACCGAGCCAGATATCACTTCCATCAATCGCGATATCGAGGATAGAGTTACTTATCGGGCTGTCGGCGGCAATTTTACCGATTCGTCCGTTTTCAAACTTGTATGTATCGGGTCTCAGTTGCGCGTTCACAACCACCGATACCAATATCAATAAACCAAAAACTAATTTTCTCATTCAACTATCGTTATTGTGTGAACAATTATTTCGCTAAGATTTCCGGCTTTGTCTCTCGCCCTGAAATTAAATTTGTAATCACCCTGCGTCTGACCAGTAACAGCAATTATTCCTCTCGAATAAATTCCATCGTTTGCAGTCTGATCCCCTTCATTGCCATTATCGAAAAGTGTGATCTTGGAACCGTTACTGGTACCATTCGGACGAGTAACTGTAAACCAGACTTCCTCAACATCCCTGAGTCCATTAACATCTGAAATCTCTGCGGCAATTAGTGTAGCTACAGTATCGGCAGTAATCAAAAGGGTATCGGTAGCATAAATATTAACAATTTCGGGTGGAAGATTATTTTGCCCATTATCATAATTTAGCTGAAGAACGGACAATTTACGAGATGTGTTTGTTGCATCGCTGTAATAATATTCAAGATTATATTTCCCGCTCGGGTCGAGCGCGCTCATAAACACTATTGCTGAAAATACACCATCGTTTGCGGTTTGATCTCCCGATGAAGTACTGCCATCATCTGCCAGCGGCAAATTGCGGTATAACACACTCGAACCGTTATTTTCCTTAATGTTGAGCCATACCGATTCAGGGACAAACTCTCCGGTATTAAACCGTACCGCCGTGCTGAACGATGAATCAGAAAGTGTTTTTGTAAATGAGCCCGGAGCCGAGATATTCTCTACAACGAGATTATCTGTTTCCGAATCAACAATTGAATCACCCGCGTCATCGCATGCATAGATCAATAGAATGAGCGGTAAGAAGAGATATACTATTCTTTTCATGCTTTTTGTACCGTTTTAAAATGTGAAAAGAGATTCCCGGTGTGATTATAAATATATAGAAAATTGCTTTTCACGTATAGTTTGGAAAAAAATAATTCTAAAATCGTAGCAAATTTCTATACAGCCTCTGGTTTTTGCTTCAAAAATAGGGAACTTTATTTACTAATGTCAAGGGTAATAAATTGTTTACTTAATCTCATAACCCGCCTGAAAATGGTGTATGCATAAAGGAAACAATCAGGATAAACAGACTGAAATACCCCAGCGCCATCCTTGTTTTATCAAGTCGGGAGAAATACATTATTGGCGGATGTTTCACTTTTATAACGAATACCAGTATTACCGTCCATAAAAGCCATCCTGCCCATCCAATTCCGACAGAAAAATCAAGATACAAATCAATCGCGCCGAGCAACCCGAGAAAACTGATAATATATAAGGCTGATTTTGCGAGATTTTCATGTACAATAGGTCCGAACATACTTACAATTACATGACCACCATCAAGCTGACCAACAGGAATCATATTCATTGCCGTGATTAACAATCCAAACCACCCCGCCATCAGATAGGGATAATGATAGATTTCACTCATGGGGGGTACAAACTGGGAAGGGTCTGTCAGAGCCCATTTCAGGAAACTCATCAGCAGGTTATCCCCGAATGCGAGAGGAATTTGTTCCGCGCCATATTCGGGAGAAAAATAGTCCGGATGAATTGCCAGAATATATTCAGTACCGGGAAGATGGGTGTAACCGTAAATCAAAACAATTAAACTCGCGACAAATCCGGCAATTGGTCCTGTGACACCAACATCAAACATAGCTTTATTATTCAGGATCGGTGACCTTGTTTTTATAACAGCGCCCATAGTTCCGAAATGAAAGAGACCCGGGAAAGGAGGTACGGGAATATAAAATGGTAATGTCGCGTCAACCTTATGTAATCGCGCCGCAAAATAATGCCCGAATTCATGTGTGGTAAGTATAAACATTAACGAAATTGAATATGGGAGTCCGAGCATTAATGTTTCCCAGGGCATCGGGAATACAGCATTTCCTGTTGTCCAGAGCACACCCATTATAGTTGTGCTGGCAAATGTAAAGAGGAATAAAAATATCTGTAATATGTATAGTTTTATTTTTTTAATTCTATTGCCTAAAGGTCTATGTTCATACCAAACGCGGAAAACTCTTCTTCGAAATCGAAATATTCGCCATGAATATTTCTACCTGAATAGTATTGGAAATATATTGAAATTCCCCTGCCGTGCGGATTGCCAAACTTGACACCTGCCATAACCGAGTGGTTGGCTTTATATTCGGTGAGATTTTCATATTTGAAATCATACCCGGCAAATGGAGTAATATAATCAGCTATATAGTCGGGTTTGAAATAATCAAATCCAGCCTGCCAGATATCGGCACCCAGTTCAGAAGGATCAACGTGAAAGATATAAGTGAGTCCGCCGTAAACACGCAGATCACCAAATTTTACAAAAGGTAATACTTCAATAAATTCACGACTGTAAACTCTCGGGTTTAACCCGCCCCGCCACATCTGGTTCGGACCGTCATAATGCCCGTCAACAAAATGGGCGCTTATGTGACTCAATCTTAATCGCACACCAAACGGATATTTGTGAGCGTTGTTTAGATATCCGACATTTACTCCAAACAAATAATCAACAGCGTCAACAGGAAAATGGAAATCGGTTTCTCCCCTTAGCAGAGTGTAAGTAAACAAATCAAAACCGAATGACCAGGTTACATCATTGCAGCTATTATAATGTATAGCGTCGAGTGAGTTTCCAATATCAAGCCTTAAACTGTTTTCATTCATAGTAAAAACAAAACCAAGCTTCGGTTCCAGAAAATTTGCGGTAAATGGCTGAACATTCAAATCCGAGGGAAAAATATCCCATTTCGATTGTGCGTGGACAAATCCGGTTAATAACACTAAAACATAAATAATCTTTTTCATACGAATCTCATCATTAAAATTTTCGTTCCTTCCAGACCACATTACGGCTGAATGTCACAAGTATCGGTAATACAACAACATAAATCGGTAAATAAATCTGGAACATTATAAAATCAAACAAACCTATTTTCGATTTTATTCCTTTATAGATCACTTTCAGGAATAAATAATCCATTAAAATTTTGCCAAACAGTATCAACAAAACATGAAGCGATATAAAGAATGGCAAAACAAAAATTGAGGCACTCATAAAAAAGCCGAACGACATTGTAAAAAAGCCGATAAACTTGCTGTTAAGTCCGCCAACACCCCACCGTTTTTTCTGCCAGTAGAGAACTTTCATGTTTGGGCATGGCTCTGAAAGAACATATCCGCCCGCATCGAGAGGATAAATAATTTTATACTTTTTTAAACCGTTCATAGCATGAAGGAGCTGGAAATCTTCCGTAACAGAAAACTTGATATTTTCGTATCCGCCTACTTCATCATAAACAGATTTTCTGTAAGCCATATTATTGCCAATACAACTTAAAGGTTGACCCAGATTCATCATCCCGGCGGCAACGCCAAGCAGATAAATAAAATCAGCAGCCTGCATCCCCTCAAAAACTGTTCTTTTATGCTGATCTGTATAGCCACAAACCATCGCCACATCTTTCTCAAAATAGGAAGCCAAAGTTTTTGCCCATAAGGGATTGACTACGCAATCAGCGTCTGTGGTAAGAATTACCTCATTTTTGACCTGTTTGATAGCGTTTGCAAGAGCGTTCGCTTTTCCTTTAAGTTCGCCCAGTTTCTTTTCCGGCTGGAATATTCTGAACTTCGGTTTGTCCTGGATAAACTGACTAACGATCTCGTTCGTTCTGTCGGTTGAATGATCATCTATGATAAATATTTCTATTTTATCTTCCGGATACTCAAGCTTGTCAAGACCTGTTATGCAGCTAAGAATATTATTTTCTTCATTCCTTGCGGCAACCAAAATTGAAACAGTCGGCAGGTCTTTTTCATCCAGTTTCGGAAATTTCTTCAATATTCCGAAGAGAAATATCAGATGGGTGATAGTATATAAAATGAAAAATATGGTAAAGACTAATTCAAACATTCAAACGGAGTCCCGAATTCGTATCCGCGTTTCGTTATTTCATCTGCAAATAATTCAAGCGAATCTTCAATAATTAGTTTACTCTTGTTACTGTCGTGAAAAACAGCAATCGAATCTGAATTTATAAAATTTTTAACCGCAAATTTAACAATATTCAGGTCATTTTTGTAATCAAAAGTTAATAAAGACCACATTACATTTGTCAGACCAAACTTTTTTAATTCCTTTGAAAGCCTGAAATTAAATCTTCCTTTGGGCGGACGGAAATATCTGGTTTGCCTACCAATAATCTCATTGGATATTTTATTGAAGTTTGTTATTTCGTTATAAATACCTCTGTTACCGGCAAATTGTAAATTTTTATGATTAAAAGTGTGGTTACCAAATTCATGACCTGCAGATAATAATTCCCCCGTCAAAGAAGGATATTTTTTTATGTTGTTCCCAACAAGGAAAAATAATGCTTTTACGTTCAACTTTTGTAAAATACGAAGAATGATCTCCGTTGTATCCGGATTGGGACCATCGTCGAATGTCAATAATATCTTGTTGTTTTTACTTCGCCACACAAAGCCGGGGAATAACAATTCGCCCGGTTTAGAGGGATTGTACATCAGTTTCATATTAACGTTCCAGTTTTCGTTCTTTCCATTCGAAGTTTCCGAAAAGCCCGGCAAATGCTGATATAATTATATAAGGCGCGTGAAGTAATTCCGCCAGACCGAAATATCTGAGCAAATAACCATCATAGAAAAAATTCCTGCCATTTCCCATTACCAAAAAATCGACCAAAATTTTAGTACCGAGCGCGGTAATAAGATAATCCCAATATACGGGATAAAAAAATGCTGCCAAAAAGCTAACAGGAATTGAAAGGAAAAAGAGGTATATCAGCGCCAGAGTAAAAGTAAGAAACGGCTTTTTATAAAAAAGTGTTTTACTTGCCCACCTGCGTCTTTGCTCAAAAAAGTCTTTAAGCTTATTCGCGGATGTTGTTGTAACAACCGCTGATGGCTCCCAAAGATAGCGAACCTTGTATTTACCAGATTCATCTATTTTATGCATCAGTAATTCATCGTCACCTGAAGAAAGTTCATTATTATCTTTATACCCGCCTACCTCATGAAATGCTTTTTTGCGATACGCAATATTGGCGGCGCTGCATGTAACAGGAAATCCCGCTTTTATCAATCCGGCTGCCGAGAGCATCAATCCGGCAAATTCAAGTGCCTGCAATCTGCTGAATAATGAATGATCCGGTTTTAACTTAACAGGACCGGCGATAAATCCAGTTTCTTTGTCAAAACTTGCGGCTATTTGCGAAAGCCAGTTTTCGGAATGGCGGCAATCTGCATCGGTACTTACAATAATTTCTCCCTTTGCAGCATCAATTCCGGTCTCAATCGCGTTTTTCTTGAATCCCCTTTTTGCATCCCCGCTTTCGTTACGGAGCAGAATTATATTTTTATCACTCTTATATGCGTTGGCTTTATCAGCTGTAACATCTGTCGAGTTATCATCTATCAAGATTATTTCATATTTGTGTGCAGGATAATCCTGATTTACAAGTGAATCAAGCAACCCCTGTATGTTCTCTTCTTCATTTCTGCATGGAACCACGACAGACAAAAATGGTTTTTCTTCTGACTTTACAACTTTTTCCTTTCGTTTCAAACCACGCCAGATAAAGAGGATAAAGACCGCGTAGGCGAGTAAGGGTATGTATATCGCCGGATGTATCATATCAAGATTTCCGAAGTATAATTAACGCCCCAATCAATGAAGGGAGCAAAATATTTGTACTGAATATTAAAAGTGACGCGCTTAGTGCAGCCGCGCTTCCTACACCAATCATACCGAGAAGATAAACCGCGCTGCTCTCCCGAATCCCCAGATCAGCAATCGACAGAAAACCCGCGAATATTTTCACATAATAGATCGCCCCGACTCCGGTATATATAATCAGCAGATTCCCCTGTGATTCAAACGCGTAGACATAAAACAAAAATTGAATGGTATAGAGTAGAAATATTCCAACAGAAAGTAAATACTGCCTGAAATGAAATGTATTTTCCATTCGTCTGCTTCTGTTAAATGCCAATTTTATTTTGTTGAGGTATTCTATTTTTCGGATATTTCTGAGAACGGGATAACTGCCTAGTTTATCACTCTTGAGCAGGGTATAAAATCCGATAAGTATAGAAATAACCATTAATGGAATAATTATCGTTACATGGAGGGGATACTCCGTTACGAACGTTACATAGATCGAAAATAATATAGAACCAATACTTAAAACCGCTGTGATGTTATAAGATTTATCGAGTGCAACGGCCATTGAGACCGATGTAATGTCACTCCCGGTTAATCCAAATTTTCTTCCCGGAATCTCTCCTGCCCTGATCGGTGTTATTAATCCGTAGGCATATCCGGCAAATAATGATTTGACGATATTCGAAATCTTATATTTACCAAGCAAACCCCCGGTGATATTACTCCATTTTATATATTGCAGGGTAAAAGATAAAAAACCAAACAGAAGCGCGAAAGTAAGGTAGTATTTGTCAGAGTTCAGGAATGAGAACTTTAGTTCATCAAATTTTATGATACTGAACAGGTAATAAAAAATGGCTATCGGAATTATTATTCTTAATACGACGCCAATTTTTTTAACCAGGTTGTTATTGTATAGCTGACGAAAAATCGACATTAAACCCGATTCCAAATTTTTCTATTCTTACGTTATAAAATTCGCTGAAATAATTAAATCCGTTATACCAGAAAAGATAAAAGAGCAAACCCTTTTTGTTCCACTCACCAAATTTAATTCCGCCTTTTATTGTGTGTGAAGCAAGATAGGCACCCTCACCACTAAACTGATTATGATAAATTAAAAAGAGATCAATCGGCTTATCGTAAAAATTTTGCACCACACCGGAATATACCGATTCCACTCCAAAATTGAACGTCCACTTTTTAATTGAAATTGGTCTTACCATTGTTGCATAAGCAAGACTGGAGTAGTAATAATTATCCAGACCAAGATCTTTTTTGCGATACATCACAGTTAACTCACCAAAATCACGAGTGTAGGGAATCGGCTTGAAGTCATTTTTCCACATGTTCTCTTTAAGCAGAAAACTGCCATCCACAAGATGCGCGCTGTTATGAATAATCCTTAATCGTCCCTTTAGTTCGCTATTGTCCAAAAGATATCTCGCGGAAACATTCCCACCGAAAAATCCATCGAGCATATCAATCTGTAAACGGAGGCCTTCATAACTTGTCGCGAGTCCGTAAGCGTAAAAATCTATACCGGCTCGCACGGTAAGTTGTTCGTTTATAATAAATTCCAATAAATCGGAGGTATAACCTATATCAATTTTGAGATTAGCGTTATCGGGAAAATATATCAGTCCGAATCTTGCTTCCTTCATATTTCCCTGTAGCGGATTAAAAAGGAGACCATCCGGGAAAAGATTAAATTTATATACGTCCTGCGCAGAGGAGGTAACTGCAAAGAACAGGAAGAATAAAAAAATCTGAAGTTTCGTTCTTTTCAAAAGTTATCCTGTAAGGTATAATTATCAAAAAAAGAAAAATAGTGAGAATTGAGGATTATTTAAAACCACTTCTGTAATAAAAATTATTACAAAAAAATCATAAAAATTCTGTCGAACAAAACATAATAATTACTATTAACAATATTGCGGAAATAAACTATTTTGAGATCAAACATTAACCCGGACGAAAATGAAAAAACTTTTGATAGTTGACGATATTAAAATGCTCCGGAGTTCAGTACGCCAAATAATCAATAACATGGCGGGATTACAAATCGAGGGTGAAGCGGCAAACGCGTTTGAGGCACTCGACCAGCTTTCCAAAAAAGAATTTCACCTGATATTACTTGATATAAACTTACCCGGTAAGAGCGGAATCCAGCTACTTGAAGAGATCACCGCGGGATACCCCCAAATTCCCGTGATAATGATGAGCACCTACGATGAAGTGCAATTCGTTAAAAAGTCTCTGCAGATCGGCGCAAAAGGATTTATAAGAAAAACCAACCTTGTTAATGAACTAGGGGTAGCGGTAGAAACTGTTCTATCGGGTAATGTTTTTATCTGCGAATATTTCAGGGATAAATTGGAGAAGAACATCTGAGATACTCCTTTATAAAAAACTATACCTTAAAAAATCGGAGAAACACAAATGTCAGATTATGTCAATGAATTAATGGCTCAAGTTAAAGCTAAAAACCCGGCAGAACCGGAATTCCATCAGGCAGTAGAAGAAGTTGCAGAATCACTTGCATTAGTTTACGACCGGCATCCTGAATATAGAGCCGCAAAAATATTAGAAAGAATCATTGAACCTGAAAGAATAATTACTTTCCGTGTACCCTGGGTTGATGAACAAGGTGAAGTTCATATTAACCGTGGTTTCAGGATTGAAATGAACAGCGCTATTGGTCCTTATAAAGGGGGATTGCGTTTCCATCCATCTGTAAACCAGGGTATTCTCAAATTTTTGGCTTTCGAGCAAGTATTTAAAAACTCCTTAACCTCACTTCCAATGGGTGGTGGTAAAGGTGGTTCCGATTTCGATCCTAAAGGTAAAAGTGATATGAAAATAATGCGTTTCTGCCAGGCTTTCATGCAGGAATTATTCCGTCATATTGGTCCAAATACTGATGTTCCAGCTGGCGATATTGGTGTTGGCGGACGCGAAATAGGTTTCATGTTTGGTATGTACAAAAAATTACGCAACGAATTCACCGGTGTTCTCACGGGTAAAGGTTTGAACTGGGGTGGCTCACTTATTCGTCCGGAAGCAACAGGATACGGCGCGGTATATTTCGCTGCTGAAATGCTCGGTTCAAAAAATGAAACATTGGAAGGAAAAACATGCCTCGTTTCAGGTTCCGGTAACGTTGCTCAGTTTACAACAGAAAAAATTCTTGAACTTGGCGGCAAAGTATTAACCTTGTCTGATTCAGCGGGCTATATTTACGATCCTGAAGGCATCAACACAGAAAAACTACATTTCGTAATGGATCTTAAAAATGTCCGTCGCGGAAGGATCAAAGAATATGTTGAAAAATATCCTAACGCAACCTACACAGCTGTTGATCCAACTATGGAATACAATCCAATCTGGGATCACAAGGCTGATTGTGCTTTCCCAAGTGCAACCCAGAACGAAATCAACCTGAAAGACGCTCAGAATCTTCGTAAAAATGGTGTTTATGTTGTCTCTGAAGGTGCTAACATGCCTACCACACCTGATGGTGTACGCCTGTTCCTCGAAGATGGTATCCTTTATGGCCCCGGTAAAGCAGCCAATGCCGGTGGTGTTGCTGTTTCAGGTCTTGAAATGTCACAGAACAGCCAGAGACTGCCATGGACACGCGAAGAAGTTGACAAACGTCTCCAGATGATCATGCACAACATTCATAAAACTTGCGTTGATAACGCAGACCGCTTCGGAACTCCGGGCAACTACGTGAATGGCGCTAACATCGGCGGATTCCTTAAAGTCGCAGACGCTATGATCGATCAAGGTGTTGTTTAATACAATCGATCTTAACGGAAAAAAGACGGCGAAAGCCGTCTTTTTTTTAACTGTTCATAAGCATAGACTTGCTTTTTTAAGTCCCACTTTGAAGGGGGTGTCCCGATTTTCGGGACGGGGGATGACCAAAAGTTACAAAATTTGAAAAACATCATCCTCCGTCTTTCGACTATCGTCGAAATCCACCTCCTTCAAAAGGAGGACTATTGAAACTGTTAATTTTATTAAAGTTTAGAAAGAAAGGAATCAATTGCTCTCTTTTCTTTGATATAAAACATTTAAAAAGACTCTCCCCTATTTTTATTATGTTTTCGCTTTAATTTCTTCGCAAAATTTTTAATATTGTTTTATACATTCACCTCAAATCGGATTTATTATGCGCACAGGGCAACAAGATTCCGGCAAAAGTTTCGATCCTTACCTCGTTGAACATGGCTACGGCAACCGCTTTCAGGGCTTCCAGAATTTGATGCGTCTCAGGATCAGAGATATCCTGCTTGTCTCATCTCTGTATGATCTCTACCTCTTCGAAGAGGATGGCAGATTGTATGAATTGATTCGCGCAGAATATCAGGGACTCAACCTGAGTCACTCACCCGAGCTGACAAGGGTTTCTAACGGCAGAGACGCTGTTGCGCTTGCCAAAGAGGAAAATCGGTTCGATCTGATCATAACTACCCTTCACATAGAGGATATGCACGCAATAAGTTTCGCGAAACTCGCCAGAGAAGAGGGACTTGAAATTCCGATTGTACTTCTCGCGCATGATAACCGGGAGTTAAAATATTTACTTCTGAACCGGGAAAGTTTTGTATTTGATAAAATATTTATCTGGCAGGGAGATTTCAGAATCATCATTGCTATTATTAAATTCCTGGAGGATCGACTCAATGTTGAACACGACACACATATGGTTGGTGTTCAAAATATTATTATGATTGAGGATAATGTCAGATATTATTCATCTTTCCTTCCATTGATCTATACAGAAATACTTAAACAATCACGCAGACTTATATCAGAAGGAATTAACCTCACACACAAGTTTCTAAGGATGCGCGCGCGACCAAAAATTTTACTCTGCTCCAATTATGAAGAAGCATGGGAATACTACACAAATTATAAAGAATTTATGCTTGGTGTTATCTCGGATATTGATTTCCCTCGCGGAGGTGTGCAGGATCCGACCGCCGGAATTGAGTTTGCCAAAAATGTTAAAGCCGATCAAACCGATATTCCTATATTACTCCTCTCCCAAAAACCGGAAAACGGCGACCTGGTAAAGAATATCGCTGCGACTTTCATTCTTAAAGATTCTTCTATGATGCTGGATAATTTGCGCCAGTTTATGAATGAATATTTCAGTTTTGGAGATTTTGTTTTCAGAACTGAAAAAGGTGTTGAGGTTGGACGCGCGCCAAATCTGAAAGCTTTATGGAAAATGCTCAGGAAAGTCCCTGAAGAAAGCATAAAATTTCATGCTGAACGGAATCACTTCTCAAACTGGCTCAAAGCACGAACTGAATTCTGGTTGGCTCACCAATTACGACCCAGAAGAGTTGACGATTATCCATCGATCGGACATTTACGGGAGGACTTGATTCATTCCGTTAAATCTTACCAGACTTTACGCCAGAGAGGAATTATTACCGACTTTATAAAGGAATCATTTGACGCGGAGAGTGGTTTCGCGCGAGTGGGCGGAGGCTCACTTGGTGGCAAGGCACGTGGTCTTGGTTTTGTAAATACTCTGATTAACGACTATAACATTCACCACCAGTTCGACGACGTTTTTATTCATGTTCCAACAGCCATTGTGCTGGCGACGGATGTGTTCGACCAGTTTCTTGATGATAACAATCTGCGCAAATTCGCCATCGATTGTGAGAATGATGAGGAGATTACAAACAGATTTCTCGAGGCTTCAAAGTTTCCCGAAGAGATACTGGGTGAACTGGCAGCATTCCTCGATATAGTCAAAGACCCATTGGCAATTCGTTCTTCAAGTCTCCTTGAAGATTCCCAATATCACCCTTTTGCCGGTGTATATGAAACATATATGCTTCCTAATAACCACTCGAATCCGCTGGTAAGGCTTGATAATCTCTTAACCACTATCAAAAGAGTTTATGCATCCACATTTTTCCAGCGCGCGAAGGAGTATATAAAAGTTACCTCCTACCGACTTGAAGAAGAAAAAATGGCGGTGATAATTCAGAAAATGGTAGGTACACGCCATGAAAACCGGTTTTATCCAGATTTCAGTGGCGTGGCGAAATCGTATAATTTTTACCCGACACCACCTCAAAAATCATCCGATGGAATTGTTGATGTTGCTCTCGGACTTGGAAAAACAGTTGTGGACGGTGGTAACACAATCCGTTTCTGCCCTAAGTATCCAACAGATCTCATCCAGTTTTACAGCGTGGAGGAATCTCTCGATAACAATCAGCTGGAGTTTTATTCTCTGCAGCTCGATCGTAAAGTTGGCTATTCCGATTCAACCGAAGATGAGTTGCTTGTACGAAACTCACTTCAAACTGCTGAGCGGGATGGCTCCCTGAATTATGTGGGTTCAACCTACATCCCTGAAAATGACGCCATATACGATGGACTTGGCAGAATTGGTCCACGGGTAGTTACTTTTGGTCCGGTTTTGCGGCAGAGAATGTTTCCACTTCCTCAGATTCTCGATTTGCTGCTCGATATGGGTACCTGGGGTATGGGTACACCTGTGGAAATTGAGTTCGCGGTTAAGATGTCAGTCCCACGAGGCAAACCGAGAGAGTTTGGACTGTTGCAGATGAGACCACTCGTAATCAGTCACGAACTTGAAGAATTAAATCTTGAGGAAGAGGATCAGGAAAATATCCTTTGTACTAGTGATCAGGTTCTCGGACATGGCAGAATTGAGGATATTTATGATGTAATTGTAGTCGATTATCACAAATTTGACCGCTCAAAAACCGTACAGATCGCTGAAGAGGTAAGTTACTTTAATTCAAAACTTATTGCCGAGGAAAAACCATATCTGCTTATCGGACTTGGAAGATGGGGTACACTTGACCAGTGGCTGGGAATTCCGGTTAACTGGGAACAAATCGCGGGTGCCAAGGCAATTATTGAAGCGAATTTTAAAGATATATCTGTTTCCCCATCGCAAGGTTCCCACTTTTTCCAAAATATTACATCTTTTATGATCGGATATTTTACAGTAAATCAGCATATTGGTCAGGGTGAAGTTGACTGGGAATGGCTGGATAAACAACCCAAAAAAGAAGTTAAAGAATACACATATCATTTAAGATTTGAAAACCCGTTCCATCTCAGGATGAACGGACACGAACACAAAGGCATTATAATTAAGCCGGAGGTGTAATTTGAAATTACCGGAAAAACAAGCGAAAACAAAAATGCAAAACTGTCCTCACTGCGGTCAGCCATTGAGCCCATGGCAAATGGTGCTCCTGGAAGTTGACCGTGCTATAATGTGTAAAAACTGCTGGTACAGAATTATTTTACCACCATTTGAAGAAAAAGGTAAAAAGCAGAACAAAGAAGGACAAGAAGAAAATAATAAGAAATAATTGGCAGGTAAAAGATGGAATCTTATAATTCATTTAAAGTAGCGCAGCAACAGGTTCTTGAAGCAGCCAGGATATTAAATCTAGATGAGGCGACTGTTGACCTGCTGATATTCCCGCAGAGAGAGTTTAAGTTTACACTCAACGTAAAAATGGATAACGGAGCTTCAAGGATTTTTCACGGATACAGGATTCAGTATAATCAGGCTCGCGGTCCGGCAAAGGGCGGAATACGTTTTCACCCTGAGGAAACAGTCGATACAATACGCGCCCTCGCTTCATGGATGACCTGGAAAACCGCGGTGGTTGATCTTCCTCTCGGTGGAGGTAAAGGTGGAGTAAAATGTAATCCCAAGGAACTTTCCATCAGTGAGCTGGAAAGACTCTCAAGAGCTTATGTTCGAGCCATCTCCCCAATGATTGGCATCGATAAAGATGTTCCCGCCCCCGATGTTTATACAAATCCGCAGATAATGACATGGATGATGGATGAGTATGAAACTCTGGTAAACAGACATCATCCCGGTGTAATGACCGATAAACCCCAGCAGGTCGGTGGAACAGAAGGGAGAAGAGACGCAACGGCGAGAGGTGGTGTCATAACCGTTCGCGAAGCTTGCAAATTGTATGGCTACGATCCCCACAGATGTTACGCGATTCAGGGATTTGGAAATGCCGGGCAACGAGCGGCACTACTCCATCAGGAAATACTCGGCGGAGGAAAACTTGTAGCGGTATCCGATTCGCGCGGAGCAATTTTCAACCGTGATGGAATGGATCCTAAAGAACTGGTTACTCATAAACTGACAAATGGCACAGTCGCAAACTTTCCCGGCGGCAAACCACTTCCACAGGAAGAACTCCTCGAACTGGATGTTGAAGTACTTTATCCCGCGGCTCTTGAAAACTCAATCACATCCGAAAACGCTGGAAAAATAAAAGCCCGCGTAATATGTGAATTGGCAAACGGTCCTACAACCCCGGAAGCGGATTTTATTCTTAATAAAAACAATGTTCATGTAATACCTGATATTCTCGCGAGTGCCGGAGGTGTGACTGTATCATACTTCGAAATGGTACAGGATCATTATTCCTACTTCTGGGAGGAGAATCTGGTTCATGAGCGCCTGGACAAAAAACTTACAAAAGCCTACAAAACAGTTCAGGAAGCGGTAAAAGAAAAACAGATACACCCCCGTCTTGCGGCAATGGTAGTTGGTGTTGCGAGGGTCGCGGAAGCTTGTAAATTGAGAGGGTGGGTATAATAACCCGCCTAGTCTTCCAATTGGTGATGTTTAATTAGCTGGGCTTTTACTATAAAATATACTTCTTCACTAATGTTTGTGGCATGATCGCCCAATCGTTCAAGTGACTGGAATATATCAAAGTAGTAGAGACCCGGCGAAACATTATCGGGTGAGGCTTTCATTATTTCAACCAGTGCTGCGGTATCTTCATCGACCATACTGTCAAGTCTGCCCTCATCATTCAGCACAGTTTTAGCAAGTTCGGAATCGTTATTAATAAACGAATCTATCGCTTTTTTAATCATATCACGGGTAACTTGCGAAATAGCGGTAAAATGAAGGGTTGAATGAAATTCTGGCTTATTGCCAATATCAATTACATTTCTTGCTATGGAAACAGCCAGATCACCTACTCTTTCAAGGTTTGCATTTATTTTCAATGCCGACATTATAAGGCGCAGATCCATCGCGACGGGTTGATTAAGCGCAAAAAGACGCTGACAAATTTTTTCTATTTTAACATCGTATTTATCAACTTTAGCATCCCTTTCAACTACAAATGAAGCAAGATCACTATCTTCTGTTTCAAGAGCTTTGATAGCAAACTCAACCTGCTCATCTACAAGGCTGCACATTTTTATCAGCTTTGTTTTCAGCTTTTCAATCTGTATGTCAAATGGTCTTTCCATGCATTCAATATCAGTTCAAAAAAAAAGCCAATCAATAGATGACGGGCTTTTATTAATGGGAATAATATAATAAAAAAAAATTTAAGAATATATGCTGATATTTTTATTCAAGGTTAAATTAGTGTTAATTTAACCGAATCTCCCTGTTATGTAATCTTCGGTCTGCTTATTAGTCGGGTTGGTAAACATCTTCGAAGTTTTTTCATATTCCACTAACTGACCAAGGTAAAAGAATGCTGTATAATCACTTATCCTTGCTGCCTGCTGCATATTATGCGTTACAATCAGAACAGTATAATTATTCCTCAGATCAAGAATAAGCTCTTCAATTTTAGCTGTAGAAGAAGGATCAAGTGCGCTCGCGGGTTCATCCATCAGGATAATATCCGGTTCAACAGCCAGTACGCGCGCAATACAAAGTCTCTGCTGCTGACCCGCGGAAAAACTGAGCGCGTTTTCATTAAGTCTGTCTTTTACCTCATTCCAGATAGCAGAGCGGGTGCAGACGTTTTCAACTATTTCATCGAGGCGCTTTTTATCTTTTATCCCATGCAGCCTCGGACCAAATGTAATATTATCATAAACCGATTTCGGAAACAAATTTGATGTCTGGAAAACCATTCCCACCAGTCGTCTCAGGTTTACTACATCGATCGAATTATCATAAAGCTCAACCCCGTCAATTATCACTTCCCCTGTTTTTCTGAAACCCATGATCAGGTCATTCATACGGTTTATAGTTCTCAGGAATGTTGTTTTACCGCATCCCGACGGACCAACTATCGAAGTGATCTTATTGGAATATATCTCTATCGAAACACTGTTTAGTGCCTGCAGATAATTAAAAAATACATTAAGATTCTGAACTTTAACTTTTACTTCTTTCATTAGTTGGTGTTACCTCTGATCTCATCAATTATTCTTCTGAAACGATACCGAAAAATCACAGCTGTCAGATTCAATAATACAATCAATATTATTAAAACCAGTGTGGTACCATATTGAATCGGCTTTGTTAATATAGGGTTTGTTGATTGTGTCGCCAGTATAAATATATGATACGATAGAAACATAAACTGCTCTGTCGGATTAACAAGCGGAATCGCGAATAAACCCATATCGAGATACGTAAGTGGCAGATCGGGAAGGAAAAACGCGCATCCGAGAAATAGCACTGGAGCGGTTTCTCCTGCACCTCTGCTTACGGCAAGAATGATTCCGGTTAAAATTCCCGGTCTTGCCTGCGGTAAAACAATATCCCTGATGGTTTGCCATTTGGTCGCGCCAAGACCGTATGCGGCAGCCCTTTGTGAAAATGGAACTGATTTCAACGCTTCTGTAGTGGAAACTATAATCGTTGGTAATACCAGCACCGCTAATGTAGCCGCCGCCCAAAGCATTGCGGGCTGACCGAACAGCAATCCGGTTTTCAGAACTTCATCAAGTTCACGCCCGATAAAAAGAATAAAAAAGCCCAATCCGAACAAACCGAATACAATCGATGGTACACCCGCGAGATTGTTCACACTCAGCAATATGATACGCGTCCATAATGTATTTCCCGCATACTCATTTATAAATATTGCTGCGCATACGCCAATCGGTACTGCAAAAAATATCATCAGGAGCAAAACGGTGACCGTTCCAAAAATAGCGGGACCGATACCTCCTTCGGTCATATTGTTAGTTGGAAATTCGGTTAAAAACTCCCAACTCAAAATCCCGCTTCCCTCATAAAAGATTTTGGCGATTACAAAAAACATCACAAGTAACAAAAAGCCGGTGATTATTCTGATACCGTTAACCGCGAGAATATCACTCAGTTTGTAGTCCCATTTTTTAGGAGTATTATATCTCAGGGGCGAATTATTCTTATCCATCATGAATAATTCCCCGCTTTTTTGTTCATGCGTCGCAGTACCAAAGCCGCGATAAGGTTAAGCAGAAATGTCACGACAAATAGTACAACCCCGATGAAAAAGAGCGCGTAATAGTGACTCGACTGCTGTGATACTTCCCCCATTTCCGCGGCTATTGTTGCGGTCATCGTTCTAACGCTGCGGAAAATATCAAACGTAAGCTCGGCTGCGTTACCAGTTGCCATGAGCACGATCATAGTTTCACCGATTGCACGACCAAACCCCAATATTATTCCTGCTGAAATTCCACTCAATGCTGATGGAATAACCACTTTAATAATAGTTTGCCACTTTGTTGCGCCAAGTGCGTAGCTTGCCATTCTGCGCTGGATCGGTACAGATCGCATTGCTTCTTCAGAGAGTGAGGCGATAATGGGAATAATTATTAGTGATAAGCCGAGTGACGCTACAAAAGCATTTAACCGGTTAAGAAAACCAAAAAAATCCTGGAATAATGTCGCGCCAACCGCAATGATAAAAAAACCCATAACAACAGTGGGAATTCCGGCAAACAGCTCAACTGCCGGCTTCAGGATTTCCCGTAATCTGTTCGAAGCGATTTCCGCAAGATAAATCCCGAGAATAATGCCGAAAAAAGTAGCTATTATGGTTGCGGGCAATGCTGTAAGGAGTGAACCCATAATTAAGGGTACAAGTGAATATCTTGGGTCATCACTTGTGGGATACCATTCATATACTTTACTACTCTCCCCGCTGGCATCAGTGCGTTCCGAGTAAACAAAATCCTCAACTCCCGGTTCAATGATAACCGAAAAGGCTTCCTGAAGAAGGAAAATAAAAATCAGAAGTAAAAAGAGGACAGCAACGTAACCATTGATCATAAAGAAAAATCTTATAAGACTTTCTTTAATTTCAATCCGTTTTGAAACAAGTTTTTTATATGGCGAATTACTGCTGCTCATCTTTGCTGAAATCAATTAGGGGAATATATTCCATCTGTTCAACAATTGATTGCCCTTCCGCTGAAAGAATAAAATCGATATAATCTTTCAACGCACCCTCTTTAGGCTCACCGTTAGTAAAGCAATATAAATATCTTGCCAGAGGGTATTCACCATTACGGATAATTTCATAGTTCAATTCACCATCATGTGTTGGTGATACCGCTAATTTTGAATCGCCTTCCTTGATGTGTATAATTTTAAGGTCTTTTCGACCAACAAAATACCCGACTCCTCCATAACCAATACCACGTTTATCAAGAGCCACCGCTTCACCAAGAGCAGAAGTACCTTGCAGTACCTGTGTTGAAGTCGCAAAATCTATTGAGTAGTCGCTATCCTTATCATCCAGGATAATATTTTTGAAGTATTCATAAGTTCCGCTGCTGTTTTCCCTGCCGTAAAGTACAATTCTTTCTTCAGCTCCTCCAACCTCGGACCAATATCTTATTTTACCGGAAAATATATCTCGTACCTGCTCAACAAGAAGAGTATCAATATTATTTTCAGGATTTACGATTATTGCTATACCGTCAAGCGCTACTTTAATCTGGTATGGTTCAATACCCCTTTCGTGAGCGTTTTTGTATTCCCGCTCTTTCAATTCCCGACTTATATTAGCAATCGACGCTGTACCATTCAACAGAGCCGCGACACCGGTACCCGAACCTCCACCTGTAACATGAATGGATAGATCATTAAACTTCTTCATGTAAGTCTCAGCCCATTTCTGGGTAAGGTTAACCATTGTATCGGAACCTTTTATCGAAATAACTTCCTTCGCGCGGTTCTGCCTTTTCTGACAGGAAACAAATGTCAAAACAATGAAAACTGAATAAATTAAAAGTTTGTGAAATCGCTTCACATTTTTTCCAATATTTTAAGAATTATCAATCAACAATTAATACAACTATACAGGTATTTAAAGGATAGTGATGTTAAGAAATTATTAAGATTTTTATTTACCCGATTTTTTCTTTAAAAATTCTAAAACCACCTCGGGAACAAAGTCAGTCACATCTCCCTTAAACTGAGCAAGATTTCGGATTATAGTAGAATTGAGATAAGTATATTTTTCGTGAGGCATAAGGAATATTGTTGTTAGCTCACCGTTGAGTTTTCTGTTCATAAGTGCCATCTGGAACTCATATTCAAAATCACTTACAGCTCTCAAACCACGGATAATTCCTAACGCGCCAATAGCCTTTGCGTGATCTACAACAAGCCCGTCGAATGAATCGGCAGTAACATTGGGAAGATGTTTTAAACTTTCCTTTAGCATCAACGTTCTTTCATCAACGCTGAACATACAGGTTTTGGAAGGATTTTTAGCGACAGTCACAACTACTTCATCAAACAGGTCGCTTGCTCTTTCAACAATATCGATATGCCCGAAAGTAACGGGATCAAATGTACCGGGATATATTACTTTTTTCATAGCACCTATAATAATATTTAACCTTGTGTTAATATACTATTTTTAAGGTGCTATAAAAAATGAGTATTACTTTCTAATAGTCAGTCCTGAGCCGTAAGCCCCTATTTCCTGGTATTTCAAAACAGACTCAGTTCCGAGGTCAATGGTGAAAAGGAGTCCCGGTCTTGTACCATCCGCGTATGGATATGGCGAAGAGTACATGCCTTCAGTATTTCGGCAGGAAACATATAAATACCTGTCATCACTTGTGATATCGCAGCCATGCGGCATTTTCATCGCGGGATGACTAATTTCATTCGTTTTTGTCCAATTGCTCCCGTCGAAATCTACCACACTTACTGTTCCTGCCATCATTGCAGGAAGATATATCTTGCTGCCGTCAGAGCTGGTGGCAATGTGCATCGGACCCATACCAATTCCAACGGAACTTATCACTTCCATATTATCTGTATCGAGCACAAGAAGTTTACCACTTCCCCGAGCCGAAATATAAAGGTATTTATCGTCGGGAGATAAAGCTGCCTGCATCGGCTGATGATCAGTCTCGGAATCGAGCGAAACATCAGTTATCAGCTCACCATTCGATGTGTTAACAACACTGACTCTGTTTTTGGTAAGATTCGCGACGTACAGTTTCGAACCATCCGCTGTGAGAGCTATTCCATGCGGGATACCTTCTACCGGAAGAACAATTTCTTCCAGAAGTTCCATATTGTTGATATCAATTTTATATATGGTGCTGTAAGTACCCGGTGCTGTAGAGGAACGAGATACATATGCGAGTCCCGCCGAACCATCAATCTGTATCATACCGGGATAGCCCAAACCTTCAACAGCGGTAACTATCTGAAAGTTAGAACCATTTATTTTAAGTAGTTTACCCGATTTTATTGTGGTCGCGTAAATAAAACCATCGGAGTATTTTACCATGTGCGGTGCGTCGTTTTCAGCAATAAAATCTGTACTGATTGTTCTCAATACATTTTTAAGTTCACCATCAATAACGTTAATATAATCTGCGTTTTGTGAGCAAACATAAACGTCATCAGTGCCCGAAAGTTCAGGGACAACATCATTTTCATCCCTTGCGCCCTGCTCTATCCATGTTTTAATAATTTCAACATCAGCCGCGTCCAGAAGATTTCGACCGAGAGGCATTACAGGAGTAGTTTCCCCTGATATCATCCTGTAGAGGAGGCTTTTTTCAGGTTCGTAAGGAACAACAACAGCTCCGCCACCGTTTGATGTTTCGCCCACCTTCCTTGACGAACTGCCCAGTAAAAGATTACCATGTGTTTCCAGACTCAATCCATTTGCGGGATTTGTGCCGCCGTGGCAACCTGAAGTAGTACAATTTTCTTCAAATATTTCGCCAACTCTGGCGTCGGAAAATCCGGTTGAGATAATTTGTTCATCATTTTCCACCGGATTGTTGTCTTCTCTGCACGATATCAGCAGGATACTAAAAAGAGCAAAAGCAAAGAATAATTTAATTTTCATTATTTCTGTAATATCATCTTGATTGTTTGAGAAAAATCACCTGAATTTATTCGCGCAATATATACACCTGAACCATATCCCCTAGCATCGAAGCGCACAGAATGAGTCCCTTTTCCCATATGTCCGCTCAAAAGACGCGCAACAATCTCACCAGTTATTGAATAGACAGTCAACTCAACATTTCCGGGATTTTCGAGAGAAAAACTGATATTCGTTGATGGGTTGAAAGGATTCGGATAGTTTTGCTCCAAATTGTATGTATAGACATTTCCATCAGGTACCGAGAGTGCAATATCAACGGTCACGTACCATGTTACACTAACTTCATTAAATCCGTTTGAAATCACAGCTTCAACCGTATCAATTGTTTGCGCCGGACTGAAAAATGTGGAGTATTCATAAGTGTTACCTTCAACCAATTTGATCCCATTCCAATACCACTTAACACTAATGCCGAGATTTGTGGTATCAGAGGCGATCACTGCAAAATTAATGATATCACCTTTTGAAACAGTTGTATCCATCACTGCAGGAGCATATGATTCAATAACCGGAATTCCCGCGATAACAACGCTGTAGTGCAGAAATGTTTCGGGGGGTGTTTGACCAATCGGATCAACTCCTGATCCACCGGCAGGCAGAGTTGTAACTTCATCGTCGGAATCAATCGCGGCAATATAATATTGTACATCAGTAAGGTGTTCCTGACCCGGAATATAAAATCCGTAAAGGTTTTCGGTTGGACCATTCAAATCACTCACCGAATTCCATGAAGAAGTGTCATCACTTATTATTGTACGGTAGTATAATTTAGCGTCATCAATAGCTTTGTCATCATCAACCTGAGCAGAGATAAGAACATCATCTGTGTTGTTAACAAATTCGGGTGATGAACTTAACGAAATTACCGGAGCGATGTTGGTTGGGTTGAAAGACAGAATAAAAAGCCCTTCGTTAATATCGGAAATAATCACATTCCCGGAAGGCAAATAAGGATAACATCCCCAGGCACCGTTAAAACCACTATTTGTCTGAGTATCTGTGTCGTATGAACCGGCAAGAAGCGGCTGTGTCGGGTCTGTTATATCCAGCACCACATAACCATCAGTATAATATGAAATATGCGCGTAATTCCCCTTTATAAAAAGATTGTGCACAATACTCCCTGTATCCATTTGCCATTCGGGTACGACGAGTTCCCAGGTTGAGCGATCCTCCAAATCCCACACTGTGATATCGCGCTGATTAAATTCTTCACACGCGACGAAGTATCTTTTATCTTCTGTCATCCAGCCGGAATGCGCATAAATACCGGGAAGAGCCGCGCTTTCGCTAATTTTAAAGGGATTAGCTTTGTCGGTAATATCCACAAGATCATATGTTGAGGCAGCGCAAGCAACTATAGTGTCACTCCAGACGTAAACATCATGTACATACCCGCTTTGTGTATAATAAGCGGTTTGAACAGGGTTAACCGGATCAGCGAGATCAAGAATATGTATCCCGCCAATGCCATCTGTACCAACTACAAAGGCGTAGCCATCATCAATAAAGATATTGTGCGCGCTGGTAAAATATTGATCAACTGTATTCGCGAGTGATATCGAGTTGGGGACATTAGTCAGATCAATTATCTGCAATCCTTCACCAAAACCACTTCCTTCTGTGGTGACATAAGCGTATTGATCATGAACTTTAATATCACGCCATATTGATTCCGGACCCGGTATAAAACCGACTATCGAAGGTGCTGAAGGATCGGTAACATCAATTACATGCGTACCGCTATAGCCACCCATGATTGCGTATTCCCGGTTGTTTTCATCGACATATCCCCAGATATCAGAATAGCTTGAAAATTGATTCGGATTGATCGAACCTAAAAGATCAATTTGCGCTTGTAAGGAAACTGCCACTAATAAAAGAAAGGAAAGTAGATAATTAAACTTCATTTTTGCTCCGGAATATATAAGACTTGATATCTCTTACAATATAATAAGATATAGCCTCTAAATAAAGTTCAAATTAGCGCAGAGTTTTATTTTTACACCAAAAACAAATTTTATTTAAGGTAAATCACCTTTTCAGTGAGAGTTGAGTTGTTGGGAAGTGAAACTAAAACATAATATACTCCCGAAGAAATATTCATTCGTGGTAGCCATCTATAAGAAGATTGACTATCTTCAATTCTTATTTCATCAATTTTACCACCGAGTAGATCATAAATCTGTATAGAACGAATTTCGTTTACACCCGAAATTGAAATATTCACTCCCCCGTTAAAAGGATTAGGGTAGGTCTGCAAACTATATTTACCCGGAATATCATGTGATGCCGATGAAATACCGGTAATTTGTGTATTCTCATAAAATGTTATTCCGCCCCTTATCGATCCGAGAAAAAGATCGTCATCACCATCTTTATCGATATCATAAAACGCAGGCGCGATTTCCCTCCCTTCAAACGGGATATCAGAGATGAGTTCAGGAGTACCAAATTCGGTGCTGGAACCAATTCCGGTTTTGGGAATCAGGTACACTTCTCCGGCCCTGTTTCCGACGATAATATCTTTGCCCGCGCCGTTTCCGCTATACCACGAGGATGTAATATTACTCATATCACCAAGATCTACTCCCTCAAATATGTCAGGTTTTTCGATAAAAACAGAACTGTTTCCCTCACCCGTATCCAGATATGCTGTAAGTTTTCCGTTGAATCCACCGATAACAAGATCCATATCGTTATCATTATCCAGGTTGATCGCGAGGGGACGAGAATAATTGCTGAACTTGACTTTATTTCCAAGACCGTCGAGCAGATCAACGGCACCGGTAAACTGAGCATTCTGAAAATTACCTGTGTTTTCAATCAGTTTTACATCGCCGAGAAAGGTGCCTACAATAATGTCAAGATCATTATCAAAATCGAAATCCATCACGGTTGGAGAAAGTGAAAGATCATTTTCATAGCCTGTATATATTGTATCCCGTACCGTAAATTCAGGATTATCTGTTGTTCCGGTATTTTCGAGATAATAGAGAGAACCATCAGGATTTTTTTCGCTCCCGACTATCATATCATCATCGGCATCATTATCCATATCAGCGAAGCAGATAACAGATTTTGTACCAACATCAAATGTGTTGAGGTAACGATCGGTAACAAAACTGAATTGTGGAATTGTTGGGCTTCCCTCATTTTCAACAAAAATAAGACCCTGTAACACTGTCGGATCATACAAAACAGATACGAAGAGATCAAAATCATTGTCATTATCAATATCTACAAATCGAGGCATATTAAAACCACTTGTATTTACAGGTTTTTCGGGAGGATAGAAATCAGAAACTAATTCCATATCTGCAACGGCATTGCTTCCATTATTTCTGATAAAGTATAGACTGCCACTAAAAAAGTCGCCCCAGAAAAGATCGAAATCATTGTCTCCGTCAATATCGCAAAATTCGATAGACGCCGCGCCATGTTTACCCGATTTACCACCCCCGACTATAAGGATATCCTGCCAGCTATCTGTAACAAAAGTAAACTCATAATTTTCAGGTGATCCTGTATTTTCATAAAATAATATGCTGCCTGATTGATCTGTAATAAAAAAATCAAGGTCACCATCATCATCAATATCAACAAGCGCCGGATTTGAAACTGATTCGCTAATGAGTGGGTTACTCCCGGAAGTAAGAAGCGTATCGCTCAGTAATGTAAAGGAAATTTCACCTCCTGAATTATTTCCTCTGAATATACGTACATAATTGTTCGAGGCTCCGGTCAGACAATCCTTAGTACCATCCGCATCAATATCACAAAAGAAAAACCAGTTAAAAAACTCAAGTCCCGCAGGAAATAATTCTTCGGTAAAATCAGGATTAGCGGACGTACCTTCATTCCTGAGAAAAGAATAATAACCGTCACTGTTGAGTATAAAAAGATCGTAATCATCATCATTGTCAATATCAACGAACTGATGTTCGGGATTATTAAAAGCACCTGAAAATAAGTTGAGAGGTTCACCGTTTTGATCAATAATTCTTATCGAATTTAATCTCTTTTCAAATGGGAACGCGGACACAATCCCGGTCAGGAAGAGCAGAATAATCGCTTTTTTCATATTTATACTTGAAATAATTAAACTACCGTTCGAATTGATATATTAAACTATCGCCAATTTTTTTGAAAGGGTCAAGGTCAAAAGCTTCTACATCCTTTTCACGGGTTTGAACAGATCGCTCAATAATAAAAATTCCACCTTGCCTGAGGTAATCCCGTTCAAGAATATTTTTAGCTACATCGTGGATATCGTGATGAAAAAAAGGAGGGTCTGCCAGAATCAGATCGTAGCTTTCATGTTCGGCTATTTGCGAAAACTTCAATGCCGGCATCTTGAATATTCTGGTTTCATTATCCGCGCCAAGTGAAGAGATGTTTTCCTGCAAAACCTTCATTACAGGAAAGTTTTTCTCAACAAAATGAGTTTCAGCAGCGCCTCTACTTAGAGATTCGAGCCCCAACGAGCCGGAACCGGCATAGATGTCACAGACTTTAATACCGTCAAAATCAATCTGGTTTCTGAGATAATTGAACAGAGATTCTTTTGCTCGGTCAGTTGTGGGTCGGACTAATTTGGATTTTGGAAACTTTACGGTTCGCCCGCCATATTTGCCTGCGATAATCCGCATCAGGAAAATCTGAGCGCCATTGAAGCGGCGGCAAGATATTGAGAGTTATTTTCGTCGTTTTCGAGATATTCGGTAGCTGCCGATTTTTTAATTTTGCTGAAAGGGTCGATACGTTGAAATGGTACTTCAAACTCTGAATTCAATTCGAAGACGTCACTACCCGTTACTTGTTCTCCCGAAATATAATACTGAACTTGTCCGCCAGTATTTTCAAGCTCAGGAAATGCCTTAAAGATTTTATCCGCAATAAAAGAGCTGAGCGGGCTATTAGCATTATTTTTTAATACCCTGATATTGTGAACTTCGTCATTTTTGATCAATGCCATAGATATATCTGCGCCTGAAGCGTAAACACTCAATAATATTTCAGCGCTGTTCTCCAGATTACAAATATAATTGTGAACAGACAGGTGAGAAAAATCGATAAACTTCAGTTTCAGGTTATTTCTCACACAGAACTTGTGAATCTTCTTGAGATTGTTTTTCCCGATACAAACAACAAAACTGTTATCCTTGTCAGCGCCAAGTTCAATAGTCTGTATCACAAAATCGTCCGGGTCTTTTTCCGGGAACAGGATACTAAATTCCCACAAGAGGTGTTCGTCAAATTCTTTTTTCAGAAGTTTTTTTTCGACGGGCATATTAAATGTAAGGAAATAATCGGCAGGTAAAGAAAAAGAAACCGAACTAAAATCCGGTTTCTTTCTTAAACTTAAATTATCGTAGGCAGTTTGCAGGTTGGAGATAAAGACCGATTCTTTCGCGTCACCGGTGAAAGTCTCCTCAAATGAGTAATCGTCAGCATTTTCAAGAAGAACGTCATTTCCCTTAACATTTATTTCAACAAGCTGAAGTTTGTTGCCGGTTAAATTAAATCCTGCACTATTGCCGTTAAATGACATCTTACGATACTATTCCCAGGAAGCGGTATTTAACAAAGCGTCATTGTCTTTGTCACCAATCTTATCCTTGCTGTCGGGAGACTGAATTACATAACGTGTACCACGTGTGAAGGTGGAATCAATTTTCACAATTTTACCACGACGGTTGATCACGGTATCGACAACAATGCTGGAATCAACTTCCAGAACAAACTGCTGGAAAGAACGAGGTGATTTGTAAAGTGAATCCACAATGAACTCACCGGAAGTTAAATTATCAAATGGATTTGATGATTTACCGGTAATCGAGTCAATACCAGTTATTTTTGCGGCAACAGCACTGTCTGTTTTAACGAAATTGATGAGGCTATCGAGATCATCGGTAAAATGACCATATTCACCTTTAAATAAAATTTGCGCCTCTCTCAAATTCATCATTCTTAAGCGGGATTCTTGTTTGTAATAATTTTGCAATTTTACAGTTTCCCTCGGTTCGATTATAGCCACCTGAATCAACAGATACGTTAATCCTAAAATTACAACTCCAAGTATGGCATGAATATACCAAGGTTCTGATTTTCTGCTCATTGTTCCTCCGGGGGTTAAAAATACTCTTTATTCAACTTTAATAAACTCTTTAATCTTCTCAAATTTCTTATTTCCGATACCTTTAACTTTTATAACATCAGAAATTTGGGTGAAATCACCGTTTTTCAACCTGTACGAAATTATCTTTTCAGCCGTTTTTTTACCTATTCCGGGGAGCAAACATAACTCTTCAATTCCGGCTGTATTAATGTTTATGTTAAGATTATTGACGGAACCTGACAAGGTATCACTTAAATTATAACCACTAAAATCCAAAAGTTCAGCGTCAGAAGCAACCTTTTTTTGTACTAAATTTGTTGCACTATCTATTATTTCTGCTGAATTAAATATACTATCAGCAACAGAATAATCAAAAACTTTCGACTCCGCTTTTACATTAATAACATATTTATAAATACTTCCAGCAAGAAACAAAATACCAATGAGTAATATTATCCCCGTCTCACCTGTAGTAAAACCAAGTTTGCCTGCTATGTTGGAGAATCGTTTAATTATTCCCCCGTAATTGTTTTAATCTACAGAGACAACAATATTTGGCTGAGCCTGTAATTCCTTGAGCAATTCTTTTTCCCTGGAAGTAACTTTCCTCGGAACATGTATGTTAATTTTTACGAGCTGGTCACCTGCGCCGTGCGAGTTGAGATGTTGAATCCCCTTTTCCCGCATTTTCAGATATTTTCCCGGCTGTGTGCCCGGTTCAATTTTGAGTTTGGCTCTACCATTAAGAGTTGGCACTTCCACCTCTTCACCTAGTACAGCTTCGGGGTAACTTAAAACCAATTCGTAGATAATATTATCACCGTCGCGCAAGAAATATTCGTGTGGTAATTCCTTGAATACAACGATGATATCCCCGGCATGACCGCCATTTTTTCCGGCATTGCCTTCGCCGCGTAAAGTCATGTAGCTATTATCGCTCACACCTGCGGGCACTGTTATTTTTACAGTGGTTTCGTCCTGCACTCGTCCATCACCATGACACTTTTTACATGGTTGAGAAATCATCTTGCCGGTACCGTTACAATTTGAGCAGGTAGATATATTTACGAACTGGCCAAACAATGATCTTGAAACCTGCCTCACTTCTCCGGCACCATTACACACGGAACAGGTATTAAATGAAGTACCTTTTTCCGCACCGCTTCCGCTACAATCGGAACATGTTTTATGTTTTTTTATTTTAACTTTTTTAGTAGTGCCACGCGCAATCTCTTCAAGAGTCAATTTAAGCGTGATACGCATATCCGAGCCGGGAGTACCTGTTCCCCGGGATTGTGATCGCCTGGTACCACCGGTTCCACCAAAAAAATCATCAAATATAGAACCACCGCCTCCGCCACCGCCGAACGCGCCGCCAAATATATCTGAAAAATGACTGAATATATCCTCAGCATTACTAAATCCGTGATAATCCTGACCACCGCGCAATCCATCATGACCAAAACGATCATATTTGGCGCGTTTGTCATCACTGCTCAAAACTTCGTATGCTTCCGCGGCTTCTTTAAATTTTTCTTCAGCCGATTTATCATCCGGATTACGATCAGGATGAAACTGCAACGCAAGTTTTCTGTATGCTTTTTTTATCTCATCTTTAGACGCACTCTTACCTACACCTAATATTTCATAATAGTCGCGTTTTGACATAATCTATCTCTTCAAATTTTACTATTCTTTTTCGTTTTTGTTTTTATCTGCTTCATCTTCACTGCTGCTGTTTTCAACAGACTGTTGTGAAACAATTACTTTACTATGTTTCAGAACTCTGTCTTTATAAATATATCCCGCTTCTATCTCATCAAGCACAGTGTGCGAAGGAACATCATCGGAAACCTGCTGCATAAGCGCTTCGTGCAAATTGAAATCAAACGGCTCACCCTTTGCTTTAATTCGGGTAACTCCCTGCTCATCAAGTATTTTTGAAAACTTGTGAAGTACCATCTGCACGCCTTCTTTCACCGAATCTGTTTTCGCCGATTTTTCGGTATGTTCGGCCGCTCTTATAAGATCATCATAAACCGTAAGGATTTTTGTAATAAACGGTTCGGCAGCATATTTCATTAAATTTTCAATTTCAGATTCTTTTCTTCTCTTGAAGTTTTCAAATTCAGCGGCTTTTCTGAGCAATGTGTCTTTTAACTCGGAAACTTCCTGTTCAAATTTCTCATTTTTTTCATTTGCTGTTTTCAAGTCGCTATTTAACTTGAGCATTTCATCAACAATATCTTTTTCATCAGTTTTGTCGTAACTGTCTTTTTTATTATCTGAACCTGAATTTTCAATTTTTATTTCGTTTTTCTTCTCTTTCTTGGCCATCGTTAATCACCACTCCGCAATTTTAATATGTATTCTTTAATTGTTTCGATAATACTTCGGCAATATAAACTACCGAGGCAACTACTCTGGAATACTCCATCCTTTTCGGACCAACTATTCCAACTTTTCCGGCAGTGCCTCCCAATTTATAAGTTTTTGTAACCAGACTATATTCATTCAATTTTTCATCTTTATGTTCGCCGCCAATAAGTATTGAGACATCCTCTGTAGTCAATTCCGCGCTCTGATCCATCATATGAATGATAACATCTTTATCTTCAATGAGTTCTATTATGCTCTGAAAGTGAGACAAATCTTCAAATTCAGGTTGACGAACTATATTCCGGGCGCCAGTAATAAAAGTTTTTTCTGTCCCTTCAATATCAGAAAATATCTTATCCACCGAATTCAGGAACACCCTTATTATGGGCTTCATATTTTCATCAATCGTACCCTGGAGACGGTCTTTGAATGACTCACGAATCTCGGAAAACTTTAATCCCGATAGCCGTTCGTTCAAAGTACGTTCGATCGCCTTTAACTGTTTAGTTTCCGCCGGCTGATGGATCTCGAGTGTTATAGTTTTTACCACGCCACTCTTGACGGTGAGGACAATCAATATTTTTGAACCGCCAAGTTCAACCAGCTGAATTTTCTGCAATAGCGCGTCATCAAACTTTGGATAGGTAACGCACGCTAGCAAATTTGTAATGTTGCTCAATAACATTGATGTAAGTTTAAGCACTTCTTCACGTTCGATCATTTCCTGCAAAATGGAACGATCTATCAAACTCATCTCCTGTGGTGACAACAAATGTGGTTCCATCAATGAATCTACATAAAATCGGTAACCTTTGTCAGTCGGAACCCTTCCCGCTGAGGTGTGGGGATGATTTAAAAATCCGAGATCCTCAAGATCAGCCATTATATTTCTTACTGTAGCCGGGGATAAACCAATTTCATATTTCTTTGATATATTCCTGGAACCAACAGGACTGGCGGTAAGGATAAACTGGTGTATCACATACCTCAATATTGTCTTTTCACGCTCTGTTAATTCCTGAGAAAACATAATTTTTCTTACTGGTTAATTTTTAATTTCAAACTGGTAAATATAGTAAATATTGCAGTTTTTTACTATTTGATGCTGTTAAACAATTAAGGTTACTAATTTAGCACTAATTTTACAAGAGTGCTAACAATAAAGTTTCTGTTTTTTTAGGAAGATATTATATAAAAATAAACCCTGATTAAAAATTTCAATCAGGGTTTGGTAAGCTCAATTTATTGAGGGAGAATGTTGAAAAATCTGGTTGTTGATTTTCACGTCCCCCTTTTGAAGGCAATGCTGTCAACTTAAGGGAGAAAATGAATTTAAAATTCAATAGGATTGTTATAAT
>BQMY01000080.1 GCA_022181065.1 Melioribacteraceae bacterium | reverse complement strand
ATAATTTTTAGTTAAAAACTAATCATTATTCCTTTGGGTATCATATGATACTAACTATAAATAATATAGTGCTGAGTACGAAGTACTGAGTGCGAAGTAGAGACACAAAAAATCGACGGTTCCTGAGCATGGTCGAAGGGCGGTCGATAGGTAAAAGAGATAAAACGTAGAGGCGTACCATGGTGCGCCTCTACCTAGAAATAACATATACATTATTATGTAGGGGATGGTCACCGACCATCCCTTTTTTGTTTTAAAGGGGTTGATAGAACAAGGTCCCTGAATTTATCGCCTGTCCCGCATAGTCATCTGTCAAAAGTCGCCAGTCAAAACCAAAAACCGAATACCACCCAATTTATCGGGAAACATGACAATGCAATTATTTGCTCCCCTTCTCTTCATGTTGGGAAGCCTGTCGCGTCTAAATGTTTTTATTTTTTACTTCGCACTTTGTACTAACCACTCGGCACTAATCTTCTCACATCCCGAGGTAAATATCCTTCATAAGGTAGTTTTGCACGTAATCGGTCACACCTTCTTCCAGGGTATGAATTTTATCTGTATATCCGGCCTTTCGGATTTTGTCGCTGTTGGCTTTGGTATAATACTGGTATTTGCCTTTAAGGTGCCCGGGCATGTCGATATATTCAATGTTCACAGGTTTTCCCATAGCGTTAAATAGCGCGGTAACGAGATCATTCCAGGTACGCGCGTTCGCGGTTCCTACATTAAATATACCGTTTATGTCGGGGTTTTCGAGAAAAAACAGAGCCATACCAACCGCGTCTTTCACATAAACAAAATCTCGTTTTTGTTCACCATCCTTGTAATCGGGGTGGTGCGACTTAAATAGCTTTACCTTGCCTGTATCGCGTACCTGCTCAAACGCCTTGTGTACTACACTTCGCATATCGTCCTTGTGGTATTCATTCGGACCATACACATTAAAAAATTTAAGTCCAACGGCCTTCTCATTTAGTCCGGTTTGACGCAGCCATAAGTCGAACATATGTTTTGAATATCCATACATATTAAGTGGACGAAGTTCTTCCAGCCTGCTTTCATCGTCGTCATAACCTTTATCACCATCACCGTAAGTTGCGGCGGATGACGCATATATAAATCGGGCATCTTTTTCAGCGCAAAGTTTAGCCATTTCCTGTGAATACTTGTAGTTATTATCCATCAGGTAATCGGCGTCTTTTTCTGTAGTCGCCGAGCATGCTCCGAGGTGGATCACAGCTTCTACGTCAAACGGGAGATCACCCGATACAACCATTTCGAGAAAATCCATTTTATGATAAAAGTCGTTGAACTTCAGCCCGTTAAGGTTTTTCCACTTCTCACCCGAGCGGAGTTCATCCACAACAATAATATTCTCTTCACCTTTTTGGTTAAGCGCCCAAACAGTCGCGCTCCCTATAAATCCGGCGCCTCCGGTTACAACAATCATGCTATTACTCCTTCGCTTCGTATATTTTATCTGATACCTAAAATAAGTATATTGAGCCTCATGTTCAAAAGATATGTAATATGAGTCCAACAAAGGAAAAGATGAATATAAATGAATTAAAGCGGATTTTATCGGAAAGAATTCTCGTTCTTGATGGAGCGATGGGTACTATGATTCAGCGTCATCATTTGACTGAAGAGGATTTCAGGGGTGACCGATTCAGGGATTCTACAAAGGATTTAAAGGGAAATAACGATTTACTTAACATAACAAAACCCGAAGTTATAAGAAGTATTCATCTGGAATACCTTGAAGCCGGCGCTGACATTATTGAAACAAATACATTCAGTTCAACATCTATCTCCCAGGCAGATTACGGCCTTGAAGATACCGCGTACGAAATAAATTTTAACGCCTCGCAAATAGCAAAAGACGCAATTACAGAGTTTGAGAAAAATAATCCCGCTGCAAAACGATTTGTTGCCGGGGCATTGGGACCAACAAATAAAACCGCGTCTATTTCACCGGATGTTAATGATCCAGGAAAACGCGGGGTTACATTCGACCAGCTCGCAAATGCCTACAAAGTCGCCGCAGAAGGATTAATTGATGGTGGCGCGGATATTATTCTTATCGAAACAATATTTGACACACTAAACGCGAAAGCGGCAATATTTGCCGTATCGGAAGTGCTGGAAACAAAAGCACCCGATATGCCTGTAATGATAAGCGGCACTATTGTTGACCAATCCGGCAGGACATTATCGGGGCAAACAACAGAAGCGTTTTTGATTTCGGTTTCTCACTGCCGTAACCTTGTAAGTGTAGGATTAAACTGCGCGCTTGGTCCGCAGCAGATGCGACCCTTTATCGAAGAACTTGCCGACAAGTGCCCTGTTTATGTGAGTTTGTATCCCAACGCCGGTTTGCCGAACGAGTTTGGCGGATATGACGAATCACCTACATCTATGGCTGATGTTTTGCGCGAATATGGCAATCGCGGATTTTACAATTTTATTGGCGGGTGCTGTGGTACAACTCCTCCACACATTGCTGAGTTCGCGAAAATGGCGAAGGAAATTAAACCGCGAGTTCCCAAAATGCCGGAACCTTATTTGCGACTTAGCGGGTTGGAGCCTCTAATCTTTCGTCCCGGTATGAACTTCGTAAATATCGGTGAACGTACTAATGTAACTGGGTCGAAAAAGTTCGCCCGACTTATACGTGAAAACAATTACGAAGAAGCGCTCAGTGTTGCCCGACATCAGGTTGAAGGTGGTGCACAGGTAATCGATGTTAACATGGATGAAGGAATGATCGATTCGGAAGCCGCATTGGTGAAATTCCTGAATTTACTCGCTTCAGAACCTGATATTTCACGCTTACCCATTATGCTCGATTCATCCAAATGGGAGGTTATTGAATCGGGACTTAAATGCCTTCAGGGAAAAGGAATTGTAAATTCTATAAGTCTGAAAGAAGGCGAAGAATCATTCATCGAACATGCCCGAAAGGTAAGAAACTACGGAGCTGCGGTTATTGTAATGGCGTTTGATGAAGCGGGTCAGGCGGATAGTTACGAGCGAAAAATATCAATTTGTGAACGGGCTTACAAAATTCTCACAGAAAAAGTAGGTTTCCCGCCACAGGATATAATTTTTGATCCCAATATTTTCGCCGTCGCTACTGGTATCGAGGAACACAACAATTACGCGGTTGACTATTTCAACGCAACAAAATGGATTAAAGAAAACCTCCCACTTGCGAAAGTCTCCGGCGGAGTGAGCAATGTTTCCTTCTCATTCCGGGGAAATAACGCGGTACGCGAGGCTATTCACGCGGCATTTCTGTTTCATGGCATTAAAGCCGGAATGGATATGGGAATTGTTAATGCGGGTCAGCTTGAAGTTTACGAGGAAATTCCGAAAGATTTGCTTGAACGGGTTGAGGATGTTCTCCTTAACCGGAGAGACGACGCAACCGAACGACTCACAGATTTTGCGCAGGGAGTGAAAGAAAAAGCCAAATCGGGTGAGACTAAACTGGAATGGCGTGAGGCACCGGTTGAAGAGCGACTAAAACACGCACTCGTCAAAGGTGTCGTAGATTTTGTTGTGGAAGATACAGAGGAAGCCAGAATAAAATATAATTCGCCCCTTACCGTTATTGAAGGTCCGCTTATGGACGGGATGAACGTGGTTGGTGACCTCTTTGGCGCGGGAAAAATGTTTCTTCCGCAGGTTGTAAAAAGCGCCAGAGTTATGAAAAAAGCGGTAGCGCATCTTATCCCGTTTATCGAAGCTGAAAAAGCCGAAGGGGGTGGCGCGAAATCAAACGGTACTGTCTTGCTCGCTACGGTGAAAGGTGATGTTCACGATATCGGAAAAAATATTGTGGGTGTTGTGCTTGGCTGCAATAATTATGATGTGATCGACCTTGGTGTTATGGTTCCTGCCGATAAAATCCTCTCAACAGCAGTAGAAAAAAATGTTGACATCATCGGGTTAAGCGGGTTAATCACTCCTTCGCTCGATGAAATGGTACATGTGGCCGCCGAAATGGAAAGATTAAACATCAACAAACCTCTATTGATTGGAGGCGCGACTACTTCACGAGTTCATACGGCTGTGAAAATCGCGCCAAATTATAACGGTCCGATTGTACATGTGCTGGACGCTTCCCGAAGTGTTCCGGTGGTTGGAGAATTGTTAAATCCACGCACCAGAAGTGAATTTTCCGATAAAATGAAATCGGAATACAAGCAGGTCAAAAAACAGCATGCCGAACGCCAGACTGAAAAAACTTTCATCTCTCTCGAAGAAGCACGCAAAAACAAATTCACACCCGACTGGAAAAGTTACGATATCCCAAAACCCAACTTTTCAGGTGTTAAATCTTTCAATAATTACCCGCTGGATGAGATCCGAAAGTACATCGATTGGACTCCATTCTTCATGACGTGGGAGTTGAAAGGAAAATACCCCTCTATTTTTGAAGATGAAAAATATGGCAGCGAGGCACAAAAATTGTTTGATGACGCCAACAAAATCATAGATGAAATTATTGCCGGCAATTTCATTCAGGCAAAAGCTGTGGTGGGAATATTTCCCGTTAACTCGGATGGTGATGATATTAAACTTGCTGACCAGAATACAGTTTTTCACACAATACGTCAGCAATCGAAAAAAGCAGCCGGTGTACCAAACATTGCATTGTCTGATTTTATAGCACCCAAAGAAATCGGAATTACAGATTATATTGGAGGCTTTGCGGTTACTACAGGACATGGTGTTGAAGAACTGGTTAAAAAATATCAGGCTGAACATGATGATTACAACGCGATTATGGTAAAAGCTGTAGCCGACAGGTTTGCTGAAGCGTTCGCCGAGTTGATGCACCAAAAGGTGAGAAAAGAAATTTGGGGTTACGCGAAAGATGAAATCCACTCTAATGAAGAACTGATTAAAGAAAAATATCGGGGTATTCGTCCGGCGCCCGGTTATCCGGCACAACCTGATCATACTGAAAAAACTACACTTTTTGAATTACTTGATGCTGAGAAAAATACCGGCATTACACTCACAGAATCGCTCGCTATGAATCCCGCGGCTTCGGTTTCCGGATTGTATTTCTCTCATCCTGCAGCAAGGTATTTTTCGGTAGGTAAAATATCGAAAGATCAGGTGGAAGATTACGCAAAACGTAAAGGTTTTAGTATCGAGGTAATGGAAAGATGGTTGAGTCCGGTACTCAATTACAAGTAGGTGCTCCGGAAAGCAGACAAACATCGGGCAAGAGTGTATAATGGGGTAAAACATAATAATGACTATTTTTCTGTGGGCTTTCACTGCCGGTTTATTGAGCATATCATTGATTAAGGATTTCAGAAAAACAAAACAAGCCTTAAAAATCGCTACGAAGAAATTCAGCTCCGTATTTTTGATATTTATACTCGTTCTTGCCGGATTCGCGCTTCTAATAACATTCGTTCCACCGGAATTAATCAGGGAATATCTCGGTACCGAATCTGGAATGAAGGGGGTAATGGTGGCAACCGGATTGGGAAGTATTTCCGTCATGCCGGGATTTGCAGCGTTTCCGTTGTGCGCCGCATTGAGAATGGAAGGAATACCATACTATATAATTGCGGCATTCAGCATCACTTTGATGAATGTTGGCATCGTTACATTTCCCCTCGAAAAAAAATTTTTAGGACTTAAAGTCGCATTGCTCCGAAACGGACTTGCGTTAATCGTTAGCTTGATTACGGTAATCTGCATCAAATTTTTGTTTGGTGAATAGAATGAAAAATTCATCAAAACTATATATAGTACTCCTCATTTCATTTTTCATTTTTATCGCTGTTTCTTATTTAACAGGGTATGATAACGGCGAAAAAACCGCACATGAATTTTTAAGCATAGTTTATGAAATGCTTTTGATCTTACCATGCGCGTTTATTCTGATAGGCTTATTTGAAGTCTGGATAAAAAAAGAAACCGTCATAAAACATCTCGGCGAAAATTGCGGGATTAAAGGTTACTTTTGGGTTTTATTGCTGGCAGGAATTTCCATTGGAGGCTTATACGTCGCTTTCCCTATGGCTGAAAGTCTGAATAAAAAAGGAGCATCACTAAGCATTATTTTTACCTATCTTGGTTTTGTCGGGGTGTTCCGAATTCCAATGACAATATTTGAAATCAGCTTTTTGGGGCTTCCTTTTACTATTAGCAGATTATTGGTGACCATTCCATTGTTTTTGCTTATCGGGATCGGTTTTGGAACAATCCTGAAAAAATACAACTATCAGTTTGGAGTTTTCGCCAAGAAATAACCTGTTGTGCAAACAGACAACAATGAAAACAAAATCGTTATTTAATTCGAAAAAGCTGTGTTACAGGGTGGCGACTACTCTCAGAAATCTTCCATGGTCGTTAGTCATATGTCAGAAGTCTGTAGTCAAAAACGAAAAAACAAAAACTGTATGCCCAATCAATTCACCCTGGCGAAGAGCATGATAAACAAGGTTCCTGAGCCTGTTGCCTGTCAAAAGATTAAAAACTGGATACCCGCGTTCGCGAGTATGACAATACGGCATTAGTTTGTCATTTCCGGCTTGGCCGGAAATCTATTCCTCAAAAACAAGGCACACTCCGAATGTGGCGGATTCAAGGGTGTGACAATTAAAACTTAATACGTCATTCCTGCGCAGGCAGGAAGCCAGAGATATCGTATTGTCGTGATATCGTAATCATAATCCACCCCCACGCTAGTCATTAGTCATATGTCAGAAGTCTGTAGTCAAAAACGAAAAAACAAAAACTGTATGCCCAATCAATTCGCCGTGGCGAGGAGCATGATAAACAAGGTTCCTGAGCCTGTTGCCTGTTAAAAGATTAAAAACTGGATACCCGCGTTCGCGAGTATGACAATACGGCATTAGTTTGTCATTTCCGGCTTGACCGGAAATCTGTTCCCCAAAAACAAGGCGCCCTCCGAATGTGGCGGATTCAAGGGTGTGACAATTAAAACTTAATACGTCTTTCCTGCGAACCCGCCTTCGGCGGAAGGAATCCAGAGATATCGTATTGTCGTGATACCGTAATCATAATCCACCCCCACGCTAGTCGTTAGTCATATGTCAGAAGTCTGTAGTCAAAAACGAAAAAACAAAAACTGTATGCCCAATCAATTCACCCTAGCGAAGAGCATGATAAACAAGGTTCCTGAGCCTGTTGCCTGTCAAAAGATTAAAAACTGGATACCCGCGTTCGCGAGTATGACAATACGGCATTAGTTTGTCATTTCCGGCTTGACCGGAAATCTGTTCCCCAAAAACAAGGCGCCCTCCGAATGTGGCGGATTCAAGGGTGTGACAATTAAAACTTAATACGTCATTCCTGCGCAGGCAGGAAGCCAGAGATATCGTATTGTCGTGATACCGTAATCATAATCCACCCCCACGCTAGTCGATAGTCATATGTCAGAAGTCTGTAGTTAAAAACGAAAAAACAAAAAGTGTATACCCAATCAATTCGCCGTGGCGAGGAGCATGATAAACAAGGTTCCTGAGCCTGTCACCTGTCAAAAGATTAAAAACTGGATACCCGCGTTCGCGAGTATGACAATACGGCATTAGTTTGTCATTTCCGGCTTGACCGGAAATCTGTTTCTCAAAAACAAGGCACCCTCCGAATGTGGCGGATTCAAGGGTGTGACAATTAAAACTTAATACGTCTTTCCTGCGAACCCGCCTTCGGCGGAAGGAATCCAGAGATATCGTATTGTCGTGATACCGTAATCATAATCCACCCCCACGCTAGTCGTTAGTCATATGTCAGAAGTCTGTAGTCAAAAACGAAAAACAAAAACTGTATACCCAATCAATTCACCGTGGCGAAGAGCATGATAAACAAGGTTCCTGAGCCTGTCGCCTGTTAAAAGAATAAAAACTGGATACCCGCGTTCGCGAGTATGACAATACGGCATTAGTTTGTCAATTCCGGCTTGACCGGAAATCTGTTCCCCAAAAACAAGGTGCCCTCCGAATGTGGCGGATTCAAGGGTGTGACAATTAAAACTTAATACGTCTTTCCCGCGGACTCGCCTTCGGCGGAAGGAAGCCAGAGATATCGTATTGTCGTGATACCGTAATCATAATCCACCCCCACGCTAGTCGATAGTCATATGTCAGAAGTCTGTAGTCAAAAACGAAAAAACAAAAACTGTATGCCCAATCAATTCGCCGTGGCGAGGAGCATGATAAACAAGGTTCCTGAGCCTGTCGCCTGTCAAAAGATTAAAAACTGGATACCCGCGTTCGCGAGTATGACAATACGGCATTAGTTTGTCATTTCCGGCTTGACCGGAAATCTATTCCCCAAAAACAAGGCGCCCTTGTCTGGGCATGATACACAAGGTTCCTGAGCCTGTCGAAGGACCGGGGTTAGTCGAAAGTCACATTTCTTAAGTCATTAGTCAAAAAACAAATCTGGAGAAGCTGACTAAAAAGTAGTCAGCCCCTCTACAGTCAAGCACTCAGTTGTGCTACTCGGCACTATTTCAAAAGCATCATCTTCTTTGTGTCAACAAAATTACTTCCGTCAACTCCCTGCGCTGAGATTGAGTAGATATACATTCCACTTGACAGCTCACTCGCGTTGAAGTCAACTTCATGAAGACCTACACTGTAACTTCGGGATACTACGTCTCTTAACTTCTGTCCCAGCATATTGTACAATGTTACCGTTACCTTACTATCTACAGGTACAGCAAACTTGATCCTTGTACTCGGGTTAAACGGGTTGGGATAGTTCTGACCCAAACTATATTCTGTTGGTACAAAATCTACCTCTACAGCGTCACTGTAGCTTGATGTTCCATCAAAATCAACCTGACGTAATCTGTAGTAGTAGGTTCCTGATACAGCATGATGGTCTGTGAATGTATAGCTCTGTTTTTCACTTGTGGTTCCGTTACCATCCATGTAGCCTACTTTTGTGAATAACTCTCCGTCTTCACTTCTTTCTACTTCAAATTCCTTGTTGTTGGTCTCTGTGGCTGTTTCCCAAACCAACTGTATTGTTTCACCAACTACGTTAGCCGCGAATGATGATAGCTCTACAGGGATAGTCGGATTCCAGAAGGGTACAAAAAATACGCTTCCGTGCGCGGCATCGTCAACTTTATGGAAAATATGATCTTCTATTTCTGTGCTGTCATATACTCCCCAATCGTTGTTGTGAGCATAAATATCATTCGTACAATTATTATATAAATCGTAAACTGTTCCATTCTGGATATTGTCTTTTATAACATTATCACCATCATCCAGCGGACTCGCGTTAAACAGATTACCTAAATTTGGCTGAGGTCCTGCCTGAACAGTAGAACCGTTCTGTATTGTAATTCCCCACCAGTTACCTGTGATAATATTTTCTGCAATAACAGGTGTATTATTGGGTGATCCATTTATGTTAATACCACTACCCGAGATGAGAGTATTCGGGTTTACATTATTATCGTGGATGTGGTTGTTTCTTACATCAACATTCACAACGCCATTGCTCGATGAATAAAGGGTAATTCCAAAACTGTTATTGTAAATTTCGTTTCCATTAATGATAGCGTTCGAAAAATTTGTTGCACCATTAACCCATATACTAATTCCACCGGTAACAGTACTTTCACCACCATATATTGCGTTATTTATAATGTGAGGTGAGTTGTTACCCTGCAATCCTACGCTGATCTGGTTTTTCGCTGATGTATTTTGAGTGTTATTAAACCGAATAACATTTCCCTCAATAATTGGACTTGAGCCAAGAGTCATAGTGATTCCATATTCATAGCACCTTTCGATGGTGTTAAATAGTATCTGGGCATCCGATCCACTGAGCTGAACACCACGGGAGCATTTATACAGCTGTGAATTTTTCAATGAAGGTGAAGCGTTTACTGCTCTGAATCCGGTTTCAGCATATTCAATTCTTACATACTGGAATACACATTCCGCATCAACAGAAGTTTCGTTAAATCTGAACCCTGTGTAAGCACCGGTAGAATCTTCATTATCTGAAGTAAAAATAAGATAATTATCAACGATTCCGGTTGCTGATAATGCTCCATTAATTTCAAAACCTGCGTCAATATTAGTAAATTTTACCTCGTTGGAGTTTTCTATAGATACCTTGTCATTTGCAGATATGGTTATCAAGCCATTCACTTCATAATTTCCTGCACTTCCCGTAACTTCACCACCCGAATTTGTAACAAGCTCATCGATGCCCCAGTTAACACCTGTACCGGGTGTTGTGTATTGTGCCAGCGCTACAGTAGTCGCCAAAAATAAAACCGGAATAATTTTTCTCATTTTCAATCCTTGCTAATTCTAAAATATTGTCCAAACTTAATAAATAAACCCGAAGACAGGAAGATGTTTATTAACAACTAAAATAAATTATCTGAAAATGGTTTATAAATCGCAAGAAAAATAATATTGATCAAAAAAGAATCTAAATGCAAATTAGTTGCATCTAATCGTTTGTATCTGTAATTTGCCCCGACCAATTTCAAGTAGAATGTTAAAATGAAAAAAATAATCTTATTTGTTATACTTTTATCAGTCTTGGGATGCGAAACAAAAGATGAGAAAGACACTATATTTGTCAGCGTGCTCCCGATAAAATATTTTGCTGAACAGATTGTCGGGGATTACGCCGCAGTTGAAGTTATGGTGCCACCCGGTATGAGTCCGGCTACTTATGAACCACTTCCTGCGCAGATAGTTAAATTGAGTAGAGCCAAACTTCTTTTCACTTCGGGTGTGCCATTTGAGAAGGTATGGATTAAAAAAATTGAATCATCACACCCAAATTTAAAGATTCGTGCAAGCTATGATGGAATACAATTGCATGAAGGGCATTCCCACGGTGATGAAAAAGATCATCTGGATCCGCATTTGTGGACTGACCCGGTTTTTGCCCGACAAATTTCTCAAAATATAGCCCAATCACTAATTGAGTTATTTCCTGATCATAAATCTGTATTTGAAAATAATCTGAAAAGTCTGGAAATAAAGCTTGATTCATTAGATCGGCAGATTAAAAGTATTTTAGTTGATTCTGATAACACAGCGTTTATGATATTTCATCCCGCGCTAGGGTACTATGCCGAAAGATATGGGTTAACTCAAATTTCAATTGAGCAACATGGCAAGGAACCATCTCCCAAACAATTAAGAAATTTGATCAAAATTGCCAGGGATAAAGGTATTTCACAGATATTTGTTCAGGAGCAGTTTTCCAGAACTGTTGCTGAAAGTATTGCCGGTGAATTTGATATACCTGTAAATGTGATAAATCCCCTCTCCGATGATTATATAAACAATATGCTCCTGATTACTAAAAAAATTGCCGGGGAGCACGAGTGAACCCGCTGATAAAAATAGAAGACCTCACATTTGGCTACGACAATGCTCCCATTCTGGAGAAGATTAACCTCGAGATATTTGAGCGCGATTTTGTCGGTATTATTGGTCCGAATGGTGGCGGAAAAACAACTCTGCTGAAAATATTACTTGGATTTCTTAAACCTGATAGCGGTTCTGTTTCCATCCTGGGTAGATCACCCGACTCGGTAAGTAAATTTATCGGTTATGTGCCTCAATACAGTGAAATGGATAAACAATTTCCAATCAAGGTAAAAGATGTTATCTTGATGGGGTTATGCGAAAGCAGTTCATTTTCCCCCCGATTTTCGCAAAAATCGTACAGCAAAGTTTATGAGGTTATGGAGCTGCTGAAGATCAGAGATCTTGCTGAAAAAAAATTCGGGGAGCTTTCAGGCGGACAAAAACAACGTACTCTGATATGCAGAGCTATTGTTTCCAATCCCAAAATGTTATTTCTCGACGAACCAACCGCAAGCGTTGACGCGGCAATTGAGGAAGATATCTACAAGATACTATCTGATTTCAATAGTGATATCACTATACTACTTGTTTCACATGATGTTGGATTTATATCAAATTACGTCAACCGTGTGGCTTGTATTAACAGATCGCTCGTTATCCACCCGGTAAATGAAATAAGTTCGGAGCATGCTTTGACACACGCATACCACGAAAATACTTCTGTAATTCATCACAAATGCGGATTGTAGTATGGATATTTCCGCTTTTTTTGAAAATTACGGTTTTATAACTAATTCAATAATCGCTGTTGTGCTTTCAAGTATAGCGGCCGGGATCACCGGTACATTCGTTGTCGTTAAAAAGATTTCCTACATAGGCGGCGGAATTGCGCATGCAGTGATGGGCGGACTTGGAATAGCATATTTTATCGGTGTTAACCCGATATACGGAGCATTGGTTTTTTCAGTTTTTGCCGCGATTCTGATAGGCTACGTAAAACTTAAACTGAAGCAAAACGAAGACACCATGATAAGCGCTCTCTGGGCAGTAGGGATGGCAACAGGAATTATTTTTGCATACCTCACTCCCGGATATAATGTCAATCTGCTTTCCTTTCTTTTTGGCAATGTTTTAATGATTTCAACGGAGAACCTGTGGCTGCTTCTCATCCTTGACCTGATCATCGCCGCATTTGTTTTTGTATATTATAAACAGCTTATTTTTATTACATTTGATGAAGAGTACGCCGCGGTAAGGGGTATAAACGTTAATCTTCTCACCATACTTCTGTTGATTATGGTTGCGCTGACTATCGTTATTCTGGTGCAGACTGTAGGACTTATACTTGTAATAGCATTGCTGACTTTACCTTCTGCGATTGCGGGTATGTTTTCAAATACACTTTACAAAATGATTTTATTATCGATAGCGTTGATTCTTTTATTTTCTTTAAGCGGACTTGCTTTAGCTTTTAGTGTGAATCTTCCATCGGGAGCAAGTATAATTCTGATGGCAGGCGCGGGTTATATTCTGGCACTCGCTGGTAAAACAATAGCGAGGAGTTATTAAATGAACCGGTATGAATCCATATTAAAAGATGTCGGCTTAAAACGAACTGATATACGTTTACGTATGTTAAATATATTTATGAATTCGGAAATAGCACTTTCTCATCATGATGTTTGTGAACAGCTTGGTGACGGATATGACAAAGTTACGGTTTACAGAAATATTTATACTTTTGTTAATAAAGGCGTGCTCCATGAAACACCAAATGACGGACGAAGCGCCAAATTCGCGTGTAATTTACAGGATGTTTCGAAAACGGGAGCACATGCTCATTTTATTTGTGAAATATGCGGAAATACATTTTGTTTGCAATTTCGGAACAGTTCGGAACTTTCCTTGCCGGGTAACTTTAAGGTAAATCATCTGTCGATTGTAGCACAGGGCGTATGCTCAGAATGTGATAAAAATGAAAAATATTAACTGATGAAGAAATTAACTAAAATAGTACTGGTTTTATATTCGCTGCTTTTCCTTGCGACCAGCTTCCATTACCATTTACCGGTGTGGAAAACTATGGTCTCCATGGAAGCGGAGCACGAAAATGAAAACAGATTATTTCACATCAATCAGGAATGTACGCTTAATCATTTTCGCACTTACATCACCGGATATTTTACAGTTGAATATCACTTTACCGAGTTCACAAGTTTAATACTATTGCTTGATCAAACCGGCTCCGAAAATTATTTTTACGAAATCCACCTGTTATCAAATCCAAGGGCTCCTCCAGGGTTAGTTTAAAATAACATAAACTAACTATTAATAATAAAATTGGAGGAAGTATGAAGCTAAAAGTTGTAATTTTATTGATATTGGCTCTTTTTATAACTGCTTGTGAAGATGATTCACCATTGGAGGCAGAAGAACATTTTGAAGCGGTCGGTCTAAGATTATACACTTCAGGTATTTTAGTCGCCGAGATCTACAAAGGGATAACAACAGATACTCTGGAAGTACACGAAGGTGAAACCAGCGATCACTACGATATAAAATTTCTGGATGAAGATAAAAATGAATTAAACCCTCCTTCTGATGAAAATATGAGGTTCGAAGGTGTTATTGCTGACACAATGGTAGCAACCGTATGGCAGCATCCCGGTGAAGAGGGCGGATTTGAATTTCACATTGTGGGTAAGGAAGAAGGTGAAACTTTTATAGAGATTTTTGTCAACCATAACGACCATCCTGATTATCGCTCCGGCAACATACCTGTTAAAGTAGAGCATGAACATGGCGGAACGAACGAGCATTTTGAAGCGATTGGCATGCTCTTTTATCAGGAAGGTAATCAGGTAGCATCCATTTTGCGTGGTGTTTCATCTGATTCATTAGTTGCTCCATTAAATGAGTTGTCTGATCATTTTGAAGTCAAATTCTACGATGAGTATGAAGATATTATCGAACCACCTGCTAGTGATGAAGTAACACTGGATTGGAGCATCGCAGACACATCAATGGTTGAAGTATGGCAGCATCCCGGTGAAGAAGGTGGATATGAATTTCATCTCAGAGGTAAAAAATCTGGTGAAACAACTATAGAATTTAAAGTTAATCACGAAGGTCATGCGGATTTTACAAGCGGTGATGTAAAAATTGTGGTGCAGTAATGATGAATAGCTTAAACAGGTGGGGAAGATTTATTTTTTCCTTCCTTGTTATTTTTGCTTTGTCAACTAACGCCCAGGATGATAAATATTGTGGTGTTACAGGTGTAATTCTAAATGGCGAAACTAATGAACCTGTTTCGGAAGTAAACATTTCGCTTGTTGATTTAGATTTATCAACATCAACCGATTCAACGGGAAACTTTCATTTTCATAATGTGATTGAAGGAACCCACCGGGTTGAAATTACTCATGTGGCATACCTCACCAATAATACAACGATAACACTCAACCCGGAAAGTAAGAAGTATGTTGTCTTTTACTTGCTCCCCGGTACTATTGAAATCGCGCCGGTGGTCGTAACAGATATTCATACACATTCCCGTTTTGAACAGCATGGTGAAATAAAAAGCGTGCTGAAAGGTAAAAAGCTGGAGAGGGAAATGGGTCTCACTCTCGCAAACACTCTTAAAAATGAAACAGGAATAGCCGTTCGCTCGATGGGACCTGCTCCCGCCCGACCAATATTAAGAGGATTGGGTGGTGACCGTGTGCTAATTAGTGAAGACAACAATAAAACGGCCGATCTTTCCGCTACTTCACCAGATCATGCTGTAACAGTTGAACCTTTTTCTGTTGAGAAAATTGAAGTTCTACGCGGACCCAAAGTCCTGATACATTCGTCCACAACAATTGGGGGTGTAGTTAATGTGATCAGGCATGATATACCGGTTAACACGTTTTCAGGAATATCGGGTTACGCCGGTTTTTATGGTGAAACCGCAAACAATGGTAAACTTGGGAGCATTGGTATTAAAGCACCCGTTGCCGGAATAAATATTTCAGGAGAATTGAGCAGAAAATATGCTTCCGACGTAACAACTCCAACGGGAAAACTTGGTAATTCATTTAGTTCAACAACTTCGGGAGCATTGGGAGCAAGTTATGTTGGAGAAGACTGGTTCTCAGGTTTATCTTACAGAGAGTATAAGTTGGGTTATGGTGTACCGGGCGGATTTGTGGGCGCTCATCCGGGCGGCGTTGATATATACATGCTCCGCAGAACTATTAACGCGAAAGGGAGATTTAACTACGGAACCTCCGGCAAGGAATATATGGAATACAACCTTTCCCGTGTCTATTATGAACACGAAGAGCTGGAAAAAAACCTCAGCATTGGTTCCAAATTCAGAATTACCCATTACATCGGAAATCTTAACTATTATCATATAAGCTATTTCGGTTGGGACAAAGGTATATCCGGAATCAGTGCTGAATACCGAGATTTTAAAATTGGAGGCAGAGTATTTACACCACCAACAAACTCGGTCAAGTTTACTACATATTTTTACGAACAGCTTTCCGGTGAAAACTTAAATATAGATTTCGCATTCCGATACGAATATAGTGGTGTAAGACCCGATGCCAGTTACCCGGATTCCAAAATTGGTAATATAAGAAACAGAGATTTCCACGCATTGTCGCTTTCACTTTCAGGAATATATGAACTTTCTGATATAGTATCACTTGGAGCAAATATCAGCAGGTCTTCTCGTGTACCAACAATAGAAGAATTGTTTTCCGGCGGACCTCATCTTGCGGCATATTCTTTTGAAGTTGGTAATCCGGAATTAAATACTGAAACAGGCTTCGGAAGTGAAATATTCATATTTCACAGATTCAGTAATTTGTATTATAATCTTACATTTTTTGGAAACAGGCTGAATAACTATATCATACCAAGAAATACTGGTGAACTCAATTATCAGCTCTTTTTACCTATATACGCGTATAGTGGTATAAACGCGGGTTTCTATGGAGTAGAATATCAGTTCGAATGGAATCCTGTAAGCTATATAAAACTTTCCAATTCGGGAGCATACACTTACGGTGAATTCACCGATTCGGGAGCACCCCTGCCACAAATTCCACCGTTCAAAGGCATTTTTGAAATATCCCTGAATTATGATCAGACCAGCATAACCACAGATGTGGAATATACCACAGCACAAAAACGTGTTGATGAATTCGAGGAACCCACTGCCGGATACGCGGTTTGGAACGCATCGGTGCAGCATTCACTGGTTGGTGGTAATTTGGTACACAACTTTTCACTTAACATTGATAACATACTGAATAAAGAATACAGAAATCATTTATCTCGTGTGAAATCAATACTTCCTGAAGCAGGCAGGAATATTCGTTTAACTTATAAGTTATATTTTAATTGATCCGAACTGTTATTTTGTTTAATAATATCTTTATTTTTGTGTAAAACAGGATTTATTTGCAAGATACCACTGACATACTTATTAAGGGACTTCAATCAGAGGAGTTCCTTAAAAGCAACAATCCCATTCTACTTGCAGCTTTATTTTTTATTCTGCTCCTTGGTGCCACATTTATATTTTTCAAGTATATACTGGTGCCGCTCCAGCATCGTCATTACCTGAAAGAACAAGATCTGAAGAACAAAATAAAAATCCAGAAGATGCAGCAAACCATTCGGGAACAGAAAATCCGTTCCGCGATGTTCCATGAAACTGTCGAACTCGAACGTAAACGAATGGCGAAGGAATTGCACGATGGACTAGGCTCTGTTCTTTCCGTTGCAAAACTTAAACTGGAAACCTTTATGTTCAAGGAGAAAATAGAGCATAAAATACTGGAAGATACGATAGATTTGCTTATTGATGGTGGTAAGGAGTTAAGGAGTGTAATTCATGAACTGCAGCCTGTTGAAATAGAGAAACATGGTATAGTCAAAGCACTCGAAAACCAGCTGTTCGCGTTTGAGCAAAATTATAAAATAAAAGTACATCAACTCAAAATGGATGTACCAACCAAGATGAGTGAGCACGCTAAAATAGCGCTTTTCAGGGTATTTCAGGAGATTTTGCATAATATACATAAACACGCGCACGCCGCAAATGTTGAAGTAAATATGTTCTGTGAAGATGAAATATTCTATGCTGAAGTAAAGGATGACGGACGAGGATTTGAACCTGAAAAGACTGTCCAGACAGATGGTAAATCTGGTTATGGTTTGAATAATATGATTGAAAGGATAAAAAACCTGGGGGGCACACTTAATTTTGTTGCGTCACCGGGTGATGGTACAACGGTAAATATTTCAATTCCGGTCAATAAAACAATTGACGAAAACTTACCCGAAGAGGAAAACTCCTCTCCGGATGTTAACAAAACTGATAGTTTTTGAAAGTCCTCCTTTGAAGGAGGTGGATTTCGACGGTAGTCGAAAGACGGAGGATGATTGACTACAACTTTAACGATTTTTGGTCATCCCCCATCATAAAATTCAACGATGGCGAAGTGATTTCCCCCTTCCAAGGGGGACCTAAAAATAAACTTAGCCATTTTTTATTAAACTTGGGGGAAAACCCATCTCCGGATAAAGAAAAATCTTAAAATCTGAAACTCATTCCTACTTTAACTGTTTCAAAAGTCATTGGTGTTTCTGTAGAGAATGGCCAGTTCATTTCATCTCGTTTAAGCGAGTGCATCGCCAAAGAAAAAGCATTTCTCAAAACAAAATTAACTATCGGTCCGGCGGCAGGTGAAGAATCAATAACTTCATCAACAAAATAATCTATGAAGGCAACACCCGCGCCTTCTATTACCAGACTTCCGAGATACTTCCACGTCATAAACCTCGGGAAGATTACAGAGGCCTCATAAGCCGCGTTTACTGATACCATCGAACCGAATTCGAGCATAATACCCCCTTCGGCGATAGTTCCAAACCGGAAACTGTCTTCATATCTATCAAGTATATCGTTATCTTCCTGTGTCAGCACAGGTGCTAAAGTATTGATAATATTCGGTTGAACATAATTTAATCGTGTCCATGAAATAGCACCCTGATGATAAGGTAGAATCGCGAAAGTTCTGCCGAAACGGTATCCGTAACCTTCACGAGTACCCATACCGAATCTCCATGCTTTCATTTCAATGTCGGTAACCAGATCTTCGTTGGCAAAATCTTTACTAAGATTAGAAACGAAAAAGAACTTTTCATCAAATTCTGTAATGTAATTTTCGAAATAAACATCGCGTGAGCTAAATCCTAATTTAACTTCACCTGCTCCAAGCTTCTGAAAATCAGTGCTGAAAATATTGTGTTTCGGATTGACGATTCCATAGTTAACTTCAATAAACGGATTGGAGTCAGAACTCCATTCGAACATATCGTAATCATCCCAATCTCTATCCCAACCATTAACCAATTGCTGGGCTGAAGTTATTCCTGAAAGAATCAGCAATGAAAAAAAGAGTATCAGGCTTTTCCTGAACATAGTAACCCCATAATAGTTTCTGACTTTTACTACATTATAAGACGTAGCTCACCCCTGAATTGTTGCAAAAGTGAAGGAGGAAAGATTTACGAAAAGTTATTGTACTTTAATGCCCGATTTCTGCTCGAGTGTCTTAATTAATGTATCCATAAGAACATCATTCTGAACAGGTTTTGTAAGGAAAACATCCACCCCGGCATTATAAGCATTATCTTTATCACGCTGGAAAGCATGCGCGGATAAACCAACTACAGGAAGATCTTTATACTCATCCATCCCTCTGATTTCACGAGTAAGCTGCAGACCATCTTTTTTACCTCTTAATGAGATATCCATTAAAATAATGTCAAACTTCGACTGATCGAGTTTTTCATAGAATGTTTCCGAAGAATCGCAAATTTCCAGTTCAAATTTCCTTTTCAGGAAGATTTGCAAGAACTTCTGGTTTTCATAATCATCTTCTACAACTAACAGTCTGGGTTTTTTTATCTCATCGGTCATTTAATTTCCCGAGTTTATGTGTAATAATTCATCTAACTCAACTACATAAATTTAAAAGAAAATAGAATTTAATCAAACATAAACTTTACTCTATAATCCGTTTTAACCTATATTAGACATATCTTCACTATATAATCGGAATATTATCACTTTTTTAAAGCCTGAAGATACATTAACGGGAAATAACCGTATGGAAGAAAAAATATTACGTTTCGTAAATAATCTCAACAACAGTTGGTTCAGGGAAAATTGTGAAAATATTGAAGAATATTTTGATAATAACGCAGTTCTAACACTTCCCGATCTATCTAAAAATATATCCGGAGTTGAACCAATTGCGGCATCGTACAGAGATTTTGTCTCGCAAGCCGAAGTATTGAGTCTAAATACAGGAGCCCATTCACTATACCGCGACCGGGATCGATTTATTTTCATTTATGATTATGATATTTCCTACAAAATGAATGGTAAAAAGTACGACGAAAAAGGTCGCGAAACACTCTATATTAAAAACGGTATCAAAGGTTTGAAAATTTTCTGGAGATGCATAAATTATTTTTAGATAAGAATTTATACATAATTTTCGTTTAATAACCTTTATAACTCTTTTTTACGTAATTCAAACCAGTTTTAATTTGCTTGTTAGGTCTTATTTAATGTAATTTTAAAAAATTGTAAAATCGCGCAATTTATTTGGCTGCTATGCTTAAAAATATCCTACTATGGGTTCTGGCATTTGTTATAACCGCGGGTATCGCTATTTACCAGAGAAGCACCGGACCAACATACCCTGTCAGCGGAACAGAACAAATTGCCGGATCTGAAGTAAAATATAAATTTTTCCGATCGCACGGTGGTGAATCAGATCATGAAGTTTCTTTATCATCTATCAACAAGAGTCTCCAACCGGTTTTGTGGTATAAAAGATTCAAAACCAGGGATGAATTTACTCCTGTTCCAATGGTCTATAAAGACGGTAACTACACCGCAAAACTTCCCCACCAGCCACCTGCGGGTAAACTTGAGTATTATGTTGAAGTGAGCAACAATGGCAATATTGAAAAAGTCACCGGGCAAAACATAGTTATCCGCTTTAAGGGAGCCGTGCCGATGTGGGTGCTTATTCCTCACATTATCGCAATGTTTGGAGCGATGATGCTCGCCGCGGGTACCGGTATGCAGTACTTCACTAAAGATAAAAAAGTATTAAACCTTACACGTATCACAATGCTTGTGTTGGGTATTGGCGGATTTATACTCGGACCGTTGATGCAGGAATATGCCTTTGGTGAGCTCTGGACAGGATTTCCATTCGGTCATGACCTTACCGACAATAAAACACTTATCGCTATGATAGTTTGGCTATTTGCCTACTGGCGAATCTCGAAACATGGTGATGGTAAAAAAGCTGCGGGATGGGCTTTGTTCGCTGCCGTTTTTATGTTCCTCATCTACCTGATACCACACAGTATGCTCGGTTCAGAACTTGATTACAACGAACTTGATAAAAACACCAAACAGGAAATTATAAATCAAAATTAAGGTAACGTATGAAAATAAAATCGTTTCTTTTGTTGCTTGTTATCTCTCTCACTTCGGTGATTGCACAGGATTCCTCTCAGACATTCCTTTCATTAAAGCAAACTGGCGTTGAAGATTTTATAAAAGCGCATCCCGAATACGACGGGCGTGGTACTATTGTATTTATTTTTGATACCGGTATCGATATGGGTATCGAAGGTCTTACTAAAACTTCAACCGGTGAAGTAAAAGTTATTGATGTTCAGGATTTTACCGGGCAGGGCGACATTGCCTTCTACGAAGCTGATGTTGACGACGAAGATGGAATTAACTATTTCATCAATGAAGACCTTGAAATGAAAGTGGCTGGTGCCGGAAAACTCTCTTACTCTGCGGTTGATGATGACTATTTTATCGGGGTTTTCGAAGAAAAGCTTCTAATGAATTCCGGATCAGGCGCTGCCGATCTTAACCTGAACGGAAGTGATCTAGACAAATACTATTTTGTGGTATTCAACTCAACCGATGGCTACCCGGTATTGTATTTCGATACCAATGGCAACGGTGATTTGGCCGACGAAGAGCCAATCAGAGATTACAAAGTTAATCAGGACGCGTTTTTCGTACAGAATGACGGATTGATTCAGCTATATATGGGCGCTAATATTAAAATGGACGAGAATAAAGTTTCTTTCCATTTTGATGATGGTGGACATGGAACTCACTGCGCGGGTATCGCGGCAGGCAACAGAATAGGCAACAACGATTTTAACGGCGTTGCACCGGGTGCCTACCTGATTTCATGCAAACTTGGTAACAATAATTACTCAGGTGGCGCTACTGTTACCGAAAGTATGAAAAAATCATTTTTGTACGCTGACAAACTTTCGAAAGAAAGAAAAGAACCGTGTGTTATTAACATGAGTTTTGGTATCGCGAGTGAAATTGAAGGTCATGCTGATATTGAAAAATTTATCGATGAACTCGTTGCGGAAAATCCTTATCTCTATATCTGTACATCCAATGGTAATGAAGGTCCCGGTATTTCAACAGCTGGTTTACCATCATCCAGTAAATCACTTATATCTTCAGGCGCAGTACTCACTCAGGAAGTCGGAGCTGAACTTTATGGCGCCGACCTTGACCGTGATGTAATTCTATATTTCAGCTCTCGTGGTGGTGAAGTAGCAAAACCTGATGTAATTTCTCCGGGAGCATGCACTTCCACAGTTCCGAACTGGGATAACCGTGACAGATACTGGGGTACATCAATGGCATCTCCTTATACAGCAGGTGTTGTATCACTTCTTATGAGTGCAATGACGAAAGAATATCCCGATGTAAAAATTCCTTCACTTCTTCTCTATAAAGCTATTCGCGAGAGCGCCGATTATTGGGACGAATATGAACATGTTGATCAGGGTGGCGGTTTTATTAACGTAAACAATGCCTATGAAACCCTTAAAAAATATATAGATTCCGGTGAAATCGACAATTTTGAGACTTACAGTATCAGAGCTTTCACTCAGAACCTTCCCGCGAACAGGGGCTCAAATATTTATATCCGCAATGGTAATTTCCTAAAGGATACAGATACCTACACCGTTTCTGTCAAACGCAACAATACCATTAGCAAGAGTAAATTTTACAGAATATATAATCTTGAAACAGATGCTGACTGGCTAAAAATAGCTCAGAAAAATACCTACCTGAGAAATGATCAGGGAACAATGGTAACAGTCAGTTTCGATAAATCAAAAATGACAAAAGCGGGTCTTTACAACGCGAAAGTGAAAGCTTTCCGAGCCGATAAATCAAAATTCCCCGAATTTGAGTTTATGGTTACAGTTGTAATGCCTGTTGAGTTTAACTCATCAAATGATTTCAAATACTCCCATGAATGTAAAGTTGGTAAGGGAATGTTCAACCGTTATTATTTGAATGTTCCTGGTGGCGCTTCTACACTAAAACTAAATCTCTCAACTGTTAAAGGAAAATACGCGGCGAGTAAAATAAGAATGCACGCTCCTGACGGAGAGCAGATTTATGTTTCTCCAACCTTGACTTCGGATGGTGATTCAGAAGTGGTGGAAAAATATTTGTACGATTTACAACCGGGTGTCTATGAAGTTGTCGTTACTGGTCATTTCCTCGCGAAAGATACTTCCAACTATCATTTCGAAGCGGAATTCCTGAGCGCTGATTTGAGTTCCAACAGCACAATAACACCTGAACACTCTTTCATTGAACTTACCAACTACCTTGGCTACAAAGGCAGATACCTTCTGTCAGGTGAGGTGCAGGGATATAAAAAACAGCATGTAATAAATATTGATGGTGAAGTAATTTATGAAGTTCCTTTTGAATTGAAGCCGGGTGAAACTTCCAAAAATTTCGATATTTCTCTAAGCAGGGAAGATTTCAACAAGGTTACCGACTTTGCGATCATGATAAATGATGAAAATGGTAAATCACTTGCTATTAGCGCATTAGGATACAGGGAAGGTTCTATTAGTATCCATAACAAGTATGGTGAAGAGACTAAAAAACTTACTCTTGTAATGGTTCCGGCATTTGCAAACGCCGCGGGTCAAATGACAATCAACATTTGCGAAAAAACAGAAATAACTGCCTCAACCAAAATATCAGGTAACAGCGGAAGCAGATCAATTGAGCTCTATCCTTCTGTGCCTGAAAAAATAAACTTAACTGTTGAAAAACCGGAATTTGAACTTCCTGCAGGCGCTGTATTTTATGGCGAAATTGAATTAACACGTAAAAAAGATAATACAGATTTCAGAATACCATTAACACTTAAATTTTAGGAGATGGTTTTATGAGTGAACATCAGGGCGATATGATTGTTAAAGGCTTGCCCGAAAATGCCTATACCGAGCTAAAACCCGGAGAAGAATATACTCCGGTTATGTCTCCATCGGTAGATGTACCGGAGGTGAATTTCAGATCGGTTTTATGGGGTTTGCTAATGGCGGTACTCTTCTCGGGTGCTGCAGCATACCTTGGATTAAAAATCGGACAAGTATTTGAAGCGGCGATTCCCATTGCTATTATTGCCGTTGGTTTATCAACACTTTCAAAAAGAAAAAACGCGCTGGGTGAGAACATCATTATCCAGTCAATCGGTTCTACTTCAGGTTCGGTTGTAGCTGGCGCGATATTTACAATTCCCGCGCTTTACATCCTTAACCTCGAAGTACAGTTCTTTCAATTATTTTTCGCTTCTCTCTTCGGCGGTTTCCTTGGAATATTATTCCTTATCCCGTTCCGTAAATATTTTGTTGCCGAAATGCACGGAAAATTCCCCTTCCCCGAAGCTACCGCGACAACAGAAGTGCTCGTTACCGGTGAAAAAGGTGGTAATCAGGCTAAAGTTCTTGTACTAAGCGGTCTTGTAGGCGGTATCTACGATTTTATAATAGCCACTTTCGGATGGTGGGCTGAAACATTCTCCACCCGCGTTGTGGAAATTGGAAATACACTTGCCGATAAATATAAACTGGTATTCAAACTTAATGTTGGCGCCGCGGTTATGGGTCTTGGTTACATTGTTGGACTTAAATTCGCTGCTATCATCGCTGCCGGTTCGTTTGTAGCTTGGTTTGTTATTATACCTGTGTTCGCGTACCTGGGTGATTATATTTCTGTACCGATAGGAGCAAACGTTGACGTTCTTATACGCAACATGTCAGCCGAACAAATATTCGGGAATTACGTTCGCCATATTGGTATTGGCGGTATCGCGATGGCGGGTTTGATTGGTATAATCAAATCTTCAGGAATAATTAAATCAGCGCTGTCTCTCGGTTTTTCTGAAATATTCGGTAAAAAAGATGGCGACGCGAAAAAAATCAGAACCCAGCGTGACCTTTCCATGTCAATTATCGCTGGTGGAATTGTTGTCGTTTCAATACTAATCTTCCTTTTCTTCATGTTTGGTGTTGTAGATAATTTCACACATGCTATCGTAGGATTGTTGATAGTGTTGATAATATCATTCCTTTTCACCACAGTAGCGGCAAACGCGATTGCTATTGTTGGTACAAACCCGGTTTCCGGTATGACGTTGATGACTCTTATCCTTTCATCACTCGTGCTAGTATGGGCAGGATTATCAGGTCCGGCGGGGATGGTTTCCGCACTTATTATTGGTGGTGTTGTTTGTACAGCGTTATCTGTGGCGGGTGCGTTCATAACCGACTTAAAAATTGGGTACTGGCTCGGTTCATCACCATACAAACAGGAAAAGTGGAAATTCCTCGGTACGGTTGTTTCAGCCGCTACAGTTGCATGGGTTATACTTATTCTTAATGAAACTTACGGTTTTGTCGGCGAAGGCGCTCTTGTCGCTCCACAGGCAAACGCGATGGCTGCGGTAATTCAACCATTGATGAGTAACCAGCCCGCTCCATGGATGATGTACGTTGCAGGAGCTATTTTCGCGCTTATCCTTAATATGATAAATGTACCTGCTCTCGCTTTCGCGCTTGGTATGTACATTCCGCTCGAACTGAATACCCCGATTCTTGCAGGTGGTTTGATTGCTCATTACGTCTCTACCAGAAGCGGTGATCCAGCATTGAATAAAGCAAGAAAAGAACGCGGTACGCTTATCGCCTCAGGTTTTATCGCTGGTGGCGCGTTGATGGGTGTTATTTCCGCGATCTTGAGATATTTCGATATTAACTTCGTAAATGCTGAATGGTTTGAATCACATGCTGCTGAGATACTCGGACTAGTAATGTTCTGCGGTGTTTGCGCTTACATGATCTGGGATTCACTCAAAGCAAAAAAAGAAGAATAATCTTTAAAACATAGATTTCTTAAAAGGACAGGATTTTGCCTGTCCTTTTTTGTTTTAAAGATGATTTTTTTTCAATAATTATTTGAAATATAATTTATACTATTTATATTTAATAATACAAAAGGGTATAATTATAATTACATAGAGAGGGTTATGAAGACATTTAGTCTATTAATTTTGGTTTCCTTGACCATCTTCGGTCAAAATTTTTCAGAACTTTTCAATTCTGAAATACCTGAAGTTATTAATGCAAACAAACAGTTGTTGGAAACTACTGTAGAAAGACACCTTAAACGGAATAGTGTCCTTGGTGCTGAAACTATTTACTTATATCTTGAACATCTAAATTTACGATTCGAAAATAATGTTGTTGATGCCGATAAGAATTTGCAAAATGTTTACAGACGTTATGTAGCGAATGCAATCAATAATCGAAATAAATATCTTGAACAGGCGCAACAAAAATACTTGGCATCAAAGCCAGATTTTTGGAACATGAAAGGACAATTTTCTGATGTGATTGATGAATGGAAAATAACTCAGGAAAATGAAGGTAATTTAGAGCGTGTTGATTATCAGTTTGATCAAAATAAACTTTTCTACTATTCATACAAAATATTAGCCGGAGACGAATTAACATACTATGATTCGTCAGTTGATTATAGTGAACTCTACGGAAAAGCCGCCAAAAGTTTGATTTCAAAAGTTGAATTTTCACTAGAGACTGAAATCATTGAAGATGAAAATTTTATCATTGAAACTGTTAATAATAATTTGTGGTTGTTTTCGGACCTCAATGAAGCTTATCAGGGAATGAAAAGCAAATATACCGTAGTTGAAATTGCGGAAATACTAATCACTAAACAAAGTTCTGAAAGTAAAGATTTTTATGTTACTCTTGGATACTCTGTTGAATTCCCCGATATAACCTACAATCTTTTTTATAAAATTCTTTCATTTAGTCCGCTTGTTACGGAGGATGTTGAATTTACATTTGGTACCAATTCGCTTGTTGCTCTCAGTTTGGGCAGACAAATAAATCTGTTTGAGAACAAAACATACCTTAGCTATCTCGATATTAATGTAGGTGGTGCCTATTCTTTCGAAAATTTGGTTAGAAATAGTGTTGGCGATTATTCCGCAGAGCGTATTCTTACTGAAAATATAAAAGATTACGATGCCGGTTTAGTGCACAATTACCTTAGTAACATTTCATCATTTTTTATTCTGGGTAATATTTCAGTTGGTACTCCGGTATTCAGAACCGGTGAAGATTTTGTCTGGGGTATTGAAGTTGATTTATTAGTCGCGTATATGAATATTGAAAGTGAACTCTACAATTTTACGAAAAAAGAGAATATCGTAAGAACCGATTCAAATACAGATATTTCTGTTCTGCCCGGAATGTGGATCGATTTTAAGATTTGGCAGCAATATTATTGCCGTCTCAAAGGTGTTACAAACGGCTATGTAACTTTTAATTTACTTAGAGAATTTTAAGAGGAAAAATGTATAAATGGCTAATGCTAATGACCATAACCGGTTTAATTTACGCACAGGATTATTCGAGTATTTTTCAACAAGATTTACCAAAGTCTTTGAACAATGAAAGCAGCATGCTTGAAACTCAATTGAAAGTAAATCTTGAAGCTTGTGAGAGAGTAAATCCGCTTTTGGCAGGATACTATCTTGAATATCTGGTCGCAAAGTTTGATGAAAAAATTGAAAATCCTGACGAAAACTTTTTTTCTACTTTCAATAAAAAACTTGAATCGGAAAGAAAAAAAAGGAATGATTTTATTGATGCTGCAGGAGCTGAATTGTTAAAATATAGCCAGGGAGAATATAATATTTATGGCGTGGAGCTAATCAATAAACTAAAAACAGATGCTAAAATTGCAGAACATAGTTATCATGGTCAAAAATTGGAGGAAAACAAACTATATTACTATGCTTTGAAACTTATAACCAAGGATTCTGCTCTAAAATATACTCCCGAAGTGAACTTTGCCTCCAAATATGCTCAAAACTTAAAATCAAAGGTGGACCATATAAATCGTCTTTCTGAAAAGGGAGATGAGGTAGATAAATCTATGGCGCAGGAATTAGAAAGATTATTAGTGTCACATCTTTACATCGTTAAAGGTAGTGATATCGAAACCGGTGGAATAAAAACTAATAAAAATTTGTTTGAGTTAATGCGAATTGCCGGTAATACAAAATTGAGTGAAAACATCAGCGTATTTGCTGTAGGTACATTTTATGCGTTTAACAACAAAATTAGCGAAGTAATCGAAACACTTGTTGAATACAGAGGTGAAATGGGTTCTCTAACAAATGAAAAAACTTTTGATCTTACCTACTCAATCAGTCTGGGATTGGGAATGCGAGTGCCCATAAAGGAAAAGAAAGGAACCTTTTCTTATCTTGATATTTGTTCGGGAATAATTCAGGGCTTCAAATCAGAAATTAATGAGGAAAGGGTTTTTACAAATGATCTTCCTTATGGTGTAGATTACTCCGAGTATTTTTATGACTCCTATGACACAGATAGCTATGATTTAACAGAAAATAAGGAAGTTAGTGTTTCAGGATATTTTATCGGCTTTGCCACACCATTGTTTTCTCAGGATAGAATCATTGATATTGGTTTGAGTCTGGATGTTCATTATATCTCATATGAATATGAACAATATTATCAGCGAACTTTATCAAAGATTTTCCCAACAAAAACTATAACTGTTTATGATGAACACACCTCAACAATAAATGAATCATCCATATTATTTCAGCCGGGTGCATGGGCAAGTTTACGTTTTCTTGATTTTATAGAATTAAACGTAAAATATCTCGCTCCCGCAGGGATGAGTACATCATTATTGATTCATTACGAGCTTTAATAAAAAAGCAGAAAAAGGAATAACAGTTTTATTGCAGGAAATCAAAATAGAGTAACGAACTAATACAATGCATTGTTATTAAGGTTTAGCACAATGTTAATATGTGGATAATCGATATTGTTTTGGATATTATTTCACCGGTTGTTTATCATCTGGTGAAATTTTTTACTTTTGGAAAATACCCCAAAGATTTTGAAAATAACAGGGACTGGTGGATATTCGTAACGATAGTAATACTGATACTATTGGTAATGCTGTTTTCGTTTTTGGCGTTGTAATAGAAAACATTAATTATTATGTATTATTTAATATTCCCCCCAACTTCTCTGCGATTACCTTGCGGTCATACTGCGTGATTGCATCCATGTTGGGAGTTACCGACCCGATTTCACCAAAAAATCCGGCGGCATCGGAATTATAACTGTACAAGTTGCCTGCGCCAGATTCAGTAAGTATTTTTTTTACCTCGCGGTTATCATCTCCAAACGCCAGTACTCTGTTGCCTGTACGCATATATTCAAAGAGCTTACCCGGTACGTGTCGGGGTTCGGTAGCGCAAACGAGCAGATAATCGGCGTTTAACATTTCCCTGAGCATATCGTTGTAGGGCAGGAATCCTTTGTACTCTGTAACTTCATCGAGACCGTTTTCCGTAACAGATTTCCTTACACCCGGACTTACAGTTCCGATAAACCTGATTATCAGTTTTGTACCGTTATCTATTTCTCGACGGAGAGTTCCCCATAGTTTTTTAGGGTTTTGATGATCGAATATATTCCCTGCATGGAGCAGGATTTTGTAATCGCGATTTTCTTTTTTGAAGTCGGCGACATCCTCAAAATTTTCTTCATTGTAACCCCAATGCAGCAGATTGGTTTTTCCTTTTATAGATGGATATTTATTTTCGAAATATTCAATTAATCCTTCGGTGACAAAAACAAGTTCATCGGAGTTTTCAATCACTTTTTTCTCAAGCGCGTTATCTTTTTTTAGTACTCTTTTACTTCTTTTCAGACCTTTATAATAGGAGATGTCAACCCATGGATCGATGAACACGGATACAAGCGGGATGTTAAAATATTCCTTTAATTTTAGCGCGAGCAGGTGTGTCGAGTGAGGTGGACCGTTACTGATAATTAGATCAAACTTTTCGTTTTTCAGGAGTTTTTTAGCGTCACGAAAGCCGGGAGTTATCCAACCAACACGCGCGTCAGGGATGAATAAATTGAGTCTGACCCAAAGCGACAGGCGGTGCATCAGTCCTTTGTTTTCGGTGCTCATTGCTTCGGATGCGGAAAGTGAACTATCTTTCGATTTACCAAGCAGCTTTTTGTAAATAACGAAAGGATCCCAAAACCCGGTTTTGTAAACATTGAGTCCGGGATTTATATCCTTGAACAAACTCTCATCAGGGGCAGAGAATGTATCCTCCTTGACAGTAAGCACAGATGGTTCCCAGCCAAATTCAGGGAGATATTTGATCATCTTTATCGGCCAGTGAATCGACGCTTTACCCGAAGGCGGCCAGTAAAACGAAAGAAAGAGTACTTTTTTCATATTTTCTACAACGCGAATATTTTTCCCGATTTCGCGGGAATATTTAGCGAACCTTCAAAAACTATCTTTTCACCCAAAATCAAATCTTTCATCTTTCCGGTAAAAATATTGTTGGTTATTTCTTTTTCATCATCATTATTGTTGATGGCAACAAGAATTGTTTCACCTTGATATGTTCGCGTAAAGATGTAAATTCCATCCTCTTCAGCATAAATTGTATTAAAATCACCAAGCTGTAATGGTAAATTATCTTTTCTGATAGATATCAGCTTTTTATACCAGTTGAATATTTCCGGGTTCTGTTTTACCTCGTCGGGAGTGTGTGTAGTCTGATCAGGATTGTAAATCTCATCTTCATATGTGATATCATCCCAGATCATCGGTTTCCGGCAGCAAGGATCGTTCGCTCCCCACATCCCTATCTCGTCACCGTAATAAACCATAGGCGCGCCGAGGTAAGCCATTTGAAAAAGTACCATCAGCTTTTGAATCTGAAATTCTCTTTCTCCGGGTGCTGTAGTATTGTATTCCGGATTAGTTCCTCGTGATTGATTATAATAATTCCCCCAATCGCGATAACGCCCAACATCCGGATTTTTAATGTGTGAGAGGAGTCTGTTAGTATCATGACTGTCGTACAGGTTTTGCTGAACGTACGCTACACATTCGGGATACGCGTTTCTTAAATCGCGCAATTTTTTATCAAATTCTTTTGCGGTAATAGTTTTATCACCCTTGTTGATAAAAAATTCTTCCGAAGCAAAGGCAAAATTATAATTCATTACCGCGTCGAACTCATCACCTTCAAGGTAAGGTTTGTTGTAATCCACGGTTTCGATTATTTCAGCTGTGATATACGCTTCAGGGTTAACGTTTTTTACTTGCGTACGCCAATCCTTCCAGAAATTATGTTTGACCATAAACGCTACATCCAGGCGCCAGCCGTCAATTCCATCCTCAAGTGAACCGTCACCGTTCGGGTCCATCCAACGTTTGGTAATATCGAATATGTATTTTTTCGGCTTTTCGGTAATACCGTTTTCATCCTGGTTAAGCTCAGGAAGTTCGCGAACACCATACCAGCCGCTGTATTCAAACTCAGTTGTATCGGTCTTAAAAGAAATAATTTTGAACCAGTCCGCGTATTCCGATTTTTCCTGGTTTTTCTGCACATCAATAAAGGCAGGTGAATTAAGCCCCATATGGTTAAACACACCATCAATGATAATACGCATATCACGTTTGTGAATTTCTTTGACAAGATGCAGAAACAGTTTATCCGCTGAGGTCCAAACCCATGTTGACGGGTCGTTCAGCTTCTCTTTTGCGATAAGTTTTTTATCACCTTCAGGATCAGGTCCGAAGTTAGGATCAACATGATGATAAGTCGCGCCATCATATTTGTGGAGAGAAGGAGACTGAAATACCGGATTGAGATATAAAGCGGTAACACCAAGTTCCTGAATATAATCCAGTTTATCTATAATTCCCTGAAGGTCGCCACCGTAACGTCGGCGCTGAAGATTAAACCAGATATCCTTTCCGGTCTCTTTTTCCAATGGCTGAAGTTTGTACCAGTCGGAATTCCACGGATGTACCTGCCAGGGGGATTCATTATCGTGTGGATAAGAGTTTTTAATATCGGCAAGCACTGGATTATTGTTATTGTCTCCATTCCTGAATCTTTCAGGGAAAATCTGGTACCAAATCGCCTTTCGTGCCCAATCAGGTGTGAAATTTTCATTAGGTTGCGCCATTAAAAAACCTGCGAGAATTATCAGAAAAAATATTTTACTTTTCATTTTGTTCCGCCTGAACAACTTTATAAAGTTTATCTCCCGGTCTAACACGATCAGGTACCGGGAAAGTAATTTCGTCACCTTTATTAGCAGAGTTACCTCTAACATCGTTGACAAAGAGATCAGACAGCTTCAGTTCTATGATACCGGTAGCGTTCCCGATAATGTATAATTCATCCTCTTTTGTGATTCCGGCTGCTTCAAGTTTTACATGGGCGATAGAGGACTGTTTGAAGAAATTTATCACTTTGCCGGCATATGTTTTTCGGGTAGTTGCTTTTGAGCCATATATCCCCGCGTATTGGTCTTCATTTTGGGTGTTGAAATAAAACCCGGGTGAAAATCCGCGGTTATATACTTTTTTAAGTTCTTCCTCGTAACCCGCCTTTTTCTCATCTGTAAGTTCATTTATGAAATAGAGATCAATCGCTTCGCGGTAGGAGCGAATTACTTTTGAGATATATTCCGGACTCCTTTTCCTTCCTTCAATTTTGAAAGAATCTATTCCCGCTTCTATCAGTTGATCGATGAAGGGCATTGCGTAAAGGTCTTTAGGAGATAATACATAATCTTCGCCGAGCAGATATTCAGCTTCGTTGTGGGTATCGTAAATTTTGAATTCCCTCCTGCAGGGCTGGAGACAATCACCCCTGTTAGCAGAACGATTAAAGACTTCATGACTCATAAAACATCTGCCGCTAATAGCAACGCACATAGCACCATGAACGAAAGCTTCAATTTCAATATCAACTTTACTTTTAATTTCCTTGATTTGATCAAGCGTGCACTCACGGGCAAGAACAATTCTTTTCGCGCCAAGGTCTTTGTAGAACTGTGCCGCCGCGCTGTTAGAGATGGATGCCTGAGTACTGATGCAAAACGGAATTTCATATTCCCTTACTCTCTGAATCACAGCCATATCCCAGCAGATTATCATATCAATCCCGGCAGCTTTAGCGGCTGTAAGTATTTTATCTATTTCATCGAGCTCGTTTTCATAAACAATGGTATTCATGGTCAGATGAGTATCAACCTCATGTTCCTTGCAATAAGCCACAAGCTCGGGAAGTTCATCTGTGTTAAAGTTTTTTGCCGCGGCTCGCATATTAAGGTTTTCCACACCAAAATAGACTGCATCGGCACCGTTTTTTATAGCCGCAATAAGGTTTGTTTTATTTCCCGCCGGAGCGAGTAATTCCGGTTTTTTCAACTTCATATCCTGTAAAAATAAAACCCAATATAACTAAAATGCCACACAGATTAAATGTAACGATTTACCTTAACAGGGTCATTCTATTCTATATAGCTAAATTTCGGACTAATTTTTTCGATTAGAATTTGTGTGTATTGGATGAAGAAATAATGGTTAATAGTTAAACAGGAAAAAATTCTGCCGGTTAAGCTGGCAATGCTCTAAAAGCAATTGTTACTTCATCTCAAAAGGTGGATGATATGATTGTACAGATCGCTACTGCCAGTGAAGAGCAATCATCTTCCATTGAGGAGATAAGCAAAAGCGTTGAAATGATTAATAGTGTATCTCAACAGAGCGCCGAAGGCGTGAATCAAATCGCCAGATCTGCAGAGGATTTATATAGGCTCACAAACGCGTTGCAAAACTTGATAGATTAATTTAAAGTTAATCAAATTCAAGCTGGTACAAGAAATTTATTGAATTAACGTTGTTTCATGATTAGAAATACGATGATAATTGTAAACCCGAAGTAAAATGCTTCGGGTTTTTTACAATATGTTTCTTTCCTTAAAGTCAGCTACCAATTTATCATACCCTGTGAATTGAACAGCGTCCCAACCCATATCTTTTGCGCCCTGAACATAATCCGCAACATCATCAATAAATATATGTTCTTCAGGGGGCATTCCGGAAAAAATCTGAACCGCTCGATAGATATCCGGTTCGGGTTTTATGGCTCCAACCTCATGCGATAATACAAGTTTATCAAAATGATTCAGGAATTCGTAATTCTCCCATCCGTATTTTTGATGAATATAATTAGTATTTGAGAGAAGAATCAGCTTGTACTTTTCTTTCAGTTTCGGCAAAAGAGCGGCTACATCTTCATTCACTACAAATATATCAGAGAAAATATGGCAGAATTCTTCCGGTGTAACTTTGTGTTTGGTCCATTCCATCATATAAGCCAGAAACTCCGATTCGTTTAATTCCCATCGTTCATATTTTTGGTGAACATCATAGTTCTCTTTGTAAAGATTGTAAAAATTTGTTCCAAGTCCTGCTTCGATATCATTTAACTTGTTCACAATAATGCCGTGATCGAAAGGTATCAGCACGTTGCCCAAATCAAAAACTATTACAGAATATTTTCTCACTTTTTTTCTTCTCCGTTTTCATAAATCACAAGGTATTTATCCATACCTCTGGTTTGACCTTCAACAAACTCCTCTGCTTCTTTTTTGAGAAGGTAAATATCAAGTCTGCTTTTTTCCGCGAATTCCATAGCTTTATCTGCGCCCATAACGCTCATAGCGGTTGCGTATGCGTCTGCGTACATGCAAGAAGGATGAATAACACTTACGGAAGCAAGATTATGTGTGATCGGCTTTCCGGTGTTCGGGTCGATTGTGTGCGAATATCTCACACCATCTTTCTCGAAGTAGTTTCTGTAATCACCGGAGGTAGCGACAGATATATCGTTCAGATGCAATACGCTTTGGATTCCGAAGTTATTGTCGGGAGTTGAAATCCCGATTTTCCATTCCGAAGCTGTGGCAGGATGACCTTTCGTTCTAACCTCTCCGCCAATTTCAACCATATAATTTTTGAAACCTCTATCTTCGAGATATTCAGCTACTTTATCGACACCGTAACCTTTCGCGATAGCCGAGAGATCAATTGTCAGTTCGGGAATTGATTTTTTAATTCTGTTATTTACTGTATCCACTTCTAAATTCCAGTACCCCACAAATTTTTTGGATTCGAGAATATCCGCATCAGAAGGGATCTCGTTTTCATGAATCTGTGGTCCGAACCCCCACAGATTTATCAATGGGCTCACAGTAATATCAAACGCGCCACCTGATTGTTTCGATACCTCATTTGCCGCGGTCAGGACTCTGGCAAAATCTGCTGAAATGTTAAACCATCCGGTATCTCTGCTGGAATTGAACGTGCTTATTTCACTATCTGGAATGTAAGTTGACATCTGGCGATTAACTTCTGCAAGCACTGAATCTACATTACCTTTGACGAATGAAGTGTTGAAGCTCAAATCTGTGTTAACCGTAAATTTAACTGAATAGGTTGTACCCATAGTTGAGCCGGTGAAGGAGATCAGCTCTTTCTCATCAACTGATCTTTCACATCCGACAACCAGAAAGAGTAAAAGCAAAAGACCAGCGAGTTTAATTTTTTGCATATATATTTCTCTTATATTATTCAATCAGTTATATTTGTTTGTAAATTTAATAAATAGTAAGCATTAATTCAGAGTGTAGGTTAAGACAAATAATTATTCAGTCATTTCAAGCCAGAGATTATTGCGATATTGAGATGCCCAATCAGGTTGGGCATGACAATGTTGCATCATCTACATTTCCATGAATGGATTTGGGATTGCTTGACGGACTGAAGAGATTTGACTAAATAGGTTACCTGCTGAAACATTTTTAAATTCTCTTTTTAGAACTAGCATATAGACTTTCGGGAATAAGTTTGCATCTCAAATTTATAATTATATCTCTTGTTTTAAGTTACGGAATTGCTACAGCTCAGATTTCTGATCCTTTTGGTGATCAATTGGCTGATTCTGTTACCGTGAAAACAGATTCAACCTTTACTGATAGTAATTCTGTTCAGGCTGACTCTCTACTTGGGATACCCGACTCACTTTCAAATGTAATAGTCGATACACTTAAACCAATTGTCTATTCAGGAATATTAGGCTCATCAGCTTCATTTTTTTCCATTAGCAAAAAAGAACTTAATTACGAAGATTACAGGTCTTTTGGTGATTTGAGTAATTTTCTACCGGGAGGATTTTACGAAAATCCGGGTCTGTCAGGGCATACAGGTGAAGTATATTTCAACGGACTAGGTTACCAGGAAATTACTGCCGCGATGGATGGCGACAATATCAACAACCGACTTACCAACACGTTTAACTTTAACAATTTTGATTACGAAAATATAAAAGCCATCGAAATACCTTCAATTACAAAAGGATTTATCTACAACATTGAGGGAAACCCTGTTTATCTGAACTTTGTGAAGGAAGATACATTGAGAAGCGAACCTTTCACAAGGGTGAGATATTTGCAGGGACCTGATGACGAAGGTTTGGTGAATGGTCATTTCGCGCGTGTTATCACCGGCAGACTATCGGGCGGATTCAGTTTTTCGAATGTTCAATCGGGGCAGCGTTACGAAAATAGTGATGCGGGAGGATGGACTGCATCCGCTAATCTGAAATACGTTTATAGCAATAATCTTAATCTTTTTGCCTCTTACAATTTTTATAACACTAAATCGGAATTGAACGGCGGTATAGATATTGAGCAAATCGAGGCGTTGTACCTGCCCCAGGATTACGAGGAAGTGATATTTAATCCGAGAGCCGCGGAAGTGGTATTTCCGTACCAGTCTATTTCAACGAGATACGTAAAATATGAAGGGGAAAAATATCATTTCAGGTCGATTGCGCGATTTCTTGGGCTCTTCTATACACAACTCGATGTTGATTATTCGTACAATAAAATTAAATTCAGGCAGAATGAACGTGGCTTAAGCAGCGAATTCCCAAGAGTGGTTGAGGATAATGGTGACAAATCCTATTCGGTAACTTTACGCCAAAAACTCACTACAAACATTGTGAAGCTTGATCTGATTGCCTCATACAGAAATGAAACGATTGAAGCGGAGGAGTATCCGAATGTGGTCAGCGATAACTATTTTCTTTCGGCTGACGCTCTTTTTGAGCCGTTCGAGTTTGTGAATGTAAATCTTTTTGCCAAACTGGGGCGCTACCGAAAATACAACACAAACGGCTCCGGACTTATTGCAACCATCTCTCCGTTAAAGAATTTCAAAATATCAGCCGCTACCTCATATAATGAGCAGGCTCAGCCATTTATGGTAAACAGCCTAAGTTCTGAAGAAAAACCGGTAAGAAACATTATAAACGAAATTGCTGTTTCGTTCAAATCTAATAACATACAAACGCGGTTATCAGGTTACACAATAAGCAAAGATAATTACTCGATACCTTACAGTAACGGATTTACCGATACATCTTCTTACTATCTGCTATCCGGTTATAAAGAAGTGGATTATTTCAGAATTGGTGTTAGTTTTTACTCAAAAGTACGTTGGAAATTTATTGAGTTGTTCCTGAATCCGTCTTATAATTTCACTGAATATAATTCACAGGATAAATTCCTGCCGGAATTAACTTTCACCGGGGGTTTATATTACCGTAATGTGCATTTCAACAACAATCTGAATATAAAAACCGGGTTTAACCTACGTTATAATTCGGAACAGTTATATTCACTCTACGATTATCGCTATAATGAGAGAATTTACCACTCTCTACCTGACAATAGCGGAAATCCGAAACTGTTAAATCAAACTCCGATCAGCAGCGGATTGAACATTGACTTTGTTGTGATCGCCGAATTACAACGAGCAGCTATTGTCTATTTTGCATTTGAAAATATCCTCGACGAAAACCACTATGTTCTCCCATATTACCCGATGTACTCCCGGGGCTTCAGGATCGGATTTAATTGGAAGTTATATAACTGACGTTCGTCCCTCATTTCCTGTTGAGTATCCTTTTTGGGTTTTTACTCTCTCCACACTTTTTTATATTAAATTGCTTTAGTTTATTACAAACAAATAATTGGATATTGGATGAAAAAGTTTTTAGCCGCTTTTTTACTAACCGTTGTTACACTCAGCGCCCAACTCGTTACCTCGACACCGTTTTATTTTACGCCTGATGATAGTGTCGTCGTTACTTTTGACGCGACATTGGGTAACCAGGGACTTATGGGTTTCAGCGGAACAGTTTACGCGCACACGGGTGTTCTGCTTGAAAGCAGTACAGCACCAAGCGACTGGTACGCCGCGCCATCATGGGGTAATAATGACGATAGATATAAAATGACCAGAGTCGGTACCGATTTATACGAATTGGTTATTACTCCTTCAGTACTACAATATTATCTAAACGCTCCCACAGATAAACCTATTACCGCAAGTGATCTAATTACCGACCTCTCTTTTGTTTTCAGAAGTGAATCGCAGGTTGGTGGCGGTTATCTCGAAGCGAAAACAGCCGATGGCGGCGATATATTCCTTCCGTTATATCAGGGTGTGAATATAACCTCCCCAACATTGCAGCCTTATTTCGCAGAGTTAAATGATGTGATAAATATTCAGGCAACTTCAGCCGAAGGAACTGACTCACTTGTCCTGTTACTGAATGAAAATCGTCTGGAAGGTTTTACAGGAACTTCTCTCGATTATAATCTGACCGTTACACAGGAAGAAAAAGGAATCGTGAAAGTTGTTGCTTACAATGCGCAGGGTGCATTCTCAGCCGATTCTTTTTACTATATCGTAAACAAGGATGTAGTTGTTGAAGATTATCCCGCCAACTACAAGGAAGGCGTTAACTATTGGGATGATAACAACGTGTCACTCGTATTTACAGCACCTGATAAAGATTTTGTCTATGTGATTGGTGACTTTAACGATTGGGAAGCTGATTACAATTTTTACATGAAAAAAACAGCCGATGGAAACAGATGGTGGGTAGATATTTCCGGTCTGCAGCCAGGGGAAGAGTATGCTTATCAGTTTCTAGTTGATGGCGAATTAAGAATTGGTGATCCCTACACACATAAAACACTCGACCCCGATGAAGATAAATGGATTGAACCCTCTACTTATCCAAATCTTAAACAATATCCACTTGGTAAAACAGAAGAGATTGTGTCGATTCTTGAAACAGGAAGAGAATCATATCAGTGGGAAGCAACAGACTACGTAAGACCAGCCAAAACTGATTTGGTAGTTTATGAATTATTACTTCGCGATTTTTTTGCGGAACATGATTTCGCGACACTCATTGATACATTAAGCTACCTCGAAACACTCGGCGTTAACGCAATAGAACTTATGCCTGTTAACGAATTTGAAGGTAACAACAGCTGGGGTTACAACCCTATATTCTACTTTGCGGTTGACAAATATTACGGTCCTGCGGAAGATTTGAAAAAACTTGTTGATGAATGTCATAAACGTGGTATGGCGGTAATTCTTGATATGGTTTTCAATCATCAGTTTGGTAAATCACCGATGGTGAGATTGTTCAATCAGGGTAATTACGGAAATCCTACATCAGATAATCCGTGGTTTAACACGGTAGCGCGACATCCATTCAACGTTGGCTACGACATGAACCATGAAAGCGAGCTTACAAAGCAGTTTGTTTACAATGTGATGGAATACTGGATAGAAGAATTTAACGTTGACGGTTACAGGATGGATTTATCAAAAGGCTTCACACAGGTAAATTCAGGTAATGATGTTGGATTATGGGGACAATACGACGCATCCCGCATCGCTATCTGGAAAGATTACGCGGATAAACTCTGGGCGGTTGACCCTGATGCTTATCTTATTCTGGAGCATTTTGCAGACAACAGCGAAGAGAAAGAACTCGCCAATTATGGTATGATGCTTTGGGGTAACATGAACCATGAGTATCTGGAAGCAGCGATGGGTTATTCAAGCAACTTTAATGGCACCTCTTATAAATCTCTTGGCTGGAACGATCCTCACAGAGTGGCATATATGGAAAGTCATGATGAAGAACGTATGATGTTCAAGAACCTTGAATATGGCAACTCAAGTGGCGGTTATGATGTAAAAAACCTAAGTACCGCGCTGGATCGTGTAAAACTGGCATCTGCGTTTTTCTACACAATCCCGGGTCCGAAAATGTTGTGGCAGTTTGGCGAACTTGGTTTTGATTTGTCAATTAACTGGCCATCAGGTACAGGCAATGACAGATTAACACCCAAACCGCCAAAATGGGAATATATGGAAGAAGAAAATCGTTATGCCGTATATCAGGTTATCAGTGAATTAACAAAACTTAAAAAAACTTATGATGTATTCCGAACTGACGATTTTATTCTTGCTGTGGGTAACAAAGCTAAAAGAATAAATCTTAATCACTCTGAAATGAATGTGACTGTTATTGGTAACTTTGATGTGGTAAATGCGGATGTAATACCACAATTCCAAAGTACAGGCTGGTGGTACGATTACTTTTCCGGTGACAGTATCAACGTTTCAAATGTAACGGATGTTATTAATCTTGCTCCGGGTGAATTTCACATTTATACAGATGTTAATATCCCGGGTCCCGGTCAAATAATTCTTTCAACTGAAGATGAAGAACCTGCTGAAGTTAAAGATTACAAACTGGATCAAAATTATCCGAATCCTTTTAATCCGAGTACACAAATAAATGTATCCTTGAAAGAAGGTGGTAACGTATCTCTTAAGATTTATAATATGCTCGGACAGGAAGTTGCGGATTTGTTTTCGGGGTATAAAAACGCCGGTCGATACAACTTCACCTGGAACGGTACAGATAATTACGGTAACAAAGTTAGCAGCGGTGTATATCTCTATCGGGTAGTCTCTGAAAATTTTAACAGCAGCAAAAAAATGATATTGATGAAATAGTACCGGACAAATCCTGCTAAGTGCTGCGATGTATAGATGAGCAATCCATTGTGGCAGGTGTCTCCAGTTTTAAAACGAACCTCAACCCCTTACCCCTTCTCCTGACATCAGGAGTAGGGGATCAAAAAAACTTACATTTTTGTTCCCCTCCTTTGTTAAGCCCGCCTGCCTCTGGCACGGGAGGGTTCGCCGCGGCGAATAAGGGTGAGGTAGAGTAAAACCTTTAAAAATAAAAAGGGATGGTCAGCGACCATCCCCGGTGAAAATATTTATATTTTTCCTGAAGCGGACGGGGGTTCGAGCCCTTCGAGTGCCTCAGGGACCGCCTCACCAACCTAATGCCGTCTCTACCACTATGCACTCAGTACTTCGTACTCAGCACTATATTATTTCATCAACATCATTTTTTTGGTGTCAACGAAATTACTTCCGTCAACTCCCTGCGCTGTGATTGAGTAGATGTACATACCACTTGACAGCTCACTCGCGTTGAAATCAACTTCATGTAAACCAACACTATAGTTCTGTGATACTATATCCTGTACCTTCTGTCCCAACATATTGTACAAGGTCACTGTTACCTTACTATCTACAGGCACTGCAAACTTGATCCTTGTACTCGGGTTAAACGGGTTTGGATAGTTCTGACCCAGACTGTATTCTGTTGGTACAAAATCTACCTCTACAGCGTCACTGTAGCTTGATGTTCCATCAAAGTCAACCTGACGTAATCTGTAGTAGTATGTACCTGATACCGCATGATGGTCTGTGAATGTGTAGCTCTGTTTTTCACTTGTCGTTCCGTTACCATCTATGTAGCCCACTTTTGTGAATTTAGCGTTGTCTTCACTTCTTTCTACCTCAAATCCCTTGTTGTTGGTCTCTGTGGCTGTTTCCCACGCCAACTGAATTGTTTCACCCACAACGTTAGCAGCGAATGAGGATAGCTCTACAGGGATAGGCGCGTTGTAGTCAACGATAAGTTTTAGTTCTGTCAGTGATGTATTTGTTACCACTACCTGACCACCACCTTCGTTTACAACTTCATTTACAAGTACTCCACCAAATGGGTCCTGTACTGTCATTGTTACTGTACCCGGTATTTCAGGGATATCAACATCAAGGGTCATTGATGCACCACCGTCACCAAGCTGATACTTGAGTGTGTAGGTAACCTGACCCGTATAGTTGTTATCACCTGTGCGGTAGTCAGCGGGAGAACCTGTTGTACCGTCAGGAAGTATCATACGAGCGTCATATACACCTGCAGGAGGTAATGGAGGGAGTTCTGTTTCACCAAGGTCACTGTCGATACCATCAGTAGCGGCAGGATCGATACCAAGCATAAGTCCGTATGAACCTGCGGCACCATCGGCAGTAGCAACACTGATTGTGTATAGCGCGTCTGCGTTTGGTGAGTTAACTTCTTCACCTTTTTTACCAACTACGGGCATTGGTAACATTATTAAACCTGATGTTGAAGTTTTAATCCAGTATCCTTTACCAGGGGTTAGTTCTTCAGCAATTGAATAACCATTATCAAATCCATAAAAGACAGAAGCAAGAATTCCTGCCGGATTTGATGTAATTTCCGAAGTAGTTACAGGCTGATCGAAAGGACCAACTATGTTCCAACCCTGATCAACACCAACTGCCATTGATACAGCCTGCCCCATCATTTCATGTGAACCGGCTTCATCAAATTTCAACCAGTAACCTTCGCCCATCATAAATTCGTCAGCGGTTACGTAACCACCGTCGAAAGCATATGCTGGTGAAGCAGCATCAGGAAATACACTTGATACCATCATATCATCTGCGTGTACCGGCATAGAGAGAATATTCCATCCCTCATCTACAATAATTTCACTATTCAAATTACCGGATATTTGATTTTCTAATCCAAACGTTGGCGTCATCATCTCAAATGGACCGGTTCCATTTGGAAATCTGCCCATACTTATATCCGTTTCCTGAGCACCAAAACTTACTTGATCAACAATTGTTGTATCAGGAGCGACCAATAATATTTCTTCCCCGGAGGCTGATAATTTAAAGTTGGCATGCAGACCTTCCTGATCTTCGTCATCATCTGCCCAGATAATCAAATATGACTGGGCACCAATTGAAACGTCCGGAAAAACCCACTGTGTGAGTTCATCACTTTCATCTGTCAAATAATAACCATTTAGCGAAACCGGTGTGTCAGAATTATTGTATAATTCAATCCAATCGTCGAATTCACCTTCAGGATCCTGAACAATATTGTCATTATCTGCCATAAATTCGTTAATTACTATTTGATTATTTACGGCTATATTATAAAATTCGTATTCAGCCCGTTCAGGAGAAAATTTAACTGCGTCATCATTTTCCGCATAAATATAATACTGCATATCTGTTGAGCCGAGAGCAACGAGAGTTCCATAAATGCCATCACCTGCTGCGCCGTCATTGTGGTTCCCGTCATCAAACATATCAATCTTTTGAAATTTTGCTGTGGTTATGAACCGATAAGCCAACTTTACTGTCGTAGCGTTATTTGCTTGAGCAGTAATCCAGACATCACTATTGGCAGTTGCTGCTGCGGGAGTAGTTGAGATGTTACTTATTTCCGGTGCACTACTCTGAAAAGATGCCAGATTATTCAGGTAATTTGCCCTTGCATCCATTAGTTGAGTGATTCCAACTACTGACTGAGGTCCAAATCCTACCGAACTATTAAGATTATTTATGAAATCATTATATGTATAGAATTTATACGGATCCGCTTGTACTTCCGAATCGATGATATCCTGTATTTCGAGCGCTCTCGATTCGTAGGCTCCGTTTGAAAAATTTTCTTCCAATATTGTTTTCATATGGGCAATATATATTTTCTCAAAAGTCGGGTTAGAGAGAATTTTATTAATTATAGGGTAATCGGAGTGTGTAAGGTGCAGCAGCGGACTTAACTGTTGCAACTGCGTTGTATTCAATGGTGGACCTGACAATAACATACTAAATCCACCAAAACTTTCATTCAGATCCCAGATTATCGGATTAAATCTTTCAGTTCCGTCCCTGTATAAATAATAATTATGCCCGAAATTAATTGGTGAATCAAGATTAACCAATAGGTTATCAAATGCCAACATCCAGAGATGTCTGTCAACATCAAGAACTTCCTCTACTGTGGCGGAATTATTATTAAGAACATCTAAAAATTCAATTAACTCTGCCCAACCATAATCTGACTTCAATTCATAATAATCATAATAGCTTGTGGAATCATCTCCCAGATAACCCCACACCGTAACCTGATTCTGGGGGGAATCATTTGTGAGTTCCCCTTTAAAACGAGGGAAATCATTGCTGTAAAAATTATTTGCCATAAAAAACTTGTCAACCGACTGGACACTTGTATAAAGCCCCAAATATGTGCCATTGATACTTACTTTTATATAATTTGCTTTGCTTGCGGGCATATACTTGCGTGCTATTTCGTAACTCAATACCTCACGAACAAAACTTGGATCCTTGTAAACATTTGCCAACTTTAACGTACCGTATCCATCAAGTTTTTGATCATCAATTATGTGATCAAGCTTAATGTTTAACGGATTTTTCGTTTGATTCGGGTTATAGGTACTGTTTCCCTTGTACCTTACACCTACACTGTCGTATTGTTCTCCATTGATCAATGCAGATCCAACAAGCCGATCTTCGTCACCTGCGGCATATAAATTATCAAGAATCTGATCCCAATTTGATTCAGAGAATGTTATTTCGATAGTATTAATATTTTCGATATCGTAGAAATCTTGCCCATATAACGATTGGGCAGCAAATAGTAATAATAAAATTAGAACAGTGATACTTTTCATTTAACTCCTTCCAGTTGTTGAAACAATTTATTTTATACCTGATTCAATGATTCATTTTTAAAAAGGAAAATTTGTCAAAAACACTCACCTTATTCTTACAGCTATTTCCGCTTCCTTTTAATGCTGAAGGATAGGTGGCATTCAGGATGCATCTGCGTTTTGCGTCTATTCACTCGGTACTTTGTATGATACATCATTTTATTTCATCAACATCATTTTCCTTGTGTCAACGAAATTGCTTCCGTCCACACCTTGCGCGTTTATTTGGTAGATGTAAATACCCGAGCTCAAACCTCTGGCGTTAAATGTTACCATATGAGTTCCCGCCGCAAAATGGGAAGAGACAAATTCTTCTACCTCTCTACCGAGAGTATCATAAAGTCTCAAGTTCACATCACTATCAGCCGAAAGTGAAAAGCTTATAGTCGTTGAAGGGTTAAACGGATTAGGGTAGTTTTGGCCCAAAGAATAGTTGTCCGGTGCAAGCTGATCCTCCTCTGTATCATTTACTCCGGTTTGGGTATCATAATCTCTTACTGCGCGCGCATAATTATATATTCTGATAACATCACCCTGAGGACCAAACCCGTTGGGGTAATCATCCGGGTCACCTGTTTTGGGATCGCTTCTCTGTGCGCCTGCACCATGAACATCCATAAATGTGTAATTGCCTGACATTGGCGGCATTTCCATAAAACCGTATGCCGTTCCAAAGCATATATAAACTGCTTTCTGGGCGGTGGGTCCATCCTCATGGGTAGTGCTTGTCCAGTAAAATGGGTAATCTGAAGTCCCATCCTCGACAGTTATTTGAGGAATATTGAACAGACTGTTTATCGCGGGAACACCATCGGTTATTGGTGAAACTGAATAATCGAGCAAACTTTGTAATTCTTTCGCGTTAGGTAATCGCCAATCGTTATACCCAAGATAGCTGTTTGAGTTCAACTCCTGCACCCAAGCTAATGCTTCCTCCCAGGACTTACCCTCCGTCGTTCCATGCTGATCCCACATCAGCGAAGTTGCCAAATCTGTTATCGTGCCGTTGCCGTTGTCAACAAAATTATTCATGCCATAATTTACGTTGCCACGAACAAGTTTAATTTCAAATTCTTTCGATTGAGGGTACCCCTTAATCCTGCCATCGGCAAAGTTCACACCAAATACGGTCGGTTCATTATTCATTGTTGTTGATACATATACGGATGTTGTTGCATATTGGGCATCGATAAATCTGTCGGATGAATTGTATTCATCACCAAAACGGAATTCGAAATAATCTGTATCGAGATACGGGATCGACTCAGCAGCTGACATTCCGGTCTTGCCATCAAAAAGGATAAGGCTGTAAAGTTCTTTTATCGTCGGAATTCGCCAATCATCATACCCGCCAAGTGAGAAAGTGTCCGCGACTGAAAACATATCATCGTAGGTGTATTTGAGGTCGAGCAGGTCTTTCTGCCACATTAAACCCGTTACATTATCGGTTATGATCCCGGTTTCATTTTCCGAGTAAGAAGGTTGGTTTCCGGTGAATTGAGCGTCCTGCCCGTAAAATCTTTCTCCGGGAGCGGGAACGGAAATTTCGGATGTGGAATCGAAACAGACGGTCTGACGTGTATCGACTACCGGATAATTATTTTGCGCGCATACAGATGATTGCAAAAATAAAAGTCCGATAATTACACCGTACTTTTTCATGTTGTCCCCTTGCTGTTTTATCGATTGATTACTAATAAGACAAACAAAGGGGAAGTGAGGTTTAAACGATTTAAACAAAAAAAAGAGCCTCAAATAATGAGGCTCTTTTATAGTGCAAAAAACTTATGTCACGGATTAAGCAACAATTTCTACATCTTTTGCTTGAGGACCTTTTTGACCTTCACCGATTTCAAATTCAACTTTCTGACCTTCTTCAAGTTTTTTGAAACCATCGCCAAGAATTGACTGGTAGTGAACAAACACATCTTCGCCATCATTCTGACGGATAAAGCCGTACCCTTTGGCACTATCGAACCATTTTACGGTTCCTTGTTTTCGCTCTGCCATGTAACAGATACTCCTAGTAAATATTTTTAAAACAAATTGAACAGAGCAAAAAAATTCCAAGGTAAAACTTGTAAAAATTCTTTTGTTGCTGATCAATTAATACTAATTATAACATTAGCCATTAAAGGCTGTGAGAAATATAAACTAAATTGTTCCAGTAAGCAAGCAATTTCGGTATTTATTAGTTATTCAAAATTAAATACTTAAGATTAATCTTATATTTTTGCGTTTATATACATTTTTATTTACTATACTCACCCCATATATCAATCTGATAACTACTCTTTTTATTCAATTACCTATTTATGTCTTTTAATTATACTACGCTTTATTTATTTTACAATTCTCAAATTTAAGAAAGGACAGTACCCTTGTTAATGATAGAAATACTGCCGGATAAATGCGATTTTTGCGGATGTTGTGTCGGAATTTGCCCGGAAGACGCTATCGAATTGAAAGAAGCTGAAATCAATATTATCGAAGACCTCTGTACTAATTGTTCGAAATGTATTTGGGCATGCCCGATTGAAGTAATTAAATTTAATCGGAACGGTGTCGGTAAGGCGGGTAAAGATGAAAAATAGTTACGATGTTGTTGTAGTGGGTGCAGGTCCGGCAGGCTCGATGGCTGCCCGATATGCTGCCCGACAGGGTGTTTCCGTTTTGATGCTCGAAAAAGACCGTGATGTTGGCTATCCTGTAAGGTGCGGTGAAGCAGTAAGCAAAGCCGGTATTGAAGAGTTTATTGAATCAGATCCTAAATTTATCGCTTCAACTATTAACAATTTTGCATTCGTTGCGCCGGATGATACACTCGTTAATCTACCTCTGCCGGAGCCGGGTTATATTCTGGAGAGACGTATTTTTGATTATGAACTGGCAAAATCAGCGGCGGCGGAAGGAGCGGTAATATTAACCCGTGCATACGTAAATGGTTTAATTATAGAAAATGACGCTGTAAAAGGTGTTAAGTACGAATACGAAGGTGAACAGCACGAAGTTAGAGCCAAAGTTGTGGTAGCCGCTGACGGAGTTGAATCGCGTGTTGGCAGGTGGGCAGGGTTAAAAACTTATGTTGATTTCCGGGATATGGAGTGTTGTACCCAAATCACCGCCGCGAACATTGATGTATCGCAGGATACTTGCTACTTCTATTTTGGGGAAGAATACGCGCCCCAGGGTTATTTCTGGATATTTCCCAAAGGAGATAACACAGCGAATATTGGTCTGGGTGTGAGTGGTATGATTGGAAGAAAAAGAAGCGCGAAATCATTCCTCGATCATTTTATGGAAAAGAACTATCCGGAAGCACCCGTTCTTACACGAATTGCAGGAGGCGTACCATCTGTTGTTACCCTTGATAAAATTTCAGCTCCCGGGATAATTCTTGTTGGTGACGCTGCCCGTCAGGTCAATCCTTTATCGGGAGGAGGCATTGCCAGCGGTATGATTGGGGGAAGTATCGGCGGCAGAATCGCGGGGGAAACAATAAAATTGAATAAGCCCGATCACCTGTTAACTTATGACAAGGCATGGCATGACAGACTCGGTAAACGCCACGAAACGTTTGACAGGATTAAGGATGGCATATACAATTTCTCTGATGAAAAATTCAACAGCATAGCATCTGCTGTGGTAAAAATACCGGAAAATGAGCGCACTCTGGGAAAGGTATTTCGTTCTGCTCTTTTGAAAAACCCGTCTCTTCTATTGGATGTCGCGAAAGTGTTTATTTAGTATGAAAAAAATAATTCTCGCTCTCTTACTTAAATATTTTGAAGAAATTACTACAGGATGGAAGGAAAAAATCCTTCAATCCTATCCCGATAAATTTACTGAATCGCAGGCTTTTACTTTTGCTGACAGTAGTATTAATATAATAATAGATGTAATTGAATCGGGGGATTATTCAGTAGCAGACCAGTACCTTATTGACAATTATAATCTGTTCCAGAAAGTTGAAGCAAATTTGCTTGAGATTAGTCAGCTTTTCAGCATCGGGCGATACTCAATCTTGCATTTCCTGGAGGAAGATCACTCACACAAATACGATCCCGTAATAATTCTCGGTTTTATTGATGAAATAATTGAGCAGGTTTACGCGCGTTATGGCGTTCTTCATCAGGAAGCCCAGATGAAAGAACTTGAAAGTGACAGAAACAGACTCGCGGCAAAACTTGATGTTAATCAGGAATATTTGAGTAATATCCTGCATTCTTCCGATGCCGCTATTTTGGTGATTGATAGAAACGAAAACTTTATTTCATGGAACAAAGGTGCCGAGAAAATTTTTGGTTATACCGAAGAGGAAGTATTGGGGAAACCCTCATCCCTCCTTCTTCCTTCAGGCTCAAAATATACCGATGAGCTTCAGCATATCCAGAAAGAAGTAAGGGATAGCGGGTTTATTAAACTCACCGAAACTGAAAGAACAACAAAAGAAGGTAAAACCGTATCAGTTACGCTTAATGTTTTTCAACTCCCCAGCGGAACGGGCGAATATACCGGAAGATCGGTGATCATCAAAGATTTTACAGAAGTAAAGAAATTGCAGCAGCAGGTTGACCAGTCGGAAAAACTCGCGGTAATCGGAAAGCTCGCTGCCGGAGTAGCTCACGAAATTGGTAATCCTTTGGCGTCTATATCCGCGATTGTTCAAATATTGCAAAGAAAAACAAATGAAAGTTTTACGCGGGAACAGCTTACCAATGTTAAAGAAAACATTGACCGGATATCCAAAATCGTAAGGGAACTTGTCGATTTTTCCCGACCACCTTCACACGAGAAAATGTTTATCCAGATAACCGATGTAATCAAGACTGCTCTCGGAATTGTGAAATACGACAAGCGGGTAAAAGATGTTAGATTCGAGACAAATCTCAATCCGTCACTTCCGTTATTGAATTTGGTTCCTGACCAGATATTGCAGGTTTTTGTAAATATTTTGCTCAATGCCCTCGACGCGATTGACGGTACAGGTGATATTAAGGTTTCTTCATATACCAAAAATGATTATGTTTTCATAAATCTCGAAGATAACGGTTGCGGAATGTCTGAAAGCACGATGGCAAACATTTTTGATCCCTTTTTTACTACCAAGGATGTAGGCAAGGGCACCGGATTGGGGCTTTCGGTAAGTTACGGAATTATTAAAAATTTCAAGGGTGATATACTTGTAGAGAGTACACTCGGTAAAGGGAGTATTTTTATAGTGAAACTCCCGATAGTTGAAAACCTGGATTAAAGTAAGGATTCTATAAAATGATTAATAGAGTATTGGTAGCTGACGATGAAAAAGCAATCAGAGATTCACTTAAACTGATTCTTGAAGATGAAGGTTATGAATGTGATTCGGCTGCCGATGGTGAAGAGGCGCTGCTCAAAATTAAAAATGTCGATTACGATATTGTTATTTCCGATATAAAAATGCCAAGAATGGATGGTATCCAGCTATTGAAAGAAACAGCAAAAGTCTCCCCCGATACCTTTTTTGTGATTATGACGGCATATGCTTCCGTTGAGACAGCAATCGACGCGTTGCGACAGGGTGCTTACGATTATCTTATCAAACCGGTAGAATTTGATGATTTGGTACTAAGAGTTAAACGACTTGCCGATTATAAAAAACTTTCTCTTGAAAATAAAGTTCTGCGTCAGCGTGTTTCAACCGGGGAGGGGTTTGATAAAATCATCGGTAAAAGCGCGGCAATGAAAAAAATATTCACCCTTATTGAGCGGGTTGCGACAACAAACAGTAATGTATTGATTCAGGGTAAAAGCGGCACCGGTAAAGAGCTTGTCGCACGAGCAATTCACGCAAAAAGTAAAAGAAAAGATGAACTCTTTTTACCGGTTAACTGTGGCGCTATTTCCGAAAACTTAATCGAATCCGAACTTTTTGGGCATAAAAGAGGCTCCTTTACAGGCGCTACTGAAGATAAACAGGGTTTGTTCAAAGTCGCTGAAGGTGGAACTCTATTCCTTGATGAAATAGGCGACCTGCCTCTAAATCTGCAGGTTAAACTGCTACGCGCTCTTGAGGATAAAGCATTTATTCCTGTAGGTGGTACCAAACCTGTAAAAACGGATGTGAGAATTATTGCCGCCACCAACCAAAATATCTTCGAGAAAGCCAAGGAGGGTGAGTTCCGCGAGGACCTTTATTACAGACTTAATGTGGTTGAGATAAAACTCCCCGCGTTAAGTGAAAGAAGTGAAGATATACCTTTACTGGTCAACCATTTTGTTGAAAAATATTGTAATGAAATGGGGAGAAAACTCCTTGGAGTGAACAATGAAGCGATGCGCGCTCTTATGGGACACGAGTGGCGCGGTGGTGTACGTGAACTTGAAAATATTATTGAGCGGGCTGTCATCTTCACTATTGAAGATATCATCACTATCCATGATCTGTCCGAGCATGTTCAGGGAAGTACCGGACAAGCTGGATACCCCGATTCGCTTAAAGACGCGTTGAAATCTTTTGAGCGCGAACATATCCTCAAAACAATCAAAAAATACAACTACAATAAAGATACCGCTGCCAAAGCGCTAAATATCGGTTTATCCTCCCTCTACAGAAAAATGGAAGAGTTGAACATACCTACAAAAACACCGAAAGAGGGTGAACCGGATTAGTTTTTAGATTTATTATTTATTCAGTTCCTAACAAAAGGTGAGCCTCTTTAAATTAATTTAATTGACAATATGAGGTTCACCAGTTATCTTTCTACTCGCCTTGCACCTTCTGAGTCATCAACGAATGAAACTTATTTTTACTATATATTTTATTTGTTCGGTAATTTTATTCGGACAAGTATTTGAGTCAGGACTCGGTACATCAGCCTTGCTGGAACTGAGAATGGGTGGCTATGATCTAAACGAGGATGGATATCCCGATTTTTCAAACCATCGGGTGACCGGCAGAAAAACAATTGATACCACCGAAGGCGTTTATAACCAACTCTATTCACTTGAAAATAACTCCTCACAATATTTTCCCGCTGAAATTGAAATCGGCGATCTTAACGGCGACGGCTTTGATGATATAGCTTCTGTTTCCTATTCTTCCAATATCGCTCAGGGTGAAGTGGAAATGCACCTGATAGTTTACAAAGGTGATGATGGCGAAATCCTGTATGAGAAAACCTGGATGAGTTTAATACATGAATCGCTACCTCCTGTTTTACTGAACATTTCTGATTTTACCGGCGACGGTATCAAAGAACTTTGCGTAACAACTTTCATTGAGAATGACAATAACAGTGTAGCTATCTCTCCACGGATCACAATTTTTAACAGGGTGGGAAATGAGTTATTCAAAGAAGTGATAAATACAGAATTGGATAATTCACAAAATATTCAGTTGATAAACTTTGATTATAATGGTGATCAGTACGATGATCTTGCTTTGATATCCGGGGCGAAAACTGCCGACAACCCTTCTTATAAAGAACTCAGCATTTATCTTTATGATGGTAATTCAGAGCAAATTTCTGATGTTACCCCATCCTCGCTTAAAGAAACTAACGTTGATAATTTTATCGCCGTCACCGGAAATTTTAGTTCTGATCCGCGCGATCTGCTATCAATAATGCTTGAGAAAAACGCTTCATTTTTTATCACAACTCTGGACTTCTACAACGGAAGTGAAATCACATATGAGCTTGAACAGTTTGCTGATCTTCCGTTCACTAAACTTCCCTCATTGGTTGAGACAGGGAGCTTTGATTTCCCGGGTGTGGAGCAAATAATTACTTCATTCCGTTGTGGGGAAGATGCCGATGGCGATGGAACACCGGATGAGTTTAATCTTGTTTGTCTGAATCCCTTCTCCGGAGAAAAAAAGTTTGGGATCACTAATCCACAAGCTGGTGAATATTTCTTCTCACAATTTCTGATAACAGATGATTATAATAATGACGGCAGGGACGAAATTATCCATATTTTAAGGGCAGGTCCCGACGAAAATAATGATGGTATTGGTGACGGTTCCGTCATTCAGGTTATAAATAATGATGGTTCCGATCTTTACAGCGTTAGTACTGCTTCCCTTGGATTACCCTCTGACTCAGCGAAAGACGGGATATACTCGGTTACGGAAGGAAACTTCAGTTCGTTAACCAGTGAGATTGCTTTTTTAATTCATTCCGGCGTGGATTATAACGGTGATGGTGTTGGTGACGGATATACCAGGGCAATATTTAACCCGCTCTACAAAAAAATCAGTCATTTCACACAGAATCTTCAAGCGCAGAAATATGAAAAACCCACCAAAATTTATTCTATAACTAACAATTTTTCTGATAAATATTTTCTGCGCCAAATCGACTTCAGTGATCCACTTCTCGGCACAACCAAAGATTTTTTTCTTGCTCGAAATTATCAATCGGCGATGAATTCATTTTTTCATTATTACATGAAAAAGAGAAAACACCCTGTCGATTACAGCTCACAGGAATATTACTTCATTGATCAACGCGATCAGATGATTGATCGACTCACAAAATTTTCAACTGCTGTAACTATGGAAGTGCCGGGATTTCAGTTTTATTCCAATATCTACGATGAAGCCAGCGCGGGAGCTTTAAGGCTGGGGAGGATAGCGTCATCCTTTTCCGAGCGTTTTTACGATAGAAAAAACATCGATCAGGCGACACTGATTTATTCTCTCAAATCTATCTTGTCGCATCTAAGGTGGCTCGATCGCCCTGAGAACTATACTCCGGGCAATAACCATGCTCTTCTTTTTGAGATCAAGGAATATTTTATGGCTCTTGGTCATATTAAGGAGTTCAAACAGTTCAAGATAGAGGATGATTTCTCATTCCAAAAATCAATGGAAATTAAAATCTCTGATCAGCTGCATCATATTTTTGACGATGGCATTCACGATGAACATTCGATTACATATTCATTTTTAATTGCGAATGCATGTGACAGAATGTTAAACTTTATTTTCGAAAACCAATTTTTCAATCTTTCAGATAATCTCGTTTTAAACTTGCTCGACAAAGTTGAAAAGCAGTACCGATATTTCCTGTATGCGGTTAAACCCATCGAATTGAATACTGCAAACGGGATGATGCAAATCCGACCTGATATTCCGGTATATGGTGATTCCGAATCAAAGATAGTAGGTAAATGGTATGGGAAATTGTCTCGCGGAACCAGCTATTCGCTGCTCGATGAACCAATAAAATCAGGTTATACCGATAACTGGAAAGATCCGCTGCTCATTCTAAATCTGGATTTCGCCGCAAATTCCAATATTACTCAAAAAGGAAAAGCACCAGAACAAATAAGCAGGTTTTTCCCGATTGGCGGATATTTTGTATCAAGGAGCAATTGGACCAAGTTTTATAATCGTGATATGTATGATATTTCTGCCCGTTATATGCACTTCAAGGCAGGCGATATCGTGCCACGCGGTGGAGTCTATGATGGATATACCACAAATTCACGACATGGTCACGCTGATTTGCTAAGTGTTGATCTGGCAGGACACAATAAAAATATTGTTGTTGATCCGGGAGGTTATGTCAACCCGAGTATGACCGAAGTACTCGATACATTTATTCCTACATATTACCAGTTTCTTTATGAAAATCCACCCCCGGAAGATAAATTTGAAATGGTTCGATCTTATTTTAAATCTACCGCGGCACACAATACCGTAAACATAAACAGAGGTCAGGCAATCTATAAAAGTAATTGGCGATGGTTTGATCTAAACTCAATATTCAGCCACTCTACCGATTATTTTACAGGGGTAAATTTCGATTATATAAAAGCGGGATACTCAAAAATTGATTCGAAAGGGGAATATAGCCATGTAAGGACTGTGCTTTACAATAAACCCACCGGCGAATCGGGTGTTATTGGTGACTACTGGATTTTTGTTGATAAACTTGATTTTACAAATTATTCAGGGGTTATCAACGCGGAGCAGATCTGGCATATTTCACCCGAGCAGGAACAACAATCACTTGCATCCGACGGTAAATTTACCGCCGATAATTTTATAATGACTCCGTTAAAATTTAATGACGACTACAGAGTATTTCCGTCAGTACTTCCTGGATATACGATGACTTACTGGGACCTTAATTATTCCAGAATTATCAAGTATAAAGCCCTTATGGATGATAATCTTTTTACTTTTGTCACCCTGATCCTTCCTTTCGACGAAAATGAAAAAATCAGCGATGTGAGCTTCTCCCCGGTTCAGCTTTATGATATGGCGGGAGCACTTGTTGATGCTTTTAATGGTACAGGAATGAAAGTAAAGTTCACGTTAGCCGGGGGAGAAGTTATTGAGGATTATGTTTCAATTAATGACAATATTGAAAATTTTGTGTGGAAACCCGAGTTCAGTAATAATATAATCAATTCTTCCAATAAAGTTGATTTCTTCCGGCTGGTAGATGGTACAATATATCTTTCTGACAGCATAACCGCTGATAGTATAAGCACAAAATCAGTATCAGAGTCACCACAAAACTTTGAACTATACCAGAATTACCCCAATCCATTCAATATTGAAACGACAATAACAGTTAATATACATCTGGAAGAAAATTATAAAATTGAAGTTTATGATATTCTCGGTAGAAAAATAAAAACTTTGGTTGATAATTATTTAACGGCGGGTGAATATAATTTCAGATGGAATGGTAGAGATAGTGATGGAAATATTGTAGCATCAGGAATCTATTTTTATACTCTAAACACCTCTTCAAAAATTTTAAGCAAAAAAATGGTGCTTTTAAAATAAAAAAGGGGCAGAGCCCCTTTACCACAGTTTTTACAGATATTTATTTTTTCCCGTAAACTTGCTCTAAAGATTCAACATATTTTGCCGGTCCGCCTGCCTGGTAGCCAATAGCGCCAACATATTCACCTGTATTGTTCAACAGAATATTAGTTGGAAATCCACCAACTCTGAATTTGTTCATCAGATTGCGATTGTAAGCAACCACTGCTTCCGGTTGCCTTGTGTATCTTGGAAAATCAAGCTTAACAAGTACAAGTTTTTCCCTGGCATATTCTGCGAACTCACTTTTAGTAAATACTTCACCATTCAGTTTGATACACCATTTACACCAGTCAGACCCGGTAAAATTGATAAATATATTTTTGTCTTCAACTTTTGCAACTTCAATAGCTGTTTCAAGATTTTCATGCCAAACTAACCCGGTATCGTCACCTTTAGCGTCGGAATTACCACATGCAATTACTGAAAAACCCAATAAAATCACTGCTAATAAAACTTTTAGTTTCAATGTACTCTCCTTTATCTTTTCCTTAAAAGGGATATATTATCTATATAACTTGTTTATGATAACAAATTTTAACAGATAAGATTCAATTTTTGTAGAATGGTTTCAAAAAATAATGCTGATTTCGCAAATTAAAGTGTGAAAAAAACGTTGGGGAAGAGTTATCTCCCCAAATCGGTGGGTTTTTCAATTTCGTAGATCGCGTCTTTAACATTTTCCAGCTTTTCATCCAGAATTGTCTGGGCATCATATAATCCGCGATTATAATAGAATGCGCCTACTTCTTTAGAAAAAAAGCCCAGAAGAAACTCAGCGTCGAAATAGGTTATTTCCTGATCCAGATTTTCAATAAAATAATCTTGTATCTTCTTAACTATCAGCTGTTTTTCCCTGTCACTAAATTCAATTTCAAGACCTGCCATCAAATCACTCCTATCTCACATGCCATTTTCTTCTGGTAATCACACTGCCATCCGCCGGTGAAATGATCATTTCTTCACCTTTCCCTTTGTAGTTATCGGGTGAACCGCTTTCTGATTCTACAGTAAGAATGTGCCACACATACCTGTCGAACTCCGCAGACCATCTGAAGCTAACCTCCCAATCATTAATGCCCTTCGGGAAATCTTCCGATATGGCTACTTTTCTTGCTTCATCTTCGTTGAGGGAGAATTTGCAATGTTCGGGATTCTTCTTTACTTCCGGAATTCCGGAAACCTCCGCGCTTTCCATTACAGTTCCTGTGGTATCAACAATAAAACTTATTTTTTCATCTATAAATTCTTTCTGCAAGTCCCTGAAAGAATAAGCTATATAGTATGAATCCTCCAGTTTTTTCGATTCCTCATAGTTAAAGTGGATATATTTTTCGAAGAATTCCCTCCCTGTTTTCGAGATAACGAACTTGTCTGTCTCGCTCCTTACAGAATCGGGTACCATATAATATTCTCCTTTATCACCGCAAGTAGAACATGTGCATGCCTGAATGATAAATCCGCCAATAATGGCAAAAAATAAAATTTTTAGTTTCATTGATATTTCCGATCGCTTAATGAAAAATGAAGAAGTTCAGGAAGACAAAATACAAATTTTAAAACAAAAAAAAGAGCCGCGAAAACGGGCAGATTCGCGACTCTTGAAGGGAGACTGACTTAAGTCATCAACTTTTACATAAAATTTTTAACCTCTAACACTATTGACGTAGAACTTGTTACAAAGTTCCCTCACTCTTTTACTGTCGTCATATTTGGACGCTTCTTTCACAAAGTAGATTGCTTTTGTGGTTCCAATTTTTGTTAATGAAAGAGCCGCGGCAATTCTTTCTTCTTCTTTTTCCGAATCTCTCAACATTTTTATTAGTGACAAAACAGCTTTATCAGATTTTATTTCACCCAGATGGTATGCCGAACTTACTTTCAGACCGGTATTGGCAGAATTTACACCCATTAGAAGGTTCTGCTCCATTGTGGCGCTGTTAAACTTTTTTACTACCGGTGGCTGCTCAGCAAATGCTGTACCTGTTAGACTTAATAAAACAAACAAAACCGCAAAACTTTTTAATACTTTTTTCATCTCTATTTCCTCGTCAATTTGAATTTTCTTTTTGCTTTCACCTCTTAAGACGTGAGGTGTTTTAATTGGTTCCGTGAAAAAAAATCAATCATTCCTTTTTAACACTTTTTAACATTTAATTGATTGTTATTCCTGGCTGGAAAAAACATGACGAAAGAATTAGATTTTATTGTTATTTTTAGACAAGGATATTCAGAGGTTTTTATATTCAACTGTTAAATGCGATCGACCGGAGAAAAAATGAAATTCAACAAAATTTTTAGAACTATAATCTTTTTCATATTAGTAATTACAAGTTTTAACCTGGCTCAAAACCCCAGACAAACATGGAAAACCACCAGATGGGAAAAAAATATCTCGGAAGTTTGCACATATCAGGCGAGCGGCAATACATATGCCCTGCTTTCCAGACCTGATCAGGGTAAATTCTGGATATTTAAAGTAAATCCCTCAGGTGAAACGGGAGAGATGACATGGTCAACTTCAAACTGGCAGAAAGGAATAAATGCTATTGCAACGTTTGAAAACAGTGGTAAAAATTATCTCGCCCTGAGTGATCATGATAACGGTCATTTCTGGACTTTTGAACTTACCGCAGACGGAAAAGTAGGTCGGGAAATTTGGAAAACTACTAAATGGCTCAAAGGTATAACCGAAATAGAAACTTTTGATATAAATGGGAAGGATTATCTATTTATGCTTAGACCTGACCACGGTACTGCATGGGTATTTGCCCTTGAAAGTGATGGCAAAGTTGGGAAAATGGTTTGGCAGACCACTAATTGGGAAAAAGGGATAAAAGCTTCTTCTACCTACAAATGCGATGGTAAGAATTTTCTTTTTCTCTCCAATGGTACTAACGGGCATGCGTGGATAATTGAACTTACCAACGAAGGTAAGCCGGGCAAGTTTGAGTGGAGCACAACCAAATGGGAAAAAGGAATTAATAACGTATCTGTATTTAAATCCGGGAGTGATTCTTACGTTTTCCTTCTTGCGAGTGATTATGGGAAATCATGGATATTCAAACTTGATAATAATGGCACTCAGCCCAAACATGTTTGGAGTACTACAGGTTGGCAGAAAGGAATTTCGGGCGCATCAACTTATTCTGAAAAAGGTGTAGGTTATCTATTTATTTCCAACCCCGAAAACGGTAACGCATGGATATTTTCCAATCTGCACAATATTTCGCCAAACCTTGCGCAATATAACTCCGGCAACGTTACCGATCCCGAATTAAAGAAAATTTCGGCTCGTATTGATCAGGTTTATATTGAAGTAGTCAATACAGAAAACAATCTTCATAAGTTTAATGATAAAGTTACCGGCTCAAAAAATGGTATCGAAAGCGCGGATCGTGTAGGAGACAGACTTGCGGAAGTAACTGGTAAAGCTCAACATATTCATGAAATATTGGGTTATTTTACCAAAATACCTCTAATAGGCACAGCGGTTTTTACTCTTAACACTTCACTAAGTCAGGTTACCAATCAGGCGGGTAAAGTGACAAACAGTTTTCAGGCACTCGATCAGCCATTATTGAGACCCACAGTAAATAATATAAGCTCAGCTTTCTCCGCATCCAATTCGGTTGAAAGCACTTTGCTCTCCATTAGTGAAAAACTGAAAAGCTACAAGCAGCAGATTGTAAACAATACATCCGGAATTAAAACAGAAGCAATCAAAGCAAACTCCGCCAACATCATCAACAATCTTGCAGCAATTGAATCTGAACTAAAGAAAATTAATAGTGAGATAAATAAACTAAGTACTAAGGCTGACAAGCTGAAAAAAATTGAGGGGCCGGCAAATAAAATATTAACCGGGATCGAAAAAGTTGATAGTAAACTTAATAAAGCTGATAAAGCCGCGAACGAAGTAGACAAAATATTGAATAAATCATTCAAAAAGAGAATTGGTCCGGTAAAAATAAATATCAGTCTGAAAAAGGTACTTGAAGGCGGGAAAGTTGGAAAAGCGTTTAAGAAGTTCGTTGATAAATGGGCAAAAAAAGGTGTGAATGAAATAACTAAAAAATTAAACATTCCAATGCCAAGCCTGCCAAATGTAGATGAGCTTAAAAATGAGCTGACCAAGCTTAAAAACGAAGCTGCAGAACTAATGGATAACAGTAAGACATTTCGAGATTGCTGCGGTAACCTGAGGAAAGTTGATGCCGCGATCGCTACGGATTTTGCTAAAATGGGTGTAAATTACACCAATTAATGTTTAGAAAGCCCCGCTATTCGGGGCTTTCGTTTTTCTTAACCGGAAACTTTTGCTTTCGCTCTGTCACTCTTGAGATAATTATACGCGTTCGGTGTAGCACAGGAGGTTTCTCCATAATCCACAATTATTTCGCCATACGCTTCTGTAGTTTTCAGGGCTTTTTCGTACAGATTTTCATTCCTTACACCAATCGACATCGCGGCGATTATCATCGATTCTTTTACCCAGTTTTGAGCTGTTTTAATTTCTTCAGCTATTTGACCAAGGTAGCTCTCGAAAAAAGAATCATCGAGTTTGTTTTTTGCTTTTGCCAAACCCGAAACTGAAATAAATGCGCATCGCTTCACCATTTCCGAATCTCTATGTCGCCACTCTTCAGCGAGTTCTGCTCCGAAGGGTGATTTTGCGACAATAAAGGAGCAGAAGTTATCTGTTAGATCCCAGAAATCAAGTTCTGATGCTTTGGCTACAAGTTCTTCTTTCGTGAACAGTTTTGGATCCGCGACAGTGAAAGAAAGTAAACGTGCATCCCGGATACCCGTATTCCATAATTCTTCGGAAAGTTTATGGTTCTTTTTAATCTTCTTCCCGAGTTTTTTAATTTTTGTTAAACCCACTCCAAGATAATTTGTGGTATCCATATCCATGCGTGCCCAGATTTTAACCGCGCGTGGATCACCCATTTCCCTTAATTCTTCAACTATTTCATCTAACGTCATAACTTCCTGCAATTATTTAGATACTGAATCCTGTTATTATGAAGCTACACAGAAAATAATTATTACTGCGTTGAGTTTCCACCAAAATTGTATGTTAAACTGGCAAAAAAACCAACCCGATAAACTTTTTCGGTTAATCCGGTTCCTGCTTCTGAAGATGGAATAAGGTCACCAACTTTATACTTGCCTGCGAGATAATCTATTTTCGCCAGGGCGGCTCCCACTGAAAGTACTACCTGATTCTCCTTACCCAGCATCATACTTATTCCGCCATACGCGTTTGTTTCGGAAATATCATCAGCATTCAGCCCTAACCCGAATGATAACGCAGGTTTGAACTCACTAGCTGATCTCGCGGAAATATGCATCATTATTCCCAGGGACAAGATAGCCTTATCATTTCTTTCATCTTCGACAATTACTGACTTTGAGGGTTCAGAAGAATTCGGCACCAGATGATATGAGTAATCATTTAGTCCGAACAGACCAAACAAACCGGTACTGAAATCAAATCTAACACCGCCTGTGATTGGGGTTTTGAGTTTGAAATTACTTCCGGTTGTACCAATTCTGGAGTTCAAATCACTTTTTGGTTTGATAGCTATATCAAACTCAATAATATCTTTTTCACAAAATACCGGCTCGGAGATCGCAGAAAAATTCTGTTCAATTTTCAAAGCTCTCCTTAACATGGAGATTTCTTCAAAAATATTCGGGTAGTTTGCATTATCAACGAGTGTTTTCAGTTTTTTTATCTCGGAGTCTACATCCTTGACCGCACGAATAATGGAATTATCGTCACGTAATGCTGTGTCGGTTTGGGTAATGCTGTATGCGATTGTATAGTCGTTAATCGCTTTGAAGAAATTAATTAGTAAAGATTCAAGATTTTCAATATCAGCATATGTGTCTTCAATCTTTTGGACCTCGTCCAGTGCAATCCGATAAGTAAGTTGTTCAGTTTTTATTACATTCAGCAATTTGTTTTTAATAGTTTTAGTTCTTTCGAGATCGTAGAAAGCCTTGTTAACTCGAAGAACAAACAATTTATAGTCCACAACTCTTTCGGAAAGACTTTTTTCACCCGGAGTACCCTTGTTTGTTTCTGCTGTTTCAGCAGTGCTTTCATCAAGTTCCTCTGTTTTTTCATCAACTTCACTCTCGGAACTGTTGTCCTCTGAATGAGTAATTCTGGAAATAAATTCATTATTTAAGTCGGATTCGATGGAAGTCTGGGTAGTCTTGATCTCCACATCAAACAAAAATCGGTTAATATCTTCAATTTTCAGGATGGTGTACTGTCCATATTCGGAATAATTGTTTTGACTGACTTTTTTAGTGAGAAAATTGTACTTTATTGTTTCAGTGCGGAGAGTATCCGCATCAATGTTTTGTGCAAATACTAAAGTGACATTGATAAACAGAATTGTCAATATAGTGTATCGCACTTTGGTGAAAACTCCAAAGATTAACATATTTACTCCTCATATATTTTAAATGCCCTGAGTGAAGTAAACAGGAATTGAGTCAGTTAGAATATTTCACCCGTCTATTTAGCCCGTTAAAATATACAGACCTGTTATCCCAATAGCAAGAATAAAACGAAATCTGAAAGTGAACATTTTGGAATTTTAATTTTAAATTAAATAGCGGTAAAAAAAATCCCGCTCGGAGCGGGATTTTTAAGCTTTTAGATATTATACAGTCGCCGCTTCTTTCTGGTATAGTTTTGAAAATTCATGTTTCTTGCGGTTTTTCCATGAACCTTTGTGATAGGCATAACCGGCGATAAGAGGAAGCGCGAGAGTAGCCTCGCTGTAAACCATCTGCTCAAAAGTAGTTTCAACCTTACCCCATGAGCTTGCTTCTTTTAATGTAGAGCCTGAAAGCGCGCCATCACGTTCATCAGCGACAGTGATCTGAATGGCGTATTTATGCATGGGAGCATCTTCCTGAAGAATATCTGCAGCAACAACTATATCCTGTGTGAAGTTTTTGGGTACACCACCACCAATCATGAAAATACCGGTCTCTTTGCTGTTAAGTTTAATTTTTGTCAATTCAAGAAAATCTTTCGCCGAATCAACGGATACATGGTTATCAGTATTTTTTGTCTGGTGAACAACAAACCCGAATCCGGCAGAACAATCGGAAAACGCGGGCACAAAAATTGGTACATTGTGTTTATACGCAGCATAAACAACGCTATCATCTACCTTTGGTCCGCCATTTTCTTCAAGATATTTACCAAACTGCCACAAAAACTCGCGTGAAGAATATGGTTTTGGTTCCATGCTGTCAAAAATCTGTCCTGTAGTATCATCGCAGATCCTTAATTCATCTTCATCTATGTAAGTATCGTAAATTCGGTCGATATGCAGATCGCGTAATTCATTATCATCAACAAAAGGAGTACCTTGATAGTGTTTGAAACCAAGTGCCTCAAAGAAATCCTGATCAACCATAATCGCTCCGGTAGAAACAATTGCGTCAACCATGTTATTAGTGATCATATCATGCACAATTTTTTTTAATCCCGCACTGAATAAACTTCCGGCAAGAGTGAGAATAACCGCAGAATCTTTATCGGCTAGCATTCTGTCATAAATTTCAGCCGCTCTGCTCAGATCCCTAGCGCTGAACGCCATTTTTGACATACTCTCAACAATCGGAACAACATTATGTTCTTTGATATCAATATGCTCAACAACTTTTTTCAGATAATCTTTTTTATCAGGCATTTTATTACCTCCTTATATAAAATGATAAACACCGGAGCCACCCCGATTAATACAACTTTTTATTTTAATTGAATTAACAGTTAATGTCAAATCATTAAAATTGAACGGGACAAATATACCATGTTTTTTCGCGATTGCTAATTAATTTTTCAACATGTGAAAATAATTAGAAAGTTTTTATTATACCCTTTTATACTTTAATTACATACTCTCATTCTTTTTTTTTAAGTTTCATAAAAAAATGAAATTTATATGTATAAACGACCGTATAAGCTGATAAACCGGATTCAAAATTACGCCTGGGGGAAAAAGGGAAACGACTCGGTTATTCCCTCACTGGCGGGAGTAGAAGCAGATAGTAATACCCCGTACGCTGAATTCTGGATCGGCACTCATCCTAAACTCCCGTCACGTATTGAACTCAACGGCGACCTGGTTTTACTGGAAGAGTTTATTAAATCAGCGCCCGAAAATATTCTCGGTAAAGAAGTTGTAGAAAATTTTGGCGAAAATCTTCCTTATCTCCTGAAAATTTTGTCAATCGGGAAAGCACTCTCAATCCAGACGCACCCCGATAAGGCCGCCGCTTGCGCATTGAATATAATCGCGCCCGACAAATACCCTGATGACAACCATAAACCGGAAATCGCGATCGCATTTACCGAATTAAAAGCGTTGGCAGGTCTGAAAAATAAAAGAGAGATTAAAAAGCTGCTCGAAGATTACCCCGTTTTCACTTCTGTTCTGGAGGGTCAACCGGGTGTTTCGCTCAATAATGAAGAGCAATTCACAGACGCCGAAAGGGGCACTCTTTATAATTCTATTCTCTTTATTGAAACAGAAAAACTTGAAAAAGTAATCTCTCAAATCCTGAAATTGATCAAGGAAAAAAGTAACCCCGAATATATCGAGGAAGTTTTTTTAAGGGAATTTGAAGAGTACGGTTTTGATCCCGGGTTGCTCGCACTCTTTTTTTTCAATTTAGTACACCTGAAGAAGGGTGAGGCTTTTTTTACTCCCGCGGGCGTGCCGCATGCCTATCTTTGTGGTGATATAGTTGAATGTATGGCAACATCGGATAATGTTGTCCGTGCCGGATTAACTCCAAAATTCAAAGATATTGATACACTTGTAAAAATTCTCGATACAAGCTACACTGCTCCCAATATCCTGCAACCTGAAGCAAAAAATATGTTTGGATATAAAACACCGGCTGAGGAATTTTCATTATCAAGAGTATTAACACAAGATTCCGAACAAATAAACCTTGATACATCAGGAAAAATCAAAACAATTTTGCTACTTTCGGGAAAGATAATCTTGAAGACAAATGGTGAGAGATTTTCATATCATAACGGTGATTCCTTCATTTTACCTGCCGAGGTTGGAAAATATAGAATGATAACTACCGAAAATACTGAGTTATTCATCGTGGATATTCCTTAGATGAAGAAGTTTACCGATACAGTTGTTTACAAAATAGGTTTCGTTTTGATAGCGGGTTATATGCTATACACTACAATCTCTCCACTAATTGATAGCCCCGTCAAGGCTTTTAAATGCTATTTTAATGACAAAACGACTTCCGTTTTTTTCGCGAGTGGAGATTCGGGTTTAACTTACCTCGATACCCTGAAAGAAGCGGGAATTAATCATTTTATGTTTCTGTCGCACGAAAGCGATAAGGCAAACTTCCACAGCAAATACCTCGAATTTAATCCAAACTCCCCCGGTCTCAATTCAGTATTCAAAAAACTGGATGAACATGGTTTTGATTATTCGATTATCTTTCAATTTTTCTATTCCCCGACGATTCCCGATTCACTAAAGCAAGCTGATCAATATGGTGATGACAGGTCAACCGACTGGCAAAGTCTGGCATGCCCAAACGACACCAATTTTATCAACAACCGCTTATTACTTCTTGAGGAAGTACTGAGTATATTTAAACCTGAAATAATACATATTGACTTTTTGCGGTTTCAGTACTTTTGGGAAGAACAAGGGATAACTGCTCCGGGAGATACAAGTCGGGTGTTCTGTTACTGTGAAAGATGCCAGAAAAGTTTCGCGAACTACTCCGGTAGGAAACTTAAAAACTATATCGATATGCATGACTACGCGTTTGGAATTGGAAGAAAAATATATCTGGAATGGCGAAGCAAAACTATATCTCGTGTGTTATCGCTAATCAGGGATTCACGCGATAGAATTTCACCGAAAACACAAATTTCTGTCAATATCGTACCTTATCTGCCATCAAATAAAAACATCATGACTTTTGCAACCGGTCAGGACATAACAGAGATCAGTAAATATGCCGATATACTATCACCAATGTTGTATTCGGAAATACTTAATACTGATTTGCAATATTTTGAAAAGTATATGAAAGGTCTGGCGAAAACCAGCAAAGTTGATATCATCCCGTCAATAGAAATTTATATATATACGGTGCCAGAAATGATATTCCTTCAAAAGGAATTTGGTGGGACTTATTCATTATTTCATTTAGGTGAATTTCTTGAATCTGATTCGGGAGTCAGGCGAACTATCCTTGGTTTTAATTAGCTTTTGGCAGAGTGATAATAAATTCAGTTCCTTTTCCGGGTTCACTTGTGACTGAAATTGAACCACCGTTTTTGTCAACAAACTCTTTAGCTATAATTAACCCCAAACCGGTACCAGCTTCTTTTTCGGTTCCTAAAGTACTTCTCCTGCCTTCGAGCTTGAACAGATTAGTCACTTTTTGAAGTTCCATTCCAATACCGGTATCCCGAATCATTACAAAACATTGAGTTTCGCTCTCATCCAGCCTTACATCGATAAAACCATCCCTGGGTGTGAATTTAATTGAGTTGGAGATAATATTCCGTACAACAGTAGAAATAGAGGTTTCATCACAATAGGCAGACATTGGTTTGTGGTCAAAATTAATAGTTATATTTTTCTGCCTGGCGGAAGAAGTCACAACAAGTACATTCTCTTTAACAATCTCATATAAATCTGTCTTTTGAATACTGATCTCAAGATTTCCGGTTTGAGAATTAGCCCACTCCAAAAGATTCGCAAGCAGATTGTAAGTTGCACGGGATGTTGATTTTATATCCTCGATAATCCCTACTACTTCATCCTCTTCCATCTCATCATAACCCGACAAAAGAAATTCTGTATATCCAAGAAGAGCGTTAAACGGGTTTTTGAGGTCATGTGAAATCACGGAAAAGAAAGTATCTTTTGCCGAGTTGAGTTCCTCAAGCTGATTATTCTGCAGCTCAATTTTTTCTTTGGCATCGCCAACTTCAACCAGCAGTTCTTCCAGTTTAAGTTTCTCTTTTCTCAAATCCCTTGTTTTGGAATTCACCATTTCTTCAAGAAGTTTTGCCTGTTTTCGGAGTGATACAATCCGATAATAGTAAATTAGTGATATTATCGCCAGTAGAACAATAAATGAAATGAAATAGAAATAAAATGTTTCGTAGAACCGTGCTTTAATAGTTAAGGAGAAGCTTTTTACCTCATCGCTCCAGACACCATCACTATTAGTACCCATCAGCTTGAAAGTATAATTACCAGATGGTAGATAATTATAGTATATACTGCGTGCTGAAGTCTCTTCACTCCAATTTTCATCAATGCCTTCCAGCTTTGTTCTGAATTTTACATTATGGGGTGAACGAAAACTGAGCGATGTATATTTGATTTCGATTCTGTCAAAATCGGGGTCAATAGTTATATTTGTTGGATTTTCAATGATGAGTGAATCAATTTCAACTTCTTCAATCAATAGTTTTGCAATTTTGGTGCTTTTTTTAAGTCGATCCGGTTTTACAATAGTAACACCATTTATTGTAGGGAACCAGATTGTACCATCTGTGGCTTTAAGTCCGGAGGGAGAAAAACCGCCGTTAAATTCAGTTACGTTTAACCCGTCACTTTTTAGATATTTCACACAAGAAATAACATCACTCTTTCCCTCGATGAATCGAAAAACGTCCTCTTTCGCCACGCTGGATAGAGCAGTATTACTGGTAAACCATATTCGTCCGTAGTCGTCTTCAATAATTGCGGAAACTATATCACTCTCAAGTCCGGAATCCTTATCAAGCACTACAATTATTTCGCCATCATATACATTAAGTCCACCGCCATAAGTTCCAAACCACATTCGTTGGAATTCATCTTCATATATGGATCGGACAAGCTGATGCGACAAGCCATCTTTTTGAGTTAATTTGGTGAATTGTTTCCCATCCCATTTGCTGACGCCACCGGTAGAGGCAAACCATATATCACCATTTGAGGCTTCATAAACTTGTTTTGTATCCAATCCGGCGAGACCATCAGTTGTATCAAAATGAACGATATTATCGCCTCTCATTTTGTAAACACCTTTTATACCGCCAAACCAGATATTTTTTGCTCTATCTTCAATAATTGAAAAAATAGCGTAATCATCAATTTGTTTCAGGTTATAAAACCGCTCCTGATATCTGTCAAATAAATAGATCCCACCGCCAAATGTACCAACATAAAGGTCACCTGCCGATGTTTCCAGCAGCGACCAGACACAGGTATTAACTAAACCCTGCTCCTCATTAAGGTTGCGTATAGTACTGTTTTTAAGAATGGTTAAACCCGAGCACGCGCCTCCTATTACAATACTACCGTCTTCAAGCTGACTAATTGGACAAATGCTATTCGACTGGTAGTCAGGAAAATCGAGCAGAAAAAAGATAGCCTTCTCACGGAATTTCAGCAATCCCTGTGTTTTGGTTCCCACCCACATATTCCCTTCAATATCACGAAATATGCTCGTTATCTCAGAATACTGAAATCCCGGCTGATTGAATTTGAAGAGTTGATCATTTTTTATAAAATAGAGTCCCTCGGTAGCGGTACCGATCCATAAAACACCATTTTCGTCTTCATTGATTTCAATGACGCTTACTTTTATCCGGTTATTTAGCTCCTCGACCGGGACAATTTTGTTATTTTCCAAATAGTATAGACCCTTTTCACCGGCAAACCAGAGTTTGTTCCTGCTATCCCTGAATATCTTGTAATAACCAACGCTTCCGCCCTGCTTAAAATGCTCAATCACCCCATCTTTGTATGTTAATGTAATATCACCAAAGCAAAAATATGTTGTACTGTCAATATCAGTAAAAACATTAAGTATCGACCCTGTGGTAAAATAATTGTCAAAAGTGATCTCTGTGATGGTATCATCAAAATATCTGAATGCTTTATTATAACTGGTAATGTATATTTCACCCGGTATTCCGGTTGTTATCATATAAGTGAAGTCTTCGCGAATGTTGAATTTTTCTCTTAAATTGACTACTTCCTCACCGTCGCGCCTGAAAATATTGTTATCCTCGCTGGTGATCCACATTCTATTTTCATTATCCTGCAGCAGCTTAATAATTCTGTTTGTTTTCAAAAACCGGGTATTTTCAGAAGTAAAAATTTTAAATGAATGCCCGTCAAACCTGACTAAACCATTAAATGTCGCAAACCACATGTAGTGGTCTTCTGATTGCATAATTGAATTAATAGAATTTTGTGGTAACCCGTTATCGGTGGTCCATTGTTCAAAAATAAAATTATTGGTAGGGTTATGAAGATCGAGGTATTCTTCAACGAAATATTGAGCGCTGAGGAAAATCGGTGTAATAATTAAAATCAATAATATGTTGGCAGTTTTCTTCAAATCAGATCGGTCTTATACATTAAAATTATCGACTTGAGAAACAATTAATTTAACTCAATATAATTAAATCAGGTTAGCTTTTAAGTAAAAAAATGCCGGGAATAAAATCCCGGCACTAAAAACTATTCAATCTCTATTTCAGGTTTTTCAACCTCAGGCTTTCCGGCATTATTCTGAATTCTTGCCATTGCCCGATATCTTGTAAGAGCCTCTTGTACACCAGGATCATTAGGCACAATCTGCGATAAACGTTCAAAAACATCTACGAGTTTATCCCACTCTTTTGTGCTTTCATAAATATCCCTGAGTATGATGTACGGGCTATAACGGTTCGATACATCGCGCGGATTAGTTTCCATCCTTGCCCAGGCGTTTTGTTCCACATCTCTCGCGACAGAAAGATATTTCTGCCATGCGGCGTCACTATCTTCAACACTGTCAACAACAGCGTAAATAATGTTACCTACATCATGGAGTAATCTGTAATCCATCGCTATAACGTTACGTGGCATTTTTTCTTCCATCTCGTCAAGAGTTTTAAGAACCATATCATAGTCTTTCAACTCATAAAGATAATGGAGAGACAAACGCATAAACGCGTTTCTGTAGTTCTGGGTCAAACGTTCATGATTTTCATCAAAAAAGATTGTACTGTCATTCAAACCTCTGAATCGGAATCCGGGGCGATAATCCCTGCTTATTTCTTCGCCATCATCAAACAACTGGGCTCTCAATACCGGTTCATTCACACGTTTGTTGAATTCGCGTAGTGGTTCCGGTGTAACCCTTAAAGCCATACCTTCCATTTTCAAATAGTGGGTGAGTCCGATACGCGAATCATCCGATACAGTTACCGCAAAATAAATTGGTCGTTTCCAGTTATTTGCGCGAATTATATCCAGGGCAACTATATCCTGAACTCTTATTGCTTTAATATCACCGAACTGTATTGTATTCTTCATAGTCCAGTCAATTGTGCCCTGGTTTATGAGCGAAGTATCCGAAATTCCATATTTCTCATAAACATTTTCCGGTACGGGAACCGATATTTGTCTTGGTTCCCACCTTGAAGGACCTATCCTGTTGACATCGGCATCGGTCAGACTCATAGGTATAGGATCTGTATCGTAAGGAGTTGTATTTTTCAATTGTTTTATATACCACTCGGTGTTCAACAGAGAAAGGTTGGCTATTCTTACATCACGCCTTACACCTTCTACATCCTGCAAATACCAGAGAGGGAATGTATCATTATCACCGTTGGTGAAAATTATCGCGTTCTGTTCAACACTCTGGAGCATGTTGTATGAATAATCCCACGGAACATAGTTTCTTGAACGATCATGTTCAAAGAAGTTATTACTCAACATGTTTACCGGAACACCAACAAATAATATGAGTGCGATACCCGCTGCCACAGTATTGTATGCGTTACTCTGTTTAAGAAATGTGCCGGCGAGGTCGATCAACCCCCTTACTCCAAGGGCGATCCAGATGGAGTAAACGAAAAACGCCCCCACATAGAAGTAATCACGCTCCCTCGGCTGGGGCTGTTGCTGATTCTGGTAAAAGGCTGTTAAAAATCCGAGGAATATAAACATCACCAGGAACGCGGATGCCATTTTCCAATCCTTCCTGAAGTGGAAATATAATCCGAGCAATCCTATGAAAAACGGAATCCCGTACAAGTCGGACCAGTCAACCATCGCGTCCTGCACTGTAGATTCGCGTCCAATATAATTCCACTGCAAATAACGGATGAACATATGATCCATCTGATAAGTCCACCAGAAATCAAGATCACTATCGTAATTATTGAAAACAACTCTCTGATGAGGTTCTGCCGAATATCTTCTCTGGAATGTAGGGAAATCACCATACTGTTCCCTGTTGAGGTACGATACAACTTCGGTTACAGTTTTGGGACTGTTCAGATTTATAGGAGTATCCTGATTTGCTCTCAAAATTATGGTGGTGTATGAGGTAAACCCGATAATGGCAAATAAAGCTGCTTTTGCCACAAGATTTATTGTACCTTTGTTTTCTTTACCACTCCAGTAGATTGCGTAAACAATCACGGCAAACATCAACAGCAATATGAAGATGTCAATATAAATATCGTTTCCTCCAATTGCGGCGAGCATATTCGGGATATATTTTACCATTCCGGGGTAGGTGAGAACTAGAGCTATACCACCAACAATAATAGGAAGATAGAATGAATTCCTGTTAAGAACTTTTTTGTAGAAGAGCGCGATATAAACCACGGATACTATTACCTGAATAACAAGAAAACTTTGATCAAAATCTTTGTAAACCTCGGGAGACGGATTTGTACTCGCGGTTTCACCAGCCCATTTGGCAATCGCGACCAGCAGCGCCAAAGCGGCATTACCCAAAAAGATAAAACCTGATTGTTTTAACATTTCATCATCGGTGATGAACTTTCTGAACATAATTATCATCACCACCGGAACAATCGCGAGAACCGCCATCAAGTGAACACCCGTGGAGATACCAATCAGGTAAAAAATCATTATAATATACTTTTCATTATCCTGATCATCAGCTTTTTCATTCCACAACATTATCAACCATGTAACAAAACCGATGAAAAATACTGAACTCGCATAAACTTCAGCTTCAACAGCGTTAAACCAGTATGTATCCGCAAACGCAAGTGATAAAGCGCCAATTGCGGCAGAAATGTATGTCATGATTGCTTCAAAGTTATCTTTCGCTTTCCCTTTGTAATTCTCAATCAGTTTAACCGCAACGAGGTAGAGGAAGAGAACATTAAAAGCACTGGTGAGAACCGATACCGTATTTACCCGGAATGCTATATTTTCAGCAAATGGTATAAGGGAAAAAAGTCTGCCGATAAGAAGGAAAAACGGGGTTCCCGGCGGGTGAGGTACCTGCATGGAATAGGCGGAAGCGATAAACTCACCACAATCCCAAAATGATACCGACGGTTGAACCGTCATGAAATAAACAATAGATGTTACCAAAAAAACAAAAAATCCGGTTATCCTGTGTAGATTTTTAGGATTCATCCTCTCCTCAAAAAGATTTTTAAATTCAATGTATCTCTATTTCTTAAACAGATCATCCAGATTAGGCTTGGGTCTGTTTACATAATATTTATCGTATAAATCTTTCAGGCGGGCTAATGAGAGTTTATCGAGTTCTTCTTCATCTTTATGCCTCTGAACGAGTATTCTGTATTCACCGGCTTCTTTACCTTTGAATTTTCGTTCGTACCTTTTAAGTTTTTCAAAATAAATTTTCTGCTCTCTGTAACTCATTTTCATTCTTTTTGTTGTGGATTACAGAATTATTCAAAATGTCAATATATAAAAATTTATGCTTTAGTTTCAGTATAATAATTATTCTAAAGCCATATGCCGTATGTTGAGCCGGAAATATTATACAACCCGAATAAAAGAAATATTCAGCGCGAATGATTTTTTTCAGAAACTTAACTTTCAAGAGATGGATTTTAGTTGTTTCATATCCAGACGAAGCTGAGTATTAATTAAATATTTATTTGGCATTTCACGAAGATAAGGATGAATTCGTTTTTATGAACTTTTGTGAGTCCTCATATTTCTTTCAAATTAGTCTCATCTAAAGTCGAGTATAAAATTGCGCTTATGGTACTTTTAATAGTCGACTCCTTTCGCTATTTTTAGTTCTCATTATTAACGATATGAATGAACCGAACCGGCAAAAGAATTATTTTTCTCGATATCATGCGTGCAATAGCTGTGCTGATGATGGTGCAAGGTCACACCACCGATACCTTCCTCGGTGATGAATACCGCACAGCCGATTCTGTCTTTTATCAGATTTGGCTCACTTTTCGCGGTTTCACAGCGCCTATTTTCATGTTCACATCCGGAACAGTCTTTACCTACCTTTTTCAGAAGAACAAACTGCCGTTTGCGGAAAATCCGAGAGTAAAAAAAGGATTTATCCGTTTTTTAACTTTGGTAGGGATAGGATACCTTTTGCGCTATCCCACATATAAAATATTCGATTTCAGTAATGTTGGTCCGAATCAGTGGCGCATATTTTTTGGTGTTGACGCGCTCCATCTTATCGGGTTTGGTTTGTTATTTGTGATTATCACACTTTACCTGGCTGAAAAAATAAAGATGAATCCTGATTTTCTCTTTGTGATTGGAGTGGTATTTTTCTTTGGACTGACCGGATATATAAGAAGTTTCGACTGGTCTGAGCTGGTTCCTTTACCTGTCGCTGGTTATTTATACAGGGGAAGTGGTTCGATTTTCCCTCTATTCCCGTGGGTTGGATACGTTCTGGCGGGAGGACTGCTTGGGCATTATCTCGCTGAAAAGCCCGGTGTGCAAAGAACCGACAAATTCGCCAAAAGAATAACAGGTTCAGGGATAATTCTGATAATAGCGTCAATCGGTTATTATTTTGTTCACTCAAGCTTAGCTGAAGGTATTTCCTTCTGGAATATGGGAATTCCCTTGATGTTATTCAGACTTGGAATAGTAATCACCCTCAATGGAGTGGTTGCCTATATCTCAATGAATCTGGAAACTATCCCTCCATTAATAATACAGATAGGTAAAAACACCCTTTTGATATATGTAGTCCATTTGGTAATTTTGTACGGCAGCGCGTGGAATCCCGGTTTTTACAACTCTTTTGCGCATACATTTTCATTTGCGGCTACCGCAGGGGTGGTCACGATTATGCTGACACTGATGATTTTAATGGTAATCATTAAAGAAAAGTTTATATTCATAAAAAGAAAAAGCCTGAAATAGTTAAAAAGTAATGAAGAGAAATTCGGAAAATACCACACCCGATTCGGACAACACAGAGAAACAATTCGAGCAGCAGATTCGTCCGCTTAGTTTCGAGCAGTTTGCCGGACAAAAAAAAATCACCGACAACCTCAAGGTATTTATTGGTGCGGCGCTCAAACGTGGTGAAGCACTCGATCACGTTCTTCTTACAGGTCCTCCCGGACTTGGTAAAACAACGCTCGCCCATATTATCGCCCACGAAATGGGAAGCAAAATTAAAGTTACCTCCGGACCAGTATTGGAAAAACCGGGCGATCTTGCCGGAATACTTACCAATCTCGAAGAGCGTTCTGTACTTTTTATAGATGAAATACACAGATTAAGTCCCCTTGTTGAGGAGTATCTTTACTCCGCGATGGAAGACTACAAACTCGATATAATGATAGATTCCGGTCCCAACGCGCGTTCGGTACAGATAAAATTGCCTAAGTACACCCTTGTGGGTGCTACTACCAGAGCCGGATTGCTAACTGCTCCGCTTCGTGACAGATTTGGTATAAAATCTCGCCTTGATTATTACGACAGTTCACTGCTCAGTAAAATCATCAACAGGTCGGCTGCGATACTTGATATTGCGATTGACGAAAACGCTGCGGTTGAAATAGCAAAACGTTCCCGTGGAACTCCTCGTATCGCGAACAGATTGTTACGTCGCACCCGTGATTTCGCCGATTATGAAGATAAAGACAAAATTGATATAAAAATCGCGCGAAAAGCCCTCAACTCGCTCGATGTTGACGAATATGGTCTGGACGAAATGGACAAGGATATAATCCTGGCTATTATAGAAAAATTTAGCGGAGGTCCCGTTGGTTTAAGCTCACTTGCGGTATCGGTGAATGAAGATGCAGGTACTCTTGAAGAAGTTTACGAGCCTTATCTCATACAGCAAGGGTTAATACAAAGAACTCCGCGTGGAAGAGAGGCGACACAATTGGCGTATATAAGGTTCAACCTGCAGCCAAAACGCAAAAATGATGATCAGGAAAAATTGTTTTAGGATATGAATTTATGAATCTTGTGAAAGTAAATAATATAACTATCGGCGGAAATAAACAACTCGTTTTAATCGCTGGTCCCTGTGTAGTTGAAAATGAATATATAACACTCTCCACCGCTGAAAAGGTAAAGTCAATCTGTGAAAAACATGGTGTTGATTATATTTTCAAAGCAAGCTATAAAAAGGCTAACAGAACCAGTGTTGAATCATTTACAGGTCTTGATAGAGATGACGCGTTAAAGATTCTCCGAAAAATTAAGGAAGAATTAAACCTTCCGGTATTAACCGATATACACACCGAACCGGAAGCAGCCGAAGCCGCCACAGTCGCTGATGTGCTGCAAATACCGGCGTTTTTATGCAGACAAACCGATCTGTTAGTTGCCGCCGGAAATACAGGTAAAGTTGTGAACATCAAGAAAGGACAATTTCTTGCCCCGCAGAGCATGTCGAACGCTGTTGGGAAAGTTGAATCCACCGGAAACAAAAATATTATGCTCACCGAACGAGGTACAACATTCGGTTACAATAATCTTGTTGTTGATATGCGTTCATTCCTGATCATGAAAGAAACCGGGTATCCTGTGGTTATGGACGCAACCCATTCGGTTCAAATGCCCGGAACAGGAAACGTTACCGGGGGAAATCCCGAATATATCGCGCCTCTGGCGAGAGCCGCTGCCGCTGTAGGTATTGACGCGTTATTTATTGAAACTCATCCCGACCCTGAAAACGCCAAAAGTGATGCGGCGAGTCAGTTACCACTTGATAAACTTGAAGAAACTTTACTACCAATATTAGCTATAGATAAAACCGTAAAGGGGTTATGAGCGAACTTGTAGAAAAATTCAAAAAAGTAAAGATAGTTATCTTCGATTTCGACGGTGTACTTGTAGATGATAATCCGACCACAGAAGAGATAATCAAACTTAGGAAGCTTCTTGGCGGATTTGTATCGATACTCAAATCGAAAGAAATAATATCCGGTATTATAACTGCAGGGAACGAAAATAAAACCATCTACGAGCTTGAAGATACCGGACTCGATTACATTGAAACAGCTTCGATGGATAAGGTTGGGCGGGCTGAAAAAATACTTCTCGCGAATCATCTTGAATACGAAAACCTCTTTTTCATTGGTGACGGAATACTCGACATTCCACTTCTTCAGAAAGCCGGGGTATCGGTTGCGCCATCAAACGCGCGGCGTGAGGTTAAACGTTATGTTGATATCGTACTGAAAGTATCCGGGGCTGAAAACATCATTACAGAATTGTCAACAATATTCAAGGCTATTGACAACTGATAATCTTTTCCATAGCGAACACTTGCCGAGAAAGCTGAATTCCGGGGAATTGGGTATCATTTTTAATCTCTTCCCGCAAAATTCACCCCACTACACCGCATATATAAATCTGCTCAAAAATTGGTATATTTGTAAGATTGATAGCGCTGATCCTTTTAAGCTCTTTTTATGCGAGAATAGTGAAGTTATCCCTGATGATTTTGTGATGCCTGTTGTGAATATTGGCGGAATTAATATTGGTGACCAGTTCTACGATTTTACGTTTTTTGAAAATAGCGGCGATACAGTAAGAATTGAAATTAGTATAGAACGTGCTGTAAAAAACGAATATTCACTTGCGAATTGGAAACCCGGAGATAGTTCGCCATTCAGCGGTGATTTGAGAACCGTTGAGATCAATAAAGGTGAGTATCTGCTTTTACGTGATATCGCAAAAAAGAAATTATGGGTTCACGACAAAAATAAGTCCGGTAACATAATACTAACTGTTACATCATTTTATAATTCTGTTATGGGAGTAGAAAACATCAAAGATCCGAAAGTGGCGTTTAATTTTGATTTACTTTTTAGTGACAAATTCGGAGATGATGTTTTAACAAAGGCGTTTTACCTTCACGCGAAAAAGAACAAAATACCGGGTATAAAAGTGGAAATACCTGAAGTAACGGAGAAGGAAAAACCAAATTTTTGGAAGAGGTTGTTTAAATAAGTTTGGAGATTTAATTTGTCTGGCGATCAAATAATATCTAAAGGTAAAGAAGTTATAGAAATAGAAGGTAACGCGGTACTCGACCTTCTTGATAAAATTGATGATACATTTGTTAACGTAGTTAAGACCATTTTTAACAGCACCGGAAGAGTTGTTTTTTCGGGAATGGGTAAATCTGGTTTGATTGCCCGAAAAATTGTGGCGACCATGAACTCCACCGGTACGGCCGCGATATATATGCACCCCACAGATGCTCTTCATGGTGACCTCGGAATGGTTCGTTCGGAAGATACTGTGATACTTATTTCAAAAAGCGGCAACACTGAAGAATTGAATGACCTGGTTCCAATGTTTAAAAGACTTGGTGTTGCTGTGATTGGTATGTTCGGGAACAAGGATTCAAAAATCGGGCGGCATTGCGATTATATTCTTGATGTAGGCGTAAAGGAAGAAGCATGTCCGCATGACCTCGCTCCTACAGCATCAACTACCGCGGCTCTTGCTATGGGAGATGCCCTTGCGGTCGCATTGCTTGAGATAAGAGGATTTACCGCAGAAGATTTTGCGTTACTACATCCCGCGGGAAGTCTCGGTAAACGATTATCTTTGAAAATTTCCGAGATAATGATTACAGGTGACGATATTCCTGTTGTAAATATTCACGCCGATATGAAAGATATTATCGTACAGATCACAACTAAAAGATTGGGGCATACTCTCGTTGTTGATGATAACGGTGAACTTTGCGGAATAGTAACCGATGGTGACTTGCGTCGCCTTCTCGAAAAAACTCTCGATATCAAAAATCTTACCGCTAACGAGATCATGACTAAAAATCCCAAGACGATCAAGAAGGAATATCTCGCCTCTTTCGCGCTCCAACAGATGGAAAACTTTAAAATTACATCACTTGCTGTGAAAAACGAGAACAATTTGCCCGTTGGAGTTGTACACTTACATGACCTCGTTAAATTAGGCTTACAAAGAAGATGAGATATTTTGCTTTAATTGTCATTCTGATTTTCACCACCGGGTGTGAAGAAAAAAACATCAAACCTGTGATTATGGAAGCGGTTGATACCGATCGTATCCCGGTGCAGGAAAGTTGGGACTCTCAAATAATTTTCACCGACAATGGTGAACAGCAGGCAATTCTCTACGCTGATCACATAATTGTCTATGAGGATGAAGAGGAAAAAGCGAAACATCTGGAAGGTGTTAAAATCGATTTTTACGATCAGGATGGTCATATTTCCTCGGTTCTTACCTCCAAACGTGGCAGAGTTGATGATGTTACAAACGATATGTACGCGATAGATTCTGTAGTGGCGGTATCCGATAGTGGAGTAGTACTCGAAACCGATGAACTGCTTTTTCGTAACAGCGACAACAAAATTGTGAGCGACAGGTTTGTAACTATAACCTCCGACGATGAAAAAATTGAAGGATACGGCTTCGAGAGTGATCAGGGTCTTGATAATTACACAATATTTAATATAACATACTATACCCGACTGGAAAAGAATAAATGAAACTCCGATATTTTTTGCTGATAATGCTGATTTCACTCCCGCTATTAGCGCAATCGGGTGATGTGACGATAATCGGGGACAGTCTCAAAGGCAAAACCGTAAAGGGGCAGAAACTTCGTGAAGTAATAGGTAATGTGATCATAACGCAGGAAGATGTTCGAATTACCTGCGATACCGCTATTCAATATTTTGCGGATGATATTATTGAGCTTATCGGGAATGTTATTGTCACGCGTGACACCCTTACTATGAAAACAAAAAAAGGCTTCTACCTGAATAAACAGAAGGTAGCTTATTCAGATTCCGCGGTTTATATGAATGACGGCAAAATTGACTTATACGCCGACCGGGGATATTATTACTCGAACCAGAAACTCGCCAGTTTCTCGGGAAATGTTAAGGTCATCGATTCGGTTAGTACACTAACATCCGAAACACTCGACATGTATCAGGAAGATGATAAAACAGTCGCCACCGGGAACGTGGTAGCGAAGGATACATCCGGCATTATATACGCTGATAAGCTAACGGACGATAAAAAAAATAATGTAACAATCGCCTTCGGGAATGTAATTATCGATAGTCCGAAAGATAATGTTGTGATCATTGGTACCAAGCTGATTGACGATAAAGCTGAAGGTTATACACGAATTGAGGGTGACCCGATGTTATCGCAGACAGACACCACTTCTTCGGGTAAAATTGATACTCTGGTAATCAGTGCCGGACTAATGGAAGCATACGATGATTCGCTTCAGCAGCTTGTCACAACAGATTCGGTGCAGATAATCCGGGGTGATTTCTCGTCTGCCAATAACAAGAGCATTCTCTACAGAACTAACAGCACAATAAAAACGCATAAGCAGGAAGAGGATAAAAATCCGCCTGTAATGTGGTTCGAAAACTCGCAGCTCGTGGGTGATTCCATAAATATTTTTATTGAACAAAATCTGTTGCGAAGAATAGATATAAATCTGAACGCGTTTATTCTCACAACAAATGAAAATTATCCGATTCGTTTTGACCAGATATCGGGCGATTCGGTCAAAATGCATTTTGCCGATTCCAAACTGGCATTTACAGAAGTGTTCGGAAACGTGCTTAGTATCTATTACATGTATGATGAAGGTGAAAAAAACGGATTGCTGAAATCAAGCTCAAAAGATATGAAGGTTTATTTCGACAGCAGCAAAGTTGTTGATGTTAAGATGTACGGTGAACCACTGAGCGAATATCATCCCGAAAACCTTGTCGAAACCAACGAACGGGATTTCACCCTCCCTTCATTCGTGGTTTACGATAAAAAGCCCAATAAACAAAAACTGCTCGACAGGTTTTATCAACGAAGCAAAAGACCGGTGAACAAATGAGCCAACGAGAACTTAGAAGCGAAAATCTGGTAAAAATTTATAAAAAACGTACCGTTGTTAAGGAAGTATCTGTTCGCGTTACACAGGGAGAGGTTGTTGGATTACTTGGTCCTAACGGTGCGGGTAAAACTACTACGTTTTACATGATTGTGGGAATGATTAAACCAAACGGTGGCAAAGTATTTATCGACTCGCAAAACATTACTTCCATGCCGATGTACAAACGCGCAAAAATGGGAATTGGATATCTGCCTCAGGAAGCTTCTGTGTTCAGAAGGTTATCGGTTGAAGATAATATTATGGCAATTCTTCAGATGACCAATCTCACAAAAAAAGAACGCGTAGATAAAATGGAAGGACTTCTCGATGAATTGAGTATTGCGCATATTCGTAAGTCACTCGGTTTTCAACTAAGCGGCGGTGAAAGAAGGCGCTGCGAAATTGCGCGTGGACTCGCGACCGACCCTGATTTTATTCTTCTCGACGAACCTTTTGCCGGTGTTGACCCGATCGCTGTTGAAGACATTATGAAAATCGTCTATAACCTCAAGCATAAAGGAATTGGCATCCTCATTACGGATCATAACGTGCATGAAACACTCAGTATCGTTGACCGCGCGTACATCCTGATAAATGGTAAAATATTTAAAGATGGTACAGCCGACTTCCTCGCTGAAGATGAAGAAGTAAGAAAACTCTACCTTGGTGAAAAATTCAAACTCGACCGGTATGAATAACACTAATCCGAAACGTATTCTTGTAAACGCTCTCTCCGGTATCGGCGACGCTTTGATGTTCACTCCCGCCCTTGTAAAACTGCGTGAAATATATCCCGACGCGCAGATCGACACTCTCGTTATGTTCAAAGGGGTGAAGGATATTTACACCCGTCTTCCACAAATCAACAATGTTGTATTTTTTGATTTTATGAAGGAAGGCGCGGTTAATTCCCTCAAGTTTGTGTTAGGTTTGCGCGGCAAATATGATCTTTCCATAAACGTTTATCCATCCAACCGGGCAGAATATAACGTAATTTCTTTGTTGCAAGGGAGTAAAAAGAGAGCCGCTGTTCGCTACCTCCGGCAGGATAAAAAGAATCTCGGATTCCTCAACAATGTTAGTATCATTGAAGAAGATTCACGCCACAATGTAGAAGAAAATATTCTGCTTATTGAACAGCTAACCGGCAAAAAAATAAAAGATATTCCGCCATTGCAATTCCCGCTTAACGAAGATGACACGAACTTTGCCGAAACATGGCTAGAAAACAATAACATTAACGAAAGTGATTATATTGTTGGTTTTCATGCCGGGTGTAATACTTTAAAAAATCATATTAACAGACGCTGGTCACCTGAAAATTTCGCTAACCTTGGCAAAAAACTGATAACTGATAAAAACGCGAAAGTTCTGGTATTTGGCGGCCCTGATGAAGCCGATCTCAAATCGGGAATTGTACAATCAATTAATTCCGAAAGGGCTTTTCAGGTAAATACCGGAAGTATGTCACAAACCGCCGCCGTCATGAAACGTTGTAATACCTTCGTTACGAACGACTCCGGTTTGATGCATGTTGCCTCAGCTATGAAATTAAACGTTGTCGCGTTAATCGGGCCAACCAACAGAAATTATATTTATCCCTGGCAGACTAATCACATAATATCAACTATAAATCTGGATTGCGCCCCCTGCTTTTATTACTCACCCAAACCACTTACCTGTACCCGCTCCGACAAGCTTTACAAATGTATCAAAGATTTAAGTGTGGAGCAGGTGATGACTGATATCAGCAGACTTGAGGGCGGGAGATAGTCTATAGTCGTCTGTCACCAGTCAAAAGCGAAAAACAAAAAATAAAAACTGGATACTCGATCAATGCGCAGGAGCTAAGTGCAAGACAAAAACAAGGCTCCTGTGGTTTGATAAACTTTGTCCTGAGCTTTTGCCTGCCCGTGAAGCGGGTACGAAGGACTCACCAACCTTATCGCTTGTCCCGTAATGCGGGAAAGAACCGCGGTTCGACAAGCTCACTATCCGGCTAAATCATTGCAATGCCGGGTTTTCCCCGCTGCGCAGGACAAGTGATATAACTCAGATTCCATTAATTTAGGTCCCTGAGGATTCTCGAAGGGCCGGGGATGACAAGATGAAAATTCTGTGAATCAGCACTTGACGGGGATTCCCCGCTTCGCGGGAAAGAGCCGGGGGTGGTCAAAGGTCTTAAGTTAAAAGATAAAAACCGGATACCCAATCAAGTTGGGTATGACTGCGCCGCGATAGTTTGTAATTCCTGTTTATCCCCCTCAGGAGGGGCGCAAATCATTTTTAGAGCGATTGAACAAACTTTAACCCCCGATTGTATAATAAATATATTGTTTAATAAATTGATATTTTAATAATCATATAGTATTTTAAGCTCAATTATATGAGGGAGAAATATTGTTCGAAAACCAACTTCAAATAGGAACTGGGATTTACACACTTCCCGATCTTTCAAAAATTTTACATTTACCTTATCATAAAGTTTCACGATGGGTGAATAAGTATTGGGATGGAGATCTGGGAAAAGAGTATAAAAGAAAATATTCAAGGGATTTGGATGGATCCAAAGCTGTCAATTTCCATACAATGGTCGAATTTTATATTCTCTATCTTTTAGGTGAGGCCGGAGTAAAAACTCGAGCAGTTTTAGAAGCACACAAATTGCTTGTTAATCAGTGTCATACTTTGTATCCATTTGCAAATAAACATATACTTGAAAGTATCAAAACCGATGGGAAGACAATTTATTTGAGAGCAAAAGAAGATATTCTTTCATTGGATGGAACTGAGCAATTTAATCTCGAATTCGTTTCGTTTTTCTTCAAGAAACTGGAATTTGGAGATGATATTTTAGCTTCACGATTTTGGCCTATGGGAAAAGAAAACTATGTTGTAGTTGATCCCAAAAGACAGTTTGGTAAACCTATTTTAACAGGCACCAATATCTTACCGGAAACCTTATATGATCTATATAAAGTTGAAGGTTCATCAAAATATATTGCCTATCTCTACGAGATTGAGGAAAAACTAGTTAAAGATGCCATACAATACTGTGAAGCTGCATGATCGTCTATATCGATGAAAATCTTGCTCCACAACTAGCCAAGGGATTTGACATTTTACAAGAACCACTTAATTTTAAATCCATGGAAGCACTAGAGATTAAATCTATCAGAAATGAGTTCGGGCAAGGTGTGGCTGATGAAGATTGGATTCCTCTGGCAGGTCAAAAAAAAGCCTGTGTTATCACGCAAGATTTCAATATTCGCAGAATAAGACATCAACGATTATTGTGTGAAGAGTATAATCTGGGAATGTTCTATTTTAGACCTCCATCTAGAAAAGGATACAGTTATTGGGATATGGTCAAATTACTAGTAAAATGCTGGGAAGATATTAGCAAAATTGCATTGACTCAGAAGCGTCCTTTTTCTTATAAGCTAAGTGCAAAAGGTAAATTAGAAGAACTGTAGTCTCTAGGTCGCTTTTGGTATATGCAAAATCGACCACTTTTGATTAACTAAGTTCATCTACCACATCCCCCACGGGTGGAGTGAAATCTTCGCCGTAAAACTCAAAATAAACTTTGTCCCCTACTTTATCTACCACCCCCGATTTATCAATTACATCCTTGTAAGTGGAATAGCAGGCAAGAGTTTTTTTCATCATTTCGATATCGTCTTTTTGCAGTTTTACGATACAATCGATCAGCTCTTCAGGTGATTGCCTGATGCGGAAGGTATCATCATCGAGGAAGACCGGTTTGTCGGGTTTGTCGGGTAGAGTGATAAACGCCAGACGTTTAACAAAATCGTCTCCTTCATCTTTCATTTCAAGATAGACTCTTTTAATAACCGCGTGCATAACAAGGTGGTCATGAAATCCGCTGTTGCCATGAACGGGGTAACTGACTATAATATCGGGACGAATATTGAGTATATGTTCTTTTACCACATTTTCAATTTCACGGGGATCCATTTCCTGCATACCGCTGTCGGGAAGGTCTAGGACTGTCATGCCTGTGAGTCCGAGTGTTTTTTCTACCACCAGCATTTCCTGATAGCGGATTTCGCCCATCTCCTCGATGGTTTTATTTAGCGCGAATCTTTGTCGGGTAGCGCCGCCTCTTGTTAGAGTGAGCAGAAATACCTCATGTCCCGCTTTTAGCTGTTGGTGGATAACCGGCGCGGGTCCGAATGATTCATCATCCGGATGCGGGAAAATGTATAAAAATCTATATTTGGGAGATTCCAATTTTTTTCAACCTTTCTTTTAACAAAGTATAACGAATACTTGAGCGATTATTTTTTACCGCCATTTGCAAAGCATGTTCGTTGCCGAGTAATATCGCCATTTGTTTTGCTCTTGTCAATGCCGTATAAATCAATTTCCGCTGCAGCATAATGCTGAACTCCCGTAAAACAGGTATAATAACGCACGGGTATTCACTTCCCTGCGATTTGTGAACCGATATAGCATAAGCGGCTGAAAGTTCATCCATTTCGCTTAGTTCATACTTCACTATTTTATCATCGAACCGTACCGTAACTTTTTTGGTTTGATGATCGTAAAGTGATATTTTACCAATATCACCGTTGAATACTTCCTTTTCGTAATTGTTTTTAGTCTGCATTACTTTGTCAAATATCCTGAAGGGGGGATTTCCTTTACCGATTTCCTTACCGAGGGGATTCACAGCTTCCTGCAGCGCAATGTTAAGATTATCCACTCCCGCGGCGGTTCTGTACATGGGAGCAAGCACCTGTATGTCGGTGAATGGATCAAGCCCGAATTTTTCGGGTAAATCTTTGCTTACAAGCTGTACAACCCTTTCTACAACAGTTTGCGGCATTGCGGTACGTATGAAATAAAAGTCGGTATTATCATCCTGATCAAGTTCCGGCATTTCACCACGATTTATTTTGTGTGAGTTGGTAATGATTTTACTCTTTTCCGCCTGTCTGAAAATTTTGGTAAGTTTTATCGTTTCAATTTCGCCGCTATCGATCAGGTCTTTCAGAACATTCCCGGGTCCAACGGAGGGAAGCTGGTCAACATCCCCGACAAAAAGCACCGACGCGCTTGTTGGTATTGCGTTCAACAGATTATAAAAAAGCTGGTTATCCACCATTGAGGTTTCATCAATTACAATAAGATCAGCTTCGAGCGGGTTCTCTTCATCTCTTACAAACACACGTTCAATCGGGTTAAACTCGAGCAGACGATGAATAGTGCGGGCTTCAAATCCGGTCGCTTCAGTCATTTTTTTCGCGGCTCTTCCGGTTGGGGCTGCGAGGAGTACCTTTTTCTTCATCTGATTATACAATTTCAGGATAGTGCTGATAATTGTGGTTTTTCCTGTACCGGGACCGCCGGTGATTATCAGAAGTTTTTCCGATGCCGCTTTTTTTATTGCGGATAGCTGCTCTTCGGATGGTTCGAAGTGCTGATTGGTGAATATTTTTTCAATTTCTTCATCTAGATTGTCAAGCTTGAACGCATTCCCGATTGATTGAAGTCGGTGGAAATCCTGAACGATTCCTGTCTCGTACATGTAGGCAAATCGGGGATAGACAGGAAATACCTCATGTTCCAGAGGAAATTCATTATCGACTACAACTTTTTCCTCATGCTGCAAGGAACCAAGCGCGGATAATATATTCTCTTTTTCAACGCGCAAAAGCTCCATGGACTTATTGATGAGTTTATCAGAGGGATAATATACATGCCCTTCCTGCGCTGATGTTTCCTGAAGAAAATGGAGCATTGCAGCTTCAATCCGCCAGGGGGAATCGACAGCAATACCCATGTTCATGGCGATGCTGTCTGCTTTAAGAAACCCGATACCCTGAATATCGCTAATCAGGCGATAAGGGTTTTTAGAAACTATCGGAATAGTATTCAAACCGTAAAGTTTGTAAATACGGGTAGCATAAGCCGGTGTTATCCCAAGCCCCTGCAGGAAAATGATAATTTCGCGACTCTGTTTTTGTTCATTCCAGATTTCCTTGATCGCTTCCAGTTTTTTCTTCCCGATGCCTCTTATTTCTGAAAGACGGTCAATATCGCTATCGAGGATTTCCATTGTTTTCTCACCAAATTTATCTACGATTCGTTTGGCGAGTGCGTCTCCGATACCATCTACAAATCTGGATGAGAGATAAATTTCAATATCCTCCACTTTTTCGGGGAGGACTTCCTGAACATTAGTGGCGATAAATTGTTTACCGAATTTGGGGTGGATTTTCCAGTCACCTTCAAACCTGTATTTAACATCAGCGTCTATATCAGGAGAAGAAAAAACAACAATATCGAGGGCAAATTCATCCCTTGCGACCGAAGCAACCGTATAGCCATTTTCTTCATTTCTGAAAATTACTTTTTCTATTGTACCCGTGAGCTGCTCGGGCATTATTTACCTCTCGTTTCAGCGTAAATTACATATAACATCGCTATACTAAGCAGTAATGTGATGTATCCGCCAATTTTGCCGAGAGAAAACCAGTTTACAGAACCTGTGCCCGGTTCGCCATTGGTGTAATAAACCGGTGTAATTTCACCTTTAACCATAGACGCGAGCCGGAATTCCTCAAAGGCAATTTTCCCGGTGTAAACCAGACACTTTTCAGAGTTGATATTAACAGAATCTATCTTGGGAAGTGATTTAACCCTCAACAGCGGTTTATCATTTTTATTCATGAATTTATAAGAGAGACTGTAGATATCTTCATCTAATTCAGATCTAAACAGTTTTATCTGCATCAGAGAATCAGGACTGAAATAACTACGCGAGAGTTTGGCGTCTTCAGGAATAAACTCCTCACTGCTTCCTCCAAAATCGGAAACGAGTAAAAATATACTAAAAGCAAAGAGGTGAGCCCAGATTATAAAAACTACAGGTCGTACTTTTTTGAACATATAATCTCAATATTTGTGATTTTATTTCAGTAATTTATGCTGTTAAAATAATAGAAATATGCTCGATAAGATAACGAAAATATTTAAAACCTCCCTGATATACGGCTTAAGCAATATGTTCGCTAAAGCTGCCGGAGTTCTTCTTCTCCCAATTCACCTGCAATATTTCACCGTTGAGGAATATGGGCGCCTCGGTTTGATGCTGATAAGCGCGATGTTTATTTCCTCTGTATTAATTAGTGGGCAGAACCAGGCGATTATCAGATTTTCCAATATTCCGGAGTATGTTTCCAGGAGGAAATCATATTTTTTCTCGGTTTTTTTCGTCATCGGTTTGTGGAGTATCCTACTGGTAGCGATACTTCTTTTCTTTCAGGAAGCACTCGCGTCCCTTTTCCCCCAGCCAGAAAATTACAGGGAGCCAATCAAACTTACCGCATATCTCACCGGAATTATGATGCTCAACAATGTGCTTACAAACAAATTGCGGGCAGACGAAAACCCGGTGATGTTCTTCTGGGGCGGATTTGTTAAATTGCTCGGGATTATAGGTGGTACAGTCTGGTTTGTTATTTATGCCGGATGGAATATAGAGGGCGTTTTACTAGCCACAATAATTGGGGAAGTTGCGGCGTTCTTTGTTATGTTACCCCCTATTATCAAAGCCATCCGGATTAAATTTGAAAGTGAGCTGTTAAAAGAATCCTTCAAATTTGGATTGCCCCTCATTTTTAGTGTAATAGCGCTCAATTTTCTTGTCGGAATCGATAGATACATAATTCAATACCTTACCGATGAATACCAACTCGGTTTGTACGAATTGGCTTATCGAATAACCGGCACAATCAACATGTTTGTTGTGATGCCGCTTAACCTCACGATCTTTCCGGTAGCGTATAAAATATACAAAAAGGATAATGATCGCTATTATTACAGCAAAATGATGACGTTCGCCATGATACTAATGGTGCTGCCTACACTTGCTGTCGCACTATTCGGACAGGAAATTGTATGGATTTTCGATCGAAGTACAAATTACTACGAAGCCGCTGAAATCGTACCCTATCTCGCGTCATCATATGTATTTGTTGGAATGACAATCATTGCCGCACTTGGTATGTATCTCACCGGAAAAACTAAAACTGTTGCTGTAGTGAATTTTCTTGTATCACTCCTCAACGTAGTTCTAAACTTTGCTCTGATTCCTGTAATTGGTGTTAAGGGAGCGGCTGTAGCGACCGTTATATCCTATATAGTTTTATACAAAGTTTCCTATCTCTATTCCCGTAAATTTTACGGATTCAGTTTTGAATTCAGGAAAATCTATTCATTACTGGCGTTTACTGTTTTACTCTATTTTATTGGAATTTTACCCGGTTTTGATAACATTTATTTGAATACAATTTATAAATCGGGTATAATAATTTTTCTTCCAATTTCACTTTTTTTCACCGGATACTTTGCGCCTCATGAAAAAGAGGCTATATTAAAGATACTTAAATCGTTAAAATCACCCGCAGATTTGGTGAATTTAGTTAAAGGGTTTATCTCCGGAGACATTAATATCAAATGAAAGTACTTTTCCTGCTTCTATCGAGCGGAAGCTATTTTATAAACATTCTTAACAAACTTTCCGAACACAGGGATATAGAAATTGTCGCGATTATCCCTGCGGGCAAAAGTGAGAATGTCGGAAAAGGAGTGCATCTCGCAGATGAGAAGTACAAGTTTGATGTCCACTATCTCGAGGAATATAAAACCTGGTACGGTAAAACATTTTTCAAAGGTTTTATGGATGTTGTGAATATCGAACGTCCGGATATAATCATTTTTCACTGGCCACATATTCTTGCCCTCACTTTTTATCCGCTCCTTTATTTCAAATTAAGACGACAGCATATTAAACTTGCGAGTCGGGAGATACCATTTGGTGTTCCCACTTTAAAGCAAGGCATCACTTTTGATCTGGATAATGTGATCCGGGATGAAGATGATCCGATAAAAAAACCGACCTTCAGCCTCAAACTCAGGATGTTTTTACTAACACTTGCCAGAAAATTCTACTACCCAAAAATAGATGTGCATCTTAATTACGCGGATGCGGCTTACGAAGTATTAACCTCTTACGGGGTCGATCACAATAAAATATTTGTGATTTATAACTCACCCGATACTGAAAAACTTTTCAGCGCGAAGGAAAAGGCAGCACAGATGCCACCAAAACTTCCCGAGAATTTTGACAGGATTATTCATGTGGGCAGACTTGTAAAATGGAAACGGGTCGATTTGTTGATTGAAGCTGTAAAGAAGCTTGAAAAAAAATATCCCAATATTGAACTGGTCGTTGTCGGGTATGGACCCGAAGAGGAAAATCTAAAAAATCAGGCAAAAAATTTGGGGATTAAAGACAGGGTTATTTTCACAGGTGGTATTTACGACCAGTCTGAATTAGCGCGATATATGCTCGATTCATCAATCTATGTTTTGGCCGGGATGGGTGGTTTATCGATAAATGACGCCATGGCGTTTGGCAAGCCGGTTATTGTATCAGTTTGTGATGGTACCGAGAAAAAACTTGTTTTTGAAGATTTAAATGGTACATTTTTCGAGGAAGGTAACCTTGAAAGTTTAACATCAAAAATAGATTTTCTTCTCTCTGATGAAGAATTGGTTAAAAAGATGGGTGAAAACTCGGCGAAAATTATTAAAGAGAAGATCAATATGCATACTGTCGTTAAAGGTTATCTCGACGCATTCAGGTATGTAATGGGCGAAACAGGTATATAGCTAATTTTAGTTATAGGATTATGATTCTTACTGTTGACAAAGTCGTTTCGTCAGAAAGTCCTCCTTTGAAGGAGGTGGATTCCGACGAATGTCGGAAGACGGAGGATGATTTATTGCATTTTTTGTGACTTTCGGTCATCCTCTATCACAAAATCCGCCGATGGCGGAGTGATTTCCCCCTTCAAACATGTGCACCTCAGGCGTAAGGGGGACGTGAAAATCAACAACCGTGTTTTTCAGCAAGCTCAGTCATAAGATTATGACTTTAATTATTTAATATATTTTAATATTTTCTTATCACTTTGTTACAGGAGTACTATATGCCCCCTAAAAAATACGGTGGTTTTTGGAAAAGATTTCTAGCTTATCTTATTGATGAAATTTTAATCGGCACAGTTTCTATAATCTTGATGATTCCCTTCTTTTTGTTTTTAGGGATGCTCGGTTTTATTAGTCCGGAACTATTCGATGAATATGGAGAACACTCTCTCACATCTTTTACATTTGCCGATACTTATCAGGAAGAAGCTCTTGCAGCCTCAATTTTTATAGTTATGTTCATAATGTTCTTAATCTTATTTGTTCTTAACTGGCTATATCATGCGATCATGGAATCTTCTAACAAACAGGCAACTTTAGGCAAAATGGCGATTTCGCTTAAAGTGACCGACATGGAGGGTAACCGTATTACTTTCGCCAGAGCGACGGGAAGGTTTTTCGCTAAAATTTTATCCGGATTGATATTTAACATTGGTTATATCATTGCCGGATTTACAGAAAAGAAGCAGGCGCTTCATGATATGATCGCAGGTACACTTGTTATGAACAAGGAATATGAAACCTGGGAAAAAGTACAAAACGATCTGCGCGCTTACGAAGAAGAAAAACGCAGAGAAATGGAGAAAACCAAAGCCTCCGAAGCTAATCACGAAGCTTATATGCCTAAAGAAGAATCCGCGGTTGAACCTGAAGACGCGGTCAGGGCAGAAGCAGATGAAGAGATTGATGATACTCCTGAAGATTCGCAAAGTAAAAACGAAAATGATGCAGGAGAAGCAGATGATCAGAAAAAGGATAACATTTAATCTGATACTGGTTTTAATATTGTTTTTAGCCGTTTCCTGTAGAGAAAACTCAGGGGACGGCAGTGCTGTAGGTCCTCAGCAGGAGAGCAATATTTCAACCATAAATTTTAACGTAGATCAACCGGTGCTTGCCCAGGTCTATAAACCCGGCGAAACTCTGCAAATCAGTTGGGAAACAGATATCAGCAATCCTTCAGTTGATATAGCATTGTATAAAAAAAGTTCGGAAGTGATTGTTATTGCTGAAAACACTACCTTTCAGGATGGATTTATGCGATGGCAAATCCCCACGAATATAACTAATTCAAGACACTACAGAATACTTGTTCAAAACCATTCCAAGCCGATCGAACACGCTTTTTCTGATTATTTCTATATCTTGAACCAGTAATAAATTATGTGCTGATCAGATCATTGAAAAATTTCAGATTTTTCGATTCTGTGTTCGAAAGTATGATTTTTACTATTGCCGTTAGCGGTACAGAGAGAAACATACCAATCAAACCCCATACATAACCCCATATCAAAAGGGATAGCAGCACTGCCAGAGGGTTAAGTCCCAGTCGGTCACCAAGTATTTTCGGTTCGAGTATATTACCAATTACAGTTTGAATGGCAATAAGAATAGAACCGATAAGGATTGTTATTCCGAAAGATTCAAATTGAACAAGCGCAAGTATTGTCGGGAAGATAACAGCCATGGTTGAACCGATATTCGGGATGAAATTTAGCAAAAACGCTAACACCGCCCAAACAATAACAAAATCCACACCGAATATCCATAGAACCACACCGGTAATTAAACCAGTAAGTAAACTTACAAAAAACTTGGTCGCTATATATCTTTGAACCTGTGTGGTAATAGCCTTAAAAGTATCTTCAATAACCTGCGATTTTTTAGCGTCATCCGTTTCAACCTTGTATTTAAAAAGTGATTTTATCGCAGCCAGTATCCTTTTGTGACCACTGCCGATAAACAGATAGAAAAAGAGTACGAAAAACAAGCCAGAAAAAATTGATACTGTTGAGGAGAAAAACCCGCTTGCGAATCCTCCGTAATCAAGATTTTGCAGAATCTCGGAAATGTTGAATTGAGTTAAAAGCGGATCTTCGAAACCAAGGTCGATTGCTGTTGAACTTATCAGGCTATTCAATTTTTGTTCATAAACGGGTAGTTCTCTACCGAATCGATTAAATGATTCAATAATTAATCTGGAAATACCCCAGACAACCCCGCTTACAATAAGCAAATCGATTAGTATCGTAATTGAGGATGGCACACCTTTGCGTTCCATGATCTTATTCAGCGGTTCAAAAACAAAATAAAGGAAATAAGCCAATACCAGCGGCACAAATATATGCTGAAGTTCAATTAATACACTGAATATTGCTATTACTCCAATAGCACTAATGAAGAATTTTATTACCGGGTCTTTTTGATATTTACTCATTTTATTTCCGTGAGCCGTATGATGATTTTTGTTGCTATAAATATAACGTCTATCCAATTTATCAATTATTTTTTAATATAGTTACGAATATTTTATATTTTCCGTAAATTAATCTGTTTAAGAAATAAAGAGTGCGATTTACCTATGAAAAGACTGATCATATTCCTGTTGATACTGATTTTTTCCACCGGTTTAATTAGTTGTAAAAAAGATCAACCTGAAACCAATTCTGAATTTGTAAAATCTACTCCGGAATGGAGTTATAGTCAGACCATCTACGAAGTTAACATAAGACAATTTAGTGAAGAAGGTACTATTAAGAAGGTTGAAGAACATTTGCCCCGCCTTAAAGAACTGGGCGTTGGTATTTTGTGGCTGATGCCTGTTCACCCGATTGGTGAAGAAAACCGCAAAGGGACTCTCGGAAGTTACTACGCTGTAAAAGATTATAAAAAATTTAATCCTGAATTTGGAAATGAGCAGGATTTCCGTGAGTTTGTAAATAAAGCTCATGAACTGGGTATGTATGTGATACTCGATTGGGTCGCGAACCATACCGCGTGGGATAACGTTTGGGTAGAAACCAATCCTGAATATTATACAAAAGATAGTACCGGTAATTTTATTCCACCTGTTGCTGACTGGAGTGACGTTATCGATCTTGATTACGATAACCCGGCTACACACGAAGCTATGGCTGACGCTCTTGAATATTGGGTACGTGAATATAACATAGATGGTTACAGATGTGATGTCGCCGCGATGGTTCCTTCAGAATTCTGGAGAATGGCAAGAACCCGTCTCGACGCGATCAAACCTGTATTTATGCTTGCCGAAGCTCATGAACCTGTACTCCATGAAGCCGGTTTTGAAATGACTTATAATTGGCAGCTTAAAGACCATCTGAACAAAATCGCGAAAGGTGAAGAAAACGCTGGAGATATTGTTAAGCATATCACTGATGAAAAAGCAGAATATCCGGCGGATGCTTTCAGAATGACCTTCACTACTAATCATGATGAAAACTCATGGTCGGGTACTGTATTCGAGCGTCACGGTGATGCTGTTGAGGCAATGTACGCTCTTGCTGCTACACTTGATGGAATGCCATTGGTTTATAGCGGTCAGGAGAGTGGTCTCGACAAACGGCTCGAGTTCTTTGAAAAAGATCCGATCGATTGGGGTGATTACGAATATGCCCATTTTTACTCAAAATTGATGAATTTGAACAGAAATAACAAAGCTCTTTGGAATGGAAAGATGGGAAGTGATGTGAATCTCGTAAAATCTTCAGATGTTGAAAATGTAATATGCTTTACACGTGAAAAAGATGGTGATAAAGTTCTGGTAATAATAAATCTTTCAGCGGAAGTAAGAAATGTTAAGCTCGAAGGGGAAAACCTGGAGGGTGCATATACAAATCTCTACACCAATGAAACAGTTGTGATGAATGCTGTTGAAGAAATTTCTTTGGATCCATGGCAATATCTGGTTTACACACAAAAATAATTTATGCCCGTTAAGGTTATTTACATATCGCTGCTTATACTGGTTACATTTATTTCTTGTAACGCGCCACGGACAAATCCGCTCGATCCTGAAAATCCGGATAACAGGGTTTATAATGTAAATGGTGTAGTTCGCGAAGAAGGATTTCCCCAACTTCCTATTGATAGTGTTAGAGTAGTATGGGGAAATTCGGGTAAATTTGTCTTTACCAATAGAGATGGTACATTTAATATTCAGGAGATTAGCGCCATTGATGGAGTGATTTCATTTGAAAAAGAAGGCTTCAGTTTTTTTGATACAATGATTGTATGGAACAACACAAAGAATTTCGAAATCCATGCTCTTCTGAACAAGGCGCCGGTACTGGATAGCCTCGAATTTTTCAGTATTGTTGAAAATAAATCACAATTTTCAGACCCGAAATACACACTTACAATCAGAGCAAGAATTACCGATGAAGATGGTGGAAAAGATATTGATACGGTTTGGGTAACTAATGAAGAGTTGAACTTCAAAACTTTATTGTTTGAAAATTCCACAACACAGTTTTACGAACGTTCATTAAAAGTCTCCGATCTTGGAATTATTTCACTTCAGGAGATAATTGGCAAGAAGTTTTTTATTCATGTTAAATCATTAAAAAATAGAAGTTTCATAGTAGGAAGCACGAACCTTACACGTGTAATTTCGGATGTACTTCAGACAATTGCTCCTCAAAACAGCCAGATTGTGCTGGAACATCCTTTCGACCTGGAATGGAACAGATTTACACCCGGTTACAATTTTACGTATTATGTGCAGATAAAAACTGATGAGAGCCAACCGGAATTGATCTGGGAACGTCGATATATTTCAAGTGATGAAATCTATACCCAGGTTGATTTTGACCTGTCCGAAGGGGATTATTTCTGGGTGATCTGGTGTGAAGACGAATTTAATAATCGCGGGAGTTCTTACAATGCTACATTTACAATTCCCGAAAAATCAACTAAAGTAAACTGAATATGAGTGCGAACTTTACCGACTTTACAACTATAAGTGAACTTTCAGGTTCACACTTTGACTCGTTATATAAAATTAGTCAGATTCTTAACAGCAGTGAATATACTGATACGCTGATCGAATCCGCGCTCGATATTGTTATCGAATCCTTAAATGCCGAACGCGGGATTTTCGTCAAATATGAAAAAGATAAAGATTTTACGATAATCAGTGCCCGTAACATTCAGCAGGAAAACATACAGGATATCACGGAATTCTCTTCCGGATTGCTGCAAAAGGTAATCGATAAGAAAAAACCTCTCCTTTATCATGATGTTCAGAGTGATCCTACTGTATCGCAATTTGAAAGCATCCAGCTCCAGAATATTAAATCGGTTATTGGGGTTCCCGTATTCAACGAAGGTGAAATTTGGGGTGTTATACTAGTTGACAGTAAAAAATCACGTAAAAATTTCACTGAAGACAGTCTGATATTCCTCAACTTTTTCAGTAACCTCCTTACCTTGAGTCTGGAAAGAATCGCCAAAGTTGAAAAACTGCAGGATGAAAACCGGATACTTCTTAACCGTCTTGAAAAAACTGAAACGCTACCCAACATGATTGGGGAGAGCAGGGCGATACGGGAAGTAGCCAAGCTTATTCATAAAGTTGCTCAAACCGACGCGACAGTACTTGTACTTGGTGAAAGTGGTACAGGGAAAGACTTGACCGCGCAGGCTGTGCACAAACTAAGTAGAAGAAAAGATAAACCTTATCTTGCCCAGTTTTGCGGATCAATTCCTGATAATTTACTCGAAAGTGAATTATTCGGCTATAAAAAAGGAGCCTTTACAGGCGCGAACTCTGATAAAAAAGGTCTGCTTGAAGTTGCTGATAACGGTACATTTTTTCTCGATGAGATAGCTGATATTTCAAGCGCGCTGCAGGCGAAATTATTGCGGGTGCTCGAAAATCAGGAGATAATGAGACTTGGAGACACCCAATATAAAAAAGTAAATGTAAGAATTATCACCGCTACAAATAAAAACCTGAAACAGATGTCAAAAGAGGACAAGTTCAGGGAAGACTTATTTTATCGTTTGAATGTATTTCCCGTAAGACTCCCCCCATTGAGAGAGAGAAAAGAAGATATACCATTATTGGCTGATTATTTTATTAAAAAATTCGGCGGGGATCATTTTTCAATTTCCAAAGCCGGTTTGCGTAAACTTGAAAATTACTTCTGGCCCGGAAACGTCCGACAGTTTATCAATGTAATTCAGCGCGCTATTATCCTCTCAGATGACTCAAGAATTGAACCGGATAAACTTGTTATTGAGGAGGAAAGTGACGCTAACGAATTTAAAGGCACTCTGAAGGAATTTGAGATCATACTCCTCAAAAAACGTCTCAAGGAATGTAACGGAAACAGAACCCTTGCAGCAAAATCGTTGGGCGTTTCGGTGAGATGGGTGCAGAACAAACTTAAAGAGATAGATTATCAGGACTAAAATGGGTGATCTTTCCGGTGAAATATTGTTTGAAAAATTCAGTATAGCCGAATGTTTTAAGAAAGATGACCATACGGCTGTTTATCTGGCTGACCATATATTCCTCGGTAAAAAGATAATCCTTAAAGTTCTTAATACCGAAACTATCGGTGATGATCGCAAAATTGAAAGATTTAAACGCGAAGCCAAGATCATGGCGAAACTTGAGCACCCTAATATTATTAAAGTGCTCGATTTCGGGATGTTCAAAAATTACTTCTACATTTCACAAGAGTATTTTAAGGGTTTTAACCTTAGAAGGTACATAACTTCAAACAATTTTACGCTTGAACAAACCCGACATATCTTCCGTCAGTTTTTTTCCGCTCTTCAGTATGCCCATCAGAACAAAGTAATCCACAGGGATATTAAACCTGAAAATATTTTCATCAATGATAATCTTGATGTGAAAATTGGTGATTTCGGACTGGCGTTATCTATTAGTGATAATTTCGTTACCGGACAGTTTTCTATTGTAGGTACTCCAACCTATATGTCGCCCGAGCAGATCAGCGGCAGTAAACTTGATGAAAGGAGCGATCTTTTTTCAAGCGGTATCGTTATGTTCGAAATGCTATCGGGCAAAAACCCTTTTATGGGAAAGGATATCAACGAATCAATTAACAATATTGTTAATTTCGACGGAATTCCTGAAACCGAATCGATCAAGTATCAGGAATTTGTACCAATTCTGGAAAAATTACTTAAAAAATCTCCCAAACAACGCGCAGCTTCCGCTGCCATCATTCTTGAAGAACTGGGTGAACCTGCAGATTCGATGATTCATACAGGGAGCATCCCTGAAAGTAACAAGGGAAAATCCAGGTATTTCATACTTTCGAGTATAATTGTTGTTGTGTTGATGGTGTCACTCTATTTTGTTTTCCTACCCGAATCTGAACCGAAAAATATTGATGATGGAAATAATAAAATCATAGCAAATAGTGTTGATTCATTGAGTGAGGTCACACCTCCTCCCGCGGAGGAAACCGAGTTAGAACAACCGGATTTAACCGAAGAGACCCTCACAAATTCAGAAGATTCTGCACCGGAACCGGAGATAATTTTACCCGGCACGCTGGATATCGAGTGTTTCCCCTGGGCTGATGTTTATATAGATTCCAGGAAAATTGACACAACACCACTCGAAGCGCCGCTGCAGCTCGATCCGGGTAAATATAAACTCAAACTGGTACATCCCGAATATCCGGTGTATGAAAGCGAAATTACAATTTCATCAGATAAAACTTCCGGATTAAAAGTAAATCTTGAAACGCTTTTTGGTTATGCCGTATTCAATATTTTCCCGTGGGCGGAAGTAATTCTGAACGATTCAAGCTATGGTCATACACCTTTTAACGCCCCTTTGAAACTAATTCCCGGAGAATACTTTTTAGTATTAAAAAACCCGGCGTTCGCTGAGCGTAACGAATCCATAGAGATTCAAAAAGATGACACTGTTACAATAAATTACAATTTCAGGAAAAATCTGGAATAATATTTGTTGTACTATTAAAAAAAGAAAGTTAAAGATGAAAAGATTTTTATACATATTTTTGTTTCTGTTGGTTTGCAATCTTTCTGCTCAAAGCTACGAGTGGGATGTAATTGGTGAAATGAGATATCCTGTGGCTGCAGGTTGTACCATGTCTTACAGTGATATAGTCTATATTATCGGAGGATATTCCAGAGACGAACAATCTGCCGTTAACTGGATTCAGAAATATGATTTTTCACAGGGTATCTCTAAAATAATATCTGAAACCGTTTACCCTCGTACAGGGCTCTCCGGTACCGGAAAAGATGGAATCTATTACTATTTTGGCGGTGTCCATGATACTTCTCACTCGGGGCAGTATCTGGAGAGTTGGACGTACGGGTCGGGCTATCAGGGTGAAATTATCGACAGTCATACAACGCTTAACCGGATTAACTCTGCCGGAGAAATTGTAGGAAACTCACTATATGTTATTGGTGGAAATCCCTATTACGCTAATGATTCTACCAGTCTTAGCTACATCGTTGAATACAATCTTGTTTCAAAAGAATTTACCGAACACTCTACTTCTTTTAACGGATTGGAAGACCTGCCCGAACAGCAGATGACGGCAGTCATTGATCATAATATATTTATTTTTGGCGGACTCCTGAATGGTATTTCAAAAGATATTTACCGATTTGATACCAACGAGAAGAAACTGTTTAAGCTGCCAATGAGACTATGGGAGCCGAGAGCAGGCGGTTCTGCTGAAATTTACTACGAAGATAATCAGATAATTATAGTCGGGGGTTTCAACGAAAGCAGTAATGCGTTGAATACAACAGAAATTTTTTCCTTTAGTGAATCCAGTTTAACTTTGAAACATGGTCCCGAGCTTCAAATTGCCCGGGCCCATAACATGGCTCAGAGAGCAAATGGCGAAATTTATGTACTTGGCGGCTATGGAATTGATGGAGAACATGTAAAGGAGATTGAAAAACTTGTTATTTCTACAAGTATTGATGTTGCGATTGCGAAACCATCTGATTATTTTTTGAACCAGAATTATCCCAATCCTTTTAATCCTGAAACTAAAATATCATTCGGCTTACCACAGCCGGGCAATGTAAAGATTGATGTTTTTGATATTTCCGGAAGACAGGTATCAACTCTGTTAGATGAAAAACTGGATGCGGGAAGACACAATATATCATTTGAGGCAAATGATTTTAAATTGGCAAGTGGAATATATATATACAGATTGGTTACAGATAATTTCTCAACTTCACGTAAGATGCTTTTGTTGAAGTAATATGAAAACACTCTTCATTATTTTTTTATTTTTTGCTTTTGGGATGTTAAAAGGGCAGTCTTCGGAGATATTTGATAAAATAGTTTCCGAGTACGAATCTTTTAACTACGAGGAGGTGGTGCGCCTTGCTGATATCGCGCTGGAGGATACATCCCGGTTCAGTACGGCAAACCTGATTGAAATATATCTTATGAAATCGGTTGCCCATTTCACAACTAATGAAGAAGATTCAGTAAGAAAAAGTTTTATTGAAATACTTAAAATAGACAATGATTATAAACTAAACCCTCTCACCTTTTCTCCCAAAATTGTAAATCTGTTCGAGAAGGTCAAAGACGAATTCACGCAAATAGTTGGGGATTTGAATGAACCCGACGAAGAGCAGAGTCCGGTGACTATACTACCGCCGGTAAATACAATTACAGACACTCTTTTTGTAACGGAATACAAGGGATTTGCCCCCTGGACGTACCTGAAATCGGCTGTACTTCCCGGATGGGGACACATCGACACAGGAGACGATGTAAAGGGATATATCCTTACCGGTGTCTCTTTCGTTCTTGCGGGTACCGCGGTTTATTACGCAATTGAAACCGCCAGCCGTGAAAAGGAATATCTCAATTCATCCTCCCCTGAAAAAATTTCTGAAAATTACAAATCATACAATTCGGCATATCAAATTCGTAATGGTCTGATTCTTGGATACATTAGTGTATGGTTTTATTCACAATTTGATTTAGTGTTGACCGGAGAGATTGAAAATAATACAATTTCTTCAGTTTCAGGAGCCGGAGATATCCCTTCAGATCTAAATATATCCTTCTCTATACGCTTCTGAAATACGAAAAATATTCACACTATGTGAAAAATTTTCATACTTCCGGTCTTTATACGGATTTGATATGAAAACTCTGATTTTATTTTTAATTACCAATATGATTCTTTCTGCGCAGTGGTTATCTGTGAATAACGGTTTACCCGACTCGTGGGAATCGAATAGCGCAATCGATGCAGCGGACGCTAATACTGCTGTAGTTGCTTTGTATAATTATCCCGCAACCCGGATATTTTTAACTACAGATGCGGGTGACCAGTGGACTGAAATACCAACACCCGATGAAATAAATAATCTCCATGTAAATGATATTGAAATTTATGATATCAACAATATCTGGATTTGTACCGGTGAAACCGATCCTAACCGCGGCAGGATATATTATACCGCTGATCTCGGTGTAAACTGGGTAAAGCAATACGACAACAAGGAAACCAGCACCTACTTCAACTACATAGAAATGTTTGATGAGCTTAACGGTGTTGCCATGGGAGACCCTCCTTTTGACGAAAATACGAAACCGCCTCTATTCCTGAGAACATTCAACGGCGGTATTACATGGGAACAGATGAATCATCAGCATCTTTTAGGGTCTTTTTCAGCCTCAAGATGGCAGAGTGTTGATTTTATCAATACTGTAAATGGTTATTTTGTGCCCTCACATACATCTGCTGCGAATAATACAATTTATAGTACAACTGATAGCGGTATTACTTGGGATGAGATTTACACTTCTGGTCATTCGAATTTAACTTTGCTGAAATTTTTTGATGAGAATATTGGATACGCGTCTGGTCAAAGCAATGACACAACCTTCTACTATAAAACAATAAATGGCGGTCAATACTGGGAAGTTGCCACAGTCACTAATTCTGAAGAGCCTGTCGATGTAGCCTATCTGCATTCAGATTCTGAAAAATTATGGAAAATAGACAGGTACAATCTGGAGTACTCTGAAACAGGGGGTACAGCATGGCATGATTTTACTCCTGCTGAAAGTTTTACAGGTGTTGACATTGAATTTACTGCTGATGATGCCGGCTGGCTTTTGAGCAGAAACACAGTTTATTATACCACTATTACGAGTCCGACCGTTGGATTGGTAGAGACTGAAGGAATCCCCGAAGAATTTTCATTAAATCAGAATTATCCCAATCCTTTTAATCCCGCGACAAAAATATCGTTCTCAATTACTGAGCGGAATAATGTAAAATTGAGCGTCTATGATATAATTGGCACTGAAATTGCAATAGTAGTTAACGAAGAGTTAAATAGCGGAAGTTATGAGTTTCAGTTTGACGCTTCAAAATATAGTTTATCGAGCGGCATTTATCTTTACCGGATCGTCACAGATAAACAGAGCATAGTAAAAAAAATGACCTATTTAAAATAAAGTTTCCGGTTTAATTACCCGTTAAACCTAGCCTACCGGGGCGAAGTGATTCGCCCTTTCTTTTTCCCCTTTTCTATTGGAATACGAGACAAAATAAACTTCATTAGTTGAATAAATGAGTTTAAAATCTTAAGTTCTACTTAAGTGACGGTATCTTATATCGAGGGACAAATGAAAAATGTAGTAATTCTGGTTTTTGCCGGATTATTGGTTTTTACTGCTTGTAAAAACGAAAACCCGGTAAATGATTTTCCCGAAACACCGCAATCCGGTAACCTGGCACTTGTAATCAATAAAGCTAATGCTCCCGCAAATGTTACATCCGTTACCGCGAAACTAACAAGAGAAAATTTTGATCCTGTTTACGCAAGTCTTGATTTAACCGGCAACAACGGTGGTGAAGTAACTGTTGAGGGTTTGCGTGAAGGCGCATGGCATCTATTGGTACAGGCATTTAATGAAAATAATGAAATACTGTATGCGGGCGAAACTGATGTTACAGTTGTAGCGGATCAGGTTACTCCTGTATCACTTACTTTACAGTACGTTGGCGGCTCTTCAGTAGGTTCAGTGTTGATCACAGTGGACTGGGGGGAGCCCAATACTTCAGGTTGGATTGATCACCCTGAAAATCCGGTAATTTATTCAACTAACCCCAACTATGATAACATCGCTGTTTGGCAACCCAGCGTTATAGTTGATGATGAAGGTTACAAAATGTGGTATAACGCCCTTTCCAATAATGCCCTCTCTGTGGTTATGTACGCTACTTCACTCGATGGTGTTAATTGGGAAGTACATCCCGAACCTGTATTCGAAAAATCTGAGAATGGCTGGGATTCGGGCACAATGGCGGTAACTTCCGTTTTAAGAGACGGCAACGGTTTTAAAATGTATTATACTTCCTGGCCAACACAATATGGACCCTGGTACGTTGGACTTGCATATTCTGCTGATGGTATCAACTGGGAGCGACATGGCGGCGGACCGGTATTCACCGGGAATAATTGGTGCAACCAAATAACGGCATCAAAAGTTTTGAAAAAAGACGATCTCTATTACATGTTTTTTGAAGGACGAACAGAAACCTACTACTCCAAAATTGGTCTTGCCACATCATCAGATGGTGTAACATGGGAGATGATCAATCAGCCTGTTCTTACTGCCACAGAAGCCTGGGAAGGAACCGGAGTAGCTTATCCAACCGTAATCATTGAAGAGGATCAGTTCAAAATGATCTATAACTCTTCAAATCCTGACGGTCCCGGCTTCGGTATGGCATTCTCAAGTAATGGTGTAAACTGGACCAAGTATGAAGGTAATCCTGTCTTCAAAACTTCCGCGGCACCAAACGTGAATAAACTAGCCTACGGTGATATGGTTAAAACAGGCAACCAGTATCGACTCTATTATTCGGGAAGAGTAGGTGACAGATTTCAGCTTAGAATGGCGTATAAAATTTTTGAATAGATTAAACTATTCCTGATAAAAACCCGCTTAAGTATTACAATCATTTAAGCGGGTTTTTTGTATTTTTGGGCAAATTCTAATTATTGTGGAATACGATGTCGGCAGAAAATATATTTTTTGAACAAGCCCTGAAAAAAGAAATCTTAAAAAGTGAACGCGTCAGAGCTAAACTGATTGCGGGGTTTTCACTATTTCTGGCGATTGTATTTTCTATTGCTGTTTTTCTATTCAAACCTGTTCTTGTAGATTTCCTTCCTTCCATAACACCATTTTACTACTTCATTCTGGTATTTCTGTTCCTGTTTGCGCGGGAATTAGCGGGTATTAAGTTAATTGACAAAGCAATCCGGGACGAAGCAAATATCAGCGAGTTTGTTCGATATGTTAGCGTTATCATCGAAACCAGTATTCCGACACTTTTATTACTCATTCTCGGTACCGAATTCGAAAAATCCACAGCGTTATTGACACCCGTTGTGCTGCTTTACACACTATTTATAATTTTATCAACACTTACCCTCGATTTTAAGATTTCAGTTCTCAGCGGATTGACCGCTTCCATTGGTTATTCCATTATCGCCATTAGCTGGACGGAGAGTTTGTTTGCCGAAAACATTTCTGTATTCGAGAAGCCGGTTTTATACCTCGGTAAAGCGATGCTATTACTCCTTGGGGGTGTGTTGGCGGGTTTCGTTGGCTCACAGCTAAGAAAAAGAATTTACAACACTTACTCCGCTCTAAGAGAAAGAAATCGTGTTACAGACTTGTTTAACCAGCAGGTTTCGCAGGAGATTGTTGATGAACTTGTAAAAGGTAGTGGAGATTTGAGTCCGCAGCGCAAATTTGTTTGTGTCATGTTCCTTGATATTCGCGGGTTTACGCCTTTTGCTGAACAGCGTGAACCTGAAGAGATAATCAAATTCCAGAATGAAATATTCGGGTTTATGATAAATATCATTACTAAAAATCATGGTGTTATAAATCAGTTTCTGGGTGACGGGTATATGGCTACTTTCGGCGCGCCCGTATCAAGAGGAAACGATACACTAAACGCTTATAATGCCGCTGTTGAAATTATAAAACAGGTTCACAGAAGAAATAATATTGGGAAATTACCCGGAACACGGATTGGAATTGGGCTACATTCCGGGGATGTTGTAGCGGGAAACGTAGGGACCTCTACACGAAAACAATATTCAATTTCGGGCAACACGGTTATCCTTGCCGCGCGTATTGAACAGCTTAATAAAGCGTATGGCACGGAACTCCTTGTTTCTAAAGAAGTTACGGACAAAATTGGTAACGTGTACGAAGTTCTGAAACCGCTCGGTGAGGTAAAAATTAAGGGTCGGGAAAAGCCCGTGTCACTCTTCGAAGTAACAAATTTATAACCCTTTATAAAACAATCACTTAAAACGATCCCAAATTAATAAATCAATTGATAAATAAACGAGAATTGGTTATATTAAAACATTTAATATGGGAGTGATATTCGTATGGAATTTAAGGTTAATAGTGTAGAATTAGAAAAGCTGTTAATTAAGATTATACCGGCTGTTCCAACCAGAACGCCAATGCCTGTTCTTGAGAACTTTTTGTTTGATATAAAAGGCGGATTATTAACTATTTTCGCTACCGATCTTGAAATTTCGTTGAAATCTTCCTTGCCGGTCACTACCTCCGATGAACTTTCCGTGGTTGTTCCCGCCAAACTTCTTTTTGATATCGTGCGTTCACTCAAAGAGACTGATATTCTGTTCAAAGTTGACAGTGTCGGCAACAAGATGCAGCTAATCACTGATAATGGTGAATACACCATAACTTATCTGGAAGCGGATGAATATCCCGATATCCCCGTCTTTCCGGGTGAAGAAAATAAAGATGATGTTGTTGAGCTTGAACTAGCGGGAAGCGGACTAAAATACGCGTTCGAACACACCTCTTTCGCGATGAGCAAAGAAGAGATGAGACCGGCTATGATGGGTACACTCCTTGAATTTGTAGATGAAGGATTACGCTTTGTCGCGACTGATGGTCACCGACTTGTAAACATGCTCATGAAAGGTGTTGGTGAAGGTGTTGACAATCAGTATATCGTTCCCGAAAAAGCTGTTACTGTTTTGGGTAAACTTGTTGATGATAACAGTGTTAAAGTTTATTTAAGCAAAACTCATGTATCGTTTATACTGAAAGATATTGAGCTTATTACCCGATTGATCGGGCAGAAATACCCCGATTATAAATCTGTTATCCCGCTAGAAAATGAATTCCACATGAAAGTTAAAACTAAAGAACTTCAGGACGCCATAAAACGTATGATGTTGTTCTCTACTTCTACTACCAGACGTGTAAAATTTTCAGTGGCTGATAACAAACTTGAAATATCTGCCGAAGACCATGATATGGGTACAGCCGGTAAAGAAAATTTATTCTGCGAGTACGACGGCGAACCTCTTGAAATTGGTTTTAACTCGGCTTACGTAAATGATATTCTTTCGCACAATCCGGGTGAAAAGGAACTTACATTTAATTTACATTCTCCAACCAAGGCTGTTATCATCAAACCTGTTGAAGAAAAAGAAAATATAGACCTGATGATGCTCCTGATGCCTGTACGTTTGAATAACTAGTATGGTATTGAAGAGTATAAAACTCTCAAATTTCAGGCTGCACAAAGATACAAAATTAGAGTTCTCTGATAATTTGAATTACATTGCCGGTGGAAACGGTCAAGGAAAAACCACAATACTGGAAGCTATATATTACCTCTGTACTTCACGTAGTTTGAGTGGTTCACCCGATAGTGAAGTGACTTCATTTGGATGTGAATTTTTTGAAGTTGGTGGTACCTTTTCCGATCTTGCCTCAAATGATGTACGCATTTATTATGATTCCAATGCCGGCAAAAAAAGTATGTTTCTTGATGATAAGCAGTTCTACCGAGCTTCGGGAATAATCGGGAGATTTCCGGTTGTAACTCTCGTGCAGGAAGACCACGCGATCACAATGGGCTCGCCCGGCGACAGAAGAAAGTTTGTCGATTCTGTCATCTCCCAGGCAAGCAGCGCTTATCTGAAAATATTGATAGAATACAATAAAACTCTGAGGCAAAGGTCATTCCTCCTCAGCCAGATCAAAGAGAACAATAGTCCGAAGCTTTTTAACCAGTTGAGCGCCTGGAACGCAACTCTGGTGAAAAATGGGAGTGAGTTAATAAGACACAGACTCGCATTTATTGAGCGATTTAATGAGTATCTTTCCAATTCATACAGCCGGGTGATGGAAAGTAAAGAAATACCGGCGATACATTACAGTTTCCATGACGAAACTGATAAGGATAAGATAGAAGAAACGTTCTATGATAAATTGTCTGAACTTAAAGATGATGAACTGCGGAGAGCAGTTAACCTTGTGGGTCCGCACCGTGATGAGTTTTATTTTATGATCAATGATCGCGAATTGCGAAAATATGGTTCACAGGGTCAGCATAAAACTTTCCAGATCGCTCTGAGATTTGGTGAGTTCTTTTTCCTCAAGGATGCTCTTGGAAAATCGGCGCTTTTTCTTCTGGATGATGTTTTCGGTGAACTCGACACATTCAGAGCTGGCAGAATAAGTGAATACCTCAAGGAAGTTGGTCAGGCTTTTATTACAATGACCGATTTTTCAAAATCGGAACTACTAAAAAGAACAGGTGAGGATCTGTTAATGAATGTTTCGGGTGGAAATGTAAGCTATGCCTGAAGAATTTAAAAGTTTGAGCGACATATTGGCAAAATCCCCCGCCTTTAAAGGTGTCAGGGATGTAGTAGATGAAAACAGGGTTATCGATGATTTTTATGAAATATTCCCTGACTTAAAAAAAGTTGCGGCTCCGGTTAAGATTGATAAGAAGGGGCTTCATATAAAAGTTGATAATTCGGTTTGGCGTAACGAACTGAATTTACGTCAGCGAATAATTATTGAAAAGATAAATAAGTATTTTGATAAAGAGGTCGTGAAAACGATCAAATTTGTATCCAGATAACAAGTACAGGTAAAAATGTGACAAAGGAAGCTGCACAAAAAAATTATACCGCTACGAATATAAATGTGTTAAAAGGACTTGAAGCGGTTCGCAAACGTCCGGCAATGTACATTGGTGATGTAGGTCCCAGAGGTTTACACCATCTCGTGAACGAAATCGTTGATAACAGTATTGACGAAGCTCTTGCCGGCTATAACGATTTTATTTCAGTTAAAATAAATACCGACGGTAGTGTTACCGTGGAGGACAATGGTCGTGGAATTCCGGTGGATATACATCCGGTTGAGAAAAAATCCGCGCTCGAAGTTGTTATGACTGTACTTCATGCCGGCGGTAAATTTGATAAAGATTCATATAAGGTTTCCGGTGGTCTGCACGGTGTTGGTGTTTCTGTGGTGAACGCACTCTCCGAATGGATGAAAGTTGTAGTTTACCGTGATGGCAAAATTTACACGCAGGAATATCTTCGCGGAATTCCCCAGATGGAAGTAAAAGAGATTGGTACCGCGAAGAAAGGGCAGTCGGGAACAGCAGTTACATTTATGCCGGATTCTGAAATTTTCAAAACAAAAAAGTTTGTTTTCGAAACATTAGCCGAAAGAATGCGCGAACTCGCCTATCTCAACAAAGGTGTAAGAATTGATATTTCCGATGAAATAGAAGAGGAGAATGCTTCGTTCCATTTCAAGGGAGGGATCAGAGAGTTTGTTGAATATCTTGATGAAACAAGAACGGTTTTACATAAACCGGTTTATATTGAAGGTGAAAAAGAAAACGTTCCGGTTGAAGTAGCTTTTGAATATACAGATGCTTATTCCGATAATATTCATACTTATGTGAATAACATCAACACTATTGAAGGCGGAACGCATCTGGTAGGATTTAAGGCCGCGCTTACCAGGACCCTAAACGCATATGCATATAAAAACAAACTGATCAAAGAGAATAGTAAAATTACTTTATCAGGTGATGATTTCCGCGAAGGATTAACAGCGGTAATTTCGGTTAAAGTAATGGAACCGCAGTTTGAAGGTCAGACAAAAACCAAACTTGGCAACAGTGAAGTTAAATCAACTGTAGAGACCCTCGTTAATGAAAAACTTGCCGAATACCTTGAAGAAAATCCTTCCATCGGTAAAAAGATTATTGAAAAATGCATGCGCGCGGCCGAAGCGAGAGAAGCAGCTCGTAAAGCTCGTGATCTTGTAAGAAGGAAAAACGTACTCGATTCTGTGAGTCTGCCCGGTAAACTTGCCGATTGCTCAATCAACGATCCTGAACATTGCGAAATTTACATCGTTGAGGGTGACTCGGCGGGAGGTTCCGCTAAACAAGGTCGTGACAGAAGATTCCAGGCTATTCTTCCTATCAAAGGTAAAATCCTTAATGTGGAAAAAGCAAAAATAAACAAGATCCTCGATAACAACGAAATCAAGGCGATGGTCGCGGCTATCGGTGCGGGGCTCGCGACAGATTTTGATCCTGAGAAAGTTCGTTATGGTAAAATCATTATCATGACTGACGCGGATGTTGATGGCAGCCATATCCGTACACTACTGCTGACATTTATTTACAGATATATGAAAGAGCTTGTAACACTTGGAAAGGTTTACATAGCCCAGCCGCCATTGTACAAAATCAAAAAAGGTAAAGCTGAACATTACGCGTTTGATGAAAGTGAACGCAACGCCATATTGAAAAGCATGCGGAAAGATAGTAACGGTGAGCTGGAAGGTGATTCTGATCTGCCGAAGGGTGTTTCAATTTCACGCTATAAAGGTTTGGGTGAGATGAATCCTGAACAGTTGTGGGAAACAACCATGAATCCGGAAACACGTACCGTGCTGCGTGTTGATATGGAAAGCGCCCTTGCCGCTGATAAAATCTTCGAAACGCTTATGGGTGACGAGGTTGAACCAAGACGCGCGTTTATTGAAAAACACGCAAAATACGCAAAGCTCGATGTATAATAAACTGAATACTAAATTACTTAAGAATATAAGATGGATACTAATTTTCAGAAAGAAATACCTGTTTCATTAGAAGATGAGATGAAATCATCGTACATCGATTACGCGATGTCGGTGATTGTTTCGAGAGCCTTGCCTGATGTACGCGATGGTTTGAAGCCCGTACACAGAAGAGTGCTTTACGGAATGTCAGAACTGGGGATGAGCTATAACCGTCCGTATAAAAAATCCGCGAGGATTGTTGGTGAGGTGCTTGGTAAGTACCACCCTCATGGTGATTCGGCGGTTTACGATACTATGGTAAGAATGGTTCAGGATTTTTCATTGAGATATCCTTTAATCGACGGTCAAGGTAACTACGGCTCTATCGATGGTGACTCTGCCGCGGCTATGCGTTACACCGAAGCAAGAATGCAGAGGATTACAGAAGAGATGTTACGTGATCTCGATAAAAACACTGTTGATTTCGCGCCAAACTTTGACGATTCACTCCAGGAACCGACAGTACTTCCGGCATATCTTCCAAACTTGTTGATAAATGGCTCCAGTGGTATCGCTGTTGGTATGGCGACTAATATCCCGCCTCATAATATATCTGATACTATTGATACAATCATCAAAATTATTGAAAGCGATAATGTTGAAGATGATGATCTGATTAAAATTATTAAAGCGCCTGACTTCCCGACCGGCGGTATTATTTACGGCTACGATGGAGTGATGGAAGCATACAAAACCGGTCGTGGTAAAATTATCGTACGCGCGAAAGCCAGCATCGAAACCTTAAAAAATGATCGGGAAAATATTGTGATCAGCGAGATACCATATCAGGTTAACAAAGCTAATCTGATAGAAAAAATCGCTGACCTTGTGCGCCACGGTAAAGTTACCGGTATTGGAAATATCAGGGATGAATCTGACCGTGATGGTTTGCGTATTGTAATCGAGTTAAAACGTGACGCTGTACCTGGTGTGATCCTTAATCAGCTTTACAAACACACCCAGATGCAGGTTACATTTGGTGTAATTATGCTTGCGCTTGTTAACGGTGCTCCAAAAGTATTAACACTAAGAGAAGTTATAGAGCATTTCATCAACCACAGGATGGATATTCTTATCCGCCGCACTCAATATGAACTTGACGCTGCTGAAAGACGCGCTCATATTCTCGAAGGTTATATAATCGCCCTCGATAACATTGATGAAGTGATTGAGACGATTAAAAAGTCGGCGGATGTTGAGACCGCGAAACAGAACTTGATGAAGAAGTTCGGGCTTTCTGATATTCAGGCGAAAGCTATTCTCGATATGAGGCTTCAGAGATTGACCGGTCTGGAAAGACAAAAAATCGAAGATGAGTATAAAGAAGTTATGGAACTCATCGACAGCCTGAAAGAAATTCTTGGAAGTGAAGCGATACGATTTGATATTATAAAAGAAGAATTACTCGCGATCAAAGAGCGATACGGTGATGAACGAAGAACCGATATCGTTTATAATTCACAGGAATTCTCTATAGAAGATATGATCGCCGAAGAAGATGTTGTTGTAACAATATCACACCGCGGATTTATTAAACGTTTCCCTGTAAGCGGTTACAGAAGACAGGGTCGCGGTGGTAAAGGTGTTACCGGTGCCGGAACGAAAGATGAGGATTTCATTGAGCATATGTTTATCGCCTCTACCCATCAGTATATAATGTTCTTTACCGATAAAGGTAAAGTTTATTGGCTCAAGGTTCATGAAATTCCTGAAGCTGGACGCGCGGCGCGTGGTCGTTCAATCCTCAACCTGATCGAAAAAGAGAAGGATGAAAACATCACCGCATTCCTGACTGTAAAAGAATTTTCAGATGATAAATACCTTGTAATGTTTACGGAAAAAGGTACTGTTAAGAAAACAGTTCTTTCCGCATATTCCAATATCCGCAGAGGTGGTATTAACGCTATCAAACTCGTTGAGGGTGACCGTCTGATTGAAGTTAAATTATCTGAAGGTAATAACGATCTCATTATCGGTACACGTAACGGACTCGCGATTCGTTTCCGTGAAAGTGATGTTCGCGAAATGGGTAGAACTTCTACCGGTGTACGTGGTATCCGTCTGGCCGACGATGATGTTGTTATCGGCGCGCTCGTTGTAAGAAGAGCCGGAACTTTACTTTCTGTTACCGATAAAGGTTTCGGAAAACGTTCTGAAATTAACGATTACCGTATCACACGTCGTGGTGGTAAAGGTATTATCACCGTCAAGACTGGCGAGAAAAATGGTAAACTGATTGCCCTGATGGAAGTTGTTGATTCTGATGAGCTTGTGATCATAACCGAAAAAGGGATGGTAATAAGACAGGCAATTAAAGAATTAAGAGTAATGGGGCGTAATACATTTGGTGTGAGAGTTATCAGACTTAATGACAGCGATTCCATTGCAGATGTCGCGAAGGTAGTAATAGATGACGATGCTGAAGAAAATGGCGATGACAACAAACCATTGCCCGCTAACGAAGATGATGAACCGTCGTTGTTTGAGTAGAAAATAGTTAATTGAAGAGAATAAAAACCGGATTTGGTTCGCTAAATCCGGTTTTTTTATTTACGGAAATACCACCATAGTAATATGGATATACAAAAGGAAGATTCAGGTCTTTATAAAACTTGTGGTTATTGGCAGAAGTAATATAACCGTTGCTCCGGATCGCTTCTACGTTTGAGGTTGTGGCTCGTTTATAGGCCCTTCGAGAGCTTCAGGGGCCTGTTATCCTAGGGGTGCTGAGATCCTCGCCTGTCCCGCTTGCGGGATAAACTTTAGTATAGGGAAGGACTTTTAAAAATGTGTTCTAACAAATTAGTCGAATTTTTTCTCCCCTCCATTTGATAAAGTTTATCCCTGTATAGTCCTGAAATAGGTTGACTTTTTTTAATTAGTAATTATAAGCTTCCTCAAGATTAGATTGAAT
>BQMY01000079.1 GCA_022181065.1 Melioribacteraceae bacterium | reverse complement strand
TCTACACTCTTTCCCTACACGACGCTCTTCCGATCTAAAAATTTTGATGGTGGTGATTCTGTAGATTATCAAGCATTGATTGTTGCGCTCATAGCTCTTGTAACGACAATCGCCGTTGTATTAAAAGGAAAAGGAATTATCGGACTTATACCAATTTTTGTGGGAATAGTTGTAGGGTACATAGTAGCAGCACTGATGGGATTTGTTAATTTTACTCCTGTTGTTGAAGCTCCATGGTTTGCGATTCCCTGGACAGAAGCTATCGCAAATGGCGCATATGAATTTCCAAAATTCGATATCTCCGCAATACTCTATATTCTCCCTGTTGCTATCGCACCGGCTATTGAACACGTTGGTGATGTAGTAGCAATTTCTTCTGTTACAGGTAATGACTATCTCAAAAAACCGGGGCTTCATAAAACAATGCTAGGTGACGGACTTGCGACTTCTCTGGCATCATTTCTCGGTGGTCCTCCAAATACAACTTACTCTGAAGTAACAGGTGCTGTTGCTTTATTAAAAAGGTTTAACCCAAAACTAATGGTTATTGCTGCGGCATTCGCAATATTTCTGGCTTTCTTTTCAAAACTTGGAGCAATTCTTAAAACCATTCCTATACCGGTAATGGGTGGAATAATGGTACTCCTTTTCGGTATGATCGCAGCAATAGGAATTAAATCACTCGTAGATTCAAAAACAAATATATCAGAACCACGAAATCTTGTAATTGTCGCCGTAATTCTTGTATTCGGTATTGGCGATATGTCACTTGGTTACGGTTCTTTTCAATTAGCAGGAATAGGTCTCGCCGGACTAACCGGAGTAATATTAAATATTCTATTACCAAACAAAAAATAAGGATCAACACAAATGAAAAAGATACTCTTACTGTTAACATTTTTAAGCGTTTCACTCTTTGCTCAGAATTTTCAAATGCATTACGATTTTGGTGAAGGAAGAGAACATTTTACTTCTACTATAGAAATGTTCAAACCGGATGAATATGGCGCGACATTTTTCTTCGTTGATTTTGATTTCAACAATAACGGCAACAAATCTATTAGTCTGGCTTACTTCGAAATAGCACGCTACATTAACATCCCCGGAGTTAAAGGTTTATCAGGTACAATTCAATATAATGATGGTACAGCTCCATGGGGTCCATTAGGTCATATCTGGCTTGGTGGAGCATCTTACAAGTTTGATGTGCCATTCGGTTTGAATGTTGATTTACTGGCAAGAAAAGACTATTTGTCTGATGGTCTTGACGGACAAATAACTGTTGTATGGTTCAAGTCATTTTTTGATGGAAAATTGACTTTCACAGGTTTCCTTGATATCTGGACATTTACAGACGCAGCTGACGAAAAAGATATTGTGCTTCTAACAGAACCACAGTTATGGTATAATTTCGGAAAACACCTTTCTGTAGGTACAGAGATTGAAATAAGTCACAAGTTTTTACCTCCGGACGCAAATGGTGAATACAGCCTGGAAGTTAACCCTACTTTAGCATTAAAATGGAATTTCTAATTCAAAGGATTGATAAATGGATAAATATTTCGAATTTTATAAAAACAAAACTAACCTGAAAACGGAAATAATTGCCGGTATAACAACTTTTCTCGCTACAATGTATATAATAGTTGTTAATCCGGCTATAATAAAAGCAACAGGTATGCCATTCAGTGGTGTACTTACCGCGACAGTGATAGTTTCAGCTTTCAGTTCAATAATGATGGGTATTTATGCCCGGAACCCTATTGTACTTGCACCGGGGATGGGATTGAATGCCTTCTTCACATATACTGTTGTATTGGGCATGGGAGTAAAATGGGAGATCGCCCTTGGAGCGGTTTTCTGGTCAGGTATCGTATTTCTGGTACTATCAATATTTAATATAAGAACCCTGATCGTCAAAGCTATTCCCAAACAGATAAGATACGCGGTTTCTGCGGGTATCGGTTTATTTATAACTTTGATAGGATTTATAAACGCGGGCTTTATAGTTGATAACCCGGCAACACTTGTTGGTTTCGGAGGATTAAACGCCGTTACAATAACTTTTGTTGTTGGACTTTTTATCACGGGAATACTGGTTGTAAAAAGAGTTAAGGGCGCACTTATTGCCGGCATTATTTTCACTACACTAATCGCAATACCTATTGGCAGATTTTATGGTGATAGCACCCTTGTAGTTTGGGAAGGCTTTATTTCTTCACCCGATTTTTCACTACTTTTTGCCATGGATCTTGTGAATTCACTTTCACTTGCGATAGTACCAATAATATTCGCTTTTCTCTTTACTGATATGTTCGACAGTTTGTCAACTTTCGTTGGTGTTGCTGAAGCGGCAAACCTCGTTGATAAAGATGGAGAACCACTGCACATTAAAGAGTCACTAATTGTGGATTCAATTTCAACAACAATTAGTGGTCTGTTTGGTACAAGCTCGGGAACATCATATATTGAATCGGCTTCAGGTATCGAAGAAGGTGGTAGAACCGGTATGACAGCAGTGGTAGCCGGATTATTATTTCTTCCGTTCATGTTCTTCTCACCACTGCTTTCTGTTATACCATCAATCGCAACCGCTCCGGCTTTGGTGCTTGTTGGTGTGTTTATGATGAAACCGGTAACAAAAATCAACTGGACCGAATTCGACGACGCGATCCCGGCGTTTCTCGCGATGATTCTGATTCCGGTTACTTATTCGATTACACAGGGTATTGTGTGGGGCTTTTTGAGCTGGACAGTAATCAAGATTGCGACCGGTAAGACTAATGAAATAACACCAATGCTTATTATTATTGATATTCTCGCAATATTGGCATTGATTGTATAAAAAATGAATTATCATAACTTATTCCCTCTCCTTTCGCGGGAGAGGGAATACTAATTTTTGCATATAAATTGTGTTATTTTTTCATCTCTTTTTCCTCTTCAACAAAAATATCATCAGAGAGACCAATATTCACTTTATAATTTTTATAGAATATTCTGACTGTTCCTTTCATTTTATCTTTATCATCTTTGCCGGATTCTTCTTCATTGTCATCACCACGGTCAAATTGAGCAGCGGCTGCTTTTGGAATATGAATATCTCCCATATTAAAAGACAATACAACTTCCTGAGGGAGATGATAAGAATCGATTTCTGTATATTTAACAGCTACTTCAAATGAACCGGTATTTTTTGTTGTTGACTCAACAAATGAAACAACATCGTTTTCCGGATCAATTTTAAGAGTAGTAAGTATAACACCCGAGGAATCATTTTTAGGAATTACTTTAACAACTTCGTACTGTTTGCCTTCAATATCCTCGGAACCGGTGTAGAGCGCATCATACTCCCCATTGAGTAGAGCAGCGGGAGAAAAATTCACACCATTTCTCGGAAGCATTGCAAAACCTTCCGATTTTAACCGTACTTTATCGGGCTTCTTAAAAAATATTTTCGCCTTTGAATCAGGCATTTTAAGGAAGTTAACGTCAATACTAATAGTGACATCAACTTCATAATCTTCAATTTGATCATATTTTGCTTTTACACGATCAAGCATTTCATAAGGATCTTTATCCTGCGAGTAAATAACCGCAGTTAGCAGAAGGAATATTATTATTTTTTTCATTGTTAACTCAATATGTCTTTTTTAATAAACAGATATAATGTAATTGCGTATAAACCAACTATATGTCCGACTAATACCACTCCCGAGTTTATAACTTCTTTTATCTCAACAGGATCACGGAAAAAGAGTCTCCAGTCAGCAATATAGTTTGTAAAGAGATAAGGACGAATAACTTTCAATGCGTCAAAGTTAAGCGCAGAAAGAATAGCAAAAATAATTATGATTGCCATTGTCGCTACTATCGGACCTATAGCGTTTTCCACCAGTGATGAAAAGAGGAATGACAAAGCAAATACAGTTGACATGCTTAAAGCCGCGTAACCATATGCCATACCAAACCGCCAGAATACATCATCAGTAGCAAAAATATAAAGGATGTTTTCAAATACAATCAGCTCACCTGAACCGAATATTATCAGACTCATTATTAAACTCATAAAAGCGAGGAAAGCTAATAACGCGTTGGTATAAATAATCCCGGCTATAAACTTTGAGGTAATAATTTTAAATCGGGATACAGGTCTGATAAGGAGCATTCTGTATGTACCTGAAGTAGCTTCCCCTGCGAGAATATCTCCACCAACCAAAACTATTAAAAAGGGTATATGAATTATAAGCGCCTGTAGTATGAGATAACCAATCAAATAACCATTTAATAGATTTCCATCGAACATAAATGATTGCTGAACACTACGAAGTGCCATATTAACAAATCGGTCACCTTCATAGTGAAGAACTATTTGCACGATCGGTACCAAAACTCCTATCGCCAGAAAACCAATGTAAGTTCTCCACTTACGGAATAGCTTACTTAATTCAAATCCAATAAGGTTTATCATACAGCACCTCCCGAAGTAATTTTCAGGAAGTATTCTTCCAGAGATCGTTTTGGAATAATAGCGGAAACATTTACACCTTTTTCAACAAAAAATGAATTCATCGCGGGAATATCTTCCGCACCTACATCGAATATGAATTCATTCTTTTCCCGGGCTTTTAGCTTATTTCCCCATGAAGATTCGGCTATTACGTTTTCAACAGAATCTGAACTTTCAAGTTCAAATGTTACCGTGATCTTCTCGGCATTTAATAATTCACTAACTTTACCCTCGATTTGAGTAGTACCCTTGTTGATAATGATCATGCGGTCAGTAATTAACTCAACTTCCCTGAGTATATGGGAAGAAAGAAAAACAGTTTTTCCTTTTTCCTTGCTAAGCATAATTATCAGTTCACGTATTTCTTTCATTCCCTGAGGGTCAAGTCCAGTTGTGGGCTCATCAAGAATTATAAGTTCAGGGTCGTGAAGAAGTGCCTGCGCAATGCCAAGTCGCTGCTTCATACCATGAGAAAACGTTTTAACTTTACTTTTGTGTCGATGTGCCAAACCAACAGTATCGAGGATTTCCATCAATCTCTTTTTAGAAGTATCAACACCATAGAGCCCACCAAGTAATTCAATGTTTTTAAATGCGGAAAGATACATGTAAAAGTCGGGTTTTTCGACAATCGCGCCAATTTTTCTCATGATTTCATTTCTGTTGGCGTAGAGCGGTTTACCAAATATTTTAATATCGCCGGCAGTTGGTTTGATAAGTGTTAACAGCATACGGATAGTAGTACTCTTCCCGGCTCCATTCGGACCAAGGAAACCAAATACATCTCCTTTGTAAACGTTTAGATCAAGATTATTGACAGCGGTAAGGTTCTGGTACTTTTTGGTGAGTCCCTTTACCTCTATCACTTTTTCATCAGACAATTTTATCTCCTAAATTCTCTATTTACTAAATATTTTGACGGTAAAAATATTATATTGTTCACAATCTTAACCAATATTTTATTTATTTGGTTCTTTTACAGAATTACACTCAGTTTATCTTACCAAAACTCAGGAGCCAAAATGAAGGTATTGAATGTATCCCGGTATCTTTTAATGGTATTAATTTTAATTTCTTGCGGGGAGAAAACACCTGACAAAAACCTGCAAGAGATGGCAGCAAAACCGGAATTCGGAAAAATTATATCAGTCGAAACAGCTTTGGCAGAATTCGGACCTGTACTACACAAAGTTGACATTAATTCTGAAACATTGCTGGAAATATTATCTCAATCTCAAACCACAATTCTGTTTAAATTGAAAGACTCATTATTAATCGCGAATCAGGAAAGGAAAGCAATCTTTCCATTCAATGGAAAAGTGTCGCAAAATGATACTTTTGTGGTATATTATAAGGCAATAGTAGAAGAATTACTGACAACTGGCGCGGAGCCGATAACTTCAATTGAAAAAAGAAGTGAAAAAGTTACAATATCAAATGGTGCGAATGTACTGGAGTATGGTTCATGGTGCCCACCACTCTGCGCGCCTTTAACTGAAAAATAATAATTATGATTCCAATTTTAATGTATGTTTCGATGATCATTTGGGTTTTGTCGGGGATTCGCCAATTCCCGACAAAATACCGATATTTTTTCATCTCGATAGCAATCTCCGATCCCCTCAATAAAATGTTAATTGGTCTTGAAATATACACCGGTAATTATGTTTTTTTAATAACATCACTTCTCGGTTTTTATTCAACTCTGAAATTCGATCCATACGGAAAAGACAAAATATTGTACTTTGTTTTACCTGTGGTCATGATAATAACTTTTTTTATTACCGGCACTACCGAATTGGCTTTTGTTCTGATCCACCTGTTTATATTCTACAAAGTATTCAAAATAGCAACTCTCGACCTCTTCGAAAATAAACATTTTAGTATTTTCAAATATTTATTGGTTTTTTATGAAATTACGGTAATTCTGAACGTGACGTTAAGATACCTGGAAGCAACGCAATTTTATTTTCTGTTTTTTGTAATGTTCGCGTTTCAAGTTTTTATAGGTCTGTTTTATGTAATTTTCCGGGAGGATAAATCAAAACTGACAATCGATATAAAGATGCTTCAGGAAGGACATTAAGCTTTGCATAGCTCCGTGAGTTTAAAGAGGTTGTTTCTTTCACCAATAGCTATAAGTTTATCATTCCCTTCAATCCTGGTAGTTGATTTAGGGTTATACATAAACTCACCCGTATTTTTTGATATAGCTATAATTATGATATCCAAATCTTTTCTGACAGGTGAATCAAGCAATGTTGTACCCGATAGTGATGAATTTACACTAACCTGAATTTCTTCAAGACTAATATTTAAACTTCTGTTTCGCGCAACACCATCAATAAAATCAATCACCCCCGGTCTTAAAAGAAGTTGAACCATTCTGTTACCGCCAAGATCGTATGGTTTAACAACCCTGTCAGCCCCCGCTTTTTTAAGTTTAGATTCAGTTCCTTCGTCAATAGCTCGGGCAACAACGAATACATCAGGGTTTAACTCCTTTGCAGAAAGAGCGGCGAATACATTTTCAGCGTCTGTCCGGATTACCGCAACCAAACCTTTGGCGCGTTTTATACCCGCCTCAAGCAACGTTTCATCATTGGTCGCGTCACCCATCACGCAAAGCCAATTTTTAGCCAGGATTACATCAACCTTTTGCTGTGAATTTTCAACAATCACAAACGGAACATCATTTTCGACAAGACCCTCACAAATAGTTTTACCCATTCTTCCATACCCGCAAACTATATAGTGATTACCAATAGTATCCAGTCTTTTGTTCATTCTTCTGCTCCTGAAAAATTGATTTTCAATAAATACCTGCGCAACTCTACCACCTATATAAGCGATAGAAGTGACTCCAAGTATTATAAGAAATATTGTGAATAGCCTGCCGGAAGCCGAGAGAGGTTTTAATTCAGCAAAACCGGTTGTTGTAATTGATATCACGGTCATATACAAGGAATCGAGTACACTCCAATTTTCGATCATCATGTACCCGATAGTTCCTGTGATCACAGTAAATAGTAAAAAGAATAGACCGTTTCTGATTTGATCCATAATAAACCGGCACTTTAATAATTGTTTAATATAAAAAATCTATTTATGAATTTTTACAAAGAAATATAAAAATTCGCAGCTTACCGATTCATAATGTTCATTTACCGAAAAACAATTTATAAACGTCATAAATTAAAATATATTTGAATCGTTAACAAACAAAGGAGTTATAAATGGCACAATCTAACACGAACAACGCAAGACTCATATTCGGATTGATACTTGTGATTCTTGGCGGATTATTTCTGATAGAAAATTTCGGTTTCTTCAACTTTGAAATTCCCTGGATAATCAGAGATAATATTTTCTCATGGAAAACAATTTTGATCACGATAGGTATCGTAATTGTATCCTCGTCAAAAAATCGTATGCCGGGATATATAATGATAGCCCTCGGTCTTCTGGGGTTTCTCCCTGAATTGTGGCCGCTGCTGCTAATCGCACTAGGATTATACATTATGTTCCGCCGCTCGGATATTTTTTCGAGCAACAAAAATAACTCATTTGAATCACCCGATTATAATGGCGATGATTACCTGAATGATGTCGCTGTTTTTGGAGGTGGAAGTAAACGTTTCCATAGCCAGAATTTCAGCGGAGGAAAACTAACCGCGATATTTGGTGGCAGCGAAATAGATTTGCGAAACAGTCATTTGGCAAATGGCTCCCATTCTATTGATATACTCGCGATATTTGGCGGTACCACCATAATTGTACCTTACGACTGGAATGTAAGGGTTGATGTGATACCAATTTTGGGCGGGTTCTCCGATAAACGGTTAAAAGACCCGAACAAAGACTACACAGATGAAAAAGTATTAACAATAAAGGGCGTCGTAATTTTTGGCGGCGGCGAGGTGAAAAATTAAGATGGAAAAGACGATGAAAAATAGAAAAGGTGAAGGGTTTTTCGGACTCCTTCTTTTAATTGTCGGTGGTTTATTCATGGCAAACAACGTTTTTGATATTGAAATAAACGCTTATCTGATCAACTGGAAAACCATCGTGCTTCTATTTGGAGCGATAATATTTGTTACAGGAGATGATAAAACTTTTGGCGCGTTGGTGATGGCTTTTGCCGGTATCGCGCTCTATTCTGATTATATTGGTGTCTCTCTCGGCACCGCACTTGGTGACTACTGGCCGGTATTTCTAATTATTATGGGTCTGGGCGCAATTCTTAAAAGTATTTTCCCGTCAAAAAAATCCAAAAAAGAATTCGAAATGCATTTTTCTTCAGAGGATTTTGAAGACAAATGCAAAAAGGCACCACCAGCACAGGGAACATACGAGCAGAACGACCGTGATTATATGGATGATTATGTTATGTTCCGTTCCATTGAAGAATCAAACTATGCCCAGAATTTTAAAGGCGGAAAACTAAGCGCAGTATTTGCCGGGGTAGTTATCGATCTTAGGGGGGCAAAACTATCTGAAGGGAGAAATGAACTCCAGCTATTCCAGGCTTTTTCGGGGGTGGAACTTATTATACCGGAAGATTGGAAAGTTGTAACTGATACTTCTGTAATATTTGGTGGTATTGACGATCAGAGACACGCATCAAACAAAGATAATGTTGAACAAAATAAAATATTGGAAATCAAAGGCACTATTGTGTTCGGCGGACTTGAATTAAAAAACTAACGGTTGAATATGACGAATCCATATTTTAGTAATAAAAATTTTCTTCTACTTTACACAATTGTTATTGTGAGTATTGCGGCGGTGCAGGTTACTGTCCTGCACCTCCTCCTTGATATCGAATTAGCATACGCTCTGGCTGATAGTATTGTGTTTAATTTCATTTACTATTTTCTCGGTATAAGTCTGTGGTTTCCTACAAAGTTTTTCTCGCTGGAAAGCTTTTCACTTATCAGGGTATTCAGTAATCATTTAAGTGGTGCGATTTTTACTTCAGTAATTTGGGTGTTTTTCGGATATATACTCGTTTCAAAAATATATCCTGACTATGAGGTTTTTCTGAATTCTTCGTTAATAGTAAGATTCTTCGAAGGTATTTTTCTCTACATCACGATGGTTTCTGTTAACTATCTGATAATCTATTACGGAAACTTCAAGGAAAAATCTCTCAAGGAAGTAGAGTTGAGAGCACTGGTTAAAGAGGCGGAATTACGTTCGCTTAAATATCAGATCAAACCTCACTTTATATTTAACAGTCTGAACTCAATCAGTTCTCTAACAATGATAGATCCGGATAAAGCCCGTGATATGATTATTAAGCTTTCCGATTTTATGCGAAGCACTTTGTCAAAAGCGACCGGACAAAAATATTTATTCGAGGAGGAATTAAAAAACGTAAAATTATACCTTGATATAGAAAAGATACGATTCGAAGATAAATTTATATACACCGAAGATGTTGCCGATGGATGTAAAAAAGTAGAAGTACCAAATCTTATTCTTCAGCCGATATTTGAAAACGCCATTAAATACGGCGTGTATGAAAACACGGATGTAGTAGAAATGAAGCTTACATGTAAACGTCAGGCAGAGTACATGGTGATAACCATCGCTAATAATTATGATCCCGAAGCTGTTCACAGAAAAGGTGAGGGAATAGGTCTGACAAATATCCGGCAGCGACTGAAACTGATATATAATCAGGATAACCTGTTAACAATTAAAAATGAAAACAATATATTCACAGTATATCTGTTTATACCATTGTAGGGGATGAAATGGAAAAAATAAATACTTTGATTATTGATGATGAAAAACTTGCTCGTGAAATAACAAAACGATATCTGGCAAAACATGAAAATATAAATATAGTTGGTGAATGCCAGAATGGCTTTGAAGCGGTAAAGGCAATAGCCGAGTTGAAACCTGATTTAATTTTCCTCGATATTCAAATGCCGAAGATTAACGGGTTTGAACTTCTTGAGCTGATCGATGAACCTCCCGCGATAATATTTTCAACAGCATTCGACCAGTACGCACTGAAAGCATTCGAAGTAAACGCGATAGATTATCTGCTAAAACCATTTTCACAGGAAAGATTTGATGCGGCTCTCGAAAAAGCAATCTCACGCATCTCTTATGCTTTGAATGAGCAGAACGATTATTCAGCATTAAAGGAAAATTATGATGAAGAGATAGAATATCTCAACAGAATAGTAGTGAAAAAAGGAAGCGACATCGTAATTATAAATGTTGAGAAAATATTATATCTGGAAGCTCAGGACGATTATGTTTCTATTGTCACCGAAAACGGTAAGTTCCTCAAACAGAAAACAATGAAATACTACGAAGAGAAATTACCGCAGGAAAACTTTATCAGAATTCATCGTTCAAATATTATAAATCTGAACTTCATGAAAAAAATTGAACCGATGAAAAAAGATAATTACGCGGCGGTGATGCAAAATAACGAATTATTGCAAATCAGCAGATCAGGATACCAAAAATTAAAAGCCTTTCTTGAATAAACAAGATAAGTCGTTTTTATCTTATTTAAAATATTCGTAATATGTTTTGTGCTATTATTTTGCGGGAATGGATTTGAAAAAACTTCTACTTTTGTTAATTCTGATTTTTGTGGCTACAGGTTGTGTAAGTTTTGAGCAGATATCAACGCTACGCACTGATAAATCAGGCAAAATGTATATTCATTACTGGCTCAGGTGGGAAGGTGCGCAGGATACACTTATGTTCAACCGCACTCCATACTTTACGGAAGACTCTCTGAAATCGGGATTGAACAAAAGTTATTTAACAACCAACTATGTAGATGTTTATAAAAACTATATCGACAGCACACTCCATACCCATATAGAATTTAACTTCACAAACATAGATTCTTTAAATACGCAAAAAGCTTTTAAGGACTTCAATTTCAGTGTGACGGAAGGTCCGGGAGGAACGGTAAAATTCTCGCAATTTATCCCACCCTATTCAACGGGATTTGGTTTTGTAAATGATTCCGTAACAATCAGTTATGTCTATTATCTTCCCGGTAAAATTATTAATCACAACGCGCATGAATTAGAATCAAACAAACTTACCTGGAAATTCAAACCGGCTGATATCACCAAAGGTGTTGTAATTAACGCAACATACATACCATTCAAACTGAAAGAAACTCCGAGGTGGATATACTACTTTGCAATGCTCGTAATTGTAGTGGTAGTGATTTTTCTGTTCAGAAAAAAATGATCAGTTTAACATTTTTACAAGTTGTGAATGTAAACCCGGAGTTGACGCTATAACAGATTCACCTTTCATTACATCATTACCAAAATAATCAGTGATGATTCCTCCGGCACCCTGAACAACAGGCACAAGCGCCGCTGTATCCCAAATATGCATTATCGGGTCGATCATTATATCAGCGTAACCCATTGCGAGCAGCATATAGCCGTAACAATCACCCCACATTCTGTACAGTTTTACCTGTTCGGTAAGTTTCAGGAATTTGTCAATATTGTGATATTGCCTGATGTAAGTTTGATCGGTGGTCATAAGTGAGGCATCGGCAATATTATTTGTGTTGTTTACTTTAATGCTATTACTGTTTAATTCGGTTGTAACATTATCACCAAGCATAAAGTCATTCATGATCGGCTGATTTATCACACCAAGAATCGGTTCATTATTTTTTAACAATCCTATCAGTGTACCGAAAGTAACTGTTCCATGTATAAAACTTTTAGTGCCGTCGATTGGGTCAAGAATCCATTTGTATTCAGCATCGGGATTATGTTCGCCAAATTCTTCACCGAGAATTCCATGTTCGGGAAAGTTTTTCATGATCAATTCCCGCATAATTTCTTCCGCTTTTTTATCTGCGATAGTTACGGGGGATTTATCAGGCTTGCGTTCTATATTTAGGTCTGATCTAAAATACGATTTGATAATTTTTCCTGATTCTTCGGCGAGCAGTTTTGTAAATTCTTTAAGTTCTTTCAATTTCTTTATTCCTCAACATCTCGTAAATATTAACCAGCACAACAATAACAAAATATTTTTTAACTTACAGGAAACATTCCGAATAGAATTGCATCTTTACAGATAAATAACACGGAAGAAGGTTTGCGCGATAACTCTGAAAACGTATTCGAATTTACGTTGATCTACAACAAATACAAACAGAACGTTTACAATTATGTGTTGAAAATGGTAAACGACAGGATGTATTGCGAGGATATTGTGCAGACAGTGTTTGTAAAATTCTTTGAGAATATGAATAATATTATAAACAACGATTCGTATCATTTTTATTTATTCAAAACAGCCCGTAACGAAGTTTATAACTATTATCGGAAGAAAAAAAAAAGGTTTGCCGGTGAAGATCCGCACGATGAAGAGATGGTAAAACTTAAATCGGAACACTCGACGATTGAAACCGTTGAAAACGCTGAACTAAAAAATATACTGGATGAAATACTTGAATCGCTCCCTCCCGAACAGAAAGAAGTTTTTGTGCTGAAAGAATATAACGGATTAAGTTATAAAGAAATTGCGGCTGTTACGGGAACGGGTGAAGATCTTGTTAAAAGCCGCCTTTATAAAACCAGACAAAAAATTATTAAAAGAATGACCGGTTACGTCTATGAAAAACAAAATTGAAAGATCAGAGTATTTAATAAATCTTTATTACGATAAAGAAATATCCCGTAAGGAAGAGAATGAATTATTCGAGATTTTATCGGATAATGAAGCTGCCCGCGAATTATTTAAGAAAATGAGAATGATTGAGGGTGAAGTTTCCTTACAGAAGGAAGCTTTCCCCGAACAACTTGACGCAAAAATATTAAACCAACTTTCTTCTATAAGCTCGGTGAAGAAAAATAACAATAGTGAACTTATCTCCATTCTGAAATACGCTGCTGTAATTGTTTTTGCCGTGATTACCTCATACCTCTTTTTCTTAAATACTCAGTACGCCAGTAATTTGGAAAGAGCTGAAAAACAGATAAAAAAACAGGAAGTGTTGATCAATCAGGTAATAAACAATATGCCTGCCGCGGAAGTAACACCTAATCAAACAGAACAAATTGTAATTGTATCTAATTTATGAGGAAAAGATGAAAAAGATTTTTTTATTGGGCATAATCCTGATGATGTTTGGATGTCAGAACAATCAGGATAAAGTTGTAAACACCGATCCGGAAGGATATTCGCCCCTGCATTTGGCAAAACCGGATAATTACGGAGAGGTATTTTCCCTTATCAACACCGATATCCAGAAAATTGTCATGGAATATAAGGATGAAAATAAAATCCCCGACAATGATATTTTGGGAGAATTCCATGGACGAGCACTGGTAGATGAAAACGGAAATATTGCCAGGATTTATCTGCTCAATGGCGTAAACAAGGATATCGATGAACTTATAATTAAAACAGTTGAAAACTTTGATTATCAACCCGGTAAAATCGAGGGAAAGGCTGTACCCTATAAATTCGATTTTAAGTATAAAAACGTTGACTATTTTATGGTTGCTGAGGAAATGCCCAAACCTGTCGGCGGGATTGCGGCAATAGGTCAAAAAGTTCGCTACCCCGAAATTGCCAAAAGAGCAGGTATAGAAGGACGAGTATTTGTAAAAGCAATAATTGATACCGCAGGGAATGTAGTTGAAACAGAAGTTATAAAAGGTCTTGGTGCCGGGACAGATGAAGCGGCAGTTGAAGCAATAAAAAACTCGAAATTTATACCCGGTAAAATTAATGGTAAACCGGTAAAAGTTCAGGTAGCAATACCAATTTTATTCAAACTACAATAAAAGGAGATACATTATGCAAAATATTTCAAAATTATTTTTAATACTCTTGTTTGCGGCAGCGGCATTATTTGCTCAGGATAAAAAAGAACTTGAGAAAAGGCCCTTTCCCATAGGTGGAATTGAAGCCATAGGAAAACATGTTAAATATCCTGAAGAAGCCAAAAAAGCTAACATTGAAGGTAAAGTATTTGTTGAGGCGGTTATTTCCAAAGATGGAAAAGTGCTTTCAACAAAAGTTGTAAAAGGTTTAAGCAAGGAATGTGACGCTGCTGCTGAAAAAGCAATTAAAGCCGTCGATTTTACTCCGGGTGAAAAGGATGGTAAAAAAGTAAAAGCTACTGTCACAATACCCATTATGTTTAAACTTAAATAGATTCCCGAACGTAATAAATAAAGTCACTGTTTGGTGGAATGATATTTTGTTCACGTAAATAATTTGCTGCCCGGGCCCGGTGGTAATTAGAGTGATTGATCAAATGAAAAAATATATCCTCAATTTTATTTTTGAATCTTACCCCTTTGCTGTTGGAATAGATTATAGTTTGTGATAAATCAGCTATTTCTATTTTATCCAACGTTATTTCTAATAATTCTGAGTTAAGACTTTTCATTTCCTGAAAAGAAATAATACTCCAAAAATCTTGAGTAATACTCACCCCATTTATTCTCTCAAGCCACAATTTATGAGCTTTAAGAATATGACTCATTTCTTTAAGGTGAAAATCGCCTTCTTTTTTTTCACTTTCAAAAAACCGAATATATCTGGTGTTCATTTCAAAATTGTATTCGAAATACGTTCTATAACTCTCTTTCATCTATAACCTTTTTCAAATAATATTTTATAATTATCAAAAAAAATTGTATAATCATTCAGGGTGCGTAAAAGTGAATTGTTTTATTGGTAATAAAAAACTAATATTAGTTCGAGAAGTATTCCTGGTTACTCCTCATCCCCCTCCTTAAAAGCCCGGGTTGACCGGGCTTTTAACTAAATCTGTTTTGATGGAATCGTAAAAGTAAATGTACTGCCTGAGCCTTCTTCACTTTCAACAGATATTTCACCATCATGCCTTTCAACAAATTCCTTGCAGAGAATCAAACCAAGTCCGGTTCCCGATTCCTGTTCGGTACCTTCTCTCGATGCTTTTTTATCAATAACAAAAAGTGAATTTATAGCATTTTCTGGAATACCAACTCCAAAATCTGTCACCGATATATAGGTTTCGTTTTTAATAACTTCAGCGCTTATAATAATATTTGATTTTCTATCAGAATACTTTATTGCATTATTAATCAAATTCCTTACTATTGCCACCAGCATATTTTTATCTGCTTTTACAACAATATCATCAGATAGTTGATTTTTAATTGTTATCTCTTTTTTCTCCGCTTGCGGTGACATCAACTCTATTGTACCTGAGAGAGTATCGGAAAGATTTAGATTTGCAGGTTTGAATTCAATATTCCCTGATTGCGATCTCGCCCAGTGAAGCAGATTTTCCAGCAGATCATTTGAGTTTTTGGAAATATGCTGAATACGCTGTATAAAAAACTTTTTCTCATCTTCTGAAAGATCATTATAATCGGTATAGAGCAAATCAGAAAAACCGATAAGCACATTGAACAAATTTTTAATATCATGACCTATAATTGTAAAAAACTTGTCTTTCGTAGCATTTGCTTCTTCAAGTTTTTGATTTGTTTCCTCGAGTATCTTTTCACCCTCAATTCTTTCGGTTATATCACGAATAAACGTAACAATAATTTTATCATTATTACTTGAAAACGTGTTAATTGTTAAATCAACAGGAAATTTAGTACCATCTTTCCTTTTAATTTCACGTGAAGAAACAACATGACCATACATTTTTACATCTTCCGGAGTAGCGTCACTGAAATCATAATCAAGTGGCACAAACAGATCGGAATAGTGCGTCCCGAGCAATTCTTCCGGTGTATATTGTGTTAACTGAATGCTGGCTGAGTTTGCTTCAACAATTTTACCGTCATTTCCGTTAATTAGCAAAATAAGATCGGGGGCCTCATTAAACATGTGGCGGTATTTATCAACTTTACTAGTGCATATTCTTAATTTTTCGACTACTTCATATTGTCTCTTTATTAGTTTTTGGATATCTGCTTCCAACTAATTCCCCTTTTCAATTATGTTGTTTTCAAAGTTTACATCCGGTATCGCGTTATCATTCAACTTTACCGTTCGTATTTCTTTATCGGTTGTATGTTCTATTATAAAGTTTGTTACTCCTCCTTTCCAAACAGAAGCAGGTTCCTTGCTTTCTTCTGTAGTACCATCTTCATATTCAATAAGTAATTCTACCGTTACGGGTAAATTTCCAATTTTATTTACGACTATTTCGTAAAAAGAGCCCTTTTTATTGAGTGAAGCTAATTCGAGATCCGCATACCCGAACTCGTAAAACCATGGTTTCCAGTACCAGGATAAATCTTCTCCGGCAACTTCATCAAACGTAAAGAAAAAATCTAATGGGGCCGGGTGTTTTCCATTCCATTTTTCAATATAAGTTTTAAGCGCTTTGTTAAAAACTTCATGACCTAAAGTTCTTCGCAATATTTCATAGGCGGCATGAGCCCTTCTGTATGATGCTAATCTGTAAGAAGCCCTGCGGAGATTATAAGATAAAACTATTGGAGGTACATCATAATCTCTGCCCATTAATTTCGAAATAGCTTTTGCGTTACTATCATCGGGATCATATTTACCTTCTCGCTCCTGAAAATCGGTCGGAAGCATTCTTGCCCAACCTTCATCCATCCAGGCATGTTTTCTTTCATTAGTACCCATGAAAAAGGGAAAATAAGTATGGGCTATTTCATGAGATGTAAGTCCAACGGCACTTTTGTAAGATTTTGTACTGCCATCATTTACAATCATAGGGAATTCCATACCTCCGCTTCCGTTAAATATAGTCATTGAAGGATAAGGATATGGTACCGCCGGTAATTCAAAGGAAAAAAATCGAATTGTTTTGGCTGCTATATCCGCGACCGAATAGAAGTCCTCCGATTTTTGATCGTAGGCAGCCTGTACAAATGCTGTCCTGCCGCTAATACTATCTACCATTACGGTTGAAGCGTCCCATAAATAGTTTTTCCCGGCGGCGAAAGCAAAATCGGGTGAATGTTCCGCGGCATAATGATATTTAAGCGCTGAATTTGACTTAAATACATTCCCGTTTTTCAGATCTTCGGCGGAAATAATTGATACAACGGAATCACTTTTTGAAGCCGAATCTATTTTTTTCAAAGTTTTATCTGAATATATATCCGTGTAATTTTGCGCTAATCCTGTAGCAAAAACAGAAAATTCAGAAGGTACTTCTATTATTACATCATAATCATTAAAATCGTTATATGTTTCTGTATAACCGGTATATTTATTTCGATCCCAGCCGTCAATATCATCATACACAGCAATCTGCGGGTACCAGTAGGCAACAAAAAATGAAGTATCGGAATAAGCGCCCATTCTCACTGTTGCAGTTTCGGGTAGTTTAACATCCCAGTCAAAATAGAATGTTTCTTCCGATCCCGGTGCCATCTTGTCGGGTAAGAGAATTGATAATGTTGTAGATGATCTTTTTATTCTTTTACTACCAAGCAGAAGTGTATCATTACCATGTTTAATGACGTTAAGGTTAGTACCGTCATGAATATCGGTAGGGGTAAGACCAAAATCTCTCGGATTACCTTTTTTGAATAATTGCTGATAAAGTTTAAAAACTATTTCATCAAGTGAATCGGGACTTTCATTATAATACTTAATCTCGGCGGTAGCGTAAATATGCTTTTTTTCCGGATCGAGTTTAACATTCATTTTGTACGCGGCTTTATTTATCCAGTAGTTTTCACCCGGAGCTCCGTCGTAGGAGCGTGTACCTGAATCGTAAGCTTGTTTAACATTGATTGGAATATAGAGTGAAGAGTTTTGTGCAAACAGATTTGCAGCAGTAATTATTAACAGAACAGCGATTATTTTCATTAGATTCCTCGTAAAATTAAACCCCGAACAAATTACTAAATTTTATTCGGGGTTCAAATTTTAAATAGAGGAAAAATCTGTTTATACTGTAATTTCCAAACTTTCTGATACTTTATTCAACGCGTTTTCAATATCAACAATAATGTCTTCAACATTTTCGATACCAACAGACAGACGTACAAGTCCTTCGGAAATACCTGCTTTTTCTCTGGCTTCTCTACCCATTGTAAAATGGGTCATACTTGCCGGATGTTGTATAAGTGTTTCAACTCCGCCCAAACTGACAGCAAGCTGACAGAATTTAACATTATTCATTAAAATTTCACCCGCTTTTAAGCCGCCCTTAAGTTCGAAAGTTATCATACCGCCGGTGTTTGAATGTTGATTCATACCAACTTCATACTGTGGATGTGATTTTAAACCGGGATATCTTACCCATTCAATCAGCTCATGATTATCGAGATAATCAGCAATAATCTGTGAGTTTTCCGAATGTTTTTCCATTCTGAGAGCTAATGTTTTAATACCTCTGTGAACGAGAAACGCGTTAAACGGATCAATCACACCACCAAGCTGATTTAATGTTTTCCTCATAACAAGATAATCATCCTCGTTGTTAGCAATGATTACTCCCGCGACAACGTCTGCATGACCATTCAAAAATTTTGTCATACTGTGAACAACTACATCTGCACCAAGTTTAAGTGGTTTCTGGAGCGCAGGTGACATAAAAGTATTATCAACAATCAGTTTTGCACCATTTTTATGCGCAATATCGGCAACGGCTTTCAGATCAGTTATATCAAGTGTAGGGTTACCGGGTGTTTCTACATATATAACTTTTGTGTTTTCCTTAACAGCGTCTTTAACTCTCTCTGTAAACGAAGTATTAACAAATGTAACCTCCACATCAAATTTGGTAAAGATCGTTGCGAGAAGTGTAGCTGTGGGTCCGTAAACAGATGTAGAACATATAACATGATCGCCTGATTTAAGAAAAGAACTCAATGCTGTATTAATTGCTGCCATTCCACTACCGCAGCCTAAACCTTTATAACCTTCCTCAAGATCGGCAATCGCGTCTTCCATTGCTTCTACTGTTGGGTTAAGCATACGTGAATAAATATATCCTTTCTGCTCACCGCTAAAAAGAGATGCGCCATGCGCTGCTGATTCAAATTTGAATGTTGATGTTTGATAGATTGGGGGAACTACTGGTCCGTGTTCATATTCTTTAATTCCTGAATGTACACATCGTGATTCGAAATGTTTATCTCTACTATTCATAAAAACCTCAAATGTTAATCATGATAATTTATCTTATATCAAAATATAGGAAAATTCAAAATTAAAAGATGACATCAGGGTATGGAAATAATAGAGATATTGAAAATTAATTTGGATATAATATGATTTTTATAATTGTGAGATTTCTGTCTCAGACTGTTGACAAAGTCATTTCGTTCTAAAGTCCTCCTTTGAAGGAGGTGGATTCCGACGAATGTCGGAAGACGGAGGATGATTTATTGCATTTTTGTGACTTTTGGTCATCCCCCATCACAAAATCCGCCGTTGGCGGAGTGATCTCCCCCTTCGAACTTGTGCGCCTTAGGCGTGAGGGGGACTTGAAAATAAACAACCAGGTTTTTCAACAATCTCAGATTTCTGTTTTATCTTCCTACATATCGTTTGAGTGTTTCTTCATCTGTTGTTTCACCAAACTCGTCACCACATTTCTGGCATTTAAATTTTACTTTTACCGGCTTTGCGCTTATACCTATAAAGTACAATAACCATCCTATACCGGAGTATTCACATACAGGCATTACCCATTTTTTGTTTGATTCATCAAAACCGCAGGAGCATTTATTTTCTGTTAGTTTATTCATTATCCACAGTAAGTACTATTTATTTTATATAATATATTTAAAAAGAATATTAATAAATGTAATAAAGATGTTGATATGTTGATAACCCTAAATTTGTTGAAATCGGACTTAAAACAGAATATTTAAAGCCTGTTATTAATGTTGATAACTTTTATAAAACTATTGCTTTATTAACATATGTGGACAACTTCCCACTTATCAACATATTTAATTTCAGTTATGAACAAGTTATTAACATTAGATTTTCTTGTGGGAGGCTGGTCAAAAATAAGAAATGGGCTAACCAGATTGGTTAACCCATCTCTTTCAAATCAAAACTTTACAACTTCTGTTACGATTTTACGTCGAGCAATTCAACTTCAAATACTAATACTGAAGCCGGAGGAATAGGACCGCTTCCCTTCAATCCGTAAGCAAGTTCGTAAGGAATATAAAACATATATTTTGACCCAACCTGCATTAGCTGCAATCCTTCAGTCCATCCTCTGATAAACTGATTTACCGGATGTGTAAGAGGAGTGCCTTTGTTTACAGAGCTGTCAAAAACTTTACCATCGATAAAAGTACCGGTATAATGGATCGTTACAAGACTTTCCGCGGTTGGTCTTTTACCTGAGCCCTTTTTAAGAACTTTATACTGAAGACCACTTTCGGTTGTTTTAACACCCGGTTTTGTTTTATTTTCAGCAAGGAATTTTTCACCGGCTTCAATATTTGGCGCGGCTTGTTCCTTTAATTTTACGTCCTGTTCTTCACGTTTTTTGGTATGGTATGACAAAATAGCGTTGGTAACTTCTTCTTCTGTCATAAGGGCTTCACCTTCTTCAAGTGAAACTCTTAAACCTGCCATAAATATATCTATATCAACTTCAACGCCCTGAAGTTTAATATTTTTACCGAGGTCAACACCAAGCGCGTAACTTACTTTTGCCGAATCTGTTTCAAGATCGGATTTGTTTACTTTTTTCATACCGTCACTCTGGCATGCGGCGGTTAAAGAAATCAACAACAATATCAGCGATATTTTTAATATCTGCATTACTTCTCCTTATTGAAATAAATTAATCGATTACAAACTTTTCGTATCCGGGATACTTCAGTTTATTTTTTGCTTTTTTACGGTCGAAAGTATAATAAAATATATTGCCAAATGTGCATAATTTTCCGTTGGAATCGAACAACTCAACGTAAAGATTAGCTACATTTCCGTCCATTCCTTCCAAACGTGATGTAAGTTTAACTGGTTTATCGGTTATGAGGCAAGGTCTTTTATAATTTACTTCCAGTTTAGTAGTTACACCTGCGGTTTTAAGTAGTACAAATACACTCCAGCTCGCTATTTCATCCATAATTGTAGCTTGAATTCCGCCATGAAGTACATTTTTATAACCCTGATAATTATTTCCCGGCAGCCACTCACATAAAACTGCATCATCCTCAAGTGTAAATTGAAGATTTAATCCGAACGGGTTTTCGGGAGAGCAGCCGAAGCAATTATGCCCTTCCATTCCGGCAAACGGATTCTCTATTTTTTTCATTAAACTGAATTATACCTATTTTTGGAATAAAGAATATCAATTTACAAATATTTGAGGGAATAATGTATTCAATATTTTCTTCCGAAATTGTGGTTCGACCAGATGATATAGATATGAACAATCATGTTCATTACACTAAATATCTCGACTATCTTCTCGCGGCGCGTTATGAGCAAATGGAACGTGATTATAAAATGTCAATGGAAGAGTTTATCGAGCGGGATCTCACCTGGGTAGCTTCAACTGCGCACATAGAATATAAACGGGCGCTGAAACTCAATGATATAGCCGTTGTTAAAACACAGTTGGAAAGCTTTAGCGGTGCTAAATGCAGAGTAAATTTCTGGATAGAAATTAAAGCTACAGGAAAGCCGGCATCATCGGGTTATGTTGATTATACACTGGTTTCAATCAAAAGCGGACGCCCCGCAAGACTGACGGATGATATTATTGAAAAATACGCTATCTGATCATACCGGAAGATTTTAGTAATAAATAATTACCAATTTTTGTTTTTAGTTTTATCTATATTTGTTAAAAATTTTAATCGAAAAAGAAGTGTTATATGCTTTTAGAAATTGTCTGGAGTGTCGAACCAACCATATTTGAACTTGGACCCTTTTCTGTAAGGTGGTACGGCTTACTCTTTGCTTTGGGATTTATAATAGGATTTCAAATTTTCACCAAGTTTTTCGAATGGGAAAAACGTAATAAAGACGACCTGAACGATCTTCTCTGGTATATGATCATCGGTACTGTTGTTGGTGCTCGACTCGGTCATTGCTTTTTTTACGACGCAGCCTACTATCTTGCTAACCCTTTGGAAATATTTATGATATGGAAAGGTGGACTCGCGAGTCATGGTGCTACAATAGGAATTCTTGTCTCCCTTTATTATTATTCTAAAAAGAAAAAAGATCAGCCTTATATCTGGGTGCTAGACAGGATGGTAATTCCAACCGCATTGGGCGGCGCTTTTATCAGACTCGGAAACTTCTTTAACTCCGAAATTATTGGTGAAAAAACCGATGTTGCCTGGGGAGTTGTTTTTACCAGAGTAGATGATTTTACGAGACACCCTGCACAACTTTATGAATCGATCGCTTACCTGGTTGTCTTTTTTATTTTAATGGTATTATACATAAAACGACGCGAAATCCTGAAACCCGGTTTTATACTTGGTTTGTTTTTGGTTCTCGTGTTCGGTTTCAGATTTTTTGTGGAGTTTGTGAAGGAAAATCAGAAAGGATTCGAGGATGGACTCGCACTCAATATGGGACAAATATTGAGCATACCCGCTGTATTAGCAGGCATCTATTTTATGTTTTTATATCAGAAAAAGAAAAACGAAGGTAATAAAAAGGATGAACGATAAAGAGTTTATTCAGTATTACGTAGATAAATTAAAGACAGAATTAAAAAATTTTCCGAATGATTTTCTCCCGGAATGTGAAGTGAGAACCATCTCACTTCCCGGGAAAAACATACTTCTGGGGAGTGAACTTTTCGGCTCGTTTGAAATTATTGATACTGCCGGTAACCTCGTTTTAACCGCTGATGATTATTCCGAAGCAAAATATTTACTCTATACAAACAGGCTTCATCCTCTTGAAGTTAATCTTCCCGAAGATGAATCGATCCGGGAAAAGTGTGTAAAAAATTATGAGAAATACCTCGACCGAATTGTTAATGATATTATGGACACATACGATACGAAAGTAGAGAATGGAAAAGACAAGATGAAAATTGCCAATAATGTATTTAATCAGTTGAATTTGCGCAGGTATTAAGATTGAATGAAATAGGCGGCAATATCCGTGATTATCTGGAAACACATTTCGGAACCGAATTTGTAAAAAAGTACAGCGAATATCTGGAAACAGATCGCGATTCATTTATCAGAGTTAATCCGGTTTTGATTGATGAAGATTCACTCATCACACGATTGAAAAAATATAACATCTCACTCACCAAAATAAACTCTATACCAAACGCATACAGGGTTAATTCTGGTAGAGAAATAATTGGTAAAACCCTCGATTTTATACTCGGTTACTATTACATACAAAGTTTGTCATCAATGGTGCCCCCTGTTGTATTAGCTCCGCAGCCGGGTGATAAGGTCCTCGATCTTTGTGCGGCGCCCGGTTCAAAAACAACCCAACTCGCGGAAATGATGAAAAACACCGGTACACTTTACGCAAATGAAGTTGCGGGCGACAGAGTGAAAATGCTTGTGCACAACATGGAAAAAATGTGCGTTACCAATCTTGGTGTTATTAAATTCAGGGGAGAACAACTCAGTAAATTTTTCGCAAACCACTTCGATAAAATATTGGTTGACGCCCCCTGCAGCGCCCTCGGGATTTTGCAGAAAAAAGGTGAAGTGAATAACTGGTGGAATAAACGTCACGCCGATAAACTCGCCGAAATGCAGAATAAACTGTTGGTCAGCGCTGTGAAAATGGTTCGGGAAGGTGGCGAAATACTCTACTCTACCTGCACGCTTACTCTCGAAGAGAATGAATACGCCGTAAATAAGATATTGGAAAACTATCCGGTTGAGCTTGTTGATATCGAACTCCCTGTTAAATCGATGCCGGCTCTTACAAATTATGGCGAAATCAAGCTGGATGATTCGCTCAGTAAAGCCAGACGAATTATACCCTGGGAAGCTGGGAGCGAAGGATTTTTTGTTGCCAAATTCAGGAAAACCGGCATAACAGAAAGAGCAAAACCATTCAGGATAAAACGCGAAAACGTGAAATTTTTTGAAGTGGATCACCCTAAATACAGAGATCATTTTAAGGAAATTGAAAACAGGTTCGGCGTTCCTCTTGAAGTACTTGATCAATACAAATATTACGAAAAGAAAAATGAGTTTTTTTTCATAAAGAAAGAATTTGAAATGCCCGAACAAAATCTTTTTGAAAGATTCGGACAAAAATTTGGGCAGATCGACCGTAATAATTATCTGCACCTCAAAACCTATATCGCCCGAATATTCGGCAGCAATATTAGCGGAAATATTATTGAGCTAAGTGAGCAGGATGATATCAAAACATACTTTGAAGGCGGGACAATCAGAAAAGATTTTGGTGTACCGGGGAAAGCAATGATCAGTATTGATGGCAGAATGGCGGGAACAGCGATATCAAGCAGAGATGGAGTAAAAAGTCAGTTTCCGCGCGCGTTAAGAACCCAGGAAATAATTTACCCGTTTTAATTAAATGGCTGCTACAAACTGTTTGTAGTGGTCAAACCTTTCAAGAATGTCCTCAACATATGCAATAGTTTCCACACCCTTGGCATAGCCATATTTCACAACGTCATCGTTGAAATATTTTTCTTTCGATTTTTTCAGAAGAAATAACTCAACATTATCAAACCAAACGGAGTTATTCTCACCATACTTTTCGGCGAGCGCACGCGCGTCCATAATATGCCCTAACCCTATATTATAGGAAGCCAAAACAAATTTTATACGCTCATCCTTATCTTCAATTTCTTTTTTCCAATAGTTATCGAGCCAGACAAGGTATCGTATCCCCGCTTCTATGTTTTCAAACGGATCGGTTAAATCTTCTACGCCAAGCTGTTCGGCAGTTGCGGGCATTATCTGCATTAAACCAACAGCGCCTGCCCAGGATTTAGCGGTATGATCGAAACGAGACTCCTGATAAATAAGTGAAGCAAGTATTCGCCAGTCCCAATCAAGATATTTTGAATACTCCTTTAAAAGCTCATCATACTCTGAAATTTTTCCTGTACGGGGTGAGAAAAATTCACTTATGAGTCTGTCTTTAAAAGCGTGCCGATTTTGATAATACTTTTTATAGATGGTATAATAATCGGGGTCACGATGGAGATCATCAAGCCAGGTGTTGATTTCAGTGAGAAGACTATCCGCGTCTTTCCTTAAAGCCCAGGCAATCTTCTGAGGCAATGATATATCAGTCCCGATATCAATATTTGAGTAATAAGCCTGATTAAGCATCGCGATATTATCATCCGAAACGGTATAATCTATCTCCTTGTTGGCAACCATTTCAATCAGATCTTCGGTGCTTAAATCGGGCGCTCCTTCAACAATATTAATATTTATACCAGTCTCATCAATCAGGTTCTGCAATCTCCGAACATACGCGCTTCCGTTCCTTACAGTGATGGTTTTACCATCAAGATCAAAAGGTGAGCGTATAAGTTTACGTTCAATCTGATGCCTCATCATTCTTCGCCAGTTATCAGGTCTCCGTTGAACAAGAACCTGCTTGGTGGTATGATGATGACGTGTGAACTCAACTTTCTCTTTACGCTCGGCTGTGACTGTAAGGTTAAAGGCGATAATATCCCCTTCGTTGTTGTTGAGCATTCTGAACATTTCGTTAATGTTTTTTTCAACAACAATTTCGAGATCAACTTCAAGATGGTCGGCCAGTCTTTTAACAAGATCATACTCGAAACCCATAGGCAGACCGCGGTATATGAAGTAGCTGTATGCATTATAGCCCGTAATAGCTACCAGCTTTCCGCGTGCTTTGATGGAGTCAAGATCTACCGCTCTGTTAATTTCCTGCGGTATAACCTTTTCCTTTTCAGAACCGCATGAAATCAATAGAACACTGATCAATAACAATATGTATTTAATTATCTTCATTAGTCCGGGTTGATTTTTTACAATCTAAGAAAAATATTTTTAAATCAAAATATTGCTATTTTAAGAAAAAGCTTACTTTAGACCCATCTTTGTCACAAAGGGTTCGCTATTGGGAAGATTGAGATAGTATTTCTTGTTATATTTTATCATCGAAATAATTGGAAAATAGTTTATGATAGGATTTGTTGAAGGTAAGATAGCTTCCAAAAAACCAACTGAAGTGCTCGTTAATGTAAATGGTATCGGTTATAAAGTTCGCATTGCCGTAACAGTTTTTGATGAATTACCGGCGGCGGGTGAAAATATACTGCTCCATACGTATCTTTCCGTCAGGGAAGACGCTCTTGAGCTTTTCGGATTTCTTCACGATAGTGACAGGGAATTGTTTAAGCTATTGATAAGCGTAAATGGTATCGGCCCCAAACTGGCTCAGAGTATTCTCTCCGGAATAAGAGGGAGTGAACTGCAAAGCGCGATTAGCGAAGGGAACATATCGAGGATTGTCGCTATTCCCGGAATTGGTAAAAAAACCGCGGAACGACTTGTAGTAGAGCTTAAAGATAAAATAGAAAAAACTATCGATACAGAAATAGATTATTCGGTTGGAGGAAGCGCAAAGTCGGATGCTATTGCAGCGCTTGTTAGTCTTGGTTATAGTCTTAAAAACGCGGAAAAAACAGTATTATCCATTATGGAGAGCAATAGTGATATTTCAATTGAAGAGTTGATAAAAGAATCACTTGCCAAATTGAATAAATAGTTTATATTGAATTTTTAAGAAAACAATTCGCTCTTTTATTGCACGTTTTCTTTCGTTATCATTTGATTAGCGGAGGAATAATGATAAACCGATATTTTTCTCACGAGGATATCAAGCAAAAATTCGTCGCTGTGCGGCAGAGAGCTATCTCCATATATAAAGAGCTTACCGATAATTGCTTCAAATACGAATTCGATCAGGAAAAATGGAATATTTGCCAGCATTTTGACCATCTTCTCAAGTTTGGTGAATATCACATACCTGTGTTGGATCGTGTGCTGTTAAATGTGGTTGAAAATCGTCTGTTTTCAAATGAGCCGCTCCACCTTCATCCGGGCGAAGAAAAACTTATCGACAGAATACAAAACACCCATGAAGACCTACTCTCACCAAGTTATCTTTTTATGCCCGAAAACAACCGTTCGAAAGGGAGTGTCTTCATTAAGTTTGTTTCGATGCAGGATCTTTTTATTAGTCAGATCAATCTGGTTGACGGTTACTCCCTCTCCGAATTTGAGGTTGAACTAACCCTCGACTATGGTTATACTCTCAAACCGGGTACTGCATTCCTGATGATAGCGGGTTATGAAATGAGACATCTCGAATTTGTTGAACATCTTAAAACAGAAATGGCAGCGGAGAATCTTGATCTGGTGTAATTAACTTATTTAGCTTGTACAATTTATTATTTGTTTACTTTTTTTTATGTTTATATTTCTGACTACTAAAGTAAACGGAAAACAGACTTGAGCGGAATCTCATTCACAGGTATTTTTACAAGTTTATCCAGACGAACATCAAATCTGGTAGAGAGAGCAAAACTTACCGAACATACTTTCATGATTATTGTGGCAATAATTATAGGAGTATTGGCAGGTTTTGCCGCGATCGGAATCCGCTTTCTGATAGAGGGAATTTCCCATATTTCTTTCCCGGGTGACGGCTCACTCATTGAAAATATTATTAATAGTCCCTGGTATATAAAAATTTTGATCCCCGTTGTTGGTGGATTAATAGTTGGACCGCTTATCTATTTTTTCGCGCCGGAAGCAAAGGGGCATGGTGTGCCGGAAGTTATGCAGGCAATATTGCTCAAAGGCGGAAAGATAAGACCACGTGTTGCACTCGTCAAAGCAATTGCATCTGCGATTACAATCGGAACTGGAGGTTCGGTTGGGCGTGAAGGACCTATTATTCAAATTGGATCCTCGCTCGGCTCGACGGTAGGTCAGTTTTTCCGTATTCCCAGTAAAAGGCTCAAGACTCTTGTTGGTTGTGGTGCTGCTGCCGGTATCGCTGCCGCGTTTAACGCTCCTATCGCCGGGGCCCTGTTTGCTGTTGAAATTATTCTAATGGATTTTGCCGTTGCGCAGTTTTCACCCATTGTTATTTCCTCGGTAATGGCAACGGTTATTTCACACGCGTTCGAGGGAAATTTTGCCGCGTTTCAGGTACCCGGTTACTATCTAGCCTCTCCCTACGAACTAGTCTTTTATTTTATACTCGGTGCGCTTGGTGGAGTAGCTTCCTGGTTGTTCATAAAAGTTTTATATTACTCTGAGGATTTTTTCGATAACCGATTTAACTTTCCGGAGTATCTCAAGCCAATCATCGGCGGACTAGCAATTGGTATGATGGCGTTGATTTTCCCGCAGATCATGGGAGTGGGTTACGACACAATAAATGACGCGCTTCACGGCAATTTGATATGGCATGTAGCGTTCATTCTTATCTTTCTCAAAATCTTGTCAACAGCTCTCACACTCGGTACAGGTGGTTCCGGGGGTATCTTTGCGCCCTCACTATTTATGGGAGCTATGTTAGGAAATTTCTTCGGATCGCTTGTTCATTCAGCTTTCCCCGAAATTACCGGTTCCCCCGGCGCATATGCGCTGGTCGCAATGGGAGCGCTGGTAGCGGGTACTACAAGAGCACCCATCACAGCTATAATTATCGTTTTCGAATTGACAAACGATTACAAAATCATTCTTCCTCTTATGATCACATGTATCATGGCGACCATTATATCTTCCCGTTTATCTCGCGAATCAATTTATACGCTTAAACTCCTTCTAAGAAATATATCAATCAAGGAAGGAACCGAATCCAATGTGATGGAATCTATCGATGTTAAGGATGTTCTCAAACATGAGTTTAATACGGTCTCCTCGAGTGATAATTTCAGCCATGTTGTAAATAAGGTGATTCGCGGTACAGGTCCGGAATTCCCGGTGATAACCGAAAACGGAAATCTTGTTGGAATGTTATCTATTTATGATATTAAAGATTATTTGTTTGAAAAAGACTCATTACAGGATATCCTTATTGCCAGTGATATCGCCAATGTAAATTTTCAATATGTAAAACCGGATGACAACTGCAGCATAGCGCTTGAAAAAATGAGCCGGCATGATTCCGAGGGTCTTCCGGTAGTTGACCCTGACGATAGAAGAGTTTTGCTCGGAATGGTGTGGCGAAAGGATATCCAGGATGAATACCAGAAAGAGATAGAGAGACGTGAAATTACTTCATCACTCGCCAGCAGTATCACTATGAAAGATGAAGAAAAACATGTACATTTTATTGAAGGTTATTCAATCGCGGAGGTTAAACTACCACCATCGTTCGTTGGAAAATCTATTCGCGCATTGAATATACGGGCGAAATATGGTGTTGATGTACTTTCCATAAAACGCAACAGAGAGCGTGGTCAGGAAATAAAAGCCATACCTAATCCTGAATATGTATTCACAGAAGAAGATAATCTTGTAATTGCGGGTGAAATACGTAATATAAACCTGCTGAAAAACTTACCTTGACCCGACTTTAAGTGATATAATTCACAATTCGTAATTAATTTACTCTTTATGTGATATATTTCACATTTATGTATTATCTTATAATAATTTTATGTTCTCAGTTCCCCATAAACTAATATGGTTTTTCTATGAATGGTCAAGCTTCCGGGGACAATCAAAATGTCCGGGGCAATTTATGGCACACTCTTTCTTCGGAAGAAACTTTATCACAGCTAAATACTGGTGAAGAAGGTTTATCGGTTGAAGAAACAGACTCCCGTCTTGCCAAATACGGTGAAAATAGTATTCAGGAAAAAGATAAAACTTCCCCCTGGGTATTATTATTCAATCAGTTCAAGAGTTTACTGATAGTTATCCTTATTTCAGCGGCGGTTATTTCGGCTTCAATCGGTGAAATTGTTGAAGCGATCGCTATAATAATTATCGTTATTCTCGCGGGTGTAATTGGGTTCTTTCAGGAGTTTCAGGCAGGAAAAGCACTCGAAGCCCTCAAAAAGATGGCTGCCCCGATTTCTACGGTTCTCCGTGATGGAAAAGAGTCCGAGGTGGAAGCATCTAAACTCGTTCCCGGGGATATTGTCATTATTGCTACAGGTGACCAGATACCCGCCGACTGCAGGATAATTAAAAACCACAATTTGCAAGTTAATGAAGCTGCGCTCACCGGAGAATCCCTCCCTGTTCACAAAACACTCGAACCTATTGCTGAGGAAGGAGCGCCTCTCGGTGACCGAACCAATATGCTCTTTATGGGTACTTCCGCATCATACGGCAACGCCCGGGCAGTTGTTGTAAACACCGGTATGGAAACTGAATTTGGAAAAATTGCCGAACTGCTGCAATCTTCGGAAAGCAGAAAAACCCCTTTACAAAACAATCTCGATGAACTCGGAAAAAAACTTGGAATATGGGCAATAATATTAGCCGCTCTTATGAGTTTGCTTGGTGTTTACAGAGGATATGAAATTGTTGAAATGTTCGTTTGGGGTGTTGCCCTTGCTGTAGCTGTAATACCGGAAGCGCTACCGGCTGTTGTAACTATTACAATTGCCCTTGGTGTGCGCAGAATGGTAAAACGTAAAGCTCTGATTCGTAAACTGCCGGCTGTTGAAACACTTGGATCTACCAATATAATTTGCTCCGATAAAACCGGTACACTTACTCGTGACGAAATGACAGCTCAGAAAATATTCCTCACTGATAAAGTATTTGATGTTAACGGTAGTGGTTACGATCCGGAAGGAACAATAACTTTTGAAGGTAAACCCCTCGGAAGCATTGAGTTTGCGGCTTTGCATAAACTTAATCTTGTAAGCTCTTTATGCAGTGACACAGTATTGCTCAAAGAAGATGGCAAGTGGATCATTCTTGGTGACCCTACTGAAGGAGCGTTACTGACATTAGCTGCCAAAGGTGGAATTGATATTGAAGAAACACGTGAGAAATTCCCGCGTATTGATGATATACCATTCTCCTCTGAAACAAAGAGGATGACCACTATTCATAATATCAGTGGTCAGTATATGGCGCTCTCTAAAGGAGCTCCGGAAGAGATTATCGGGAATTGCAAGTATCAGTTTTTGGATGGTAAACATGTTGAACTTACCGACGAAAAGAAAAAGGAAATTCTGGAAGTAGGCTACGGGTTTGGTTCAAATGCTCTCAGAGTTTTAGGTCTGGCATATAAAGACATAGAAGAAAATTTTGACAAAGACGATATTGAACATGAGCAGGTTTTTGTAGGTCTGGTTGGAATGATGGATCCGCCTCGTGAAGAGGCAAAACTTGCTATTAAACGATGTTTTGAAGCGGGAATTCGCCCGAAAATGATTACAGGTGATCATAAGGTAACAGCAGTTGCCGTGGCGAGAGAACTTGGTATTTTAACAGATGGCGATGTTGTTGAAGGACGTGATCTTGAGAAATTCAGTGAAGAGGAGTTAATAAAAGTAACAGAAACAGCACAGGTTTATTCCCGGATATCACCTTCACACAAATTGAAAATTGTTGACGCCCTGATGAAACAGGGGAATATTGTTACGATGACCGGTGATGGTGTTAACGACGCCCCCTCCCTTAAAAAAGCTGATATAGGCGTTGCTATGGGAATAAAGGGAACAGATGTAAGTCGTGAAGCCTCTGATATGATTCTTACTGATGATAATTTTGCCTCAATTGTTGCTGCGGTTGAAGAAGGCAGAAGTATTTTCCAGAATATAAAAAAATATCTCGTTTACCTTTTAAGTGGTAACCTGGGAACTGTGATAGCAATGGTAATTGCATTATTCGGTGGATATCCGCTGCCCCTCGTGGCGGTTCAGGTACTATTCATCAACTTCCTTATGGACGGACTAATGGCTATTGCGCTCGGACTCGAACCATCAGAACCGGGTATAATGGATCACAAGCCCAGGAATGTATCAAAACCAATATTACATGGCGAGGCTCTTTACTATACTTTGGGAATCGGTACATGGATAGGTTTGGCAGATACTGCGGTGTTTATATATGCTATTAATGCGGGATATCCTACAGAGGTAGCTGTAACGATCTTTTTCGCGGCTTTGATTGTTTCAAGAATTATGAATGCCGGTAACTGTCGTTCATTCGATCAGTCAGCTTTCACGATGAACCCGTTTAGTAACAAAGCATTGATAGCTAGTGCCGTTATATCACTGTTGTTCACCATTATCGTAATTCACTGGGAAATTATGCATATGCCTTTCCATACAGTAAACCTTGGTGTAAGTGAATGGATACTGGCGTTAATTTCCGGTGTAAGTGTTTTGTTTGTGGTAGAAGTTGTCAAATTCTTGAAGAAAAAACTGGTAAAAGAAAAATTGGAAGTTTAATTTTCAAGGGCAGTTAATTTTATCATAACTGCCCTGAACTTTGATAATTTATTTCTTTTTGAAAATATAGGGTCCTGTAATCGCACCCCAGACTTGCCTGTCTTCCGAATCAAATCCTCTATCCCAACTTGTTAGTACATTTTCTGATATTTCAACTTCTGATGTTGCGTAAGAGGCACCACGTAAATCACTCCCGCAATTTTTATCAACAGTACTTCCTGTAAATTTCCCGTCGGAATATTCCAGCATTATAGCGCAGCCTTCTCTTTCAAGAAGAGAATCGGGTGTCAGTTCGGAAAGCGGGTTATCTTCCCTGAAAGCACCTGCAAACCGAAGGGGATTTTCAAAAGTGTAAACCGCACTCTCAAAACTGTTTTCTCCGGTTTGTACTACTTTATAAATACGTTGTCTGTAAGGTTTATCAAGAGCCCATGATGCAGCTTGTTCAACGTACAGATATATAGCGTCGTTTCGCTCGTTCCATATTTGTTTCATCTCAAGGCGAATATCAAAAAAATTTGTATCTGCGGCTGCTTGATCCGCGCTTGAAAATGAACCTGTCATATAATTTTTTAGTAGATCCAGTTTTTCATTGTTTTGGCTTAAGATCGAACCAAAGAGGAGTAAACTAAGCATGAATATCTTTCGAAACATCTTTTCCTCGTAAATAATTGTTGTACATGGTTTCATTGTAAATCTAAAGTTAAGTAACAGGAGGGTAAGTGAAAATTGGATTTATAAGAATAAATTAAAGCAACTAAAATTATTTCTTAAAACCGGCTAAATTTAATCGTTTGGATATTAAACAGCATGGGATGGTCAGCGACCTGAAATATCAAGTTTATTTTCTATGGTGGCTAAGGCTTTGTTAGGGTGCCGTATAATCCTGGAAACCGGATTCCCTCTTTCGAGGGAACGACAAACTTTGAGACATTCCTTTTCCGTGGAGAAGGAATACTGCTCTTTAAACGTGTGACAAAAACTCGACCTATTTAATCTATCAGATCATTTTTGATTGCGTAGTAGGCAATCTCCATGTTGGTTTTCATGTTCATCTTGTCGAGGATACGGGATCGGTAAGTGTTAATGGTATTGATGCTAAGCATTAATTCTTCAGCTACATCCTTAACCGATTTTCCGAGAGCAATCATACGCATGATCTCAAACTCACGATTTGAGAGGAGTTCATGGGGCAGTTTATCAGTATCTTTGCCCACCTCAAAAGCAAGTTTTTCTGCAAGAAGTGGGGTAATATACTTTCGTCCTCCGCTCACCGTGTGAATAGCGTCAATAAGTTTGCGGGAATCTTCCTCTTTGGAGAGATAACCGTTTGCTCCTGATTTAAAGGCACGAATGCCGAATCTTTCTTCCGGATGCATAGAAAAGATGAGGACAGGGAGTTTCGGTTTTATCTTCCTGATATCGAGCAGAATATCAATTCCGCTTCTGCCGGGGAGGTCGATATCAAGAATCGCTACATCCACTTCGTTGTCCAGCAGAAGTGAAAAAGCTTCATTTCCATCCGAGGCTTCGAAAGCAACATCGAGATCAACTTCCCGGTTAATAAATTTTTTAATCCCTTCCCTGAAAATGGGGTGATCGTCAGCAATTAATATTTTTAACATAACCTTTGCACTCTTAAAGTTTAAAAATACGAAAATCCTGACTGATTGACGCTAAAATTTAATATACAAATTCACAATTAAATAATACAACACTTTCTTGAATATGAAAATAAAGTATTTAAATGTTATCTTATTATATTAAGCAAACATCAATATAAGAGCCTATGTTAAAAATATCGTGGTCCGCCAAACTTCTAATATTTTCGGTAATTGTTGCCGCTGTTCCTTTGATGATAACCGGTTATAACATCCTTGGTATTGCTGAAGAGGAATTAAAGAGTAATCTTAACAGTGAATTACTAAATAGTGTAAATGGTGTTTCCGAAAAAGTTGATAACTATTTCGAAGACTGGATAAGAAATTTGATCATTATCAGTGATGGTATTGAAGACCAGAACCTCGGTGATAATGAGCGTTACAGCTTCCTCTACAATGGTATTGGAAATATTCCAGATGTAATTAACTGCTCGGTTTATATTGAAAACGATGATAATGACTGGAATCTGGCGGTTGAGTTGAACAGGGAGACTTTCGCGAATCAGCTTGAGGAAATCAGCCTGAAAACGAGGGATATTGTAAGATACGATACAAAAAACTTCCCGAAAGCCGATGTAGGTAATTTTGTCCAGGGTACTGAATACCTCGGTTTGATAGAAAAATGGGCTGCCAATCTGATCATTCCATTTAAAACGGATGGCGGACTTAATGGTGTTCTTGCCTGTAAAATGGATTTGAGTACTATTGAATTGATGCTTGGAGAAAATTACGTCCGTCTCGATAATGAAATATCGGTTCTTGCCGACGATTCATTAAAGGTATTTGCTTCGGAAGAAGAGCAATCACTCAACTTCACCGAGAGGGATGTTGCCGGACTTTTAGTCTCTGGAAACAGAGTAAACGGTGTTGTAAGTTACGAAGATGATGGTGTGCCTGTTGTGGGAAGTTATACATTTACACGATATCCCAAATGGGGAATCATTACGGAAACTGTCGCTGAAGCCGCATATACACCGGTACTTCAGATTTTGTATTCACTCGGGCTTTGGGTAGCAATTGGAATTATAATGGCGGTTTCGGGAGCGATGATACTATCCCGCCAGATAAGTTCTCCCGTCAGCAAAATAAGTGATGCTTCGAAACAGATAGCATCCGGTGAATTTGCTATAAAAATAGATTATGACAGCAAAGATAGTCTTGGAAAATTATCCCGAAATATTGAAAAAATGGCATCAAGTCTTGCCCAAAGTTTCAGGGAAATTGAGTTCCAGAAAAAGGAATTGCAGGAATATAACCTCACGCTTGAAGCAAAGGTGAAGGAGAGAACGGAAAAGCTCGACAAATCGAACAGTGATCTAAAAGCGGCATATTTACGTTTGGTGGAGCTAAATCGTGAAAAAGATGAGTTTTTAGGTATCACCGCTCATGACCTGAAAAATCCACTCGCCGCAATCAGGGGTTATAGTGAACTTCTGATTGATGAAACCGATCCTGATGAAATCAAGCAGTTTGGTACTGTTATTTTTGAAAGTTCAGAACGTATGCTTGAAATTATCAATTTGCTTCTGACAATAAACCGTGTTGAGCAAGGTAATTATACCATTCAGAATGCTCCCTTCGATGCAGCCAGTGTAGTAAAACAGCTGCTCAAGCAGAATGAGAGAAACGCGGAGAAGAAGGAAATTGATGTAGTGTATAAAGGTGATGACTCTCTTGAAATGAACTACGACAAAGTGGTTTTGGGTCAGATCATTGATAATTTACTCTCTAACGCAATAAAGTTTTCGCATAATAACACTAAAGTTGTGGTCAAGCTCCATAAAGAAAATAACGATTTTTCTATTTCTGTGAAGGATGAAGGACAAGGTATCCCCGAGGAGGATCAGGAAAGGGTATTTGACAAATTTTCAAAACTTTCGGTTAAACCCACCGGAGGAGAAAATAGTACCGGTCTTGGTCTCTCAATCGTGAAAGGTTTTGTGGAACTTTCAGGCGGTACTATCACTTTTAAGAGCAAACCCGGCACCGGCACCGAGTTTATTGTAAAATTACCGGTACAGAATAGTTAGAATAATTTATTTTGTGAATCTGTTTTTTTAACAAAACGGCAAAATTATGAAACTGAGTCGCAAGGCGTTATTTACCATAATCTTATTTTTATCTATCAACGTTTATGCTCAAAGTGTTAAACCCGTAGAAATTGTTTTCGACGGTTCAAAAAATCTCAGACAACTGGCAGATGAATATCTCGGCGATCCCAATTTGTGGGAAGAAATATTGTTCAACAACGGATTGAGGAGAGTTGATCAGGTTACAAGCGGCATGACATTAAAAATTGACGCCGAAAAAATTATTGCCACTCAGAAAGCTAAAACCGCAGCTAAAGAAAAAATTGACGAAGCAAATAAACAGGGCGCGAAACTTTTTGCGTCTCAGGAGATCGCTTCAGCTATCAAAAACTACGATAGAGGTTTGGTTAATTCAAAAATTGGTGAATGGGATACAAGTATAAACCTTTTCAACACCGCGGATAAGGAAGCCTCTCTTGCACTCGAGATGATCTCGCAAAAAAGAGTTGTCGATTCGGAGGCATTCGTTTCATTCCGGCGTGGCAGAGTTGAAAAACGGACTGTCCAGGAAAGAACCTGGTCTGACGCGCCCCTTAAAACCAAACTTTTTACCGAAGACCGGGCAAGAACTCTTTCCGATTCATACGCCGAGATTTCATTCAGCGATAAAAGTAAAATAAGGTTAAATGAAAATTCACAGGCGGTTATAAAAAAATCTCGGGTCGATCTGTTAAATAAAAACAGTGAAAATAGTGTAAAACTTGAAAAGGGTGACGCGTTCGCGTTATTTAGTAAAGGATCGAGAAAGAAAAACGAAATTGAGGTACCGGGTGTTGATGTAAAGGTAAACTCTTCTTTCTTCTGGGTTGAAAAAGATGAGGAAACAACAAAATTTGCCAACTATGAAGGTGAAATTGAAGTTACCTCAAACGACTCATCAATAACATTGGCGCAAAATCAGGGTTCTATTATTCCTAAAGGTGGTGTACCATCTGCCCCGATTGAGCTTTTACCACCCCCGAATTTATTATCTCCTGACGCTAATAGCGAAATATATCGTTCTTCGTTCGGATTCAGCTGGGAGCCGGTTGATAGCGCGGAGAAATATTTATTCGTTATCTCTCGCGACGTGAAGCGGGAAGTAATAGTTCGCAGCAATAAAAATGTTAACAACACAGAATTTACAATTGAGAATCTGGAACCAGGATTTTATTATTTTAATGTATCAGCCATAGATAAATACGGCTTTCCGGGACCATTCGGCGAAGCAAGAGGTTTTAATGTAATCCGTGATGAAACCAAACCTTATCTGGTAGTGAATAATCCTGAAAACAATTTCTTCACAAATAATACCGGCATAAATATCACCGGTGAAGTTGAACCGGAAATCTCACTTGATGTAAATGGTATCGATATAAAACATGACGGTAAAACATTTTCAAAAGGATTTTCTCTTGAGAAGGGGTATAATAAACTTACTTTTACCGCACGTGACAAAGCCGGAAATGAAACTGTTATAATTCGTGAAGTTTTTTACGAACCCAAGGGTGAAATAAAACTTAATTTTGATCCGGGGTTAAACAGGAATTCCAAGTGGGATATAATCTCGTCCAAACCTACACTGGCTTTGAATGGTAACACATTCCCTCAATCATCTGTTGATTTAACCGGAGTGAATATTCGTACCAAGCTACGCGCCTACGCCGATAATACGGGTGATTTTAGTTTCATGCTTTCAAACCTTGGCGAGTTGAATAAATATTTCATCGAAATAAATACACCGGGCGGCAATAAGTTAACAGATACGATTACAGTAGTTTTTGCCAATGTGAAACCCGAAATAAGACTGAATGAACAGATTCCTTCAAAAACCAATAACAGCATATTAAATTTGGCTGGTACAATTTCAGGCGCCAAAACTTTTGAAGTTAATGACACTCCGGTTGATATATCTTCAGGTGAGTTTAATTATAACCATTCGCTTGAAGAGGGTAGTAACCGGGTAACACTCGTAGCCAGGAATGGAGCAGGCTCGAAAACAACTATTTCCCGCGTTGTGAAACTTGATAGTACACCTCCGCGGTTAAACAAGGAAGAAATATCCAGGATAGAGAAAAATGGTGAGTTATATCTTGCCATAAAAGTATTTGTTTCGGATGATTCGCAGTTGAAGAAGAATGCCGTCGCGCGAATATCGAGCAGCAGTTTTACCGCAACCAAGTATCTTACACTAGGTGGTAAAAATGAGTTCTACCTTGGTGAAATCCCGATACCATCGCATGCGGCGGATAAAAAATTAAATATTGAAATTACCATTGAGGACTATTTCGGGAATAAATATAGTTATAAAGTAATCAAGTAAATTTTGCTTGTCACATTTTACGCTACAAAATTAATGGTAATTCATCTATAACCAATTTATCATGCAACCGGTATATTTGGATAAAAAATCGGAAATAACATGATGAATGTACTGGTCGTAGATGACTCTGAAATTTTCCGCAGCGGAATTGTTGCTCATCTTGAAAGTGGCGGGGGGATGACTTCAATACGTGATATAGCATACAGTGAAGACAAAATTATTCAGGAACTTGATTCTTCAACAGACCTTATAATTATTGATTTCGAACACCACAGAAATTTTGGGCTTGATTTAATTAAACGTCTTAAACAATTCAATCAGAAATTAAATCTTATAATATTTACTCATGAAAGAAATCTGAGCATGAAGTTGCTCAGTGAACATTATGGCGCTGATTATTTCTTGACTAAAGAAAATCAGCATCAGAACCTTTGGCAAATTATTGATAATATAAAATATAACTTCAGAGGAAAATATGATTAAAACATCTTCCCTTTTTGCATTACTCTTTTTATCTACATTACTCTTTGCTCAGGAAGATTCCACAGCAACAGGTCCGTGGACAGCTTCAGGCGTTACAGGATTAAATGTAAGTCAGATTGCATTCAGTAACTGGTCTCAGGGTGGCGAAAATTCATTAACCTGGACTATTTACGGAGATTTTGATTTTGTGTACACAAAAAATCCATGGGTTTTTTCGAATGAACTGAAAGTAGCCTACGGACGAACCAAACTTGGTGATCAGGAAGTAAGAATTAACGATAATGAATTTTATAATGAGTCTGTCTTGACGTATGAATTAGGATGGGCTGTCAGTCCTTTCGTAAGTAATACTATTGTAACCGTTATTGATAAGGGTTATGATTACGAGCAAACACCAAAGGTTGAAATTGCGCGTTTTTTTGATCCGGGTTATATTACCCAGTCTTTTGGTTTTACCTATCACAAAAAAGAAATATTCAAAACCCGGCTTGGTATTGCGTTTCAGGAAACATTCACTTCTCAAAACACCAAATACACTGATGACCCCGAAACTGTTGAGATTGAAGATTTCAAGTTCGAAACAGGTATTGAGTCAGTATCAGAAACTAAACTAAATATTGATAGCAATGTTCTTCTTAAATCTAAATTGCGTTTGTTTGGTCGTTTTGAAGAAATTGATGTGTGGGATGTAAGGTGGGATAACTCGCTTGTGGCTTCTATTAACGATTATATGAACGTTAATTTGGGTGTGCTAGTGATATATGAAAAAGCACAATCGATTAAAACACAGGTTAAACAGACGTTACAGCTTGGTATTACTTACAAATTATTTTAGGAAAAAAAATGAATCCGGAAGAAATTAAATTGTTTTTCGAGCAAAATGTCGCGGGTTATATTGAGAACCTCGCGCTGGGAATAATAATACTCGTTGTTGGATGGGTGCTAATTAAAATTGTAAAAAAAGGTTTAACGAAAGCACTTAAACGTTCTGAAATTGATGAAACGATTTCAAAATTTATTGTTAACGTAGCGAACGTAATTTTATTAGCCGCGCTTGTAATAGCGGTATTGAATGAAGTTGGTGTTGAAACCGCATCACTGCTGACTGTATTAGGTGCTGCGGGACTCGCTATTGGTTTGGCGTTACAGGGTTCACTCTCTAACCTTGCCGCCGGAGTTATGCTGATAATTTTTCGTCCTTTCAAGGTTGGTCAGTTTGTCGAGGCCGGTGGTACTATGGGTTCGGTTAATGAAATTCAGATATTCAATACTATCATGAGTACTCCCGATAATAAAGTTATTATCATACCTAACTCTAAAATTATTGGTGATACTATTACCAATTTTACCGAACGGGATACACGTCGTATGGATCTGGTATTCGGAATTGGTTATGGTGATGATATCAAAAAAGCAAAAGATATTATTGAAAAAGTTCTTAAAGCTGATGAGCGAGTACTCAAAGATCCAATATACACGATTGGTGTTCTGGAATTGGCTGACAGCAGTGTTAATTTAGCTGTTAGACCATGGGTAAAAACATCGGAATACTGGCCCCTTTACTGGGACTTAATGGAAAACATGAAATATGAGTTCGACGCGAACGGTATATCAATTCCATTCCCGCAAAGAGATGTTCATCTCTATCAGCAGAATAGTAATTAGAAGTTTTTATGATTCCGGGGAGAGATAAACTTTCCCCGGTATCATACGATAATGAAGTTTCAGTTTATGTTTGATTTAAATTTTACAGGTAAATAATAAATGTTTCTAAATACGAATGAGCCATGGTCTCCTAAAGACGGCGATTATATAGCTGAAGAATCCGCAAGGAAATTATCTTTCTATGAACGTTATAAAAAAATTGTGGACTATGTTATATATCCCGTGATAGCAGGTATTGTGGCGTTTTTGGTGCTAATAGGTTTCGATACGATCACAAAATAATTTTAAAATTAATATAAGGATAACAATAGCTTAATCTTAAATTTATATTCAGCGATTATATTTCTTGCAAAAAGGAGAAATATTATGAGCGAATTAGCTTTAAAAGCGCAATCGTATTTTTTCAGAAACCACAGAAAAAAAATTGTAGATGCGGCAATATTCCTGTTTTTGATTGCGTGGGGCTTCATACGGGGATAAATTTTACCTCATCAAATAAACTCCTACCAATTTAAGGTATCTATTGTTATCTTCCTCCGATAATTATTCATTATAAAAACTGAGTCATGGAAATTACCGCCCATAGAGGGGCATCGGCTTATGCGCCCGAAAATTCGTTCGCTGCGGTTAAAACAGCGATTGAACTTGAAGTTGACTGCATCGAGTTGGACTTGCAGGAAACAGCCGATGGTAAAATTATTCTGCTTCATGATCCAACTTTTCTCAGAACCGGCAATATTAATAGAAATGTTTGGGATGTCACTTATAATGAAGCCAAAACATTCGATATTGGAAGCTGGTTTTCCGAGGAGTTTTCGAAAGAATATCCTCCATTATTGACTGACATTTTAGATCTGATTGGCGGCAAATGCAAGATAAACCTTGAACTTAAATATAATGGTAGAAATAAACATCTCCCTGTTAAAGTTGCCGATTTTATAAGTGATCTTAATCTTGAAGATCAATGTATTGTTACTTCTTTCAATCTGAGCTTCGTTAATAGAATAAAAGAGAATTCTCCCAAAATCACTACCGGCTTTATCTCTTCACTACCGTATCGCCCCAGTGTTTGGCTAACCCGCCACCCGATATTGAGTTTAAATAAAATTTCTTCACGTAAGGTTATTGTAAGCTCACTTCAGAAACTTGGTAAAAAAGTTCATATCTGGACGCCGGATAAGGAAAAAGATATCATTTCAGCGATAGATTCCGGAGCCGATAACATAATATCCAACCGTCCTGATGTAGTAAAACAAATAGCTGCTTCCCGTATAAAAGAATGAGCGGTTACCGGTAATCCTCAAAGATATCAACTATTTCATAATAGGCATAATCATAAACTCCTCGTTCACCGGCAAGTATTCAATCATAAAGCTTCTGCAAAAAAAAGATTTGCAAGCCTTTCAGCTATATCTTTCGGTTCAGTTTAATTTTCGTAAGAATTTCCTGTAGTCACTTATTATGATTGGTTTCCATATTGTTCCCATGAAATTTGAAGATCATCGTGTTCTTCAATCATGTTTTTTTCAAGTGCTTCTTCGAGAAGTATTATAACCTGATCAAAAACGCGTGTGCTGATTCCGGGGGGTAATAAGATTTTAAATGACAACAGGAGCTTGGTGTAAAGTTATAAAAACCGGCAACTTCAATAGAGCCACCGGTTAAAATTTGAGGCTGCGGGAAAGTTTACGATACGCTCATTTCAATTTTATTTTTAATTGATTCGACCATATCTTTTAGTTTTTCATCTCGCTGCATATCGGCTTCAACGGAATTAAACGCGTGGATTACGGTTGAGTGGTCTCTTCCCCCGAAATGGAGTCCGATAGTTTTGAGTGAGGACTGAGTAAGTACTTTTGATAGATACATCGCGATCTGGCGGGCGATTACAACTTCTTTCTTGCGGTTTTTCTCTCGTACTTTATTTTCCTGTACGCTGAAATACTCACATACGGATTTTGTAATAAAATCGATAGAGATATTTATTTGTCTCCCTGTAGCAATCTCTTTCACGGTTTTCTTTACCAGTTCAAGATTTATTTCTTTTGAACTTAGAGATGAATTTGCCAGAAGCTTTATCAAACATCCTTCAAGCTCTCTGATGTTTGATGTAATGTTGTGAGCGATATACTCCAATATGTCGCCGGAAAGCTGTATTCCGAAGCTTTCACTTTTATTCTTGAGGATAGCAATACGTGTTTCAAAATCAGGAGGCTGAATATCGGTTGTTAATCCCCACTGAAAACGGGAAATAAGTCGTTCATTCAATCCTTTCAGATCTTTTGGAGGTTTATCGGAGGAAAGAATGATTTGTTTACCCGATTGATGCAGTGTATTAAATATATGGAAAAACAAATCCTGGGTTTTTTCCTTCCCGATCAGAAACTGGATATCATCGATGATAAGTACATCCATGCTTTTATAAAAATTGGAAAAATCGTTTACGGTGTTATTCTGGATAGCTTCAACGAACTCAACGGTAAAGATATCAGAAGAAAGGTAAATAACTTTTTTGGATCTGTCCTTGGCAAGAATTTTATTTCCTACAGCTTGCATCAGGTGGGTTTTTCCAAGTCCAACCCCGCCATAAATAAAGAGAGGATTGAAGGATGTTTGTCCGAGGTTTTCACTAACGGCAACAGCGGCAGCTCTTGCAAGCTGATTTCCCTCGCCTTTAATAAAGTTTTCGAAAAAATAACGTGGATTCAGGTTATCAGCAAACTTCTCCTCTTCGTTATCAGCGGGCTCCTGTTTTTTAATTTCGGGCTTTTCTTCCTTCCGCTCGGGTTCGGCAACAATATCATCCTTATCTTCCAGAATAATATAAACGAGTTGAGCCTCGGAACCAATGATTTCCTTTATAGCATGATTTATTACAGAATTGTAATGTTCATCAATCCATTCAACGAAAAAATTGTTAGGGACCTGAATTTTAAGTACCGAGTTTTTTAACTCAACCGGTTTAATAGGAAGGAACCAGGTATTATAAGTAAGAAAAGGAACTTTTGATTTAATTATATTAAGACAATCTTTCCAGACAAGTTTTGCATCATTGTTAGTCAAGGCTTCGGCCATTGTTACATTCATTAAAAGTTATCCACAAAATTAAATAATTATTAAACCGTTATAAATATTGATGTTAACAAATTGTTAATGAATTTATCGGAAGTTATCCACAATTTACCAACATCAGATAAATCAACTTAAGTTGTTTGATAACATAACGTTAGCGTGTATCATTATAAGTTGCGAACAAATTAAGCGGTTTATCAACAGCATCGGGGTGTTACCGGAACCGTCGTGAAACGTTCCACGATTAAAAGTTATCAACAAGTTATCAACAGGGTTCATACGTCTCTCAAGTGATGTGAATTTATCATTTTAGGGGTATGACAGCAAATTAAATTTGCTCGAAATTTGTAAGTTATTTATTTGTAAGGAGATAAAATTTGATACCCCTTTTATCAAAATCAGATCTTAAAAAAAGCTCTTGAAGTGTCTATAATCTTATTTAAATATTTCTACTATCGGGTTAACCGAATCTCTTTCCTTTTTGCTTTTTGATTGATTTACACATTTGATAATATTATTATGACAATGATAAATTGAATGTTAAAAATATCGGGTTAAACCAGCCAATTTTAAGATGAACGCAAGGTTTATATTAAATATTCTACTCATGCTCTTTTCTGTGGCAAGCGCTCAGTCAGTTTCTGACAGCCTTGTAAAGGCATCCGAAAATCAAACCGGAAAAACCAGAGTTAATACCCTTAATAAACTCGCGCTGGAATTGATCAACTTTGACCGATATAGTGAATCGCTGGAATATGCCAATCAGGCACTCGAATCAGCCGAAACTTTAAACTATGATGAAGGCAGAGTTACAGCATATAATAATTTAAATGCTGCATACACATATTTAAATCAGTTGGAGAGCGCGCTTGTAAATGGAGAACGCGCTCTTTCAATTTCAAGACGACGCGGATTCAGACAAGCGGAATCGGACGCGCTGAGAGGATTGGGGATTTCATACAGTTATCTTGGCAAGACTGATCAGGCCACTGACTTTCTTAACGAAAGTATTCATATTGCTGAGGAGATTGGATATAAGTTTGGTATAGCCTCCGGGTATACCTCTCTGGCGATTGTTTACACAAACGAGGGGAAAACCGCTGAAGCACTCAGAACTCATAAGCTTGGTGGAAAACTTTTTTCTGAATTATCACTCACAAACAAGGCGGCACACAGTTACCTTAACATCGGTTCAATTTATACAAATATATTGTACGATTTTGAAAACGGTCTCGATTATACACTTCGGGCTCTTTCAATCTTTGAATCGAGAAAAGATACCTTTAAAACCGGTTATTGTCTGCTGCTTATCGGAATCATTTATGATGAACTTGATAACTTCGATAAATCACTCGAATATTTTACTAAATCCCAGGATATTTTTGAAGCGCACAATAATCAGGTTCTTGTAGCTATTAATCTTAACAACATTGGTGAGTTATACAAGAAGCGGGAAAAGTATAAAGAAGCCCTCGGGTTTTATAACAGATCCCTGGAGATAAACTCTAATCTGTCACGTAAAGTAGGTATAGCTGTTGCTTTAAATAATATAGGGGAGTGTAATTTCTATCTTGGCAAGTTGCGGACCGCTGAAGAATATTACAAGCGATCATTAAGTATCCTTGAGAGTTTGGGTGATGTAGCCAAACAGGCAATATCCAAAAATAATCTTGGTAAGCTATACGCGAAACGGGGGCAAAATACCAATGCTGTTTTATGGTTTGAGGCTGCCCTGAAAGATGCGGAAGCATCCCAGTTCAAGGAGCAGATTCGGGATATTTACCAAAATCTGGCTGATACCTATAAGAAGAGTGGTAAGGAATTTAAAGCGCTTGAATATTATGAGCTTTATTCAGCAGAAAAAGATTCCCTGATTGCCAGTACACAAAATATTGAAACAACCCGACTCCAGATAAAATTTGAAACAGAACGAAAAGAAAAAGAGATAGAACTGCTCAAAAAGAATCAGGAGATTAAAGAATTAGAACTTAAAGAACGTAACATGATGATTTATTACAGTATAGGTCTGGTTCTTATCTTAATAATTGCGGGCGGAATTATTTACATTCGCGGTGAAGAGAGGAAAAAGATTTCTCTCAGTCTTGAAGATAGAAACAAACAAATAAATGAACAAAAGAATGAACTTCAAAAGATCAATACTGAACTAAAAACAATAAACGAAAAACTAACTCGTTCGGAAATACAACTCAAAAACAACAATGAAATCAAGGATAAGTTTTTCTCAATAATTTCTCACGATCTCAAGTCACCATTTACTTCTCTATTAGGTATGAGCGATATCCTTTATGAAGATATTGACGAAATGAGCATGGAAGAGATCAAGAAGTACGCTAACGAACTGAATAGTGTCGCTATCAATCTCTATTATTTACTGGAAAATCTGCTTGAATGGTCACTCACACAGAAAGAATCATTTAAGGCTATTAAAACCGATTTGGATCTGGGATCAACGACGCAAGAATGTTTGAAATTATTTGAACGCAATTTTATGAAGAAAGAGATTGATGTAAAGTTTAAATCCGGTAAAAATATATGGATTCACGCAGATAAAAACATGATTTCCTCGGTGATAAGAAATCTGGTAAATAACGCGATCAAGTTCTCTAACAGGGGGGGCAAAATTGATATTGCGGTTTCCTCGGAACATGGTAACGCGATAGTGAAGATAAGCGATAACGGAATTGGAATTGAAAACAAAAAATTGAAGAACATTTACCTTATTCAGCCTGGAAGCAGTACACCGGGAACTGAAAACGAAAAGGGAACCGGACTAGGGCTCCCGCTCAGTAAAGATTTTGTTGAACTAAATGATGGTAAGCTTGAAATATCAAGCGAATCGGGAATGGGAACGCATGTAAAATTACTATTCCCGCTCCGAAAGAAAGGATAATAATGTTTCCCCTCACCTCTAATGATGCTGTTATAAGTGGTATCCTCGTATTGATTCTCGCGTTTGTTTTTAATACATCTTCAGCTAAATCAGGTTTCTGGAAAAAATTCTATAAATATGTTCCTCCGCTTCTGTTGTGTTATTTCCTTCCCGGAATACTTAACTCCCTGGGAATAATTCGAACAGAAGATTCAAATATATATTATTTCACTTCACGTTATCTCCTGCCGGCAAGTTTGGTTTTATTTACCCTCAGTATCGATTTAAAGGCTATAATGAAACTTGGTCCGAAGGCATTGATTATGACACTAACCGCTACTTTTGGTGTGATTATTGGTGGTCCGATTGCGATTTTGATAGTTTCTTCTTTTGCTCCCGGTGTAGTTGGAGGAGTCGGACCGGACGAAGTTTGGAGAGGTTTGGCGACCATAGCAGGTAGCTGGATAGGCGGAGGCGCAAACCAGACTGCAATGAAAGAAGTTTTCGGGGCGAGCGATCAGCTTTTTTCAGCAATTGTAGCGGTGGATGTGATAGTTTATTCCGCGTGGATGGCGGTTTTGCTCTATGGCGCGGGAATCCATGATAAAATTGACAAATGGTTCAAGGCTGATACTTCTTCGATTGATTATCTCAAAAACAAAATAACTCTGGAACAGGAAGCCAATAAAAAAGTAACTACCCCAAAGGATTATTTTAATCTGCTTGCTGCCGGTATGGGCGTAACCGCACTGGCGCATTTTCTGGCTGATTATATTGCTCCGTTTTTCAGCGACAATTATCCCGGATTAGCTAAATTCAGTCTTACATCTCACTTCTTTTGGGTTGTGCTTATCGCTACCACTAGCGGATTGCTCCTCTCCTTCACAAGAGCCAGAAAACTTGAACACGTAGGCGCTTCAAAATTTGGAACACTATTTCTATACCTGCTTATTGCCGCGATAGGAATGCAGATGCAGATATTCGCGATATTCGATAACCCAGGCTTAATTTTGGTGGCTGTTATCTGGATATCGATTCATGCGGGATTACTGATAATTGTCGGGAAAATTATCAAGGCTCCCCTCTTTTTCCTCGCTGTTGGTTCACAGGCAAATATCGGTGGCGCTGCTTCAGCTCCTGTAGTCGCTTCGGCATTTCATCCTTCACTTGCTACCGTTGGTGTTATTCTCGCGGTTATGGGATATGCTGTGGGAACTTATGGTGCATGGTTATGTGGAATATTGATGAGAATTGTATCAAACTAAAATATATTGGAAATGAAAAAAATACTCTTGCTGTTGTTATTCACCATTGCGTTAAACGCGCAATCACTTGAAATTATTGGCACACCTGAACCGGGCAGACTGCTCTTTTGCAAGGCGGAAAATATTCACTGGGCATATCTTAATGATAAAAAGCTGGATACAGATAATTCTGGAATATTCGTATTTGGTTTTGACAGAAATGATACTGGAGAGTACCTCCTGAAAGTTAAACATGGTGACGGAAAAGTAACATTAAAACGATTCAATCTTCCGGAAAGAAAATATAACGTGCAGAAACTTACGGTTAAGAAAAAGTATGTATCACCCCCTAAAACGGAAAATGAAAGAATTAAAAAAGAGCGTGAAATTGTTGTCGCCGCGAGAAAAAATATCGGTGAAATTAAAGAGCCTTTGTATGCCGACGGATTTATCCGACCGGTAAAAGGTGGATATATTTCAAGTATTTTTGGCAGTCAGAGGATACTTAACGGTAAACCGAAAAATGTTCACAATGGTCTCGATATTGCCGCAATGACCGGTACACCGGTTTACGCGATGGCAGATGGAGTTGTAAGACTCGCGGCTGATGATTTTTACTATTCGGGTAATTTTATTTTGCTCGACCACGGTCAGGGTTTGAACTCGGTTTATCTTCATCTCAGCAAAAAGGATGTTAAGGATGGAGACAAGGTGAAAAAAGGTGATAAAATTGGTGAAATAGGGAGTACGGGACGTGTAACAGGTCCGCATCTGCATTGGGGTGTACAGTGGTACAATAAAAGAGTTGATCCGGCGGATCTACTTAAAATAAAACTATAAACTTTTCTTCTGGCGGGTATAGAAAAAATAGTAAATCCACCCCAGAACAGGGAGAAATACAAGTATTACAAGCCACCTTATTTTTTTGCGATATTCCTGTGTAGGATACTTCAGCAGATCCACAAGGAGATATATCAGAATTCCCCCGGGGATCATATAAAGTAGAAAGGTTGCTATTTCATATATGTTTTCGCTGCTGAACATTTTTTTAGTGGCTCAATTTATCTGTATATTATTATCGGTCGTAACTCTTTCTTTTTTATATTGTTATAATTATAGAAAGTTCCTGTAAAACAAATTGTGAGTAGTATCAAAAAAAAGTACATGAAAAATGATTGACCAAAAAGATCTTGCTGAAATGGCAGTTGGTGAGAAAATAAACCACTTTCTGCTTGTTGTTAAAAAAGAAATTAAAATGGCGCGAAATAACCGCGAATTCCTGAATATCGATCTTCAGGATCGCAGTTCAACACTCTCGGCAAAAATGTGGGATAATTTCGAGTTAACCGCATCAAAGTTCGCCGAAGGATCCATTGTTAAAGTTACCGGTGAGATTGATTCCTATAACGATATCAAACAGATAAAGATCAATTCTATTCGTCCGGATGATGACAACGGTGCGGTAACAATTAATGATTTCCTCCCCTCCTCTCTGCGCGATCCTGATGAAATGAAGACGGAATTACGGAATCGTATAAAAAAAATTGAAAATAGTCATCTCAGAGCATTGATTACTGAAGTATTCAAACAGGATCAAAGCGGATTCTATTTTACGGTTCCCGCTGGAAAATCGTGGCATCACGCTTATGTTCACGGTTTGCTTGAACATACTCTCGAAATAATCAGGATATGTGATTTAATGTGCGATATCCATCCTGAAGTTAACAGGGATCTGATAATATCGGGTGCCATTCTACACGATTTCGGAAAAACAGAGGAGCTTTCAGCGTCAACAGGCTTTGATTATACCGACAAGGGTCAGCTGCTTGGGCACATAGTAATAGTGGCGATGCTGATAGAAAAAATTGTGTCTTCAATTGATGGATTTCCTGATGAATTAAAGAATAATCTTATTCATCTCGTATTGAGCCATCAGGGAAAACTGGAGTATGCTTCGCCCGTTGTTCCCCGCACACTCGAGGCTATAATTCTCTATCATGCCGACGAACTAAGCGCAAAGACCAATGCCTATAAACAGGCGATTTTATCAAAAGAAAATGGCGATAAAACCTGGACCAAATATCTTCCGCTTGCCGGCACAGCACTTTATAGAGCCGGTTTTATTGATAACGAAGAAGAGAACTTTAAAGATACTTTATTTTAATATTAACCTGTGGAGTAAACCATGCTCAAAAAAGTAATGCTTTTTCTGGTAGCAATAACATTTATTACATCCGCTCAGGAACTAAATTCCTATATATCGAAAGGTGACAGTTTATTTAAAAAGTTTGATAATAAAGGCGCGCTTGAAGTTTATCAAAAAGGACTTGAAGCTAATCCTGATAGTTGGGAAATGCTTTGGAGGATCAGTAGAGCATATGTTGATATAGGAGAACATATGCCCGCCGAAACAGATGAAGAGGAAGAAGCACAGATAGAAGTTTACAATAAAGCGCTCGACTTCGCTGAAAAAGCTGTGAAAGCCGGGCCGGATCAATCGGTGACATATCTCAGACGCGCTGTTGCCAACGGTAGAATTGCCCTCTTCAAAGGTGTGTTCTCTGTCGCTGATGTTGTAAACCAGATAAAGGAAGATTGCGAAAAAGCTATTGAACTTAATACGGGATCAACAGAAACAATGGGTATTACGCACTATGTACTGGCAAGAACTCATGGCAAGATTTCTGAAAAGTGGGCACCCGCAAGATCAGTTCTCGGACTCGGATGGGCGGAATACGATATAGCAATTGAACAATTCAAAAAAGGACAGGAACTCTATCCCGGCTTGATGATGATCCATCTCGATTACGCGAAAACTTTAATGCGTGAAGATGAGTATGAAGAAGCTCTTAAGGCTTTGCGTAAAGCAGAATCTTGCAACCTTCTTGACGAGGATGACGAAGCGCGTAAAACAGAGGTTGCCGAACTGATCAAAGAAGTTGAAGAAGAGCTTAATTAGTTATGGCTTTGGATTTTACAGAGCATTTTATAAAACACTTAAAGAATGCCGATAGAATTATGTTTTTTACCGGAGCGGGGATTTCAGCTGAAAGTGGAATCCCCACATTCCGTGGCAAGGATGGTATCTGGAATAAACTCAAACCGGAGGAACTTGCGAATTTTGAGGCGTTTATGCGTAATCCCGATATGGTTTGGGAATGGTATCAATACCGTAGAAAAATCGTAAATGATGCGAAACCTAATAAAGGTCATCTTGCCATTGCAGAAATGGAGAACCTGTTCAGCGAGGTTACCGTTGTAACCCAGAATGTTGATAATCTGCACAACCGCGCCGGAAGTAGTAAAGTTTATGAACTTCATGGAAATATTGAAAGAAACTATTGCGTTGACTGTAAAACATTTTACAGCGATAAAGATTGGGATTATAACAAAGCCCCGCATTGTGTTAATTGCGGTGGTTTGATCAGACCAGATGTGGTGTGGTTCGGTGAGTTTTTACCGGAAGACCAGTTCATGGGGGGTGAAAAAGCCGCTTCTTTATGCGATATATGTTTTGTCGTAGGTACTTCCGCCGTTGTATATCCTGCTGCTTATATACCTCTTACAGCAAAACAGAGTGGCGCGCTGATAGTTGAAGTAAATATTGAGCATACCGAATTATCCCGACAAGCTGATTACACCTTCCTTGGTCAATCGGGTGATGTTCTCCCTGAAATAGTAAAGAAGTTAAAAGAGCTGAAAAAGAACGATTTTTAGCACTTTAACAGGTGCAGCAAGATTTTTTGCCGAAAAATATATTGCTAAAATAATAAGAGATTTATATATTATTTTTTAAGCATTGAGGGCTCGATGCAATTTATTTCGGAGGTATATCTTGGATAGCGAAAAACTAAAAACCATTTCTTTAAAAGAACTTTATCTTTATTACAATAACATCGACAAAAACAAAAATCCCGAGCAGGCTGCTATAATTCTTGAACTGATCAAGGAACGTGAAAACAGTAGTGTCGAGCCGGTTATATCATTGGCAAAATTGAGCGATCGACTTCTTGCAAGATTAGTTGATGGTGTAATATTTTCACCCTTCATAATCGTCTATTTTATATTTTTTACACGAATTACGGGAATTGAGGATTCTCCTTTCGGGATCGAGTCGACCATTTATTATTTTCTCTTCACTCAGGTTGTTTTTTTGCTTCTGAATGGTTATCTGTTGAGTGCAAGAGGACAGACCATAGGTAAATTATTATTTAAAATAAAAATAGTAACGTTGGATGATAATTCAATACCAACCTTTGATCATATTTATGGTCTGCGCTATTTTCTAATATTTCTTATCTCTTCTATTCCCGTGTTTGGGTGGATTTTTGGGACTGTTGATCCCCTTTTTATTTTCCGTGAGGATCGCCGGTGTTTGCATGATATGATAGCCGGAACCAGGGTGATCGAAGTTTAATGGGAATACAGTTTTAACAACCTATTTAAAGGGGCGTAAAATGGATAATGAGAAGATGAAAAATGTTTCGCTCAAGGAACTCTATTTATACTACAATAATATAGATAAAGTAAAGGAGCCGGAACGAGCTGAAATGATTCTCGAGTTAATTAAGGAAAAGGAGCAAACTCCTCAATTTAACGAACCGCGTCTTGCGCAAAGACCTGTCAGGCTTGCGGCAATATTTCTAGATGTGGCGGTAATAACTCCTGTAATAATTTATTTGATTTTTTTTACTGACATTACATCACAATACGATAAAACCAGAACTGATCCTCTCTTCTTTTTAATGCATTTATTATTTGCGCAATCACTTTTTCTTCTTCTCAATGGTTATTTCCTATACAAATATGGACAAACAATAGGAAAGAGATTACTAAAAATTAAAATTGTAAGTGTCGATAATACCCGAACTCCATTTATCAGGGTTTACTGGTTGCGATATTTTTTATTTGCCCTTTGTTCCGGCGTACCAGTTTTGGGTTTCTTTTTTTCAATATTTGATCCGTTACTTATTTTCCGTAAAGACCGCAGGTGTTTGCATGATATATTAGCGGGAACCAAGGTAGTTGAGGCTTAGTTTGGAGAAGAGTATGGTTACAGAACTTGATGAAAGCAGATTAGTTACTTTATACGCTCCGGCAGACGAAGCAGAATTTGTAGTATTTGCGAGTCTTTTGGATGAGCAGGGCATTGAGTATCTTACGAAAAACAAGCATATACAAAACCTGTTCGGAGCCGGTCAGTCAATTACAGGTTATAATCTTGTTACGGGTGAACAAACGATAATGGTACATGAGGATGATTTCCCGGCCGCTAAAGAAATTCTGGATTCTTTTAAGTTGAACAATACCCTTTCGGTGCAGGCAGGGGATCAGGTAAAAGAATCACAAACTGACGACGATGAGCTTATAGCAAAGTATAACAGATATCTGAATCATTCCCTTATCCTGAATTTCTTTTTACCTTTCATAGGCTTTTTTCTCTTTTTCAAAGCATTGATGATGAAGATACTCTATCCTTTCAGGGGACTTAAGGGGAATATCAGACTCGTAATTTCATTCCTGCTAATGTTTTTGTGGGTCTTCGTGTTCTTTACTTTGGTGTTTGATTAGGGACTTTATTTCCGGAATCAACAGTACGAAAAAGGGAATATATAATATTAGTCCTACCCATAGATATTCTTTCCAGGGCTTTAGGAGGGGTGTTAAATTGGTAAGATTTAACGCGAAAAAGAGCCAGTAAACAGCAAATAATCTTTTAAAGGGTTGTGTTACAGCAAGATATCCGAGGTACCATGGAAAGAGAGTAGGGATAAAAATTACATGTGATATAGATGTAAAATAGGTCGCTTTGATTATATCCTTTACGTAATATGATATTCCCCCGATAACAAGCACTAGCATAATGTAGGTTATTGTTCTTGCTGTCTCATTGGCGAAAATCGTTTTTAATACGGAAAAAAATGAGCCGTAGAAAGACCAGTTTTCCATATATGTTGAAAAGGAATCGGTTACCGGAACTTTGTCAGGAATAAAACTTATACTGAAAGTAAACAATATAATTGAAGCTATACCGAAGAAAATAACACTCTGTTTAAGTCGGAATCGTAATAGAAAATAAGGGATCAGCATAAGAGGGTAAAGTTTAACCATCACTCCGAGAGCAAATGGAATTGATGCCAAAATATAATTCCCTGTTTCAAAGTAGTAGAGCAATAGCACTAGAAAAAAAACACCCGCAACGTCAATATGAGAATTTATAAAATACTCCATTATTGTCAGGGGTAGCCATGCATACACTATTGAATAATGAGCCGGTAGATTTTTGAATTTAAGAAAGCGGATTAGCACCAGAATAGTGAGTAAATCAAACAGGAAGTAAATAATCTTGAGTCCGATATCACTTTCACCTGATATTAAATAACCCGCGGCAAATATATACTGTGCCACAGGCGGATAAATAGTGGTCATGTGCTGATAAGAGACAAGGCGCGGCAGGTTTTCCGAATGAAATTCTTCTAATTCTTCACTATCGGGGGTGTATTCAAAAGGGTTCACGCCATTTAATACAAGTTTACCCTCCCACAGGTATCTGTGAACATCATCGGAAGTAGTAGGCTGAGAGAATAGTAAAACAACCCGAAATAAAACCGAGAATACAATAATTATTTTTAGAACATCCGGCTTTGAAACAGACTCCTTCTCGAGAAAAAACAACGTCGCGAACCATATGAAAAAGAGCAAAACATTAGTGATCATATAAACTAATATGCCGTCAGATCCGGAAAATATCGCCGTAATAATATAAAGAAAAAGCGAAATTGAACCCGCGAGGGTAAGTTTGACGTTAATTTTACTTAACAATTTGTCCAAAATGCCCTAAATTGTTGTGATATAATGCATAAGAGTAATATAACGATTATGATATAAGTTGAAAAGTAAGATATTTATTACTAAATTTAGTTCATGCCACAGGCAAAATAGAAATATTTTGACCGTGGCAATTTTTTTTATGCAAAAACAAAAATTAACAGGAGAATAATTCAGGTGTCTGAGTTTATTTATTTGAGTAGAGAACGGCTTGTAGAGATAGAAAAGGAATTGAACGAGCTTAAAACAACCGGTAGAAAAGATATGGCGCAGAGGATTGCCGAAGCCAGATCGCATGGTGATCTGTCAGAAAATGCCGAATACGACGCAGCGAAGGATGAACAAGGCTTGCTCGAACTTAAAATCAGCAAACTGGAAGAACTCCTTTCCAAAGCTAGTATAATTGATATTTCAAATATGCCGAAAGATCAGGTTCATATTCTTTCTACGGTGAAAGTCAAAAACCTTAATAACAATAAAGAATTCACCTACACACTTGTTTCACCTGAAGAGGCCGATCTGCAGAAAGGTAAAATCGCTCTTACTTCGCCGGTTGGTAAATCTCTAATGAACAGGAAAGTTGGCGAGACGGTAAACGCGAAAGTTCCTGCGGGTCTTATCAAATTTGAAATTTTAAGTATAGACTAATTTTACATATGAATTTATTGTCGGGGTAATCTGACTCATATGAGTTTCGGTTACCCTTGCTTTATATTCGGGAAGAGTAATGCCTTCAAACAAGATTGAACAGACGGTTATCGCGTTTCTGAAAGAAAACGGTATTGATACATCCGGTAAAAAACTATTACTGGCGCTTAGCGGTGGTCCTGATTCTGTTTTCTTATTCCATTTGTTGTTACAACTTTCTCCGTTACTGAATTTTTCTTTTCAGGCGGCGCATCTTAATCATTCTCTGAGGGGCAAGGAATCCGACGCGGATATGGTATTTTGTCTTAAGCTGTGTGAAGAGAACCGGATTACTCTGCATACCGATGTGATTGATGTGAAAAAATACTCTTCCGACAATAAATTATCTATTGAAGAAGCAGCGCGTGAAGCCCGATATGGCTTTCTTGAAGGTGTAGCTGATAAAATAAACGCGGATTATATTCTTACAGCTCATCATAAAGGTGATAACGCCGAGACTATCTTCTATAATATTATTAAGGGTAGCGGTATTTCCGGTGCTGCCGGTATTCCGGTGAAGAGGGGGAATATACTTCGCCCTCTGTTGTCACTTTCCAGAGAGGATATAATTGAGTCTCTGCATGAAGATCAAATAGAATACAGAACTGATAGCAGTAATGCCGATAATGATTTTTCCCGTAATTTTATCAGGAATGAACTTTTTCCAAAAATTAAGGAAAATCTGAATCCTTCTATGGAAGAAGCACTTTACAGATTTGGAAATATTCTAAGAGAAGCAAATTATTATATCGAACAAAAAGTAGTTTCTGCCGTCGAAAAGTATGTTTCATTCGAAAAAGATGTTGTTCGAATAAGTGATGATCTCTCGTCTGAAGGTGAGTTTCTTTTTGGTGAAACTATTAAAAAAATTATTGAAGAACATTTCCTTGAGCAGTTTACATATGATGATTATCTGAATCTTTCTTTACTTTCGGACAATCTAACCGGTAAAAAAAATAATTTAAAGAACGGACTTGTAGCCTGGAAGGAGAGAAATGAGCTAATAATCACCCGCGATTTTGAGATAAAAGATTACAGGTATGAAATATTTCCCGGTGAGGAAATCACTGTTTCAGAGGCGGGGATTAAAATAAGAATTGAGCTGATTTCAGATGAAACACCTTCTTTTTCGCACGATTATGAATTAATTTCAGCGAATAATATTGATGATATGTTTATATTACGAAATTGGAATTTTGGTGATAAATTCATTCCGCTCGGGATGAGGGGTTATAAAAAGATATCCGATTTTCTGAACGAAAATAAAATAGAATCATTCAGAAAAAATGGTATGCCTGTTCTAATTAACAGGAACAATATAGTATCGGTTGTTGGTTTAAGGATTGACGATCGTTATAAAATAACCAAAACAGACAAAAAGTTTTGTAAAATTTGGGTAAAAAAAGATGATTAGTGAAGACGTAATTTATGTTGGCAATGAAAAATTTGTTCCTATGATAACCAGGGATCAGATTAATGCCCGTCTTAAAGAACTTGGTGAAGAATTAACTAAAGAGTATGAAGATAAATTTCCGATCTTTATTGGAATTCTTAACGGCTCTTTTATGTTTTTATCAGACCTGCTTCGTGAAACACCAATTAATTGCGAAGTGGATTTTTTCAAATTATCCAGCTATGGTGACAGGAAAATATCTTCCGGCAATGTAAAATTGCTTAAAGAACTAAATGCTGATATAAATGGCAGACATGTAGTTATAGTTGAAGATATTGTTGACTCGGGATTATCGATTACATATATAGAAAAACTGCTAGAAGAATACACACCTGCAAGTGTTAAGGTTGCCTCCTTGCTGATGAAGCCGGGGAGTCTGAAATATGACGTTAAAATTGATTATATTGGATTTGAGATACCCGATAAATTTGTCATTGGCTACGGACTGGATTATGCCCAGAAATACAGGAACCTGGGCTCAATTTATGTTTTAAGTGAATAATGGAGTTTCTTAAGATTATGATGAATAAAAACAGTTGGAATATGGCTGACAATAAAAATTCCCGACCGCCGGGAAACAGAGGCGGTGGTGATGGTGGTCCAGATAAACCCGACGGCGATTTTGAATGGTCGAAGATTATTAAAAGTGTAGTTAGTTGGGGATTAGTGCTTGTTGCCGGTGTTATTGTGCTTCAGTTTTTTAATAATGATACCCCGCGTTACAAGCAAATCGATTTTGATATGTATATGCAGCTTCTTCAGGATGGAAAAATTGTTGAAGCCGAAATTGTTAAAACCGATATCAATGATTACAGTTTTCAGGGTTTAACCGCCGAGCCGGTAAGTTTACAGGGTGAGGGCGGCTATGAAAATGTTACCCGCTTTTCAGTTACTCTGGTAGAACCAATCATTGAACAGCAAGTTAAACTTTGGCAGGAAAAAGGGGTTAAATATACCTTTGTAAAAGAATCTAATGAATGGTTAACCGTACTTCTCGGTATCCTTCCATGGATATTGATCATTGGTGTATGGATACTTTTTATGCGCAGAATGCAGTCGGGAGCAGGCGGTACACGCGGCATTTTTAACTTCGGCAAAAGTAAAGCCAAGATGATCACAGAACGTTCTATCAAAGTTACATTTAAGGATGTTGCCGGCGCTGATGAAGCAAAAGTTGAACTTGAAGAAATTATAGAATTTTTAAGGGAACCTACGAAATTCCAGAAACTTGGCGGAAAAATTCCGCGTGGTGTTCTTTTGCTGGGCCCTCCCGGAACCGGTAAAACATTATTGGCAAGAGCTGTTGCAGGTGAAGCAGGAGTTCCGTTCTTCTCAATAAGTGGTGCCGATTTCGTTGAAATGTTTGTTGGTGTTGGCGCGAGTCGTGTCCGAGATTTGTTTGAGCAGGGTAAAAAAAGCGCCCCGTGTATCATCTTCATTGATGAGATTGACGCTGTTGGTCGCCATCGTGGCGCCGGTCTTGGCGGTGGTCATGATGAACGAGAACAAACTTTGAACGCCTTACTCGTTGAAATGGATGGTTTCGAGCAGAATAGCGGTGTAATCATTATCGCAGCAACCAACCGTCCTGACGTGCTTGATCCCGCGTTGTTAAGACCTGGCAGGTTCGACAGACAGATTGTAGTTGACAGACCCGATGTTTCCGGTCGTGAAGGTATCCTCAAGGTTCATACCCGTAAGATACCGCTTGATACTGATGTGAAATTAAAAACATTGGCTAAAGGTACTCCGGGTCTTGCGGGTGCTGATCTTGCGAATCTTGTAAACGAGGCTGCTCTGCTTGCCGCACGAAAGGACAAGAAAACAGTTTCCATGGAAGATTTTGAGGAAGCCAAAGATAAAGTTATGATGGGTATGGAACGTAAGAGTATGATTATCTCCGAGGAGGAGAAAAAACTTACTGCCTATCATGAGATCGGACATGTACTTGTTGCGAAAAAAATTCCGGAATCAGATCCGGTTCATAAAGTTACTATAATTCCCCGTGGAAGAGCGCTTGGTGTTACAACCTATCTTCCTGTGGATGAGAAGCATACATACTCACGTGAATATCTCGAAGCGATGATAACCTACGCGCTTGGTGGCAGGGCTGCTGAGTTAATCATATTCAAACGATTCACAACCGGTGCCGGAAATGATATCGAAAAAGCTACCGGTATTGCCCGCAAGATGGTTTGCGAATGGGGTATGAGTGAAAAACTGGGTCCTTTGGCTTATGGTCAGAACGAAGAGGAAATTTTCCTCGGCAGAGAAATTACCAAACATAAGGATTACAGTGAACAGACAGCTCAGGATATTGATAATGAAATTAAATCAATTGTAATGGGCTGCCAGAAACGCGCTGAAGAAATATTGAAGGAAAACATGGATGTTCTCCATAAACTCTCTCTGGAATTACTTGAGCGTGAAATACTCGATGCTGAAGAAATAGATATGATCATGCGTGGTGAAGAATTACCTCCTCTTAAAAAAGCTACCAATAGTGGTAATGGCGAAGAGGAAGTTATTCCGGAACATGTTAAAAAATTAATGGATGCGAAAAATAACCGAGATACGGATAATACTCCCGGAAGCAAGGATGACTGATACGGATAAAGCGACTATTGATTATAAAAATGAATTATTAAGAAAATCTATTCATCTTTGCTCGCTTTCAATCCCGGTTATATATTATTTTACTACAAGGGAACTAATGCTTACTGTGTTGGTTCCCTTGCTTATTTTTTCGGTAATCATCGATTTTGGCCGTCATCTTAACCCTACCCTTAAAGAAATTACAATAAAATTATTTGGCAAGATTATGCGTGAGCATGAACGCGATGAGGAAAAGAAAAATCTGTCCGGTGCCAGTTATGTTCTAATAGCCGCTGTTGGAGTAATATTTGCCATGCCCAAAATTTTTGCCATAACCGGTTTTGCGGTCCTTATTCTTGGTGATATTGCCGCGGCTCTTATTGGAAGACGATTCGGTAGGCATAAATTTCTCGCTAAAAGTCTGGAAGGAACCCTGGCGTTTTTTGTGGTCGCTTCAATCATTGTGTTGATCACACCCAAGGTAGAAGGATTATTTCTCGAGTATGCCATCGGCATCTTCGCCGTTGCCGTTGGTGCGATTGCTGAAAATATAAGCTATGGCTGGGCTGATGATAATCTTACAATACCAATTTCAATAGGATTTACAATGTGGGGATTGTATGCTTTACTTCTCCCCGATCTTGCCCCGATTCTCCCTAACGCTCCTGTATAATTGTGAAACTATACAATAACTTCATTGTATAAATAAAAACAAACATCAAACGGACATGATGAAAAATCTACGATATCTAACTCTGGTTGGAATTACCCTGTCACTCTTTGCCTTGAGTGGTTGCGACGGATCCGGAAAACCCGCGATCGGAATTGAGGATGAAATTCTTGTATTCGCCGATTCACTCGATTATGTTGAGATGGAGGAAACCCTGCAAAAGGTTTTTGGCAAAATCATTTACACTCCTCAACCTGAAAATCTATTCGATCTCGAATGGCGCGACATTACCAAAATCAACAGCTATAAACGAAGAAAAAATATAATAATTATAGCTCCTCTTGGCGAACAAACCAATGCCTCTGTTTATATGGGGAATCTACTTGATTCCAATGTTACGCAAATGGTAAAATCGGGGAAGGAATTTTTTTTCACGAAGTATGACCAATGGGCAAAAAATCAGTTGGTTATGGTGCTGACTTCAAATTCGTTGAATGAATTGAGGGATAAGATCGAAGCTAATCAGGATGATCTGCTTTACTATTTTCAGAAAATATCGGATAAACGTCTTTCAGACAAACTTTACGCAGCTGTGTATGAACAAAAACCTGTGCAAGCACAGTTGCTCGATAAATATGGCTGGATTGTATATGTGCAGATAGATTTTCATCTCGCGAAGGAGGTGCCTGAAGACAACTTTGTATGGCTCAGACGTGCACCCGGATCTGATATGGAAAGATGGATATTTGTTCACTGGATTGATAACGCTTCACCAAGTTACCTCGAAAAAGATTCTGTAATAGCAATCAGGGACAGAATAACCAAAAAGTATTATCGTACTGCGGATGAGTCAAATTTTGTAGAAATTGCTCCTTTTGAAGAATACACCAAAACCAGTGAAGTCAATTTTAAAGGCAGGTATGCGCTTATGACTGAAGGTTTATGGCGTATGGATGATAAATCAATGGGCGGTCCTTTTGTGAATTATACTTTCTTCGATCAGGAAACCAATAGAATTTATATGCTGGACGGCTCGCTTTACGCACCAAAATACAAAAAGAAAAAATTGATACAGCAGGTTGATGTACTTCTCAAGTCGTGGAAACCGAAATATGAGCTTAGTGAAGATAGAATTGAAGAACTTATGGATGAGCTACCCGAAGAAGAATAACCTCTTTAGTTAAGTATCAAAATTGAAAGACCCCGGCTATAATTTTGTCGGGGTTTTTTGTTTTAAACAAAAAATAGACCTGGTCAACACGGTCGGCTAGCCCCTCGCCGCAGTTCAGGAACCTGGCATGCAAGGGCTGCTGAGGTCCTCGAAGCACCCGATCATTGTTGAGTCCTAAGAATCCCGGCTCGAGCGGGCATCTGGTTTGGGTGTTAGATTTCCTCCGCCATTGGCGGATTCATGGAAATGACAGTTTCCAGAGTTTGTCATACCTGCGGAAGCAGGTATCCAGTCTTTGTTTTATTATTTTTGACTTACGACTTACGACTTACGACTTACGACTTACGACTTACGACTTTTCAAGGGGGTGGATCTGATAATTGTATTGCGACAATACAGTATCTCTGGATTCCCGCTTTCGCGGGAATGACACAAGACTTATTGTCATGCCCGAGTTTATCCGCCTTAGGTGGGCTCGATCGGGCATGCAGTTCTTTAAAATAAAAAGGGATAGTCGGTAACCATCCCCTACGAAAATATTTATATTTTTCAGTAGAGACGGCATATGGTTCCCCGCGAGCGGGGCAGGCAGACAGGCTCACCAACCTAATGCCGTCTTTACTACTATGCACTCAGTACTTAGTACTCAGCACTATTTCATAAGCATCATCTTTTTGGTGTCAACGAAATTACTTCCGTCTACTCCCAAAGCTGTGATGGAGTAGATGTACATTCCACTCGATAACTCACTCGCGTTGAAATCAACTTCATGTAAACCAACACTATAGTTCTGTGATACTATCTCCTGTACCTTCTGTCCCAACATATTGTACAAGGTTACTGTTACCTTACTATCTACAGGTACAGCAAACTTGATCCTTGTACTCGGGTTAAACGGATTTGGATAGTTCTGACCCAGACTGTATTCTGTTGGTACAAAATCTACCTCTACAGCGTCACTGTAGCTTGATGTTCCATCAAAGTCAACCTGACGTAATCTGTAGTAGTATGTACCTGATACCGCATGATGGTCTGTGAATGTGTAGCTCTGTTTTTCACTTGTCGTTCCGTTACCATCTATGTAGCCCACTTTTGTGAATTTAGCGTTGTCTTCACTTCTTTCTACCACAAATCCCTTGTTGTTGGTCTCTGTTGCTGTTTCCCATACCAACCGGATTGTTTCGCCAACAACATTTGCTGCGAATGAGGATAGCTCTACCGGGATTGGTGCGTTGTAATCAACTGTGATTCCAAGTGCAGAGATTGCATCGTTGTTAACAACTACCTGTCCGCCACCTTCGTTTATTACTTCGTTAACGATTGTACCAACAACGAGGTCATATACAGTTACAGTTACTGTTCCGGGTACTTCAGGAACGTCAACCTCAAGGGTGAATACAGTTCCTTCACCCAACTGCCAGTTAACTTCATATTCTACCTGACCTGTGAAATTAGCGTCTCCGCCACGATAGTCAGCAGGTGAACCTGTTGTGCCGTCAGGGAGGATAAGGCGTGCGTCATATACTCCTGATGGTGGCAATGGAGGTAGTTCTGTTTCACCAAGTTCACTGTCGATACCATCTGTACCGGCAGGGTCGATACCGAGCATAAGTCCGTAAGAACCACCTGCTCCGTCACTTGTGGAAAGACCGATTGTGTATAGCGGGTTTTCTGAAGGTTCCGGTTTTGTCAGGACGGTATTATAAATTCCGATGGTAGTGTTGGTAGAACCTATCACATTCCCTTCGTCATCATAAAAATTTGTATTGTCATCTGCTATACCGAAAAGTGTTCCATCATTCAGAATTCCTGTGATATTTGTTGTCAGGTATCCTGTTGTAACCGGAGTATAATTATGAGTTGTCAAATTAATTGTTCCAAACACAGGAGCAAAATTTACATCATAACCCCGCATGTATATGTTATTTTCATCAAGTGGAATTATCAACTCGGCTTTACTGTCATCCGGGAGTAACCAGGTGTATTCAAGATTCCCTAATTCATCTACAAGTCGGATTGAGCCGTAGTTATCATCACCAAACCATGTACCCCAGGAATTGATCAGATATTTGCCGTTTTGAACCGGAATAATATCCACAACATTAATGTGCGCTTCTATTTCGGAATAGTTATTCCAATCGTTTGGGTCATAAATTACTGCGGAGTGACCCTGACCAAGATTCGGATCAGACCAGTCTGCCATTGCAACCACCAATTTATTGTTGATGTTCGCGATACCTTGCGGGTTTCCATCTGCTTCAATATCTATCGAGTTTACCAGAACGCCTGTTCTGTAGTTTACAATATCAATTTTCCCTAACTGAGTAGCGGTAATTGCTACGAGTGAATCATTTATACCGGCAGCTTCCCATCCATTACCATTGGCGGAAAGCATCACTTTTGACACATTTGCCTGAAATGCTGCCAGGTTTTGTGTATCGATGTAATCCCATAACGCGCTTGCAGGGAAGTATTGTAGATTTGTGTTCGCTCCCCACTCACCCGAGTTTACAATAAAAACATATTTTTTGTAAGAATATACCTGATTTGGTGTTGGGCCCACTTCCTCAAGATCGGTGTAAACTGTATTTGTATTCAGGTCCAGTGCAGCAATCTGACCATCCTGAATAAAAACAATCGCGTCACTTCCGTAAACCGATTTAGCTGATACAGCGAGTGAGATCAGCAGTAAAAAGAATATTACTTTTTTCATTTTATCCCCTTTAATTTATACTGAATTTCAAAATAGTACCCGGGTTTAATCCGCAGTTAAATTCATCGAGCCTTGTTCCTGCTTCATCAAATGATACCACCGTACCATTCTGCACAAAATTTTCCGGATTGCCGGCATAGAGTATCTTATCATCCTCATCAAAAAAGAGTGAATAAATTACATTGTAATGCTGATTTATTTCACTTCCCGGGATAAGAGGTATTCCAATTTCATTTTCTGACAAGTCGGATAACCCTACTTTATGAACACCGCCATTGTTCGCTATATATACAAATCCACTTCCATCATAAGCTGTTTCTCCGGGATTTCCGTTAATAATCAGCGAATCTGAAACCAGGAGAGAAACCGGATTAATCTTATACAGACCACCTCTGCCTGTCTCATCGTATATTCCCGAACAAACCGCATAAACAAAACTATTATCCTGCATCAGAACTCGCGGATTAAATCCAACAAACACCTCATCAACTACTGAATCAGTTGTTAAATCGATTACTGAAAGAGTATTTCCCGCTCCGAAATTGGAGTTTGCTACAAAAAGTTTACCTTCAGCCAGAATAATTCCTTCAGGTAATTCACCTACGGTTATTTCCTTGAGTATGGTTTTTTGATTGGTGTTGATCTTCATCACCGAATTACGGTATAGTGAAGTAACGTATATAATCGAATCATTAAGCACGGCAATTTCACGTGGACTCCCGTTTTCACCCAGATTGATAAAACCGAGACTTTCAAAATTAGCTAGGGAAACTACCTCAACCTTGTTAGAATTTGTGACACAGACGTAAACCCTTTCCCCCGAAATAACCATGCTGTTTCCTGTGTCACCAAGTTCATGACCATTTTTAGCATAGTAAGGATTGGAGGTAGTTTCCCGATTGGAGAGATTTTGGACGGTAAAACCGGAGTTGCTTTGCCCGAATAAACCTTCATTTAATACCAGTATGCCACTTGTTGCGGGTTCAGTTACAGGAGGATCAGAAGGAGAGTCCTCGCAAGCAACCAGTAATATCAATATCAATATTGGAAAAATGTATTTCATATAATTTCTATCTCGTAATTAATTGAAAATGTACGTTTGGGCATCGGATAGGACTGGATGACCATATAGTCTTCATCAAATAAATTGTAAATACTCACAGATAGTCTGTGACCTGTATTCCAGAAATTAAGCTTATAAGAGGCAGATAAATCTGTGATGAAATGTGGCTCAAGTTTGCTAAAAGGATCGTTATCGAATGTATAAAATCTGCTACCCGTGTAAATAAATGAAAGACTCACCCAAAAATTTTCGGGAGAGTAAATAATCCCGGCTTTCAGGCTATGTTTCGGGGTGTAAATGAGCTGTTTGCCGTGAGAGCTTTCATCAGTAAATTCTGAAATATTTCTGGCGTTTGTATATGTGTAAATTATGTTGAGTGATGTGTTTATATGCTCAATTTTATTTTTGTAACCGAGTTCAACTCCGGAATTGTCTATCCCGTTTATATTTCGTGGAACCTGAAGTGTTGACAAATATGGAACCCATATGATTTTATTTTTGCCGGTAATGTGAAAATAGTAAAACGAGAATGTGCCGAGGGATGGCGAATTGTTTATTTCCAGTCCAATATCAAATACTTCATATTCTTCATTTTTCAAGGCGGAAATATCATACAATCCGGAATAGTAACGCTCGTTAAATGTTGGAATTCGTGTATCGTTTGAATAATGAAATACGAGTGATGGTTGAAACATTAAATCCAGATTTAATTCAATTCCCACGTTTAGCGAAAGATTATCATCAACAGTAGCAGCGTAAATTTTTTCATCTATTCTTGTGTATGCCCCGAGAATTGAGCTTTTCACATAATTTAGATAGGGAATTTCCAATTCTCGAAAGGAGGTAATACCGGAGTAGAGAATACTTTCGTTACGCGATACTTTTTCAGGAGGGGCTGTAGCGGTGGTGAAACTCACAAGTCCGCTTAAAAGGGAAGTGCTCCCCCGATAACCGAAATTCAGCGATAGCAGATTGTTAACAGAATAAATTCCGCCTGCACTGTAGCCTATATCTGTTAAGCGTGATGATTGGATTTTTCCAACCGAGAGTATCTTACCTTCCGGGTCTTCATACTTTATTGATTGCAGATGTGTATTAACATTCACCCGTAAAATTAAATTATCAGAAAGCAGCAGGTGATCATTTACTACAACCAAAAGTGACTTATTGGAATTGACCGCTTTACTCGTATTAAAATTGTTTGTCGTTACAAAACCTGGCAGACCATTTACCATTGAGGAAAAATGAGTATAAAGGGTAACACTATTCCGACTTGTGTTATAATTCAGGTTACCCGATATGAAGGAACGGGAATAGAAACTGTTACTTCTGTTCAGAGTTTTATCCAAAAAATTATAGTTATAATCATTTTTTGCGTAGGCACGTTCTGCGTTGAGGGAATAGTTTATTTTGCCGGAGCCACTTTGAAACAGAGTGCTTAACTTCCGGCTGCCAAATGATCCACCGCCAAGCGAAATACTCAGCTTATCCTCGATAACACTATTCGCGGTCGAGAGTTTTAGCACACCCCCCGCCGAGGCTCCATAGTATTCATCTGTTGATACTCCGGAGTAGTTTACACTTGAAAGCACCGATGGTGAAACCAGTGACAAATCGAATGAACCGGTTCTGATATCGTTCACTTTGGCTTCGTTGAAAAGTACAATGGTATTTTCGCTGCTCAAACCTCTAACCGACGCTGTTTTTAATCCGGCATAGCCGCCGTAATCCCTTATGATAAGAGTTGAATTTTTTGTGATAACTTCCGACAAACTTTTAACTGTGAATTTTTCTTCATCTGTGATAGGTTTTTCAACCGATTTCGATATGGCTTTGTTGTTTGATTTTTTATCTGATACTATAACTTCCGCCGTCTGTATATTACGCAGGAATAAATAGATCGTATCACAAATGGCAACTTCCCGGCGAGAAAGATTTTTCGTGTTATAACCGATATGCGAAAAGTACAGGGTATCGTCAGGTACAGCAGCAAGATCGAACCACCCCTTTTTATCAGTGAAGGTAGAAAGTGTTTTTCCTGATACACTCACACCCTCGATTGGTTCAAAATTGCTGCTGTCGAGAACATATTGTGGTAAGGAGTAACCTGACAATAATACCAGAAGGAGTAATATTTTCCGTGTTGAGAACATCTATTTCACGACAATAAACTTGGAAACGAAAGTCTGACTGCTGCTCGAGATATTATATAGATAAACGCCGGTACTGAAATTTGAAAGATTCAGATTAAGATTGTCGTGTATTCCGGGACCAAAATCAGAGAAAATCTCCTCGCCCAGGATATTGAATATCCGTATTGATTTTATTTCTTCAACGTTATTCGGGATAAATATCCTTACGCTTCCACCTTTTGATTTTGAAGCGGGATTGGGGTAAACGACTGCGTTAAGGCGGAGCGAAGTTTCAGCTTGAATATCAAATTCAACTGAAGTAACAGATGTATCGGGTTCATTTATCGCAACCACAGCATCGAGGTCGAAGCCATTTGCTGTAAAATCAAAATAGGGATGATTTGGATCGGATTTAATTATTGCCGTTACATCACGGATTTTTACATAACGGATCGAATCGAGTCCCAAATCCGCAAGGTCGAATGAATCACCACCACTCGAATCCGGGTTTGTCGGGTCAGCGAATCCAAATGTTGGAGTAACTCCGGCGCAACCTATAAGTGTGGTTGAATCAAACGGAAAAGTGTAAAATGTTATTCCATCCTGACTAACAGAAACCTCTGCCGGTTCAGCAAAAATTTCACCTGCTCGCGGTCCCGCCTGAATAATAAAAGGATTTTCAAAAACTGTAAAATCGGGACCTTCGCCATCCACAATGAGGTTATCGGTGAATTTCAGAATAATTTCGCCACCAAGTCCCAGAGCGCATATTTCTTCCGGGATTGAAGAGGGTGTCAAATCCGAAGCGGAAGTATCGGGCGAGCCAAGGATATTCGCCGGAAAATAAGCAGAATCCTGCCCAAAATCGGTGTTTGCTCCAAATGAATATGTAATGACAGAATCAGCCCACTTGTCGGATTGAGCAGAAAAAACATTGACGAGAAAAAACAAAAAAAGAAAAAAAGCACGCATATTACACCTTTTTGTTTTGGTGTATTAACGCAGCGGGAAATCCGGAATGATAAAAGGAAGGACCTTAGATCAACAACCTTTTCCGCGAAGGTTAATATCCTGAACTTACGGCAGGTCTCCTGGCTTTTGGCAGCATAAAACGCCTTCCCGTGAAAACAGTGGCAGATTGTTTTATGTTAGCGCCAATTACAGTTGCGCGACAGCGTCGGACTTTAACCGACTTCCCTATTCTCCCCGAACCGGGGCACCGTAAATCAAAAAATTATTTACTTCCCCTAAAATATAAATGCACAACCCAAAATCAAAGTTTTAAATTATTATTGTAATTATGAAGGCAAGTGACTATTTTTGACATTATGTCAAAAACATTCCCGTGGATTATGAAGTACGAACGAATAAATAAATTTGCAGTTTTGAGAGAACAAGCCGGAATGGAGATTGATGAAGTAGCAAATCTTACCGGTAATACAGCAAGAACTGTTTACAGATGGGAGAAGGGTGAAACATCACCAAATAAACTTGTAATTTCACTCCTTACTGACAAGATTACTAATCAAGGGCAGAATGAATCGAAAAAAAGTGAATTCAGATTCATTGATTTGTTTGCAGGAATCGGGGGTATGCGTCTTGCGTTTGAGTCTGTCGGTGGTGAGTGTGTCTATACCAGTGAATGGGATAAACACGCAGTTAAAACCTATCTTGCAAATTTTCCTGATACACACAAAATTGATGGTGATATAAATCAGGTAAACCCTTCAGATATACCTGAACATGATGTTCTGGTTGCCGGATTTCCATGTCAACCGTTTTCAATCGCGGGAGTCAGCAAAAAAAACGCGCTTGGAAAACCACATGGTTTCCGTGATAAAACTCAGGGCACTTTATTCTTTAAAATCGCCGAAATACTTGATTTTCACAGACCGAAAGCCTTCTTGCTGGAGAATGTCAAGAACTTGAAAAGTCATGATAAAGGTAAAACTTTTCAAGTCATTTGTGATACCCTGAATGAGCTGGGTTATACTTTTCATACACGAATTATCGACGCAAAATCATTTGTCCCTCAACACAGGGAAAGAATATTTATCGTTGGATTTCGTGAAGATGTCGGGTTCAATTTTGAAGACATGAAAATTCCAAAATCTGACGCAGGTCCCAAATTAAGGAGAATCTTCCACTCCGAGGATGGCACAGAACTACCGTCAGCTTATACTGAGGTAAACACCGGGAAAGTTCTTGAAAAATATACACTAACTGAAAATTTATGGAATTATTTACAGAAATACGCTGAAAAGCATCGCGCCAGGGGTAACGGATTCGGATTTGGACTTGTAGGACCCAATGATACGTCCAGAACACTCTCTGCAAGGTACTATAAAGATGGTTCCGAAATACTGGTTAAACAGGAGAATTATAGACCCAGACGCCTTACCCCGCTTGAATGTGCCAGACTAATGGGATTTGAAACGGAAACCAGACAGTTTAAAATTCCTGTTTCAGATACGCAGGCTTACAAACAGTTTGGGAATAGCGTTGTGGTTCCGGTGGTAGAAGAGGTTGCCAATCACATGCTCCCGTATATCCTGGGTAAGAAAGAAGGACACACTCCAAAACAACTCGCGTTTGTTTATGGTTGATTAGAGTGATGGATATTGTTAGCAAAAACAAACGAAGCAAAATGATGTCCGGGATTAAGAGTAAAAACACCAGACCGGAAACCCTTATCAGGAAAGCGCTTTTCTCCAAAGGTTTTAGATACCGAATCAATGTGACACAACTTCCCGGGAAACCGGATCTTGTTTTAAAGAAACACAATGCGGTTATTTTTATTAATGGCTGTTTCTGGCATCTTCACAATTGTCACCTTTTCAAATGGCCTTCCTCAAGAGCTGAATTCTGGAAAAAGAAAATAACCGAAAACAGCAATAGAGATAAAAATAACATTGAAAAACTGTTAAACAATGGTCGGAGAGTATTAATCATCTGGGAATGTTCGGTAAAAGGTAAAACACGTCTGGTATTTGATGATATGATTGATGAAATTGAAAGTTGGCTGAATTCGGAACAAAAATTTAAAGAAATTGAGGGCAATAACTAAATGAAGCAAGGCTATCTGTCGAACTACTTCAAAGGCATTGCGGCCAAAAGACTGAGTGCTGTTGAGATAGATCCGGAAACGTCACACCGGCATGAATTTAATAGTGTTGCAGGACTAAAAACTTTATTCGGTATCAGTAAGAAAATCTTGCAGGCAAAGGTGCTCTATTTCGATACAAATGAAGATGAATTTCTTTCTTCAGATTGTGAAATGACATGGTACGATGCACGAGAAAACAATCCCGACAGAACAGAACACAGATTATACTTCAGAAATACCGCGGCACTGGAAAAAGCTGGCGCGGGCGATTTGCTTGTAATCGCTTTAACAAACGAAGGTGAAATTAACGCATTTATTGCAAAAACCGACAGCACTATTGAAAAGCAGCTTCTATGGTTGTTTGGTATATCCGATTTGGCTGAAAAGTTTGAGAGTAAAACTATTGATGATGATGAGGATAGTGAAATCAGTTTTGCGTTCCGTTTCATCTTTGATGAACTTGGTATTGAGATTAAGGAAACTGCCGATGAGTATCTTGAACAGATGATCAGGGAATTTGGTAACTCCTTCCCCTCAACCAGAAAGTTTTCGGAATTTGCGAGGAAATCCTTGGGAGATGTTGATTATTCCGAAAGACCGGACAACTTGATTATGCAATTTTTTGAACGAGAGGAAATGTTATTCAGAACATTTGAAAACCATATTGTACGTGAAAAACTGGTATCCGGATTCGGGGGTGATGTTGATAAATTTATAAGTTATTCACTTAGTGTACAAAACAGACGTAAATCCAGAGCCGGTTACGCTCTTGAAAACCAGTTAGAAAATATTTTTACAAATCTTGAAATAAAGTTTTCAAGGGGCAAGGAAACAGAAAATAAATCCAAACCCGATTTTTTATTTCCCCGGAATTGATGAATATAGAAATAATAAATTTCCCGGAACAGGACTTTCCATGCTCGGCGTTAAATCAACCTGCAAGGATAGATGGCGACAGGATCTCTCCGAGGCTGAACGTATTGAGCGGAAACACTTGTTCACACTTGAACCTGCGATTTCGGTAAATCAGACGAATGAAATGGAAGCAAACAAACTTTCGCTCGTCCTGCCCGAGTCATTACATTCAACGTATAAAGAAACACAGCGGGAAAATTTGTTAAATTTATCTTCCTTTATTGACATCGTGAAATCCAGAGAAAGTACCACAATGTAATTTTTTCAAGAACAGTTTATTAATCATTATTACTTATATTTACACTCTCAAAATTTTATGTCAGGGAATATGACCAAATCAGGATACGTTACAATATTGGGAAGACCAAACGCGGGTAAATCAACGTTGATGAACGCGCTTATGGGCGAAAAACTTTCAATCATCACAAACAAGCCCCAAACAACCCGCAAACGAGTGCTCGGGATTTTATCTGACGATAATCACCAGGTGATTTTTCTCGACACTCCGGGCATACTCGATCCCAATTACCTGCTGCAGGAAAAGATGATGGAACATGTTAATATTTCCGTATCCGATGCGGATATTCTCGTTTACATTATTGACACTGACGATGATCCTTCGGGTAAAAAACTTTTTGGGTTGCCGCTTGTTGCGAAATCGCTGAAAAAGGAAACAAAAAAAATTATTCTGCTGAATAAAATTGATCTCTCCACCAAAGAGAAACTTGCTCCCCTTATCGGCAAACTTGAACAGATGGAACTTTTTGAAGAAATAATACCAATATCGGCGAGTGAAGGTTACAATATTGAAAGTGTTAAACGGTTTGTATTTGATAATCTGCCGGAAGGACCAAAATTTTTCCCGGAAGACCAGATTTCAGACGCAAATGAGCGTTTTTTCGTTAGTGAAATTATACGCGAAAAGATTTTCGAAACCTACCGCGATGAGGTACCTTACTCTACAGAGGTAATTATTGAGGAATTTAAGGAACGTGATCACGCAAAGGATTATATTTCAGCGTCAGTACTTGTTGAGCGCGATTCACAGAAACCAATAATTATCGGAAAAAAAGGCGAACTTATAAAAAAATTGGGATTGCTTTCCAGAACAGCGATTGAGGAATTCCTCGGGCGTGGTGTATTTCTCGAAATAAGAGTTAAGGTTCGACCGAAATGGCGTAGTGATGACCGCGAATTAAAACGACTCGGATATTCTCTCGGCGATGAATAAAGCCCTCCTCGAAAAATACAAAGGTGAGTTTTTTCTTGTACTTATGACCCTTATCTGGGGTGGAACATTCGCGATTATCAAACAATCGCTTGATCACGCATCCCCCGTAATATTTGTTGCTGTGCGGTTTTCGATTGCTGCTGTGGTGATGCTCCCGTTCGCATGGAAAAAACTGCGTGTCGCAAAAAAATCGACTATTTTTGCCGGAATGTTTCTCGGTGCGTTGATATTTTTCGCGTTTTCTTTTCAGACACTCGGTCTCAAATACACAAGCGCGACCAAATCCGGTTTTATCACAGGAAGCGTTGTGATTATCATTCCGTTTCTTCAAACATTCATCGAGAAAAGATTTCCCACTCCCGGAGCTATTGCAGGGGCAATTTTGGTTTTTAGCGGAATTGTTCTAATATCGAGTCCAGGTGATAACCTCGCCGGGTTTATAGATGAACTTGGTTCAGGTTTTAACATTGGCGATCTGTTTACGGTAATTTGCGCCTTGATTTTCGCGACTCATGTTGTTTATTTGAGTGTAATCAGCAAAAAACATGAAACAACTTCGCTGGTGTTTTTACAGATAATAGTGACCGGTGCATTGGGATTATTAGCGGCTTCAGTTTTTAATATATCCGGACTTGAAAAACTTAACTTCGAATTGAGTGGAATTTTGATATTTGGTCTTGTTTACACATCAATTCTCGCTACGATAATCACAACTACACTTCAGACAAAATATCAGAAAGTAGTAACTCCAACCAAGGCGGGTATAATTTATTCGCTTGAACCGGTCTTTGCGGCTATTATTGCGTTCTTTGCATTAAACGAAAAAATCAGTAATTTTGGCTATGTGGGAAGTTTATTGATTTTTGCGGGTATATTAATTTCAGAATTATACGATAATTTGGTAGCAAATGGACGACAAACTGGCAAGAGTTGAGATTGTGGTAACCGGACTGGTTCAGGGAGTAGGTTTCCGCTACTTCATTTTGAGAAACGCGCTCGATAAAGGTATAAAAGGTTACACACAAAATTTGTTTTCAGGTGAGGTTTATACTATCGCCGAAGGTAAAAAACATCTGCTGGAGGAGTTTGCTGAAAAAATTAAAATTGGTTCGCAGCACGCGCATGTGCACGGATTTAATGTAAAATGGGTTGAACCAAAATTTGAATTTTCCACATTTGAAATACGCAGATGAAACTTCCATATAGAACCGGATTTGGTTATGATGTTCACGCTTTCGCTCCGGATCGTGACTTAATAATCGGTGGTGTGAATATTCCTTATGAGAAAGGACTGGCAGGTCATTCCGATGCCGATGTGCTTCTGCATGCTATTTCTGATGCGCTGCTTGGCGCGCTCGCGCTTGGTGATATAGGTAAACATTTCCCCGATACCGACCCGAAATACAAAGGTGCCGACAGCAAAATCCTTCTGAAAGAAGTTTATAAACTGGTTTTAGAGAATGGTTACATTATCGGAAATGTAGATTCGACCATTGCTGCGCAAAAACCTAAAATGGCTCCCCACATTGATAAAATGAGAGAAATAATTGCCGGACTGCTCGATTGTGATATCTCACAAGTTGCGGTTAAAGCAACAACCACCGAAAAACTTGGATTTGTTGGTGAGGAAAAAGGAATTGCCGCATATGCAAATATACTGATTATGGAAAACCACGATGCTTGAATCGATTCTCTCATACATGGCAGGTCTTGACCCTCTCTGGATTTATGCCACACTTCTTTTTTTCTCATTCATTGAAAACGTATTTCCCCCTTCACCAAGTGATGTTGTTGTTGTTATCGGGGCTTCGATTATAGCTACTACAAGTCTGGGATTCGTTCCGGTCCTGATTATCACAAGTGTGGGCAGTTCCGCCGGGTTTATCCTCATGTATCTTGTTGGAAAATTTTTCGGTGAAAAAGTTTTACGTTCAGGCAGATTAAAATTTATCACCGATGAAGATTTGACCAAAACTGACCAGTGGTTTGCCAAATACGGCTACAAATTAATAACCGCGAATCGTTTCCTGCCCGGCACACGTTCCGTGATTAGTTTTTTCGCCGGTGTTCATGAATTAAATATTTTTAAAACTTTTCTGTATGCTTCCATCAGCGCTTTTTTGTGGAATACAATTATTATATTTGTCGGTATGCAGCTTGGTAATAATGTTGAACTTATCGACTATTACCTCACTACATATTCGAAAATAATTGTAAGTCTGACCATCATCGTCGCGATTATATTCGCGGTCAGATATTTCCTGAAGAAAAAAGCGGGTAAACCGGCTTGAGTGACTCCACGAAATTCCTTGTAATTGAAGATAAAAAACAAAGACGCAAAGACTGGTACACCCTGATATTATCTGGCGTGTTGTTGGGTGCTTCTTTCCCCCCGTCACCATTACCATTTCTGGCGTTCCTGGCGTTTGTGCCCTATTTCAGCGTAATTGAAAAACGTAACGGACTTGGTTCTATCAACCGCGCTACATACCTTTTTGCGTTGGTATTTAATATAATCACTCTCTACTGGGTTGGAAGCTGGACAGAAGAAGCCGATCCATTTCTGAAGATTTCGGGTGTGGTACTGGTGTTTTTTAATCCCCTTCTTTTTCTGATACCCTCAACACTTTATCATATCGCCAGAAAATATACCGGCAGAAAATACGCAATCTGGTTTTTGCCGCTTTTTTACGCCGGATACGAATACCTCTACACCATTACGGAATTCCGGTTTCCGTGGCTGGTGATTGGAAATGGACAAGCGTATTTCAATACATATATCCAGATTGCGGATATAATCGGCGCGCACGGGATTACAATTCTGGTACTCCTCACCAATATATTTTTATACTTCGCTTTGAAACAGTTTTATAATGGCGGAAAATATCTTCGACAGGTTGTGTATGCCTCTTTGATCTTTGCTGTTCCGTTATTGTACGGTGTTGCGAAAGGATATCCGGTCAAAACATTACCCGGTTTCAGGGCGGGAATCGTACAACCCGATATGAACCCGTGGAACAAGTGGGAAACGGGCAACCTCGAAAAACAGCTTGAAGATTATCTGAGCCTTTCTGATAGCTGCATAGCTGATGGTGCTGATTTGGTAGTCTGGCCCGAAACCGCGCTACCGGTTTATCTCCTGTCCGGCAGATATGAAAATATCGTAGAAAAGATTCACGCATTTGTTGACAGCACAGGAGTTCCTGTTCTTACCGGAATGCCTCACGCCAATATTTACCGAAATCGTGAATCGGCACCGTGGGATGCCAAACCGATTAAAGGTGGCGATGAAGCATATACCTCGTACAATTCGATTTTATTATTTGAACCGGGCACAAACGAAGTAGAGCGATACGGAAAAATAATGCTTGTACCGTATGGCGAAAAAGTACCTTATGTTGAATCATTACCCTGGCTCGGCGACCTGTTGAAATGGGAAGTAGGTATCTCCTCATGGAATACCGGTCGTGATACCGTTGTGTTTGAAACGAAAATAAATGAGCAGAACATCAACATAGGTGGTGTGATTTGTATTGAATCAATCTACCCCGATTTTACAGCCCAGTTTGTCGGCAAGGGTGCCAATGTGCTTGCGGTGGTTACAAACGACAGTTGGTACGGGTATTCGAGTGGACCGTTTCAACATAAAGCTATCAGCATACTTCGCGCAATTGAGAATAGACGCTACCTGATTCGTTGCGCAAACGGGGGAGTGAGCTGTATTATAAGTCCATCCGGCGAAATCGAGGAAGAAACAGAACTATTCACCCGAACTTACCTGACAGGAATGGTTTACCCTAATAACGAGTTGACATTTTATTCACGTTTTCCGTTATTGATACCGGGGCTTTCAACAGTAACAATAGTGTTTTTCGCGATACTTGGTCTGTTGAAAAAAATTAGAAAGATTTTATATAAAAAATAAAATGAAACCTTTTGTCATTTTAATTTTAACTGCTTCTTTAACGTTTGCGGCCACACGTTATGTCAGCAATGAGGGTTCTGACACAGTTCCGTACACCAGTTGGGAAACAGCAAGCCCGGATTTGCAGAAGGTAATAGATTATTGCGAACCGTGGGATACCGTGCTGATAGCCAAAGGAGATTATTTTGGTACATTTGATGTTCTGAAAAATCTTGTAATAATTGGTGAGAACAGGGATTCAACGAGAATATATTATTCTGATTCATCAGGAATAAATCAGGACAGAGCGTTGATTTATGGTACGGATTCACTTGTTATTAAAAATATTAGCTTATACGGCGCTGCTGAATGTAATTATGGCGTTAGCATGTACAAGGAATTTTCTCCTGAGATAAATCTGATACTGGAAGATAGCGAAATTAAACACTGTCTTGAATGTATAGATGTTTATGAGGGTTCATTAGTGCTTAGAAGAAATAACTTATGGAATGTCAGGAATAATGTGCTTTTGGCAGTATTTGTGACGAATAATTTTCCAAATTATCATACCGCCGTAGTTGAAAATAATGTCTTTTACTTAAAGGCATTAGCAATGCAAAGTGGAGTGAATAGAACTGTTTTTAATAATAATATTATAATAGGTGCTGACATTAATGCACAAGGTCTATCTTTTTTGTGGTCTCGCGACTATGTCGAAATAAAAAATAATATTTTTCAGTCCTCTAGCCTTTACGCAGCATATATTGAGAATATTGATACAGTCATCGTTGGAAATAATACATTTGTCCCAAATTACAGTTATAGCGTATTCGTTTCTGGGAAAGGGATTTATATTAATCAATCAGATTATTGTAAAGTTTATAATAACATATTTTATCAAGTTAATAGAGCAATTAGGAAGTCAGGCACTGGTAATCCTGCCGTGGCAACTAACAATTTATTTTATGGTACACTTTTAAGTCATATATCAGGTAATGTAAGTTTACTTGAAGGCAATATTTTTGAAGTTGATCCTATGTTCAGGGATGACAGCTTCTGGGATCAATCTGCTTGGGATGTACAACTTCAATATGCCTCTCCCGCGATTGATGCCGGTGTACCGGAATTATTTGATGTTGACGGTACAAGAAGTGATATGGGTGCTTTTGGTGGTTCCGGCGGTATCTCATATCAATATGTTGATTTGTCCCCAAAAGCTGTAAAACTTGATACAATTTATTATGTCAGCGATTCCGCTAAAGTGAAGATGAAGTGGAAGCACAATACAGAAAGTGATTTAATGGGGTATTTTATTTACAGGGATACAACTGAAAACTTTATGCCTTCTGCCGAAAACGAAAAATGTTTTCTTACTGAGAATAGTTATGAAGCCATAATAGGGGACATTCAAAGTCCTGTGCTTTACTACAAAATATTAGCAATTGATTCTGCAAAAAACAAAAGTGAAATTGATTCGGTTTATAAAATAGTGAGGGGTGATACAGTTACCACGTTTATCAACAGGTTTGAAAGAAACTATGATTTTCAACTTGGACAGAATTATCCAAATCCGTTCAATCCAGAAACCACTATAACTTATGAAATGAAACAGGAGGGAGCGGTCAGCATAAAGGTTTACGATATCAAGGGTGAGTATATTTCGACGATCGAGAATGCTCAAAAAAGCAAGGGAAAACATATCATAAAATTTAATGGTGATAATCTTGCGAGTGGGATCTACCTCTACAGAATAGAAGTGACCGGCGCAAATCGAACCCCACTTTATCAGGATATGAAAAAGATGATTTTAGTGAAATGATAATTTTCTTTACTATTTTGTTACTTGGAAAACCAGGATTTTAGAATTGAAAAAAAGATAATATGAAATTTATTGATTTAAGAAGTGATACTGTTACCAAGCCATCCGATGAGATGCGCAAGATGATGTACGAAGCCGAAGTTGGCGATGATGTTTACAAGGAAGACCCGACCGTTAATAAACTGGAAGAATATGTTGCTGAAAGGTTCGGGAAGGAAGCAGCACTGTTCGTTCCGAGCGGAACTATGGGAAACCAGATATGTCTGAATGTCCACACCAACCCCGGTGACGAGGTTATATGCGACAAGGAATCGCACATATTCTGGTATGAATCGGGCTCGCCGGCAGCGTTAAGCGGAATCCAGCTTGCGGTGCTTGATGGTAAAAACGGAGTGATAACACCCGAACAGGTTGAACCGATGATTCGTCCCGAAAGCGCTTATTATATGCCCCGGACAAAACTTATCGAAGTGGAAAACACACACAATCGGGCAGGTGGTATAATCCACCCGATTGAAAATATCGCGGATCTGAGAACTTTGGCGGATAAACACGGACTCAAATTACATCTCGACGGCGCAAGAATCTGGAATGCCCACATAGAAACAGGTATTTCACTCGCTGAATACGGCAAGTATTTTGAGTCTGCATCAGTCTGTTTATCAAAAGGACTTGGTGCGCCAGTCGGGTCAGTGATCGTCGGAAGCAAAGAATTTGTTACAGAGGCTTTCCGTGTCAGGAAAGGCTGGGGTGGCGGTATGCGTCAGGTTGGAGTTATGGCTGCTGCGGGAATCTACGCATTGAGGCATAATCTCTCAAAATTGAAAGACGACCACCGTAACGCTAAAACACTGGCTGAAGCTCTTGCCAACATGAAAAATGTTGAAATAGATATTGATACAGTACAGACAAATATCATCATGTTCAAGCCCGTTGGTATTTCGGTTGAAGATGTTCTCGCAAAAACCAGGGAAGCCGGAGTGCTGCTTTCTGTCGGCGCGGTTGGAGTTATCAGAATTGTTACTCATATAGATATCTCAAAGAATGATATTCAGGAAACAATCAACATTCTTTCGAAAATTCTGGATTGATATGGATAAAAGTTTATTCAAACATAAAATTGAACATACTGTGCGCTTTCACGAAGTTGACATGATGAGCGTAGTTAACAATGCGGTTTATTTCAACTACTTCGAAGATGCCCGAATTGCTTACGTCCGCGATCTTAAAAAGTTGTATAACATGCAAGAGTTGCTTGAAAATGGCTCATGGTTTATTATGGCTCACAATGAATGTGATTACATCGAGCCTGCAATGATGGATGATGAGTTGATTATACATACACGTGTACCATTTGTAAAAAATTCCAGTTTTGGTTTTGAGCATATCGTAGAAAACAAAAAGTCGTGTAAAATTATCGCCAAAGGTGGTGGAGTTGTTGTACATATAAATTTTGCCACAAATAAATCCATACCACTCCCTGAAGAGTTTTATACAGCATTACAAGATTTTGAGGCAGAAGTAAAAATATTAAGAAAAACCCCCCAATCGTAAATACAAAAAAGCACCCGTAACATATACCTCAGACACCTTTTCTGCCAAGTCCCTGAGGTGACTCGAAGGGTCGGAAAATGATTGACTATATAGCAGTGACGGGTCTTCCCCGGGTTGCGGGACAGGCGACAGCTCAGGACAAAGTTTATCGAACCACAGGAGTCTTGTTTGTCATGCACTTAGCTCCTGCGAGTTGGGATGGTATCTCCAAGAAATAAGGATAGATTTCCGGTCAAGCCGGAAATGACAAGTTCATGTGCATGAAAGTATTTTCACCCCTCCATTTGACAAAGTTTATCCCGTAAAGCGGGGGGAGGGGTCGGGGGTGGGTTCGATTTGCAGCATTGTGACAAGACTGTATCTCTGGATTCCTGCCTACGCAGGAATGACACAAGACTTATTGAAGGCGAGTATCCAGTATTTTTACAGCCTTAAATTCTCCATAACATTCGGGTCTTCCCCGCGTTACGGGACAGGCAAAAGCTCAGAACAAAGTTTATCGAACCACAGGAGTCTTGTTTTGTCATGCACTTAGCTCCTGCGAGTTGGGATGGTATCTCCAAGAAATAAGGATAGATTTCCGGTCAAGCCGGAAATGACAAGTTCATGTGCATGAAAGTATTTTTGCCCCTCCATTTGACAAAGTTTATCCCGTGAAGCGGGAGGAGGGTCCGACGCGTCGGAGGGGGTGGGTTCGATTTGCAGTATTGTGACAAGACTGTATCTCTGGATTCCTGCCTACGCAGGAATGACACAAGACTTATTAAAGGCGGGTATCCAGTATTTTTGCAGCCTTAAATTCTCCATAACATTCGGGTCTTCCCCGCGTTGCGGGACAGGCGACAGCTCAGGACAAAGTTTATCGAACCACAGGAGTCTTGTTTTGTCATGCACTTAGCTCCTGCGAGTTGGGATGGTATCTCCAAGAAATAAGGATAGATTTCCGGTCAAGCCGGAAATGACAAGTTCATGTGCATGAAAGTATTTTCACCCCTCCATTTGACAAAGTTTATCCCGTGAAGCGGGAGGAGGGTCCGACGCGTCGGAGGGGGTGGGTTCGATTTGCAGCATTGTGACAAGACTGTATCTCTGGATTCCTGCCTACGCAGGAATGACACAAGACTTATTGAAGGCGGGTATCCAGTATTTTTGCAGCCTTAAATTCTCCATAACATTCGGGTCTTCCCCGCGTTGAGGGACAGGCAAAAGCTCAGAACAAAGTTTATCGAACCACAGGAGTCTTGTTTGTCATGCACTTAGCTCCTGCGAGTTGGGATGGTATCTCCAAGAAATAAGGATAGATTTCCGGTCAAGCCGGAAATGACAAGTTCATGTGCATGAAAGTATTTTCTCCCCTCCATTTGACAAAGTTTATCCCGTGAAGCGGGAGGAGGGTCCGACGCGTCGGAGGGGGTGGGTTCGATTTGCAGTATTGTGACAAGACTGTATCTCTGGATTCCTGCCTACGCAGGAATGACACAAGACTTATTGAAGGCGGGTATCCAGTATTTTTACAGAATTAAATTCTCCATAACATTCGGGTCTTTCCCGCATTGCGGGACAGGCGACCTCTCAGGAACCTTTTATGATGGAGTGGTGATATTAAAAACACCTCCCTTTTTGATCAAAAAAAACGCGTGCCTCTTTTCAGAAACACGCGTAAAAATTTCTAAACATCAGTTTCGTTAATCAATCAGATACATACTCCAGCCGTAGGAACCGATTACAACCGATAATGAATTCCTTTCAGGAATCAATTCTGTTCCGGTAACTAGATCGGTTACTTTCTGTGCATTGAAAACCGCCGGAAAAGTAAGATCAACTCTCTGAGGTTTGTCAGACTTATTTAGCACAACAAGCACCCGCTGTTTAGCATCAGATCGAACATATGAATATACATTTTCATCTGCGGTAAGAGTATAAAAATCCCCGTAACGCAAAGCGGGCAGATCTTTTCGCAGGTTTATAATTTTTCTGGTTTCGGTGAGCATATCTCTTTCATACTGATTTAACTCATCATCAAACCGCATCATGCGGCGGTTATCAGGATCAGATGCTCCGGTCATTCCAAATTCACTACCATAATATATCACCGGCAATCCCGGGATGGAATTCATCCACGCGTAATAAAGTAAAGCCCTGTTGTAACTTGTAGGGTGATCAACTTTCGGGGGATTATTCCAACCAATTTCTGCGGCACTCCATTCACTCAGATGTAAATCGCCATCAATATGCGCCATATATCTGTTTTTATCATGGCTGTCCATAATATTGCCCATCTTGTGAAGGTAACCGTAAACATCGAAAGTTTTGTGCATCTCCTTATCGAGATCACCAAAGGTAACCGAGCTGTCGATGAACGCCCAAATTGCGCGGTCATAGAGATTAAAATTGAACTGAGAGCTCAACTGACCATTATTAACGTAAGAACTGATAAGATCATAACTTCCGAAAGTTTCACCAATCTGGTATACTTCCCGGTTTTCTTTACTCTCAATTTCACTTTTTATCCTTCGGGTCAATTCTCTCCAGAATTCATTGGGTACGTGCTTAACAGCATCATGCCTGAAACCTGCCGCACCGGTGGTTTTAAGCCACCATAACGCGTTTTCGGTCATTGCTTCGATTACTTCCGGTGTCGCGTTATAATCGAATGAAGGCAAATATGGTTCAAACCAGGTTGTTAATCTGAATTCATCAAAAAAACGAAGATTTTTCCTGCCGTCGGGAAGATCAAGCTGACCGAACCAGTTACGATTTTCCTTAAAGAATGGATGATTTTCATGAACATGATTTGATACGAAGTCAAGCAGAATTTTAATGTTATGCTCTTTTGCGGTATCGATCAGCTCTTTAAGTTTTGACATGTCGCCAAATTTTTCTTCGATACGTTCATGGTGAGAAGGCCAATATCCGTGGTAACCTGAATAATATCTGTGTGGCGCGGGATACTCTTTATATGCTTTATTTGGATTATCATAAACAGGTGATATCCAGATAGTATTTATACCCAATTTATCAAAATACCCATCTTCAAGTTTATTAATTATACCCTGAAGATCACCTCCCAAATAGTTCGCCTTCCATTTAAGTGAGTCGAACTCTATCGGTGCGTTTATTGAACTATCACCATCATTAAAACGATCAACCATAATAGAATAAATGGTAGCGTCGTACCACGTGAAATCGGAATTATTGTATCCAGCCGGTTCGCCATCAAACAAAACTATATTTTGTGTGTTGGAGATTTCACCTTCAACATCGGCGGTAACACGAATCTGTTTTTTACCTGAAAGCAGATCGGAATCAATCTTGACCGTTGCGGAATTCCCGGAAACTTCAACAGAATTATCGCTCAATAGATTATTATTAACAAAAACGAAAAGTTTTCCGGAATCCAGTTTCCCGGAAGCATTGTGTTCATAAGAGAACTGTAATACCACTTCATTTTCCGATTTTGTATAATCCTGTATATGAAGAAATGTTTTAACATCACTAAGCGGTAGAACGTCAAGGATGGAGTTAAAACTGCCTGATCCGTTCGAGATAGAATCCGGATTATTCGGATCTACAATTTCTTCACCATCACCATAAAACTTATATTGATAATTTCCCGGTTCTACCGGAACTTCCACAGTAAAAATACCGTCCCCGTCGTCATCTTTCATGTAGTGTTCATGACGGTTCCAGCCGTTAAACGAACCGAATACAGTCAATTCTTTATAATCTTTCCATGGTTTGTAATTGAACTCGCTTCGTTGTTCTCTATTCACAACGATCGGGATATCAAGCACTTCGCCGGAATTGCTTATCTGTAAAGTAGTGAAGCCGTAAAAATCCATATTTGGCGCGAATTTAATTACATTACTGCCGCCATCGTAGGTTGCGTTTATATCGCTGTTAGGAGAAAGCGCGACATTGTAATTTTCCGCATAAAAAAGGTCCTGAACCACAACCGAATCAGTAACACCCGATTTAATTTTTACAGGTTGAATGATATCGAACACACCCGCGTTCAGAGATATAGTAATAAACAAAGCAGCTATCAAGGTCTGCTTAATACGTATTAAAAGCATTTATGCTCCGAATCAATTATCTAAAACGAAATATAATTTAGGAAAAGCAGCAGGAAGTAAAGAACTTCCTGCTAAAAATTAAAGATTTGCGATGAAGTTATCAAGTTCATCGAGACTTCCAAGATAACTGCACTCTTCGAGCTGATGCGGATTTGGGGCATCCTCATGTGTAAAAGCCTGACCACCCACTATAATTTTTTGTTCGGGTCTTTCTTTTTTAATCTCTTCTACAAACTTAAAGGCTCTGATGATATTAACATATAAATTTGCTGAAATTCCTATTAAGTCGGGCTTTTTTTCTTTAATGAGGTTTAGAACTTCAATACGGGGAACATTAGCGCCAAGGTAATATGTGGTCCAACCTTTGTATTCAAGATAATCTGAAATCATTCGAGCGCCCAGTTCATGAAATTCCTTGTCAACACAAGTAATAACCGCGGTTTTCCCGATTTTTTCAGAAGAAGAAACAACCGGGTACAACATACTCAAAATGTTTTCGGTTATTTTTGTGGCAACGTGTTCAGTTGCTATTGAGGCTCTGCTTTTTTCCCAAAGATGACCGATGCGATACATCGATTTCTGAAGGAGGTCAACATAGATGGTTTTAATATCAACCTCTTCGGATACAAGATTATCAACGATGCTGACACATGTGAGTCTGTCACCATCTGTTAGAGCTGAAAGATAATGTAAATAAACTGATTGTTTAATCATTTTAGCTTACGAATAATTAGAGAACAAAAGCCAAACATAAAGTTTTGCTAAATAATTCCTTTTTGAGACAAATAGGACGAAACAAATTTTCGAGTGATTGAAAACACCGCAAATGTGAAGAAAGGAGCGGAAAATACATCTATTGAGTAATGTACATGCTGCAATAACACGAAACTTCCTATAATTATCGTTACCGCGAGCATAATATATTTCAGCAGTTTGTTTTCAAGAATTAAAAAGAAAAAAAATGAAGTGCCCGTGTGACCCGAAAAAAACAAATCTTTCTGGAGTGTAACACCGCCGCCTATAATTGCTATGAAGGGATCTTCGAGTGGAATTATCGAAGGGGGCGCTTCCAGCGGCAATAAAAACATGGTTGCCATTCTCACCGCGACAAGGAGTCCGTATCCGTAAGCCGCGAATAAAAGAATTTTAGGTCGCGGCAGCATATAAAGAACGATGACGAGCAGAATTCCATACAAAACTATGAAGGTGATCCATGTAAGATCGATCGGTTCAAACAAAGCGAGTACCGGATCGGGGATTACAGTACCGGGGCGTGCTTCATTCCATCCGAAAAAATTGCTGATCCCAAGTACAACCAGACTCAAAAATAAAATTCCACCTGAAAGAAGGTAAACATCAGATCTGTTTTTTAAGAATTCACGCCAGTTTGTTCTAAAAGTTTGGAAGTATTTCATAAAAAGTAATTTATTATTTCCCGGTTTTTATAAAATATAACGCATCATCAGGGTAGGTATCGGTTACCATTAAAAATCCGAAATTATCAAGTCTTGCAATCCCCTCCCAATTATTTCCCCTGTTCGATTCGTCAAGCTGAATAAGAACAGGAGGTGAGGAAGTGAGTGCAATTTTATCCCATAATATTTCAAACTCCACGAGTCTTTCTGTAATATCGGATTTTAGATGTGATTTACCGGTTCCTTTGGTTACCACAATCGAATCTACACCGGGGTGAATTTTGTCATACTCGCCGGGGTAATAATAATTAATCACCCAGAACCGATTGTTTTCGTCAACGCTCGTCGCGTCGGTTATTCTGTACTCAAGCGACGGGGAAGGAACTGCCCCTAGAGGATCGAGAGTTTTTGAAAATATGTGCGATACAGGATATGGATTTACATTTTTTCCGTTTGCCTCATAGAAGGTGTAAATGTGATCATTACTGTAGATTATGGTCTCATCAGAAAAGTTGAATATCTCAACGACCTGTTTGATTTCTGAAAGCGACTCCTCGGAAAGAACTATAGTTTCTTCATCAGGATTTATTTCACCCATTACTACAAAGCCGGTAGTGTTGATTCCCTTGACCGATTCAATTGTGAGATAAATGTTGTTTCCGCTAATAGTGGCTGACTCAAACCCCGAACCCGGATCGAAAAAATTCTCAAGTCCGGCAGCGATCAGTTTGAAGTATTTTGGTTCAAGAACAATATTCTCATTCTCAATAGCCGCAATAACGGAATCACGATGAAGATATGGTATTGCACCGTTTGCCTGGGGACTTACTCTGTTTGGGAACTGAGGTATTAAAAGAAGGTAGTCGTTAAACCAGGTCAGACCGGAAAATTCAGGATTTTTATCCACAAGGTCTTTTGAGAGATTCAGTTTTTTTGGAACAACTTCTTTAAGGATTGTCGCGTTTTCTTCTTCTTCTGTTAGTGGGGGGATATCTCCTGTGCAGAAACTAAATGAAATTCCTACTATCAACAGAAGAAACATGTTTAAAACTTTCAAATGAAATCCGGTCAATTGTTTTATAGTAATGCCAATAATAACTAATTAATCTAACTCTTTTTGATAAAATTTACGTTAATCTGTTCGGATATATTAACATCAAGTGAAAAAATATCGGGTCGGGAGTAATGACCATCTGTATCGAGGTACATATATTCTCCCTGAACATTATTCAAATTGATATCTGTGTACACAGTTCCCGCTTTATCAAAAACAGGTCCCGAAGAGTATGAACTGTCAGGAGCGATAACGCATGAACCGCCATCATAAAGATAACCATCCCTGGAGGGAGTCATCGATTCGAGTAAATCGAGTCCGGCTTGATCACGTAATCCGAGAGATTTATACCCTTCAATCACATCCGATTTACGTACAACAGTTCCCGAGCCGATTACATACGTGGTACCTTCAAAAGCATAATGCCTTGCTGCAAGCTGATGAAGTTCACGAACCGAAGGGAATTGCGCGATATGTATCACCTCATTGAATGAATGCATCACAGCCCGAGCGAATGGCATCCAGTGCTCCCAGCAGATAAGCGCCCCGATATTTCCATATGGCGTTTCAAGATAGTTAAAGGTAGAACCGTCTCCCCGTCCCCAAATCAGTTTTTCTGTATAAGTTGGTACAAGTTTGCGGTGGATTTTATACGTTTTTTTAGTTCCGTCGAAATAAATGATCGTGTTGTAAAGAGTGGAACCCGATTTTTCATTAATTCCAAGGACAACATACATTTCGAGTTCATAAACAAATTTCGCGATTTTCGAAAATTCGGGGCTATCCAATGCTAAAGAATTATTGAATAAAGCTGCATATAAGTTTTTGGCGCCGTGGTTATCCCATAATGCAGCCTCTGGCGCGCTATCAATCCAGACCGGGTAACCGGGGAGCCAGGTTTCCGGGAATACAACCAATTTTGCGCCTTCCTCCTTCGCTTCAGTAAGAAGTTTGGAAAATTTGTCTATGGTTTCTTCAAGATTGAAAAAGACCGGCGGAGATTGTACAATAGCGGTTTTCAATATTTTATTATTCATGTTACCCGTCATATATGAAATTGCTAAGTATAGTCTTTATATAAAAAAAATACTATAGTGATAATTCATCATTTATAGTTTTACCCCAAAAAATTATTTCATTAGCATCAGTTTATGGGTAAAAACTCCCGCATTTGTCTCTAAAACAGCGAGATAAACTCCCGAAGCAAAACCGGCACCGCTAAACTTAAATGAGAAACTTCCCTGATTGAAATATCCGTCTGCCAGCTCTGCAATTTTTTCACCTGTGATATTATATACACTAAGGGTGATATTACCGGATTTCACTAAATTGACTTTTATTGTCGTTGAAGGATTAAACGGATTGGGATAATTTCCTATTTCATAATTTTCCGGAAGTATTGAAGCAAAGCTATCATCTGTAGAGGTGATGATCTGGCGTTCCTGTTTGAGTGCTGTTATTCTGTCGTATGCTTCCTCAATTCTGGATACTGGAATTACATTTTCGTTCACTTTTGTTTCAATCAGATCAATAATGTATGGAACCAAAGGCTGCTCTTCATAAAAATTAGTGCTATAAAGCAGGATATCTGTACCTGCTATCACTGCCTGTACAACCGCCTCTTCAAATCCGAAATTTGCGGATATAGCCTGCATGAACATTTCATCACTGACAATTATACCTTCAAATCCAAGTTCATTTCTCAGAAGGCTGTCGAGGGCGAATGTGGATAGTGACGCCGGATAAAGAGTATCGATATTTTCATTAAATAAATGACCGCTCATTACCAAATCTTTGTAGCCATCATCAATCAGGAGTTCATAAGGATTAAGTTCTACCGCTGACCATGTGGACGTGATATCAGTAAATCCAAGGTGACTGTCGTCTTCCGCGCTACCGTGACCCGGAAAATGTTTTAACGCTGTTGAGATATTTTTTTGATGAAATTCATCTATAAACCACGATGAATGATTATAAACCACCACGGGATCATCTGAAAAACTTCTTCCATAATGCCCGATCGCGGGTGATTCGGGATTGACATTCACATCAACAACAGGCGCGAAATTAACATTAAATCCCGCGTCATAAAGCCATCCTGCCATCATTGCGGCGTAATACCGCGTTGTGTCTTCGCTGTTGATCTCAGTGCCCAGTTTATAGGCTGAAGGAGTTTTTTGATATCCGTTTGAACTTGTAAAACGAGCTACAAGACCACCTTCCTGATCCACTGCTGTAAAAAGCGGGGTAGCCGCAGAACTTTGCAATGTTTCAATCAGTAATTGCACCTGATTGCCGTCATCGATATTACTCCTGAAAAAGATAACTCCGCCCAGATTATAATCTTCAATATCTGTTAACACACGTTCATATGAATCACCCTCGTTAGAAAACCCGGTCATAATCATCTGACCTATCTTCTCCCTCAAAGTAACAACTTGTGAAAAATGTAGCGATGTGAAAAGTAGAATAAGAATTAAAAAATTTTTCATGATAAATCCTGCTGTTACGGTCGGTTGTTTAAATTAAAATGCCAAACCAGTATCGATATAATACATTACGGTCTCTTCTGAAGCCGCGAGAGAAAGCCGCAGGACCAACATCCGGTCTAAAAATGATGTCCATACACCTCCTCCAAATGAGGAATGCCATTTATTTGAATTAACATCTGTAAAAACTCTGCCCGATTCGGCAAAGATAAAACTTCCTAATTTCCCTTTTATAATTAATTTTATCGGGAACAGATAATTTCTTAACTCCGATTGAAAAAAGAGCGCCGCGTCACCGGCAAATCTTTCACGATTGTAACCCCTTAAACTATTTTCTCCACCCACCATTGACGCCGAATAAAACGGGTAATCATTTGTTACACCCGATCCCCCTGTTCTTAATGCGAGCACATGATATTTTTGTGTACTGAAAGGTATATAATACCTTAGATCAAAACTACCGGTTTGATAAGCCTGCTTAATATCAAGTGTTTCCGGATAATAGCTCATCAGCAGGTGAGCGTATAAACCGCGAGATGGCTGTAGTTTGTTATCCCTGCTGTCATACTGGAAAAAACCGGAAAAATTAATGCTGTGTATATCTCCAAGACCATAAGTATTTCCGGGAAAATTATTTAGCAGAAACAGGTTTTTAAGTTCCATCTCCGAGAAAGTATATGACGCGCCCAGTCTGAAACGGAAATTTTCAACGGGGTAAAAGTTAAAACCGATATTTACCGAATGAAACTCATACTCCAGGCGATAGAAATTGTTCTCCTCCGCTTCGCTGTCAAATGAGGTTTCATTCCCGAATCCATAAAATTTGGTGAGTTTTAATTTGGTACGCTCCGCGGAAAAATCGGGTTTCATAAATTTGAACAGTTTATGAAAGATAGCTGAATAACTGATACTGAAACTTTCCGGTTTGGTGGCATAGAGAGCCTCCACGTTCATTTGGTATTGATTTGGGTCTGAGCGGAAATCGTATTTATAGTAGTCCATACCAATTCCGAAAATCAAGCCATCATCATCATTCGCGGAAACCGCCGGAGCAAATATTGTCTCGGAATCTCTGTCTTTTAACTGTGGTTCATATCTTTCGGCGGGAGTTGTTGGTTCTGCCCATTTTTCATTATCGTAGTAAATATCCCCTTTTCCCTTTGATTCCGACTTTTTACCGCTATCGTAAAACTCTATGGTATGATCAGATGAGTTTTTAACTTTATCGCCACCGTCATTTCCGATAATTCTGATTTGAGGAATGTCTATAGCGTCACCTGTTACTATACAATAGTCATCGTCATCACCGAGGTAAATTCTTAGTTCTTCTGTAATACTGTTGTCAAAGGCTCTTCTGAAAAGCGGCTCTCCTTTGGGCTCTTTATCTTTTTTATCGTATTTAAAAACTTCTACGAGTGTTTTATTCTCCGGTAAAAAAGTTATGTTCACATAATCTTTTTCATCACTGCAAAAAACATCAGCAACTTCGTTTATCAGTTGGTAATAATCGAGCGAAAACTCTTTCAGCTGGTCTCTGCGGGATTTAAGTTTATGGAGCAATTCATCCGAAGCCAGGCTATAGTGCGGTTCAGGCAATTGTGAAACTGAATACTCTATCAGGCTGTCGGACAGTACCGAAATAACTTCATCTGTGATTTTATCCCATTCGGTTCTGGATAACGCCGGAAGAATTCTTCTGTCGAGAAATCTACCGCTCCATGTTATCGATTTTACCGGAGGCATATCCTCGCCAAAATTGTTCAACTGTGGTACGTAATACTCGGCAAGAGAAGGACCAATACCTGTAAACTTGGCAAAAGCCTGATCCCTGTCGCGTGGTATAGGATGCCAGAATGAGGTGTCTTGTTCCTCAAACCTTGCCCATCGCCATTGATCCGTGTGTCGGTCCCAATCACCAAGATAGGCATCAACCAGTCGGGCTTTCAAAAATCCGGCAGCGTAAATCTTGTTTGAGCGTTTTGTTTCGAGTGATTCGAGTAATTTTAGTGTACCTCTGAATTTATCAGAATTATCAAACAGAGGATCAGCTTTTATAAACTCTTCGTCGGGATGAATCTCAATCATACCAATTAATCCGGCAAATTCCTCACGAAATTCACCAAGTTTTTCGCTATCAGGCATAAGGCAAAGTTCAGGTTTTGCCTGCAGAATACCTTCAGCCTGAAGAATCGGTGCGACAATAATCGGAGCAAGCGGATTGGCTGAACTAATCTGATCTTTTAACACAGAAGCGACAAATGTTCCTCTTAGTTCTTCAGGGAGTACTTTCGAAGGGTCTTTCGTCATCGAGCGGAATTTCCAGATTCGTCCGTCGTTACCTTTAAACCTCAGAGATTTTGTTTGCTGCCCGCCTCCGCGTTTTATAGGGGATATTCCACCGGCAAAGTTATCGAGATCAAGAACTTTTACCTCAAGGGGCGCTGTCCAGAGATCGCGCCAGTGGCTGCCGAAAACCAGTTTATGAAAATATCCGGCTTTAAAATCGGGCTCTGGTACAACCGTAACATTCTCACTTTCCTGAGCAAAAAGTACAGATGCGATAAAAAAGACTAAAACTTGAATTTTAATTGGTGAATTCATCAATTAAAGCTCACATTCTGAATGAAGTAGTAAGGTAAATAGCCAAAGTTTCATCTGATTGAGCAGCGTAAAACTCGCCGAGTATTGTTTCGTTAAAGCCGTTAAACCAGAATCCTCCACCGAAGGCGTAATGCCATGTATCTGAAAGATCCCCGCGGGAAAAAACTCTGCCCGAAGTTACTAAAAATTTTGCACCTAATTTTCCTTTCACGAGAAATTTGATATTTCCTAGAACCACATTCTGAGTAATTATCGAGTATGCGGAAGCGTCCCCGGCGAAACGGGTGTCACGAAATCCGGGAAGGGTCTCTTCACCACCAATTAACACCGACTCAAAAAACGGGTAATCGTTCCATAATTTTCCACCACCAACGGTTATTTTAGTGGTTTGTTCGGTCAGAAAATGGAATGTTTTGTAATAATCCGCGTTAAATTCACCTTTCCAAAAGCGTATCGGGTTATCCATAGTTGTTGGTGAAACCCTGAAATCGCATTTTACATAAAAGCCGGAACGAGGGTAAAACTCATCGTCACGCGAATCAAATATCAGTCGTGAGAAAATTTTAAGATAACTGAATTCACCCACTCCCGGGTTAAGTGACGGAAATGTTGACAGCAAATCGGAGGAATCAGGTACGGCATCGGAAAAATTATAACTTCCCCCAATTGCGAATGTAAGAAGATCATTCAACTGAAAATCGATCTCACCCAAAAAATAAAAGTTTTCCTGCGAAAGATCATAACCGCCGTTATCATATCTCTCTTCGGAATATGCAACATCGTTTCCATACCCGAAGTATTTTGACATTAGCAATTCACTCTTTATCATTTCAAATTTCACCGAGGCGTCTTCTATGAGTGAATTGAACGTGCTTCTCAGACCAAGAACGTACCCTCCTGATTTTGTGGCGTATCGGGCGATACTTCTTAATCTGAAATCATACGGAGTTTTCGCGAAAGCATATGTTGTGAACATCGGCTCAATTCCAAGAATCAAACCGTCATCTCTGTTAAATTCCGCAATTGGAGAAAACCCTATGCCGCTGCCTCTTGTTTTGACGGTTCCGGTTAGCATATCCATTTTCAGATCGGGTTGAGCCGGTGATTTGTCATAAAACTTGCTGAATTTGCCGAGAGAAAGTTTTGTGTATTCTTCTTCGTCGTAAAAATAGTTATTAAACTTCTGCATACCGAAAAGTGTGAGAAACAGAATCTCATCCTTTTCCGGACAAGTATCTTCAAAATGGTCTATACCTTCCTGACCTACTACCCTGACTGTAATATCATTATTATCTGAACAATCGGTTATAACGTGATCATCGCCCTCACCGAGGAAAATTCTAACTTCTTCGGTTGATCCTGTTGAAAAATTTCTATGAATTTTGAATTTCGGCGTTGAAACTATTATTTCGGTAACATCTTTTAATCTGTTTACAATAACGGTATCCTTCCCTCCGGAACCGTACAACTCGCAAATTTCATTCAGAAAAACATAGTATTCTTCAGCGAGTTTTGGTAAACCAGTTTTTCTGGCGTTTAGTATTTCAAATATCTCAACCCCGGCATTGTATCGAAATGTCTCGGGAAGGTAGTCAACACTTTCCAGCAGTACCATTGTAGAAAGTTTCGACATTATTTCATGGACAACCTTGTTCCACTCAGCCTGATTTAACGAAGAGAGTAATTGGCGGTCTATCTGCCGGCTGTTCCATGTAAGCGCGTCAATTGCGGGAAATGTCCTCTCGAATGAATTCCATTGCGGGGCGATTGTTGTAAACGCGTCGGGTAAAATCCCCTCAAATCGGGAAAACGCTTTTTTATATAAACCCGGTACAGGTCGCCAAATACCCTCTCTATTCTCCCATTTGAAAGAACGGGGTTCCTTTTCCCAATTATTTACCAGCAAGTCAATTAACCGTAACTTTAAATAAGCTCTGTAATCAATTGAATCGATTGAGGTGGAGTTTCGTCTCCGGATTAACTCTTTTGTTGTGATTTTTTCATTTTTGTTTTTGGGGGATATCAGCAGGTATCCCATAATATCAGCGCCATCCTCTCTTCTTAATACAACCGGATAAGATTCGGGGTATTCAAACCCCACGGCTCGTAACAGATTTTCAACGAGTGATATCGCATACGGGAATCTGGTGGTTAGCGGGTCAGCAGCGATTGCGGAAACAAATTCCTGATAGTTTTCTTCAATATCCGATTCAGCTTCAGCATAAAAGGGAATAAACTCTGTTTTCAGAGGTACTTTACCAAAGATCGGACTTTCGTAACCTTCAGTGACTTTACCACTTTTAAGCACATTTTCATACAATACCGGTACTTCAACGGGAATTTGCCAAATTGCCACCCATTGCTCACCACCGAACATGTTCAAAGTGGGGTGATCGGAATTGACGGTTTCTATCGGAGCCATCATTTCTTTTTCAGGGGTCTGGGCTGACAAACCTGAAAAAACATAAAACATGATTATCAAGAAAAAACTGAGACGCATTATTCTCCAAAATAAATGTGAAGATAATAAATTTAAGGCACATTTTAATAGGGTATAAACACGATAAATAGATAAAAATTGAAATGATGTTTTGAACTTTAAATGATTATTGAACATATTTAAAGGACTTAACGTCATATTAGAAAACATAAATTTGGGGCGAAATGAGATTAATCAGTTTGATCTTTCCATTGCTGCTGGTCTTTTTGATCGGGTGTGAAAAAGAATTGCAAGAAAATGTTACCGTTGATGAATGGAAGGAGGATTTTGTGGCTCTCAAGGCGGGACTTGAAGAATATAATCCGGCGCTTTACGAGTATAACTCGGAAGAAAGATTCAACGAAGTTTTTGATTCACTCTATAATTCTATGGATGATACTTCATGGTTGTCATTCTTCAGGGTTGCTTCACGGCTTGGCGCCGAAATGAATGAAGGACATTTAACGATCGGGTCTTCGAAAGCGCCGTTTCGCAGAGGATTTGCTGATGGGTCGTTTAAGTATATGCCGCTTGGCATGAGCATAGCAGGCGACTCATTATTCTTGTGGAAACACGTTACTGAAGATACGACATTCAGGCAGGGTGACAGAATAATTTCGATAAATGGTAAAACTGCCGAAGAAATTGTGGCTCAACTTGGCGACTATATATTAACCGACGGTCATATTAAAACCGCCCGAAATCATACTATCCGAAATTTATTTACCTGGTTATACTTCTGGTATATTGAGCAGCCGGATTCGTTCAGTTTAAAGTTTCAATCTCCTGGATCAAATGAAATAAAAGAGGTTGTTCTGCCTGCTCTCACGCATAAGGAGGTAGGTGAGGCTGCAAGGAAAAAGTTTCCACCGAAAGCAGAAGAAGCTGAATCAGGTGACAAATTTCATATCAAGGAGATTGTTGATAAAACCGCGTATCTTAAATTAAAGTCGTTCGACTGGCGCATTGTTGAAGAATATCAACTCGATGCTGACAAATTTTATGAGGACTTTTTTCGTGATCTGAAAGCACAAAGTGTAGATTATCTTATTGTTGATCTGCGTGGTAATCGCGGCGGCAGGAAAGAGTTTGCCAATAGTATGATCCCCTGCATAAATAAAGCGGGTTTTACCGGAAAATATTTTGAAAGCATAAAATATTCAGGTGGTGTCACCGAATATGAAACTCCGGAAAACTCACAATATTTTTTTGACGGGAAGATTTTTGTCATCACAGACGGAGGCACTTTTTCTTCCGGTACTTCGCTTGCGGTCTTCCTGAAAGAATTGGGACATGCCATAGTTGTTGGTGAAGAGACAGGTGGACGGTATGAGGGTTTTGTCGCAGGTTCCTCTGAGGAAGTTACCTTACCAAACTCCGGAGCAAAAGTTTATATACCCCGATACAATATGGTAAATCTGACCGCAATCTCACAAAAGACCTCAAACCGCGGTCTGTTGCCTGATCATGAGGTGACGTACACACCCGAAGAGAAGATTTCGGGTATCGATAAAGAGCGAAAACTTATTGATAGCCTTATTGTGGAAATGAAAAATCGGAAATGAAAAATTAACTGTACACCTCGGTGAGGAGATTTTTCAAGCCATCCAAATTAATATGTTCCGGTTTGGAAAACCTTATACAGCTTTTACCATGACTATTTTTGCCGAGAAACTTGCTGTGTTCACTGATCAGTTTGTGGTTACTCACGTAAACACTGATGTAATATTTCTGCACAGCAAAGGCAAAGATTTTTTCTCCCAGCATGTAAGTCGGCATTTTATACTTCATCGATTCTTCCGCTTCGGGCGCGATTTGTAAAAATGTATCCCGAATGGAATTTAGTACGTCCTTGTATTCCGGATCGAATGAATTAATATATTCTGTTACAGTCTCGGCGCTTGAATGCATTTCATTACCATTCTGATTTATTAGAAGCCTACTTCAACAAAACCAGCTTTCTTGTTGATATATAACCTGTGGAAGCAATCTGGTAAAAATAAACTCCGCTGTTAAGATCGGAAAGATTCAGTTTGAACGAATGCTTTCCATCCTGCTTGTAACCTAATCCGGCAGTTTCTACCAGCTCTCCAGTTACACTTATTAGCTTGAATGAAACTTCACCGGCATCTCCCAGCTCATACTCAATAACAGTTTCAGGATTAAATGGATTGGGATAATTCTGCATGAGTTTTATTCCGTTTGGTAATTGTGAATCGCCGGTTTTTACACCACCGGTTACAAGCTCCAATTTAAAGTCGGCTATAACAGGCACATGATCAGCCGCGTTTTTGGAATCATTTACAGTAAGACCATATTGTGAAAGAGTATCAGGGTGCATGGAAGGTGTAAAAAGTGAGAATGAGTTAAGCATGTCGAGCACAGAACCTGAATAAATAATAAAATCGAGTCTTCCGGGAGCAAATGAACTACCTTCATCATACCATGTAAAGTAAAGCGGAAGATTCGGGTTTGCGGGTTTTGCGTCATCAAATGGTGTGTTATCCCAATCGGGTGTGAAATCATCACCATAGGCACTATTATTTTTAATATCTCCTGTGAGGAAAGTGGTTAGCTGTTCGCTGTAACCAACCAGGTTCATATCTCCGGCGATGATTATAGGGCTTTCTTCATCAAGCGTTAGAGTGCCGCCTTCCGATTTGGCTTCGCGGACAAACGCCATGATCGCGTCGATTTCATCCTGACGTGCTTCATTGTTGTCGCAGCATGGAGTGTGAGCTGAAATAACGAGTGCTTTTACTCCATATTTTTCAGTCATATCAACTACAAACGCGCCATTTCCATGAAAACCGGATGAAGAGGGAATATCATAAGATGCCACAACAGGGTATTTGGAAAGAATAATGTTATCAGGACCTTTTTTACCGTAAAAGTAATTTCTTCCATCATTAAAAAAACTTGTTACAAGTCCGGCAATTGTATTTGCGTTGCTATTATATATTTCCTGAAACGCTATGATATCGGGATCGAGTGTAGTTATCATTCTTTCGAAATATTGACGCTTTTGTGCATCTGTAATACCATCTCGTTCAACATTATATGTCATAAAACGGAGAAAGGATGAATCGGTTTTTTCGATAGAGTAATCTTCGTAATAATCTGTTGTCTCATTAGTAAGTGTGTAAGATAAAAGTTCACCGCTTTCCGGAATCATATCACCCGAGTTTCCATCCTTAAGTACCACTTTGATAGTATCGTGATCGAATCCCAACCCTATTCCGGATAAATCTTTTTTGATAACTCCCTCGAATATGGTTGAGGTAACTGTAGGGGCTGTAATCAGAAAAAGATCCGTGTGGGAAATTGAGCTGTTCCCCGCAGATGTGTAACGAGTTCCACCCCGTTCACCAAAAACATACTCTATTTCGGCGCCAATCCCGTTAACCGATTTTCCTGTTGCGCCATTATTGTCGATATCAAGATAAATTGTAACATCGTTGTTATCCTGAAGATTTATTTCGCTTCCAACTTCAAAGCAGTAATAAAGGTAATTTTCATCGTCGGCAAGCCACAGTTTACCAAAATCTATGGGTTGACCATCCCCGGTCGCGTCGGAGTATAAAACATCCAATTCTTCCCAGTCTGTGAAATTCTCATCGATTTTGATTTGTGAGTAGCTGTTAATACAAAAAAGCACCAGTAAAGTAATTGTATATAATCTCATTTATAACCTAATTTTTTACAATGTTTTTTAATATTTCCGCCTGCAGGCGAAACAGTTGTTCTTTTTTATTCAACGCGGATTTTTCCAGATAAAGTTTCGATTCCCAAAATAATCCGTCGGTTTCATACACGAATATATTATAAAGCGAGTTATCCTGCACGGTATAATAGAATCCCTGAACATCAAAAAATTCAGCAACGGGACTAATTAATAGTGGGTTATTTTCAACTTTTACCCTTGCCCTTAGAGCAGAAAGGATATTGTTGTATTCGAGCTTCTCACCTGAAATTAATTTTAAGGAGAGGATAAAATTTAATTCAGAGTTCGTAAAAATAAAGAGGGAACTATCATCGTTATCTTCTACAACAAGCCAGTCAGAAGGGATTTTTGTTATAAAATTACCATCTGTTGATTCGACAGGTCTTCCGGTGTAAACAAACTTTTGTGAATCACCGAATCTGCTTGATGAAGTACATCCAACCAGCAGTAATAAAACGAATATGAATATTATTTTACGCATGCACGCAAGATAATAAATTAAGTGGGAAAATTTGAAAAGTTAAAATAACCGGCAGCTCTGAGAATATAATTACCTAATGATTTCTGCGAGAAAATCTTTTAACTGATTTATTTTGAACGGTTTACCCAGTACAGATTGAATTTTATTTTGTTCCAGTTTTGTTTGTTCTATTTGTGTTCCCCATCCTGTAAGGACACCGATCCCGGGTTTTTCGCCATAACGACCTCTAATCTCGGATACGAGTTCCCATCCGTTCATGCCGGGCATTCCAAGGTCGGTAACGATCAGGTCAAATTTTTCCTGTTCAAGTATTTTTAATGCTTCTTCACCCGATTCAACAATTTTGCCTGTGTGACCGAGGGTTTCGAGCATTTCACCGGCAACGCCTCGTATTAGAGGTTCATCATCAATCCAGAGCACTTTGACAGATTTTATTTCGGAATCTTTTTTAATTGTGCCGTCTGAATCACTTTTTTTCTCAATCGCGGGCAGACTGATCTTGATTGTGGTACCCTTCCCTGGTTCGGAGAACTCAACCGCCAGAGTTCCTTTATGTTCATTGATGATGCTATAGGCTCCGCTCATCCCTAAACCCCGACCCATTTCAAATCCCTTAGTGCTGAAAAATGGCTGGAATATTCTGGCTTTTACATTTTCGTCCATCCCGGAACCATTATCTTCAACCAAAACCTCAACATTGTTACCATTCATACGGGTATAGATCTTTACTTCACCATCATGTTTTATCGATTCAATGGAGTTTTTAACAGTATTGTACAAAACAGCTCGTAATTCACTCTCGTTCCCTGCTATTTGACTGACATTGCCCAGGTCCGATTTAATTTTGATGTGTCTTCCTTCTATCTCTGAAATATTTTTCCATAAAGGGCGTGATTGAACAATCACATCTTGAGCTACACTGTTGAGGTTCACCTGAGCGAATTCACTTGAGGATCGTGTTTTTCCTCCGAAACGCTGTAAAAGTTTAACTCTTGCTGAGGCGTCATCGGCGGAATTTCTGATGGTTTCAAGATATTTCCTTACTGATTTTGGTATATCAGGCTTAAATAACGCAAGTTCAATGTTGCCAAAGATGGATTGAAGCGCGTTGTTAAAATCGTGTGCTACCGCTGAAGCCATCTCACCAATCGCGCTTAGACGTTGATTCTCAATTATCGCCTTTTCCGCGTTTTTCCTTTCCCTGATATCAATACCTATCCCAACCTGAATGCCATCTTTTAATATGATATTAGACCATTCGCTGAGAATTATCTCCCCGTTTTTTGCGGTTACAGGAAAGGTTTTCCACTCAATAGTTGCCTTATTCATGTATTCAATCGCGGCTTCCCTGATTGCTTTATCGGGATAGACCCTTTCAAGAAAATCGGGTGCTGCTGCTTCTTCGGGTGTATAACCGGTTAAACGTATCATTTCGGCATTGATAGCCAGTAATTGCTCTTTAGAATCATAACGTGTAATCATTACAGGCATGTTTTCAATTATTGAATCGAGAAGTTTCTGATTATTCAACAATTCCCTGTCAGCTAATACTTTGTCAGTAATATCCTGAAGAACTGCCTGAATAAAATCCGGCTCTTTGTTTTCGTCATAAAAAATTCGCGCAACCAGATTAGCATAAAATACCTCACCGTTCTGTTTCACTACTCTGAATTGAGCACTATATTGATCATCTCCCTTAAGGGCATCATTTAATTTGTTCATCACTTCAATGAGTTCATCGGGATGGATAAATTTTAGACCATCGGCAAAAGCAGGTTTTTCATATTTATCCGCCTGTAGAAGTTTATACATTCCTTCGGACCAATAAGCATCCTTCGTTTTCCAGTTTAATTCAACATAACCCAGATTTGAAATATTTTCCGCCTGTTTGAGTGCGTCAACAGAACGTCTCAACTCAATTTCACTATTTTTACGATCGGTTACATCGAGGATGTGAACTATAAAAACAAGAGGTTTATTCTCATTATCCCTTAATAATGAAAGTGATACATATGCCCACAATACCTCTTTATTTTTGGTTAGATATCGTTTTTCGAGGGTCACCGATGTGGTTTCACCACTATAAACTGCCATCATTTTGATTTTGCTTAATTCGATATCATCATTAAAGGTTATTTCGTTAAAATGCCTGCCAATAAGTTCTTCTTCGGTATAACCCAACATTCTTTCTATATTTTTGTTAATCCTGACGAATTTACCTTCAGGCGAAACGAGACACATTCCTGTTGCGGCATGATCAAAAGAATGCCTGAAAAGTTCTTCACGCTCTTTTAACGCGACCTCAGCTTTTTTTCTTTCAGTGATATCTGTCATTACAAAAAGAGCGCGAATTGCGGAACCACTTTCATCTTTTTCAGTAATGGCAGAGATTGATACATGAAGCAGAGTGCCATTCTTTCTAATCATTTTTGATTCCAGATCAAATATTTCACCTCCATCCGGAAAATAGGATATAAGTTTGTTATCCATTGATTCTCTTTCCTCGGGCGCGGAAAAATCGTTGACCAGTCTGCCAATCACTTCATCTCTGGAGTAACCCATCACATTGAGCCAGTAATCACTAACACTCACCAGGCGTCCGGAAGCATTTATGGAATGGAGCATTACAGGAGTTCTGTTATAAAGATTCCTGTACTTTTGCTCATTTTGTATGATTGAGTCTTCCTGTTGTTTCTGTTTTGTGATATCTTCAACAACACCGTCTATGTAAACAGGTACACCTTCGCTGATCTCGCTAAGTCTGTAGTTTGATTTCACCCAAATTTGCGAGCCATCTTTCCTCTTTTCGTTTGTGATATGATTATTGATATATCCATCTTTTTTAAGTACATCAATTATTTGTGCTCTTGCGCTATTATCGCTGTAAAAATCTTGAGCAGCCCGATTAAGAAATTCGTTTTTATCTTTGTAACCATACATTTCAACCATAATTTGATTGGCCGAAATTAATCTGCCATCAATAGTTGAACGGAAAACACCAAGGGGGATATTGTTGTATAAATTTCTGTAATTTTCTTCACTTTCAATTAGCGCTATTTCCGCAAGGCGTTCCCTGGTTATATCCTGGATTGTTCCCTGAATTCTGAAATTGTCAGATTGGTTACATTGAATTGTTTTGCATTTAATGTGTATCCATTTAAATCGGGATTTACCCGGCTGCGTTTTTAGCTTGACATCAAATTGTTCACCATATGAAACCGCGTTTTGATAAAGATATTCAATCTGAAATTTGTCTTCATTTTCGAAGTAGTAAAAAAGATCAGTAAATGTTTTAGGTTTATTTCCTTCTCCCCACTCAAAAATAACTTCGATTTCTTTTGAGAGAAAGAATTTTCTATTTTGGGGGTCGAAGGAGAAATTACCAATCCCCGCAATTTTTTGAGCCTGTACCAGACTATCAAGGCTTTCGGCAAGTTCTTTTTCAATAATTTTTTGCCGGCTTATATCAACGTGAGTGCCGACAACCCTGACCGCTTCCCCCTTTTTATCTTTTAACGCATTTGCACGCGCAAGTACATCGACCCAGTGACCATCTTTGTGCCGCATTTTAAATTCCATTTCGAAACGGTCGGTTTTTCCCTCTATGTGATCTTTCAGCCTCCGCCAGGATTCTTCAACATCTTTTTTTTCAGTAAGACGCTCCCATTCCGAAAATTCATTTTTAACCTCATAATCCTCATATCCGAGCATAGATTTCCAGCGGGGAGAGTAGATAATTGTATTTTTCTTTAAATCCCAATCGAACAGACCGTCATTGGTGGCATTCATAGCGAGGTTAAACCGTTCTTCACTTTCTCTTAATTTTCTTGTTGCCTCTTTCACCTTCATGTTTAACAGTATTACAAAAACTATGGAAACAACGATCAAGCCAAAAAACAACATCAACACAGTTATGACCCACTGCGGTGTCTCTTCTACAATATTGACATTAGAATATGCCCATTTGTCCAAAATTTCGTGAAATTCATCTCTTTCTGTTGTTTTCCACAAATATAAATAGGCATCCAGGGTAGAAAGAATATCTTTGTTTTTATCTTTACCAACAGTGAAAAATATATCAAAAGGATTTAGCAATATTGAAGTTGCATGTAAATTATATTGACTCGCCATTGGCGATCCAAACATATTATTTACTGATCCGGCATCAACCACACCTTTGTTGATAGCTTCGAAAAGTTCAAAGTAATTTTCAAAATAGAGAGTATCGAAATTTACTCTGAAGCTATTGCACATTTCTACAAGAGCTAATGCATTATAGTCACCATGCATAAGTCCGATTTTGGTCCCTTCAAGATCAAGAATGTCAGATATTTCCGAACCTTCAGCAACATATACTTCAGTCCAAACCGTTAACAAAAAATTATCACAGAAATCCATGTATTTTTCGCGATCGGGAGTTCGGGCAGCACTTGTGACAACATCTACTTCTCCGGTCTTAATGCGATCAAGTCCATCATTCCACGAACCATACACAAATTCGAGTTTCCATTTTTCTTCTTCAGCGATGATATTGAGGAGGTCAACCCACATTCCCTTGATGGTTCCATCACTATCCTTGAATATTGCGGGATAATAATCAAAAGCGGCAATTTTAACGATTTTTTCGTATCCTGACGTGGTGTTGTAAGGGTAAGTGTTAGTGGAAAAGATGAGCAAGATCAAAGCTGCCGTTAACATACGATACATTGGGTGACCTCTAAGCGAATAACCGGGTATTTTTAACTCATTAACATGGTGCAATCTGGCGCAACAGTGATTTTTTTAAAATATATGGGATTTTATAAAGAAAGGCTATATTAATATTGGATGAGCGGAAATAAATATAGATTCATTATGAAATTTAGCAAGATTTTGTATGTAAACAGAATCACTTGTAAAATATGCTTATCGAAATGTGATCTCATTATGTGTTATTCGTGATAAATTTGTGATAAATAAAAATTATATTTTCCAATAAAAATGGGAAAACAATGCGAAAAGTTTTGGTTATAGAGGATGACACTTCAATCCTTGAACTGCTCGATATTCATCTTAAAGATCTTGATTGCGAGGTAACAAAAATTTCAAACGGGAAAATTGGGTTAGAGCAGGCTCTGGCGAATGACTTCGATCTGATCGTTCTTGATATAATGCTCCCCGGAATGGATGGTCTTGATATTTGTAAAGAGATAAGAAAAGAAGAAATTTATACTCCTGTTCTGATGCTCACGTCAAAATCGGAAGAATTTGACAAAGTTTTGGGTCTCGAAATGGGGGCTGACGATTATCTTACCAAACCTTTTAGTGTGAGAGAATTTATCGCTCGTGTAAAGGCAATATTCAGACGAGTTGACGCGATGGGGAAATCTGAGCAGCAAAACAAAATTATTAAAGCAGGCGATCTTGAAATTGATGTAAATAAAAGAAAAGTAATATTTAACGGTGAAAGGATTGAGCTTACTCAGAAAGAATTTGATCTCCTTAATCTTATGGCATCCCATCCCGGCAGAACCTACACAAGGGAGGAACTGTTGAACACTGTCTGGGGATATCAATACTCCGGCTATGAACATACTGTTAACTCGCACATTAACCGACTTCGCTCCAAAATTGAGACCGACATTTCCAATCCGAGGTATATAAGAACTTCCTGGGGTGTGGGATACTGGTTTAACGATAATCTGGATTAAGATATGAAAAATATATTTAAGAATTTTTTTAGTACGATAACGTGGAAGATCAGCATAACCTTCTTTTCCATTTTGCTTCTTCTCTCTTCTGTCTATTTGTTCATAGCGGTCTGGACCGCCGAGATGTATTACCAGGAAACAATGCAGAAGCTTGGTTCTCAAATTGCGCCGAATATTGTAAAAGAAGCAAGTTTTTTTGAAGATGGTGATCTTAAAGAGGAGAGCCTTAAAAAACTGTTCCATGATATAATGATAATAAATCCGAGTCTGGAGGTCTATTTTCTTGATACCTCCGGACAAATTGTTGAATACTTTGCGCCGAATAAAAAAATCAAACTGAACAAGGTTGATCTGGAACCGGTAAAGAAGTTTATCTCTGAAAAAGGAGAAAAATTTGTGATGGGGAATGATCCCAAAGACCCTGTTGCTCATAAAACCTTTTCCGCCGCGGAAGTAAAAGAGAATGGTGAATTGGCGGGATATCTTTACATTGTGATGGAAGGAGAAGAATTTATAAACGCCACTCAGTTTGTATTTGGTAGTTATATGCTTCGGCTGGCTGTGAGATCAACTTCCATAACACTTATCGCTTCAACACTTATAACGATTTTAGCGGTTGGGTTTATTACTAAAAATCTCAGAAAAATCGCAGCGACTATCAGAGAATTCCGTGATGGTCGTTACGACGCGAGGATTAAATTCAAGAATTCGGGCGAGCTGAAAGAATTTTCGGAAACCTTCAACAGCATGGCTGATACCATAGTGGAAAACATGGAACAAATCAAAACTATGGATAACCTCAGGAGAGATCTTGTGGCGAATGTATCGCACGATTTGCGAACACCTCTCGCCGCAATTAAAGGATACGTTGAGACGATAATGCTCAAGTTTGATAACATCTCGGAGGAGGAAAAGAAAAAATATCTTGAGACAATTCTCGGTTCAACTGACCGTCTTAATAATCTTGTCGCCGAACTATTTGAACTCTCAAAACTTGAGGCGAAAGAGAAAAAACCTGTACCTGAACCATTTCAACTTTATGAACTCGTACAGGATATTTACCAGAAAAACAAAGTTCTTGCAGATAAAAACGGTATTTCATTCACAATTGATTCACCAGCAGAACTAAAACTTGTGTATGCGGATATTGCCATGATTGAACGCGTTGTGCAAAACCTGCTCGATAATGCATTTAAATTTACCGATAATGGTGGTTCTGTGGTACTCCGACTCAAACAATCAGGTGAAGGGATTATCGTAAAAGTTGTAGATAGCGGAAGAGGAATTCCCGAGGATGAATTACCCCACGTTTTTAATCGTTACCGCAGAACTGATAAAAACAAAAATAAAATTGACGGCCTCGGGCTGGGGTTGGCGATAGTGAAAAAGATACTCGAGGTACACGGAATCAATATCGATGTAGAAAGTACTTATAACAAGGGAACCGAGTTTAAGTTTATAATACCCAATTATGTCCAGGTACCAAAACCGGAAGTAGTAGTTTGATTACTTTCGGTTTTTTCTACTCCTCCTCTTTTCCCGACTAATTTTTCTTTCTTAATTGTATTATCTTACAGGCTTGAAAAACAGTATTCGGGAACATTATAAATGAATTTCTCTAAAACCGCATTCATTCTTGTCTTGCTAGTTTCGATATCATCCACAAACGCGCAAATCGGGAAATATACAGGAGGGTCTTCAAAGCCCGCGATAACAGAAGGGGGAAAACCTCTGCACGCTCTCGTTGTTTTTGTCACGTTTGATGATGATGATGATAAAAAGGACGCATCCGGCATTTGGAACGTTGGTGAACTCCCCTCCTATGCTAGTGATTTGTTTGATAATGACACTTCTGATGGAATTACTCCATACTCTCTCACCGACTACTGGTTCAATATGTCGCATGGAAAGTTTGTTTTTACCGGAGATATTTACCCTGAAACGGTTACGCTGAGACCTGCGGCTTATTATGCGGAAACCCGCAGAAATTTTGGGGAAACCAACCGTGAAGTTTTGGAAAAAATCAAAAATCAAATCGATTTTAAAAAGTATGATAACTGGTCTTATAATTATCGCGAGAAAAGATTTGAATCTGTGGCTGATGGTATCGCCGATATGATCATTATGATCTACAGAGACCCCGACGCTAAATGGTTCACCCGAGGTTCCGGGGAAGAGTTTTCGGCAATTGCTTTACTTGGAACCAAAGAATACGAGGTGGTTTCAGGCGATGGAGTGAGTATTATCAGCAAGCCGATTGTTAATAATGATGTATCCGGTTTAACAGTGAGAGCCGGCTTGAAAAGTAAATTGGCGTTAATAGAAATAATTTCACATGAATACGCACACTTTCTCTTCAAATCAGGGCATTCCGCTATCGGCGGGATCATGGGTGGCAGTACATTCGCTCTTAACGCGTGGGAAAAAATCGCGTTGGGTTATATTACTCCAACAGTTGTAAATAGTGATACATCCACTTTTTTACTTAACGATTTCCTCTCATCAGGTGAGGTTCTTAAAGTCAACTATCCGCCTGATCTTGAAAATTCCAGCAGATTTTTCCTGATAGAAAATCATACCCGTACAAACAGATATGACTTTATCGCGCGGGGAGGAGAAGCTAATGGCAGATATACTCTCGATGGTGATTACGGTAAAGGTATCTACGTCTATAAATATTCCTCGGGAAATCATTATCCTCCAAAGGTAAATCTTCTTACCGCAGACGGGTTGTGGAAATGGAATATTACTGATACAGTTAAAAATTCATCACTATGTGGTTGTGATGTTCCGATCTTTACACGGATTGGTCCGGATAAAGATAACGGAAAGAGTGACAGGGAAATTAAAATATACTTTAACAAAGCGCTATGGGATATGTGGTATGATATCGATCCTTTTACTGGCGAATTAACCCTTTCACGTGACAATATGGGGGATGAATATGATGCCTTCACCGAGGGGATGGTATTTTCACAGTGGAGTAATCCTTCATCGAATATTTCAAAACAGCGAACATCGTTTTTCGGGTTTTACATTAATGAAATTTCTGAGGAAGGTGTTGTTAATCTTGAACTAAAATTTAACGATTCTACAAAATTTCTGCCGCCGGCATCTCCCGAAGAACTTGAAGGTTCAATAATTGATGAGCAGGTACTTCTTTCCTGGCAGACTAACAAAGAGCCTTCAATGAAAGAGGGGAGCAAATACATAGTTTATAGAAAAACAGAAGAGGATAATAAATTTTCCGAAGTTGGTACCGTTCCACACATCGTTTCAGCTAAAACAGAATTTAAAGATGATATAGAAGATATCGAATCAAAGGTTATTTATTACATGATCAAAGCTCAGAATAGTGAAGGCAGAACATCTTCCGCTTCACAAATAATCAGAATAAAAACAAACAATTCGGATTAAATCTTGAAAGACCTTTCAGTTTATATACATATTCCGTTTTGTGATCACAAATGTATTTACTGTGATTTTTACTCCATTATAAATTATAAGGGGGTTGATAGTTATCTTGTTGCTATAAAAAATGAGATACGCCTGCAGGGGAAAAAGTATTCCGGTGGGAGATGCGTGAAATCGGTGTTTTTTGGCGGCGGCACCCCATCATTTATGACTCCATCATACATCGGCGAAATACTTAATGAAGTAAAAAATGAATTTGAATTTGCTGCTGATTGCGAAGTAACAATGGAAACCAATCCCGGCACGGTGGATAAATCAAAGCTTGTAGATTTCAGGAATGTCGGGATTAACAGGATTTCAATAGGTATTCAGTCATTTAACAAGGATGAGCTGGAATTTCTCACCAGAATACACAATGCGGAAACAGCAATAAATACAGTAAACGCGGCACACGAAAGCGGGTTTGAAGATATAAGCATCGATCTGATTTTTAATCTTCCGGGACAAACATCTGATAAATGGTTATCCAATCTCGAAAAGGCTGTCTCACTACCTGTTACTCACATTTCCGCTTACAGCCTGATACTTGAAAAAGGTACAATATTAAACAAAATGGTTCTTGATGGAAAAGTGGAGCTGCAAGACTCTGATTTTGACGCCGAGCTTTATTCTGCTACAATAGATTACTTGCGCAAATCGGGCTTTCTCCAATATGAGGTTTCCAATTTCGCGAAAGAGGGATTTCAGTGTTACCATAACAAAATCTATTGGGAATATGGCGACTATCTGGGATTTGGAACTTCCGCTCATTCATTTATGGATGGAAAGCGATTCTGGAATTATTCGGCTTTATCAATATACGAGGAAGCAATACGCTCAAAACAATCTGCGATTGCCGGTAGCGAATTGCTTACCAAAAATCAGAAGCGGGAAGAATTTGTTATGCTTGCTCTCAGAAGTTCCGGATTGAACAAAAATAAGCTTACCGATTTTTTTAATAAAAATGATTTTGAGTATATTGTCGATCGAATCAATAAAAAAGGATATTCTAATTTTTTCAATATATCTACTGATATTTTGGCTCTGAATGAAAAAGGATACGCTGTAGGTGACGAAATAATTACCGAACTGCTTTTATAAACAATTTTGTAGGGGAACCGGGAGATTAGATGAAAAAAATAGCATTGCACTGGCAAATATTGATTGCTCTGGTTTTAGCTGTTATTTATGGAGTGTTTTTTCCGACCGGAATAGAATATGTGGCATGGTTGGGGGATTTATTCCTGCGCGCGTTAAAAATGGTGATCATTCCGCTTATTCTCAGTTCCATTATTTCCGGTGTGACCGGTATTGGTAACGTGGAAAACCTTGGCAGACTCGGAGCGAAAACGCTGACATATTATGTTGTTACCAGTACGCTCGCTATCCTTATCGGTCTCTTTTTAGTTAATATGATAACTCCCGGTGTTGGTGCTGATCTCGGTTTCGAGAAAGAAATAGAAGGGCTTGCCGGCGGCGGTCGTTCTCTGCCCGAAACTTTACTTTACATTGTTCCTTCAAATATATTCGAGGCGTTTTATAACTCCGAAATGCTGAGTATTATATTCTTCGCTATCCTGTTCGGGTTTTTTATAACGCGAGTTGATGATAAATATAATGTGATATTAACAGATTTCTTTAACTCGGTTTTTGAAGTAATGATGAAAATCACCATGTTTATCATCAAATTCACTCCATTGGGAATTTTTGGAATTGTTGCCGGTGTGGTTGGTGAACAGGCAGGTGATGCGGGAGCATTGCTCGATTTGTTTGGCAGATTGGGGCTTTATTCCCTGACAGTGATTCTGGCGTTGCTTTTCCATTCTTTAATTACACTCCCCATTATTCTTAAAGTAATTGGAAGGTCCGACCCGTTTAAACATTTTAAAGCAATGACTACCCCTCTGTTGACCGCATTTTCAACATCCTCCTCGAATGCTACACTCCCGCTAACTATGGACGCGGTTGAGCATAATTCCGGGGTATCAAATAAAATTACAAGTTTTACTTTACCTTTGGGGGCAACAATCAATATGGACGGTACAGCTCTTTATGAGTGTATTGCCGCAATGTTTATTGCGCAGGCATACGGCGTAGAACTGGGAGTAGTTGAACAATTTATTGTAGTTGCAACGGCCTTGCTCGCTTCTATTGGTGCCGCCGGTATCCCGATGGCAGGATTAATAATGATGTCCGTAATTTTATCAGCGGTGGGTCTGCCACTTGAAGGTGTGGGACTAATACTTGCTGTTGATCGCCCGCTCGATATGCTCAGAACCACCGTAAATGTGTGGAGTGACAGCTGTGGAGCCGCGGTTATCGCAAAAACTGAGGGTGAAGAGCTTAAAATATGATGGATATTATTATTTTAATTTGATAATTTAATCTTGAAAATCTCTTTGTAATGACCTGGAATATGTATGAGGCCTTTATTTTACGTTGTTTTATTTGGTTTGAGTATTTTTATAAACTCGTGCGATGACGGGTTAAATCAAAATATTGAGCAGAGTAAAAAAGAATTAACCGAAGTATCAATAAAAATCAATGATGATTTTGTACTGATCAGAAAAGAAGTTAAAAAATTAGCTGAGTACACTGAATACCTGTATCAAAATCAGAACACTTATGCTGGAAAAGAAGACAGATCGAAATATAAGTTTTCTGATAACGGTATTTTTTACAAGACAGAAAATGACGGATTATCTGCGGTTTACGTCTCGGGCTATGTCCCGATTGATGATGATGTTAAGAACATAGTCTATTTTACCGCTCCTCTTGATCAAAGATTTATTACAATGATGGATACCCTTTCCGAGGTTGCCCAGGTATATTACAATGATAAAAATTCATATAACCGTATATACCCTTTTATTGATGTACTGACGCAATACGGTCCAAAAATGAATATCCCGGATTATAACTTTTATTATCTCGCTGATCTAAAACATAATCCGGGCAAAAAAGCTGTCTGGGTTAATGATCCTTATGTTGATCCCGCGGGAAGGGGATGGATGGTATCAGCTATAGCGCCGGTATATTACAAGGAAGAACTTGTTGGTGTGCCGGGAATAGATGTTACAATCAATACAATAATCAGCAGATATATTTCACCTTCACACAACGAGATACTGATTGTTGATAAAAATGGAGTTCTGGTTGCTGCTGAAGAAACTTCGGTAAACCGTTTATATCTTCCTCCTCTCAAAGACCACAAATATGTTGAGACAATAAAAAGCGACAAATTCAGAAAAGACGATTATAACCTGCTTAAAAGTAAAAATAACAAGGTACGAGAGCTCGCGAAAAAAATAATTATCGATGGACTGGATAACATAGAATTTGAATCAGAAGGTGAGGCGTACCATGTTATTACCAATGAAATTCAGGAAATGGACTGGAAAATCTTCAAGCTCATCAAAAAATAATGGCAGGATTCTTGCTGTATCGTTAATATAAAAGCACAACTTGTCATATTATATGCCACAAATTAATAACAATACCAATTACATATTGTGTTAATAATAATAAATAATTTTATTTTTGCGGTATTGCTTAAATTAAACTACAATTTCTGTATAAGGATTTATGATGTTTTACAGAGTTATTATAGTATCATTATTTCTTTCTCTTTCAGTCTCCCTTTTCGGTATGGAGATCAAAAGTGCTGACGCGGATACCGCTCAGTATCTAAAAAACCCGAATTACCATCAACAGATTGCCATGTACGACATGTATAAAACTAAACAGGCAAACATTGTAATGTTGGGTAATTCGCTTACGCATGGCGCGAACTGGAATCAATTGCTGGGTAGAGAAAATGTTGTCGAGATGGGAATACCGAGTGATCTTGTTGAAGGAATGCTCAACCGTCTGGAGTATGTTTATAATCTGAAACCAAAGGTTGTGTTTATTCTCGGAGGTATTAATGATATCTATTCATGGATACCACTTGAAACAATCATGGTGAATTATATTCAAATATTAAAAAATTTGGAGATTCGTGGAATTAAACCGGTAGTTCAATCGGTTGTATATGCCGGTGAGAAATGGCCAAACTCGGCAGACAGAAACCAACAGGTTGAAAAGTTTAACAGAATGCTCAAACAATACGCCAGAAAAAATAATATAAAATACATTGATCTGAATAAATCAATGTCGGAAAACAAGTTCCTTAAAGATGAACTTACTATTGATGCCCTTCACTTTAACGCAAAAGGCTTTAAAGTATGGGCGCGTGAAATAGAAAAAGTGCTGCAAAAAGAAGGTTTATAATTAAATATATGGAGAGTACAGGTTTGGAAAAAACAAATATGAGTAAAGTTGTTTTATTGTTGTTTATAACTATTATCCTGCTGCTGCCTCTTTCATTAATTCCTGATGAAAGCAAAGTAGCCGGTGTTGAAATAAAAAAGGTTGATATACTTTCAGATCTTAAAGCACCGAAAGTTGAAAACAACGAAAACGAGTACGAATACAAGTATGAATATGATTTCGACTCAGAAGATAGTAAGGATGATGAATCATTTTTACTTATACAGCGCGCGAACGTATTAAAAGCAGAACCAGGGTTCCTTGAGATTTTTGACTGGTTTGATAATACAGTAAGAGACGCAGTAGCGTTTTCACCAAAAGTGGATACAAAAAATGTCCCGATTCAGGGAAACGTTGACCAGATGAAACATTTCTTCAAAGCATTGCGAAATGTTAAACGAGATCAGGTCAGGATTGCTCACTTTGGTGATTCTATCATCGGTGGTGATCTTATCAGTATGGATTTAAGGCAGAATCTGCAGAAAGTTTTCGGCGGATCCGCGGTTGGTTTAATGCGCGTTACATCCGATGATATTAAATACCGTATGACAACCAAACATACTTTTTCTGATACATGGAAAACTGTAGAATATAATCGCAACATTAAAAAACTTCCAATCGGTATTGCGGGTGAAGTATCATATCCGAAAAGCGCGGCATGGGTAGAATATGAGACTACAGCGCATTATCCCGATCTGAACGGTTATCGTTTAGTAAGAATTTTCTACAGTGACGCTAAAGCCTCAAATATTACTTATTCCTTTGATGGTGGCGCTTCGCAAACCGCGAAGCTTGAAGAAGGCAGCGATGTGAAGGAATTGGTACTAACCGCTCCGGCACTTGCTAAAAAAGTAAGAATTGAATTCCCTGTAGCCAAACAGGCTTATTTTTATGGAATTAGTCTGGAAAACGGACCGGGAATATATGTTGATAATATGTCGTTCAAAGGTCAGTCGGGTGAAAAACTACAGAGAATTGAAACCGATATGGCAAAACAATTCAACAAATATCTCGATTACGATCTGGTAATTTTCCAGTTCGGGCTAAATGTTATTGATAAGATCAGCAAAGACCCGAAAGGATACGAAACCGAAATGGTAAAAATGATTGAGGGCTTTAAATCCGTGTTACCAAATACAAGCTTTTTGCTTGTTGGGGTAAACGACAAAGGATTTAAACAAGGCTCTAAAATCACAACTGATCCGAATGTCTTGACTTTGTTAGCGGTTCAGCAGGCAATTACTAAAAAAGCCGATATCGCTTTCTGGAATTTATTCGAGGCTATGGGTGGTAAAGAATCTATGGAAAACTGGGTGAAAGCTAACCCTCCACTTGCTTCAATCGACTATACCCATTTTAATGATCAGGGTGCGCACCTTGTATCTGAAATGTTAAGCAAGGCTCTAATTGACAGTTTTAAGGAAAACAGATAATCGGTAATATAATTTTATAAGGAAACCGCTGAATGGAGAGTACCTTTTTTAGTCGTCTGCTCGATTTATTGCAATATAATCCTGAAGCGCCAATGCTCTTCAACAGCGGTTTTTTTCTTTTTTTCTTTTTCTTATGTGTTTTATTCTACCAGTTTATTGTTCATAATAAACGTTCCAGGGTAGTATATCTTCTTACACTTTCACTTTTCTTCTACTACAAATCAAGCGGTTTTTATTTCATACTCGTTGTGATCAGTTCTATAATTGATTACATAGCAGGTAATGTTATCAACACTACTGAAAACCAGGGAAAGAAAAAAACATTCCTGATCATCAGTTTGATGACCAATCTTGGTTTGCTCGGATACTTCAAATACACAAATTTCCTGATTGATACAATCAACTCGTTCGGTGCCGAATTTGGTACGATGGATATTTTCTTACCCGTCGGTATATCCTTTTTTACATTCCAGTCGATGAGTTATACTATTGATATTTACAGGGGCAAGTTGGGCCCGGAAAAGAATTTTGTCGATTTTCTCTTCTTCGTTTCATTCTTCCCGCAGCTTGTTGCAGGTCCGATTGTAAGAGCTTCCGAGTTTCTTCCCCAAATAAACAAAAAGATATTTGTATCTAAAGAAGATATTGGTAGAGCGGTCTTCCTGATTGCCGGCGGATTATTCAAAAAAGCGGTAATAGCGGATTTTATCAGCATAAATTTTGTTGATCGTGTTTTTGAAATGCCTCTTAAATACACCGGATTTGAAAACCTGATGGCGCTTTACGGATACGCGCTTCAGATTTATTGCGACTTTTCCGGATATTCCGATATGGCGATAGGATTGGCACTGCTTCTTGGTTTTAAACTTCCTGTTAACTTCCGTTCACCTTATCAGGCTGCGAGTATTACAGAATTCTGGCGAAGGTGGCATATTTCTCTCTCCTCCTGGCTGAAAGATTACCTCTATATTCCTCTGGGCGGTAACCAGAAAGGAAAGAAGCGACAATACGTCAACCTCGCGCTCACAATGCTTCTGGGTGGTTTATGGCACGGCGCTTCATGGAAATTTGTTGTTTGGGGAGGCATACATGGCGGGGTACTCGCTCTCGAGAAACTACTCAATTTTCCCAAGTGGGTTTCCAAAAGCAAATTAACACGCTTCATTGGTATTGTGATAACTTTCCATATAGCCAATTTGTGCTGGATTTTCTTCCGCGCTCACTCGTTTGAATCAGGTATCGATATGATCCAGCAGATACTTTTCTATTTTCATGGTGGAGTATTCTGGCAGTTTATTGAAGGTTATACCGCTGTATTTATAATGATGATAATCGGGTTTGCGTTGCACTTTACTCCGGAAAGATATGAAGTTGTTATGGAGAAACTGGTAACGCGTTCACCTATGATAGTAAAAGCGCTCATTCTTGTTGCGGTTATATGGCTTGTTGCACAGGTAAAATCATCTGATATTCAGCCGTTTATTTATTTCCAATTTTAACGGGGATTTTTTTATATTCATACACTCCTTCAAATTACGAAACTGGTGTTATGGAATATAAAAATATATTGACTGAAACTGTCGGCGGGTTATTTATCATAACGATCAACCGACCTGATGTACTAAACAGCATAAATAGTGAAACCGGAAAGGAATTACAGCATGCACTGGGTTATTGCGCAGATACTCCCGGTATCCGTGCGGTATTATTGACCGGAACAGGAAGAGCATTTTGCGCCGGACAGGATCTTGCCGAAGCTCTCCCAAAAGATAACCCCCCCGCTGATATAGCGACAATAGTACGCGAAACATACAATCCTATAATTCTTAAATTAAAAAATCTTTCCAAACCTGTTATAGCCGGTGTAAATGGCGTTGCCGCAGGCGCGGGAGCCAATATTGCACTCGCGTGTGATTTAATCGTTGCTTCCGACAAAGCATCATTTATTCAGGCGTTTTCAAAAATTGGTCTTATTCCGGATAGTGGCGGTACCTACACATTGCTGAGGCATGTCGGGTATCATAAAGCGTTTTCGCTGATGGCATTTGGTGAAAAATTATCTTCCGAGGAAGCCCGCAATCTGGGGATTGTGTACCGTATTTTTTCCTTCGAATCGTTTGTCGAGGATGTTAAAAAGTTTGCTCAGCAAGTCGCGTCCATGCCTACGCTAGCTCTATCGCTGACAAAAGAAGCACTGAATAAATCGAACAACAATGATCTGGAAGAACAACTTGAACTTGAAGAAAAATTGCAGGCAATCGCCGGCAATTCTTACGATTATAAAGAAGGGGTGAAAGCCTTTTTAGAAAAACGAAATCCAGAATTTAAAGGAGAATAAAATCTGTCGTGATTAAAAAAAATGTATTCTTAATTATTGCCGCTCTTTTAGTATTTTCAGCATGCGCGAAAGAGGAAAAACCGCAGATTTCTGCCGACCTGTTAATCACTAACTGTAATCTCGCAACACTATCCGATACCCTCATTACAGGCAACACCATCGCCGTAAGGGGAGATACAATCTGGAAAATAGGGTTCATTGAACAGCTAATTAAGCATAAAAGCGATTCTACAATAGTTATTGACGCAAAGAAAAATTTTGTTATGCCCGGACTTATAGACAGTCATATGCACCTGTTAAGTTTGGGCGCATCCAGGGTGAATCTGGATCTATCCGGAGCGAAAAACTGGGATGAAGTAATTTTAATGGTTGTGAACGCCGCCCGGGAAGCAGGAATAGGAAAGTGGGTAGTCGGCAGGGGTTGGCATCAGGATAAATGGAATCCCAAACCGGTCGATAACGTAAATGGTTATCCTGTTCACGATGTTCTTAGTGAGGCGGTACCCGCAAACCCTGTGATTCTTACACACGCTAGTGGTCATGCTGCATTTGCAAATAAAAAAGCAATGGATCTTGCCGGAATAGATGATTCCACCGCAAACCCCGAGGGTGGTGTAATTGTAAGAAATGCCGACGGAAAAGCTACGGGTGTGTTTGAGGAGACCGCGGAAGAACTGATCTGGAAACCTTACCTTGACAAACAAGCCAAACTTTCAACAAAGCAAAAAAACGATAATATCCGTCGTAATCTTACACTTGCTCTTGATGAATTAAAAAAATATGGAATTACTTCAATCCACGATGCGGGTTCAACTTTTGAAGAGGTCGAGATTTATAAAAAGGAAGCCGAAGAAGGAAGTCTTACCACACGTTTGAACATAATGCTTTACGAAACGAATAAAATATTAAAAGAAAAAATAGGTACGATAAAAGATTCATCTTACAATACCGAGTTTTTAAGAGTCAGATCGGTTAAAAAATATATTGATGGGGCGCTCGGTTCACGAGGTGCTTTACTATTTGAACCATACAACGATCTGCCTGAACATACAGGTTTGCAGGTAACACCCAATACAGAATTGCGCGAAACGGCGAAACTCTGCCTTAAACACGGCTTCCAGATTTGTACTCATGCGATTGGTACAAAGGGTAACAGCGAAATGCTCGATATATATTCATCTGTGTTGAAAAAAAGTACGGCGCCCGATTCTCTCAGGTGGCGAATTGAACATGCCCAGCATGTTTTACCTCAGGATATAAAACGCTTCGCAAAATATGGCATAATTGCCGCGATGCAGGGAAAACATTGTACTTCCGATGCTGTGTTTGTCGCTGAAAGACTTGGTGAAGAACGAGCGCGTGAAACTTCATATGCGTGGAGAAGTATGATTGATGGAGGAGTTATAGTTTGTAATGGTACTGACGCTCCGGTAGAGAGTGTTAATCCTTTTGAAAGTATCTACTCCAGCATCACCCGGAAGACCGAAAGCGGATTCGAGTTTTTCCCGGAACAAAAAATGACAAGGGAAGAAGCTCTTAAATCTTACACCATAAACGGTGCCTACGCGTCATTTGAAGAAGATATTAAAGGTACGCTGGAGCTGGGTAAACTAGCCGATATAATTATTATTGATACCGATTTAATTAATGCTCCAGAAGATGATATTAAAAACGCTAAAGTACTATTCACTATTGTGGGCGGGAAGATTGTTTATGGAGAAGTGGAGTAATTTAGGTCAACTATTATTGGTTTGAACGCATGGGGATGATTGGATATCTTGCTGTAAGTCATTTTGAAATTCGGAAACAGATAGCTTGATGACAGTATTGAATCCGACCTATGCGCGTTAAATTGCGCTTTAAGGGGATACCATCCGGTTCGGGTATCCCCTTTTTTATTCACGCTAAAAGTCGTCTTCACCACCCATCATATCACCGCCTCCATCACGTCCGCGATTTCTGTCCTTGTAATTGTTGAAGTTAAATTTGATATTCAACATAACAATCGGACTTTCTCGTGTTACATGACGGAAATCGTAATACCCGTCTGATACCGTCGTGAATTTATATTCGGCTGTTCCAAGAACATCTCTTATCTGCAGTACAGCAGTGATCATACGGTCGAACAGATCATGCCGTATCGCAACATTTGTATGGAAAAATCCTTCACGTTCACCCTGAGATGAAACCGACGGACTATTATACATCAGATTGAATTGCAGCATTGTCGATTTGCTGAAGCGAATTGAGTTATTGAAACGCAAATCCCAGTTGGTACTTTCCCTTGAAAAATCCTGACCATTCAAGGCACCTTCTACCTTATAGTTATAGATATTGCCCATCAGGTTGACATTCCATTTTTGTAAAGGATCGAAGTTAATCATCAATTCTGTTCCGAGCGAATAATCTTTACCAACATTTTCGAATGTCATAAGAGAAACACCGGGAGAATATGTTGTACGGATTCTTTCAATTTTGTTGTTTGATTCGCGGAAATATGTTTCTGCTGATAATATACTTTTACCGATGAATGTCTGGTAGCCAAACTCGTATGAGTTAACAAACTCGGGTTCAAGTGCCGGATTACCCTTACGAACATTATAAGCGTCAACCCAGGTTTCGAACGGTTCAAGATTCCAGCCGCGCGGTCTGTTTATTCTTCTGGTGTAACTACCCATTAACTGGTGATCTTTGACAATTTCATAAGACATATGAACGGATGGAAAGAGGTCGAACCTGTCTATTTCGAATATCTGATTCTGTTCTACAACTTCAATTTTTCTACCTGTATATTCACCCCTTAAACCGGTTTGATATCCAAAAGCTCCAAGTTTACCAGCGTACATGGAATAAACCGCGTGCTCCCTTTTATCATAACGGGTTTGACGACTGAATTGAGCCTGATAATCATATTGATTTGTTGTGGTATTGTAATCGTATGAGCCTGTATTATCATCTGAAAACTCCATCTCCATCTGATAACCGGCCTCAAATTTTGAATCTTCACCAAGAGGAAGAGTATAATCAGACTTAAATTGAAGTTCTCTTCCGGGACCTTTTTCGGTGGATATTTTACCTTCACTGATATCACTTCCGAGGTACAATTCATTTGTGGTTTCTTCATCACCTTCGTCATATTCTATCTCAAACTCGGTCATGATCTGATGTCCGTTTGCACCAAATTTGTGCAGGTAGTTTCCAAAAATTTCGGCAGAATTTCGAGAGCGAAATCTATCATTTGAACTGCGGAAAAAATTGATAACGGGATCGTCCGAAGTCCATTCATTGTAGTTTAGAGCTGAATTTCTTAAAGACTCTCCTGTTCTGTATTGACCGCCAAATGTAACAATATTATTAGATGCGGGGAACAGGGTAAATTCAGTTTCAATATTAAATCTTTTTCTTCCCCTTTCAGAGCCGCCGTCAGAGTTAATGTAAGAAGTTATTCCTCCGGTTGTAGTTCTTCGTTCTGATACATCATCCATATCAAAAAAGCGATTACTGTAGCCAACGTTTACTTTCCAGTCGTATTCCTGTGTTTTGTAATCGAACAAAGACTCAACACCATACTTCTCATTTAATCCGCCATTTAGTTCAACAATAGCGGACATACCAGATCTTTCCTGCTTTTTCATAACAATATTGATAATACCGGCAGTACCTTCAGGATTATACTTTGCCGACGGATTAGTAATGATCTCTATATTTTCAATAGTTGCCGCGGGAATTTGCTCAAGCGCGTCGGCGGCGTCCATGATTGTAGGTCGTCCATCAATAAGAACAGTAAAACTGCTGCTTCCGCGCAAACTAACATTACCTTCAATATCCACATTAACAGAAGGAACATTTTCGAGTACATCAACAGCCGAGCCGGAACTAGCTGTAAACTGCTCACTTACATTGATGACCTTTTTATCAATTTCATATGATATCGGAGCACGTTCGCTACTGACAACCACATCATCAGTGCTGTAGGTAATCTGAGAAAGTTTGAACTCTCCCAATCTCATTCTTTTATTACCGGCAAGTTTAATGTTCATCAGCGAATCAGGTTCATAACCTATATAACTGATTTTAAGGTGGTAAGTACCATCATCAAGTCCCCCGATAATAAATGTACCATCAGTACCTGTAACAGTTCCTTTAACCTGTTCAAAATTGGTATCCTGAACAATAATATTCGCGAATTCAAGATTTGACCCGGTATTGGCATCGATAACTTTTCCCATCATAATGTTTCCTGTCAATGTTTCCCTGGCAAAAACCGAAATAGAAACAGAGAGAAAAATTAAAGCTAAAATAGTTGAATATTTAATCTGCATGTATCCCTTTCATTTTTCTTTTAAAGACAAAATTTAGTGGAAAAAAGTTTAATAATTAACAAAAATTTAAAGGCTACATAAAGGTCTTTATAGTTGATATTCAAGAATAAATATCCATATATTTAATTACGAAATAAAAATAATTAATCCGGAATATAATCATTTGAATTTAAATTATTTCGGGATACTAATATCTTGATAAGGGAGATAAAATGAAAAAAGTAATCGTATTTTTAATGGTTGCGTTTTTTGCGTTAACAGGTTGTGATGCAGTGCAGAAATTAGCAAAAGATGGAATGGCAAAAGCTCAGGAAGCAGCAGAAAACTATGTAAATAAGGAAACCGGTACAGGTACAATAGACGACTACAATGCAGTTAAAGGTGACAAACAGAAAATGGAATGCTGCCTGCCACATCTTTCTACATTAAACAAAATGGCTGACGAACAAAAAATTACTGCGGAAGAACGTGACTCCAGAAAACAAAAAGTACATGAGTACTATGATGAGTTCAAAGAAGGTAAAATCGACCGCGCGCAATTCGATGAAAAATGTAAAGAATTGACAAAATAGTTTGTGATTTATCTTAATCAAAAAAGCCCCGAACAAAATTCGGGGCTTTTTTTTGTCGTCTCGTCCTGAAATAGGTTGACTAAAACTTATAAAAGTCAGGAGAGTCAATATGCTCCCAAAAACTGGATACGCGCGTTCTCGAGTATGACTTTGAGGCATTAGTTTGTCATTTCCGCGAAATTCACCCACCTTAGGTGGGGCGGAAATCTATTCCTTAAAAACAAAATGCCCGATGGACTCGGGCATGAGGATAGGAAAAAATTGTATGATCGGTTAAATCTTCTTCATCAGATCAGACATCTCGATGGCGGTCAGAGCGGCATCCCAGCCTTTGTTACCTGCTTTAGTTCCGGCTCTTTCTATTGCCTGCTCTATTGTATCGGAAGTTATAACCCCGAAAATTACCGGTACATCTGTATCGAGACCAACATGTGCAACTCCTTTTGAGACTTCCGCGGCGACGTAATCGAAATGCGGGGTTGAACCGCGAATAACCGCACCGAGGCAAATTACGGCATCATATTTTTTGGTTTCTGCCATTTTTTTAGCTACCAGCGGAATTTCAAATGCGCCCGGTACCCATGTTACAGTGATATCATTTGTATCACACTCGTGTCTTTCAAGACAATCAATGGAGCCTGAAAGAAGTTTGTTTGATATAAATTCGTTAAATCTGCCAACAACAATACCAAACTTTTTATTTTTAGCGTTGAGAATCCCCTGAATTGTATTGGGCATTATAATCCTCCGTTAATCATTTCATTCCATGTTCAAAAATTGCTTTTTCAAATAAATGTCCCATCTTCTCTTTTTTAGTCTGAAGATAAAACTGGTTACTTTCATTTGGTTGAACCTCAATCGGTATTCGCTCAACAATTTCGAGCCCGTATCCACGCAAGCCGATAATTTTCTGCGGATTGTTGGTCATCAGGCGCAATTTGGAAATACCAAGGTCTTTCAATATCTGGGCGCCAATACCATATTCGCGTAAATCTGATTTAAATCCCAGCTCTTCATTCGCCTCCACAGTATCACGCCCTCTCTCCTGAAGATGATAGGCGAGTAGTTTATTAACGAGTCCGATACCTCGTCCTTCCTGACGCATATAGAGTACTACACCCCTGCCTTCTGCCTCAACCATCTGCATAGCTTTATGGAGTTGGTCGCCGCAGTCGCATCTATGAGAACCGAGAACATCACCGGTGAAACATTCCGAGTGGACTCTTACAAGCACAGGTTCATTGGTTGAAACATCACCTTTTACCAGCGCCATAGAGTTATCGTTGGGGTCAAGAATATTTTCGTAAAGATGTAACTTGAAATTTCCATGGTCGGAAGGCAGATCAACCTTCACCTTGCACCTGACAAGCTTTTCGCGGTTCTGCCTGAATTCAATAAGGTCGGCTATGGTGATCATTTTAAGATTATGTTTTTTTGCGAATTCAAGGAGTTGAGGCACACGAGCCATAGTGCCATCTTCATGCAGAATTTCGCACAATACCCCGGAAGGTTTCAGTCCGGCAAGCTCAGCAAGATCGGCGGCAGCCTCTGTATGTCCCGCTCGTCTAAGAACCCCTTCTTTTCTTGCTACTAGGGGGAATATATGACCAGGTCTTGCGAAATCACTCTCTTTGGAATTTGTGTCGGCAAGAGCCAGTATCGTTTTAGCGCGATCAAACGCTGATATACCTGTAGTGGTACCGTGCATGTAATCAACAGAAACGGTAAAAGGTGTTTGGTGTAATGCCGTATTTTTCTCAACCATATAATTAAGGTCAAGTCTGTGGGCTGTCTCTTCAGAAATAGAAACGCACACCATTCCGCGTGCTTCCCTGGTGATAAAATTTATAGCTTCGGGTGTAGCGAGTTCCGAGGCCATAATGATATCGCCTTCGTTTTCACGATCCGCATCATCCACAACGATGACCATCTTACCTTTTTTAATATCGGTAATCGCATCTTCAATCGTATCAAATGTCCGGTTGGAAAGACCGGAATTTATATCTAACATATCAATATCCCATTTCTTTAAACCAGTCTGATGAAAAGGACTGTGTATTTCCGGGTTTACCGGAAGTTAATAATTTCTCAATATATTTTGCTATTACATCAACTTCTATGTTAACTTTTGCGCCGGTCGATTTACCATTTAGCGAAGTAACCTTCCAGGTATGCGGAATAACAGAAAGTGTTATTTTTCTGCCGTTTACCTTTGCTACAGTAAGACTTATACCATCAATCGCAACAGAACCTTCGTCAATTACATATTTTTCAGAGCCGGTCGGAAGTTCAACCTCTAAATAATAATTTTCACCATAGTTGGTAATATTGGTGATTGTACCTGTGCCGGTAACATGCCCCTGCACAAGATGACCGCCAAGACGATCCATCAAACGCACGGAACGTTCCAGATTGACAATATCACCAGATTTCGCGTTGCTCAATGTGGACTTAACCAATGTTTCACCTACAGCCTCAGCGGTAAAGGAGGAACTGTCTATACCTACAACGGTTAGACACACACCATTTACGCAGATTGAATCATCAATTTTCGAGTCCTCAAGAACTTTAGACGCGCTGAAAGATATTCTTTTGCCACCGCCGATCGATGTTATATTTAATATTTTTCCGGTTTCTTCAACCAAACCTGTGAACATAATGTAAATCTATTAAAAAAAGTTTATGAAATCATTACTAAAAGAGTGTCATTTTGTAAGCAGAAGTAATTGATCTTCGCCAATTTTTTGGCTTCGTTTAATTTTAAGTTCTTTTCGGTTTTTTAATGGCGCAAAATTGAGACCGCTTCCCAGCAAAACCGGAGCTGTAAGCAGGTGAATATCGTCAAACAAATCGGATGCCACAAATTGAGAAAAGATGTTTGCACCCCCTTCGACCAAAAGGGATGAAAGTCCTCGTGAACCAATATCAGCAACTACTTTAGCAAGTTCGAGAGTGCTATCTCTATTTGAAGAAACCGGAACAACCGTTACACCCATTTTTCTCAATTTTGATATTTTATCCGGATTAGAATTCTCCGAGGTGTAGATAATCAGTTTTTCCGGCTCTTCACTAATTAACGAAACATCGGGATTTATTGATAGGTTGCCGTCAACCACAATTTTAATCGGGTTTCTACCTTCCGTTTCGCGCACATTTAATTTCGGGTTATCAACCTTTACGGTACTAGCGCCAACAAGAACAGCATCGTAAGAAGCTCTGAGGCTGTGCACGTACTTTTTGCTTTCACTTCCTGTAAGCCATGTCTGCACATCCCGCCCGGTAGATATAAATCCGTCAAGAGAAGCTGCGATCTTAAGAGAAACATAAGGCTGCTTTGTTTTTATATGTTTGAAGAAAAAACGGTTGAGTTCGTTTCCTTTTTCCTCCAGAATTCCGGAGACAACTTCAATTCCGGATTCTTGCATCATGGAAACACCTTTGCCGGCAACTTCGGGGTTTGGGTCAAGGTTCGATATAACAACACGTTTAATTCCCGAAGAGATAATTAGTGGTGCGCATGGTGGTGTCTTTTTATTTGTATGGCAGCAAGGTTCGAGATTGCAGTAAAGGGTTGACCCGGAGAGGTCGCCCGTGTAATTGTTAATCGCGTTTGCCTCAGCGTGCGGACCACCATATTTTTCGTGCCACCCCTCGGATATCACTTCACCATCCTTAACTATAACAGCTCCCACGAGTGGATTGGGACTCACATACCCGCTGCCGCGTAATGCAAGGTCGAAACTTCTTTCTATGTAATTCCGGTCAGTCAACTTTTTTTAATCCGCTCAAAAATGTATAAAATTCACGAAAAGTATTCAGGTGTTCACTCTGTTCAATTCTTTCAACAATATCCTCGAAAAACGATTTACTCATAACAATACCGGGATGAGCTTTAGCGTATTTTTGCTTTTTCTGCTTCAACATTTCCCTGAAGTAGTAAAAATGAAAAATAGAATTTGATTTTCGAAACCAGTGAGGTTTTCCCATAAGTTCCGGATCTTTTTTACTTACATCGTAAAAAGATACGAATTTCTGATAGTTATATTTATCTGAATGAACAGAATTATACAACAACGAACCGAGGCACCATGTTTCAAAACACCGTTTCTGCAGGAAGATTTTTAGTGTTCCCCTCTCCATTACAATTTTTTCATGTTTTAACTGATCAGTTATAAACTTTTTACGGGATTCAACATCCTCATCATCGCTATCCGCGATCAGGATCAGGTAATCTATATTTCGAAAACGGTTGCAAGTGGCGACAGCGTCATATAGAATAGAGTTTCTGAATGGGTAACCGGAAGATGATTTTACAATAAAATTGTTTTGTTTAATCTGGTTAAAATGACGAACCTGTCTAAGCTCGGGGAAAATATAAGTCAGCCAATATCTGTAAACCAACTCTTCGGTACGTCCTTCTGTAAGAAGATAAAAATTCATTACTGCTCTATTCCGGATCTGAATTCGTCGGTATTAAGGAGTTCGAAAAAACGGTCATGTTTGGAAAGACCGATGCCAATTTTTTCAGCGCTGAGTGTTGTGATCTTATTTCTGTTGCGCTTCACAAGCCGCCATGTATCGGGGTCAATATTTTGTATGATATACGGATGATGGCTTGTGATAATAAACTGAATATCGGAATCATTATAATTTATTTCGTCGACAAGTACCTCAAGGGAATTGGCTCCCAAGCTGTTTTCAAGTTCATCGATAATAATTATCGAGTGATTTGAAGCGAGCTCAATCTCGGCAAGTTTTAGTAGTGTCCTGCTCATACCGGATGAAATATAGATTTCATGAATCCACTCAGCTGAATGTTCTTCTTTTATTTGCACAACCGGATGATTAACGTTTACGGCGCTTCCATGAAAAGCTTTCGGGAATTGATATGGGGCGATTTTAATGTCTTTCACAAACGCGAAAATCTCTATAAATCTTTCCTTGATGTGCCCGAATACTTCCTTTTCATATTTGAATGTAAGATAAAGTTTATCAGGAGTACTCAGGTTAGCCGATTTGATCTCCTCAAGTGTATATTTTTTGCGGGAGTTTACAATCGGTTCCGAAATAGAAAACTTTCCCTTGTTAAAATCATACTGGGGAGAATTATCACTAAAAATAATCTTATCAAACTCATCACTGATTTCTCTTAGTTGCCGGTTCTCCGGATTAAACAACAGACTTAAGTCCTTTTGGATGATAAAATGATCTTCAACTACACTCAGTTTATCCGTAGTTCTTTGAGCGAAAAGCACATCCTCTATGAAAATTTCCTCCGAAATAAAATTGTTGTTGCTTCTGCCGTTAAGGTCGTTTACAAT